>JAEESF010000002.1:0-207513 GCA_016286205.1 Paludibacteraceae bacterium | reverse complement strand
ACTCTACCTCTCGGTCAGTTTGGTCTCCCCGACCACTTTCCCTTTTCGAAGCCAAAAGTCAATTGGCTTCTCCACATTAGTCTGATTTAGCCAAAGAAGATAGGCGCGATGGCGAAAGCGGTAATGGCTCCTGCCAGGTCCGCCAATAAGCAGCAAGCTACCGCGTGACGCGTGTCCTTGATATTGACTGATCCGAAATAGACAGCCAATACATAGAATGTGGTGTCTGTCGTTCCCTGCAAGATGCAACACAATCGCCCAACTAATGAGTCGGCTCCGTGAGTGGTCATGGCTTCTAACATCAGTCCTCGGGCTCCACCTCCGCTCAGCGGTTTCATCAGCGCAGTTGGTACGGCGGCCGAGAGATCAGGATTGATGCCGCATGCGGCGAAACACCAGGCCAGTCCTTTCTCCAACAGGTCCATTGCTCCACTGGCGCGGAACATACCAACTGCCACCAATATTGCGATGAGATAAGGAATAATGCCGATAGCCACTTGGAAACCGCCTTTTGCTCCATCGATGAAGGCATCGTAGACATTGATTTTCTTCGTTAGCGCCTGGATAACAAACCAACAAATGACGCCCAGTAACAGTATGGCGGCAATAGCAGCAGAGACTTTAGACAGCATGTCCGGCGAGAGACGTGTGGCACCCCAGATGATCAGGCCAACCAATACGGTCAAGCCAATGAGCGTGCCGAGAACGACTTTGTCGGTCAAACGAATCTTCTGGGCGATACATACGCAGAGTAGTCCGACCAAAGTGGCTACGTAGGTGGCAATCAGTATTGGCAGAAAGACATCGGCGGGATTGGCAGCGCCCAATTGCGCACGGTAAGCCATGATAGTTGTTGGAATCAGTGTCAAACCACTAGCTCCCAGAACAACGAACATAATCATCGCGTTGGAGGCCTTTGTCTTGTCTTTATTCAGCTCTTGTAGTTCGCTCATGGCCTTTAATCCCATTGGTGTGGCGGCATTGTCAAGGCCGAGCATATTGGCTGCAAAATTCATGATGATCGACCCGAACACCGGATGATTTTTCGGCACTTCAGGGAAAATACGTGTGAAAAACGGAGCTACGCCTCGTCCGAGCGAATTGACAGCTCCTGCTTGTTCGCCAATCTTCATGATACCCATCCACAACGCCAATACTCCTGTCAGTCCAAGAGAAAGTTCGAACCCCGTCTTGGCGGAAGAGAATGTGGAGTTGAGAATTTCAGAGAAAATATCGGTCTGTCCGAAGAAGACAGCCTGAACCAAGCCGAACAAAACGGCTAACAAAATGAGCGAAATCCAAATATAATTTAAAATCATGGCACAAAAGTACACTTTTTTTTGCATATAACAAAATTTTTTTGTACTTTTGTACCCGAAAATGAATTTCGGACAGGCAATATTTCGTATTTGTTCGTATCTGCGCCACATGCTAACGGCATGGAATACGACGGGCGAGGGAATCCATTCTCCCTATCTATTCTATCTGGTTCGTTTTTTGATGCGCGATGAGAATACGTACTATTGCTTTGCAGATATCGAGAGGAGACGTGATGGTCTATTGACTTGCCAGGATAGCCTGGATGTGGTGGATTATGGTTCGCAAGGTTCGCCGGAAGGACTGCAGGTGACCCGTAAAGTGAGTGATATAGCTCGGGGCCATTTGGAGAGTGCGCGCATAGGGCAACTTCTGTTTCGATTGTTGGTCTATATGGGGCGCGAGCAGAATCGTCCGTTGGAGATATTGGAATTGGGGACTTCGCTGGGTGTGACAACGGCTTATTTAGGCGCGGCTAATAGTCAGAACAAGGTGGTGACGTTAGAGGGAAGCGAGACAGTGGTTCAAGTGGCTCGAGAACAATGGCGCGCATTGGGGCTGGAGAATATACTATGTAAGGTGGGTAATATTGATACTATATTAAATACATGCGCGCGCGAGAAATTGGATATGGCGTATGTGGATGCCAATCATACGTACGAAGCAACGATGCGCTATGTGGACTATTTGTTGCCCCACATGACAGAAAAAGGGGTAATAGTGGTGGATGATATACACTATTCGCGTGAGATGGAACGAGCCTGGAAAGCACTACGGGCGGACGAGCGAGTGACGACCAGCATGGACTTGTACCATGCGGGATTGCTATTTGTGGACAAGCATTACCTGAAACGAAACTACAAGATACGGATATGATTTATACCAAGACAGGTGACAAAGGTGAAACGTCGCTGGCTAATGGTCAGCGTGTGTCAAAGGCGGATGTTCGGCTAGAGGCCTACGGCACAGCCGATGAGTTGAATAGTTGGATAGGGCTGCTGCGAGCCGGTATAGAGCAGATTGGTCTGCAGAATGGAGATATAGGCGGTCAGTTGCGTTTTGTGCAGAACAAACTATTTAATCTGGGCGCAGAACTGAGTGAGGCTCCGGGTGAATGGCTGACCGAAACCGATGTACATCAACTGGAGGTATGGATAGACGCTATGCAGGCGGTTGTGCCGAAGCAACATGCTTTTGTCCTTCCGGCAGGTGGAGAACTGGCTTCGAGGTGTCATGTGTGCCGTACATTGTGCCGTCGAACTGAGCGGAGAATGGTGGAAATGAACGCAAAAAGCGTGTCGCTGCAGTTCATCAACCGGCTGAGTGATTATATGTTTGTATTGTCTAGATATATAGTGTATTTGACTAGACAAAAGGAGGAAATCTGGCAAAAATAGCAAAAAAGGTAAGAGTGTAAAAGTGTGCGATTTTGGCGAAAAATTGCGGAAAAATGTGAAATAATGCAAAAAAAACTTGCACGTATCGAAACTTTTTACTACTTTTGCACGTTATTTTTGAAAAAATGAACCCAAATGGGGCCTTCCGTCGTGCATATACGGCGTTCTTGTTCGTCATAAATAGCTGAGGATTAGTGCGTTACGGAAGTTGGAACTAGAATAGGACAAATTGAGATATGTATTGGACATTGGAATTAGCCTCTAAATTAGAGGATGCACCTTGGCCTGCTACAAAGGATGAATTGTTGGATTATGCGAATCGTATAGGTGCTCCGTCGGAAGTAATAGAGAACTTGAGCGAGTTGGAGGACGAGGACGAGGAGGTGTATGAGAGTATCTTGGATATATGGCCGGACTATCCCACACAAGATGAGGATTTCTTCTTTAACGAAGAGGAGTATTAAGCCCAATAGCCGTATATACGTGAAGAGACATTTTGTACTTCTGCTGGCGTTAATAGCCATATCGACTGTGAGTGCACAGTTTGATCCGCAGATGGGACAATATATGTATTTGCCGATGGCCTACAATCCTGCAGCGGTAGGAGAGGGAGACCTGATGAAAGTTGCTGGTATGCATCGAATGCAATACGTAGACATTACGAATGCACCGATGAGTACATGGTTTTCGTTCAGTTCGCCCTTTGTGATAGCTAAGACGCATCACGGTGCAGGAATCCGTTTTTTGAACGACCGATACGGATTGTTTACGACACAATCGCTATATGTGCAGTATGCGTATCGTCAGAAGCTGGGGAAAGGTTATCTAAGTGTTGGTGTGGACTTGGGATTTGTAAATGTTGGATTCAAGGGAGATTCGGTCAATCTGAGTAAGATGGGAGATGATTACCATGAGTCAGGCGACCAAGCGATACCGCACGGCGATAAATCGGGAATGAAATTTGACATGGGAGTAGGTCTCTACTATAGTACTCCGACATGGTGGGTGGGCGCTAGTTATAGCCACTTGACTCGTCCGGCGATAGACTGGGATGACTATTCGGAAGTGAAACTGGTAGGCACAATGTATGTAGTAGGCGGATATCATTTCCGGCTGAAGAACTACAGAAACTGGGTGCTGACTCCGAGTGCGATGGTAATGACTGATTTTGCCAGTTGGGACGTGAACATGACGCTGATGTGCGACTATAAAGACAGGTACCGCTGGGGATTGGGTTACCGCATAGCAGGAAGTGTTAATATACTATTAGGTATAGATATAATATCCGGACTGCAGTTAGGTTATAGTTGCGAACTGCCGACCAACCGCTTGCTGCTGGAAAGTTACGGAAGTCACGAGATATATCTGGCCTACGGATTTGATATCCTAAAGCCCAAACGAACGAATAAATACAAATCAGTAAGATACTTATAATACTGGAAAAACAAACAATTACTAATATGAAAGTAACAAAGATTTTGCCATTGATGATCGTTTTGACGATTGGCTTGGCCAGTTGCAACAAACCGGCAGGTGAACTTGTAGGAGCTTACAAAAGTTCTAACTTTAAGGAGGCTAATCCTTATGGTATGTTGTTCATCAAGAAGGGAAGTTTCATGATGGGTGCTAACACTCAATCTGCTGTATTTGAGCAACCTGACAATGTTGTTATGGTAACTGTGGATGCGTTCTGGATGGATGAAACCGAGATTACCAACAATGAGTATCGTCAGTTTGTCAACTGGGTACGCGACTCAATTGCGTTGACCAACTTGGTAGCTGCAGGTATGACAGATTATGCTATTCAGCCTAAAGACGAAGATTTCGACGAGGAAAACTTCCGTCTGGACTGGCGTAAGAAAGTGCCTTGGGATAGTAAGGAGGAAGATATAGTTGATGCTTTGTCTTCGATGTTCTATTCGGATGGAACGCTGAAGACCAGCTATTTACACTATCGTTACAACTGGGTAAACATGGACGAGGCGCTACCACAACGCAATAAGTTTGATGTGGCTACCAGTTCGTATCCAAAGGGTGCCACCGCACGTGTGGATACTTTCTGGGTTGATGAGATTGGTGCTATTCACGATTCGACCATCTATCGTCCTCTGCGTGAGCCGAAAGACCTGCTGACAGAGAAGATTATCTGTATCTATCCAGATACATTGGTTTGGGCGCGTGACTTCCAGTTCTCGTACAATGATCCTCTGCTCCATATGTACTTCAAACACCCGGGTTACGCTGAGTATCCTGTAGTAGGTGTTACGTGGGAACAAGCTCATGCGTTCTGTAACTGGCGTACGAAACTGTTCAATCAGTATTCAACTACAGAGGTGAATGAGTATCGTCTGCCGACAGAGGCACAGTGGGAGTATGCTGCTCGTGGCGGCCGCAAGATGGCTATGTATCCTTGGGGTGGCAATTACGCTCGTGACGGCAAAGGCTGCTTCTTCGCTAACTTCAAGCCTTATCGTGGTGCTTACAACGACGATACCGGTACTACTACTATGAAGGTGGCTCAGTATCGTCCGAATGATTTCGGTCTGTTCGACATGGCAGGAAACGTATCAGAGTGGACCAATTCGGCTTATCAAAGCGCAGCTAATACGCATATTCACGATTTGAATCCGGATTACAGTTACATGGCCCGCAAGGCTGATCCGGACATCCTGAAACGTAAGATTGTGAAGGGTGGTAGCTGGAAGGATATCAGTTACTTTATGCAGTGCGGTGTTCGCACCTATGAGTATCAGTACGAGAGTCGTCCGTACATCGGTTTCCGTTGCGTACGCTCGTACATTGGTGAATAAAAAAAAGAAAAATCAATTAACTGAAATAATCAATTTTTTTAAGTTGTAAACAACTATGGCTACAGAAACTAAGAAAGGTTTAGGCGCACGATTCATGCATTGGTATGGATCTTATCAGGGCAAAGATGTCGTAAACATCGTTTATTCGGCAGGCGCATCTGTCGTTATTGTCGGTGCATTGTTTAAGATCCTACACTGGCCGGGTGCAAGCACGGTGCTGATGATTGGTATGTTTACCGAGGCATTCTTGTTCTTGATAGGAACATTGGAACATCCGCATCCAGAGTTCCACTGGGAGAATGTGTTCCCACAATTGTTAGAGTACGGAACTAAGCCAGAGTTGTTGGAGGAGAAATCGCATCAACCTCGTCCTACTTTGCTTGGTGCAGGTGTAGAAGATGGTGCTCCAATTGGTGCAGATGGCATCTCGGGTGGCAAAAAACGTGCAGATGTACCTGCTATCAAAGATGAAGACCTGCAAGCTCTGAAAGACGGTATAGCTGATTTGGCTAAGACAGCCGCTCAGTTCAGCGAATTGGGCAAAGTGGCTCAGACAGGCGTTAAACTAGGTGAGAAATTATCTGCTGCAGAGGCTGCTACTACGGAATATACAACCAAATTGTCGGCTGCTACATCTGCTACCGATTCGTTTGCACAAGTAACAACCGATTTGTCGGGAACTTATGCACAGGTAACCGAAGACATGAAGCACGTTGTCGCCGGCACCCAAGCATACAAGTCGGGCGTAGAGTTGGTAGATCAGAAATTGGCATCGCTGAATTCGGTATACGAACTGCAACTACAAGCATTGAACGAGCATGTTGAGGCTGTTAAGGCTCAGGTAAAAGCCGTTAATGCACAGGTAGAGGCTGTGAATACACAAGCTGCTGCTGTCAAGGAGCAAGTGGATGTACAGAAGTCGGTTACAGCTGCTACACGCGAGGCTGCAGAGGCACAAAATGAGTTTGTGGCAGAATCGAAGAAACTGAATAAGCAAGTGGCTGATTTGAACTCGATTTACGGCAATATGCTGAATGCACTTGCATAAGATTTATTAACAAAAGTAGCTTTAGAAACAAACACTAAAACACTTCAGAAATGGGTGGAGCTAAGAACTGTCCGGAAACCCCGAGACAAAAGATGATAGGTATGATGTACTTGGTGCTCACCGCCATGTTGGCGTTGAACGTAAGTACGGATATCTTGAATGGTTTTACGTTGGTAGATACCAGTCTGCGTTCAACGATTGAGGCTTCTCAAACGCGTAATGAGAAGTTGTATATGGACTTCAAACAAGCTAATGCAGACAATCCTGAGAAAACAAAAGAATGGTATGCAAAAGCTCAGGAGATCAAACTGCGTGCAGACTCGTTGTACAACTTTATTCAAGATTTTAAGGAACAGATAGCTATTTTGGCTGATGGTAAGTCAAAAGTAGAAGAGCGCAGAGCTAATGGCGAAGACCCTACACTACACATAGAGGGAAATTCCAACCTGGACGTAACGGCTCAATACGCCATCGTACAAAATAATGGAGCAAATGGTCGCAAATTGAAGGAAGTGGTAGCTTACTATCGTGACTATGCTGCCAGTTTGGCAGAGAACAACTTTGAGTTGCGTAACTCTATTACTAAGACACTGGCTACGGAGCGTGGTTATAACTCTCACGAGAAAGACTCTTGTGATTGGGAAATAGCTATTTTCGAAGGTATGCCTGTAGGCGCGTCCATTACCATCTTGACGAAGATGCAGAATGATGTTCGTTCGACCGAGAGTGAGATCATTCAATACCTGATGGATCAGACTGATGCAGGTGACTTGCGCGTAAATAAACTGAACGCGTACGTGATACCTAATTCGAACTATGTGATTCGTGGCGGTCGTTATACAGCGCAGATTATCTTGGCCGCTATTGACTCGACTCAACGTCCCGAGTATTATATCGAGGGTCAGCGTATTAATGATCATGGATTGTATGAGGTGCCTGCTGTTGGTGTAGGAGTTCGCAAATATTCCGGTTGGATTGCCTATCAAAATCCATCAACGGGTGAGATGGAGAATCTGCCATTCGCGAGTGAATATACTGTAGGAGAACCTTCTGTAACTATCTCGAACAACGACCTGAATATCATGTATCGTGGATATGACAACAAGTTCTCTATCTCGGTACCTGGGATATCGAATGATAAAGTACGCGTGTCGGTGAATGGTGCTTCTGCCCATCAAAGTGGTGGCTTCTGGATTATCAAACCGGGCGACGGCACACGTTCTGTAACGATCAGCGTGTCGGCAGAACTGGATGGCAGAATGCAATCGATGGGTAGTCGTGACTATCGCGTGAAAGCATTGCCGAAACCAGGAGCATACTTCAAATCGGGTGAAAATGAGTACTCGGATGGAAATATCTCGCGTGGAGCGTTGTTGAATCCGGATGCAAGAGTGATTGCTTCGTATGGTCCTGATGGTCTGCTTGATTTGCCGTTCCAAGTAACTAGTTTCAAAGTGAATATCAATGGTGTGCTGACAGAGGCCCGTGGTACAAAATTCACGCAAGATCAAAGAGATCGTTTGAGTAAACTGAAAATGGGTGCCATCGTCGTTATAACGGATATCCGTGCTCAAGGCCCGGATGGAAGACAAGTACGTTTGTCGCCAATTCCTCTATCGCTGAATTAATACCTTAAATAATATGTTAAAGAAAATCAGTATTATCGCATGCTTGGTGCTCGGCGTAGTAACAGCACAAGCTCAACACAAAGTTGTCTCGTTCTTCGACGAGGTAGGTAGTGCACGTATCCAGACGGCAGAGTTCTCGCAAGCGCATGATACCATCGTGATGGTAGATCATCGTATTGATGACGTTATTTGGGCACGCTATGTGTATCGTATAATCGATATGCGCTATAAGCAGAACTATCAACTGTATTTCCCAACAAAGTCGGATGATGCAGATTATCGTAACTTGTTCAAGGTGATTACGGATGCCGTAGTAGATGGTCTTCCTATCTATGAGAAAAACATGGAGACTATCAAACCAGACTTCAAACAGCAGCCTATTCCGCGTGAAGTGTTGCCGACGATGTTCATGGCAGATGACCCTCTAGCAGACTATTCGGACGATCCGACTCACTTCGATATCAGTTCGTCGGATGCTATGCTCGTTCACTATGATAGCGTGGCAGATGAGTTGTCCTTCCACTTCTATCCATTTGAGAAACTGGTTAAGAATCAGTTGAAATATTTGATTCAGGAAGTGGTGTTCTTCGACAAACACACATCTCGTTTGCATACCAAGATTATGGGTATTGCTCCGTTGCAGTCGGATAAGATTTCCACTCGTGACAGTACCAATATCATGGGGTCGTTGCGTGAGTCGATTATGTTCTGGGTACCATTTGATGCATTGCGTCCGTATTTGGCTATGCAGTATGCGATACCTAACCGCAATGAGGTAAAACGTGTTACGTTTGACGAGTTCTTCCAGAAACACCTCTACACCAGTTATATAGTAGGTGAAGGAAACATGTATAACCGTTGGATTCCTGATTATGCTAGGACAGAGGCTGATGTTAAGAAGGAGCAGGCTCGTATTGCCGAGGAACTGCTGAATTTCGAACAAGACCTCTGGGAGTATTAAATGCGGAAACATCGATTTCGTAACTCATATCTAACTTCCGCCGTTAGTGTCTCATTAGTATTGTGCCTAATAGGCTTGGAATGTGTGCTCCTGCTCTCTGCAGGAGCGCTTGTTACGCGCATGCGCGAGAACATTACCATTACGGCGGTATTGGCACAGGAGGCTGACAGCGCCCAATGTGCGCGTCTAGAGCAGATGTTGGATGCTAGCAGCAGTTGCAGTAGTTATAGATATGTGTCGCGTGAGCAGGCTCTAGAAGAACACATTAGTTCTTTAGGAGAAGATCCAAGCGCGTTCTTAGGCTACAATCCACTCTCTGCCAGTTATGAGATTCATCCAACGGATAGTTACAGCAATACTGACAGTCTGGATGTGCTGACTTCCAATCTGCAGAATCTGCCTTATGTAACAGATGTAATCTATCCGCGTGACTTAGCAGATCTAATGAGCAGCAATGTGCATGAGTTTTCACTTATTTTGTTGGTGGTGGCTCTTGTATTGCTCTTGGTGTCGCTAGCATTGATAGTAAATACTATTCGTTTGCAGATCTACTCAAAGCGCTTCATCATCAATACAATGACGCTAGTAGGGGCTACATCATGGGTAACGCGTCGTCCCTTCGTATGGCGCAATATGCTGATGGGATTCTTATCCGGTTTGGCCGCCTTGGCTATTCTAAGTGGAGTTGTTTATTATGTGGAAGTTCGTCTAGGCGTATTGCTATTCCCTCCCACATGGCAAAATATCACCTTTGTGTCGGTAGTAGTGCTGTGTTCGGGATTGTTTATAACTTGGTTGGCATCTATGATAGCCACGGGGCGTTATATTCGCATGGACAATAATACCCTGTACGAGGTATAATCGCGAAAAAGTACAGAATTATGAAACAGAGTCTTCCTAAACTGAATTTGATACTAATTGCCATTTCGGTTGTTATCATCGTTATCGGTTTCTTCCTAATGGCTGGTGAACCTTCCGGAGAAGTATATAATCCGGATATCTTCTCTTTTCGTCGTATCACCTTGGGCCCGATGATTTCATTGTTCGGGTTTGTGTGTATGATATTTGCCATTCTTTTTCGTGCTAAGAAGAAATGAATTGGTTACAGGCGTTGATATTAGGAATTGTGCAAGGACTGACTGAGTTCTTGCCTGTTTCTTCTTCTGGCCATCTTGAAATTGGACATGCTCTGCTTGGCACATCGGGTGAAGAGAACTTGACGTTTGCTATTCTTGTGCATGTTGCTACCGTTCTTTCTACGTTAGTGATATTATGGCGTGAGGTGGCTAAACTATTCCAAGGGACGTTTTCTACAATACGCTGGAATGCAGAGAAGGACTATGTGGCAAAGATATTGGTATCCATGATCCCAGTTTTCGTTGTAGGCATGTTCTTCAAGGATCAGGTCGAGGCCTTTTTCGGGAATGGACTATTGCTGGTAGGTGTTTGTCTGCTAATCACGGCATTGCTATTAGCTTTGAGTGAATGGCTTCAACGCAAGCGTCAAGGGGCAGGACATGAAGTAACTTACAAAGATGCCATCATTATCGGTATAGCGCAAGCATGCGCTGTGCTACCTGGCTTGAGTCGTTCGGGAAGTACGATAGCCACAGGTTTGCTGTGTGGTGTCAAAAAGGAGAATGTGGCTCAGTTCTCGTTCTTAATGGTATTGATCCCTATTCTAGGCGAAGCACTACTGGATACTATGAAACTGCTACAAGGCGAAATGACAAGCGAGTTGGGCGTAGTACCTGCGGTCGTTGGTTTTCTGGCAGCTTTTGCTACCGGTTGTTTTGCTTGCCGATTTATGATAGAGATAGTTCGCCGTCAGCGACTGATTTGGTTTGCAATCTATTGCGCTATCATTGGTTGTTTCGCTATCATAACTACTTTGTGCTGATCGGATGTGGGATTTTATAGAAGGGGAGATACTGGCATTTGACAAGCCTTTGCGTTGGACTTCGTTCGACTTGGTGGCTAAGGTGCGTCACCAGTTGTGCAAGAAGTTAGGTCGCAAAAAGTTGAAAGTAGGTCATTCTGGTACGTTGGATCCGCTAGCCACAGGTGTTGTGGTAGTTTGTACAGGAAAGAAAACCAAATTGATTGACAAACTGCAGTATGATGTGAAGGAGTATGTAGCTACGTTGCAACTAGGCGCAACCACTCCTTCGTACGATATGGAGCGACCCGTGGATGCTACCTATCCGACCAGTCACATCACGCGTCAACTGATAGACGAGACTATACCGCTTTTTAAGGGAGAACAATGGCAAATACCGCCTATCTTCTCCGCCATTCAAATCAATGGCAAGCGTGCTTATGAGTTTGCTCGCAAAGGCGAGGAAGTGGAACTAAAACCTCGACTGTTGGTGATAGATGAGATAGAGGCGCTGAATTTTGATGCAGAACAGATGCAACTGACAATTCGCGTGGTGTGCTCAAAGGGAACATACATACGCGCATTAGCTCGCGATATAGGCGAACGACTGAGAACAGGTGCCTATCTAACGGCATTACGCCGTACAAGGGTCGGAAATATTCACGTGGAAGACTGTATGACAGTTGACCAATTTTTAGAACAAATGAACAACTACGAATATGTACAAAGCGAATGATATGAAACTCAGCCAGTTTAAGTTTAAACTGCCTGAAGAGTTGATTGCCCAATTCCCTCTGCCTTATCGCGATGATTCGCGACTGTTGGTATTGCACCGCAAGACGGGTGAAATAGAGCATAAGATGGTAACGGATACCGTTCAATATTTCGAAGAGGGAGATTTGTTCGTATTCAATGATAGCAAGGTTTTCCCCGCTCGCCTTTATGGTCATAAAGAGAAAACCAACGCGCTAATTGAGGTATTCTTGCTTCGTGAGTTGAACCACCAGTCGCGTTATTGGGATGTGTTGGTGGATCCTGCTCGTAAGATACGTATTGGTAATAAGATTACATTCGACGAAGACTCGTCCATCGTGGCTGAGGTAATCGACAATACGACAAGTCGCGGTCGTACGTTTCGCTTCTTGACGGACTATGACAACGATGAGTTTGTTCCTCGTTTGTACGCGTTGGGCGAAGCTCCACTGCCCCGCTATATCCATCGTCCGATGGAACCGGATACATTGGAGAAATACCGTGAAACTTTCCATGATCTGCCTATAGAGAAACTGGATGAAGAACGTTATCAGACTATTTTCGCTAGCAAGATAGGTGCAGTAGCCGCTCCTGCATCAGGCTTACATTTCTCCAAACAACTTCTCAAGCGTATGGAGATTCGTGGCATTGAGACCGAGTTCCTAACAAGCCATGTCTCGTTGGGTGTATTCAAAGATATTGACGTCGAGGATCTGAGCAAGAACAAGATGGAATCGGAGCAGATTATTCTCTCCGAGCGCTTGGTCAATGCCGTTAATAACGCACATCTGCAGCAACGCCGAGTATGTGCGGTAGGCACAGAAGTGATGCGTGCGATGGAACATGTAGCCGGTGCAAGTGGACAACTGAAAGCTTACGACGGTTGGACCAATAGGTTCATCTTCCCGCCTTACACTTTCTCGGCTGCTAACACATTCTTCGTCAATCTCTATATGCCCCAATCGAGCCAACTGATGATGGTGGCTGCTTTCGCAGGATATGAAGAAACGATGCATGCCTATGAAGAGGCAGTAAACGAAGGTTATCGATTTGGTGATTACGGAGATGCAATGCTTGTGGTAGATTAATGCAAGTTCGAATAGATCCATCTTGGCAGCGCGTGTTACAACAGGAGTTTGACAAGCCTTATTTCGAACTCCTAACGCAGTATGTGCGCCAACAGTATCAGACCCGTAGGTGCTTTCCGCCTGCAGGTCTGATTTTTAATGCCTTTGATTCGTGCCCATTCGACCGAGTTAGGGTAGTTATCATCGGCCAAGATCCTTATCATGAGGATGGGCAAGCTATGGGACTGAGTTTTTCGGTGCCAGAAGGAGTGCAGATACCTCCTTCGCTGGTCAATATCTACAAGGAAATTCATCGTGATTTGGGCAAGCCTATTCCCGAGAGTGGCGATTTGCGTCGATGGGCGGAGCAGGGGGTGTTGCTACTGAATGCCACACTGACAGTGGAGGCACACAAGGCCGGAAGTCATCAGGGGAAAGGTTGGGAAGAACTGACCGATGCTGCCATTGCAGCATTGAATCGGGAGCGGGAACATCTGGTTTTCATGCTATGGGGATCGTATGCGCAGCGTAAGGGGCAGTTTATTGACCGCCATAAACATTTGGTGCTGCAAACATCGCATCCATCGCCCCTATCGGTATATCGCGGATTTGATGGATGTGGACATTTCAGCGCTGCTAACAATTATCTAATCAAATTTGGCCAACAACCTATAGACTGGTAATATATGAAAACACTCCTTCTGATAGATGCTTATGCGATGATTTATCGTGCCTACTACGCTTTTATTCGCGCTCCGCGAATGAATAGTCGTGGTGAGAATACATCTGCCATTTTCGGCTTTGTGGTGACGTTGGATGATTTGCTTCGCAAGGTTAATCCTACGCACGTAGGCGTTGCCTTCGACCCTCACGGGCCTACATTTCGTCATGAGGCTTTCGAGCAGTATAAGGCGCAGCGTGAGGAAACACCGGAAGATATTCGTCGCGCAGTGCCCATCATCAAACGTGTGCTTGAAGCAATGAATATTCCTGTACTGGAAGTGTCTGGATTTGAAGCGGATGATGTTATCGGTACACTCTCTCAGCAGGGAGAGAAAGCGGGATTTGAGGTCTATATGGCTACACCGGATAAGGATTATGGTCAACTTGTGACCGATCGTATTCGAATGTATCGTCCTCGTCATACAGGAGGATTCGAAATTCTCGGGCCTAAAGAGGTTTGTGAGAAATATGGACTGGAATCACAGTCTCAAGTGATTGATCTGTTGGGACTGATGGGCGACGCCAGTGACAATATACCCGGTTGCAAAGGCGTAGGAGAGAAAACCGCGGTGGCGTTGCTGCAGCAGTTCGGTTCAATAGAGAACATGCTAGAACATACGGACCAGATCAAAGGCGCTTTGCGCCAAAAAGTGGAGTCACAGGCGGAGGATATCCGTTTCTCCAAATTCCTGGCGACTATTCGCACGGATGTGCCGATAGCATTAGACGAGGCGCAACTGACCAAACAAGAGCCAAATATAGACGCACTGACGAGTATTTATCAGGAGTTGGAATTCAATACACTGTTGAAGAAACTGAGCCCGAATACACAGAGTGCCCCGATAACTGCACCAAAGAAGAAAGTGCAGGCAGACACGGGCATGTTGGATTTGTTTGCGGGTACGGAAGATGCCTCTGCCAATGACGTTCAACTACAACCGGAGGCTCCGAAACTGACTCCTCAAGAGGAAACTGAGGCGCGGCTTTGCCAATATCTGCTCAATCCTGAGGTAGCCTACAATCCTTATAAAGCGCCCGATTGGGACGCACTGAAAGCGGATACGGATTTATGGAATCTGTATCAAGATGTGGAATTGCCGTTGGTATCTGTCTTGCGTGAGATGGAAGCAGCGGGAGTGCGCATCAATGTCAGCAAACTGCATGAGGCAGAGAAACAACTGACTGCGGAGCTGGAACAATTGGAGCAAGAGATATATGAGTTAGCAGGCGAGACATTCAATATCAACAGTCCACGCCAGGTGGGTGAATTGCTGTTCGACAAACTGAAACTGGATCCGAAGGCCAAGAAATCGAAAACAGGTCAGTATTCTACCTCCGAAGAAGTGCTAGTCGCACTGAAGGATCGCCATGCTGTCATTGGAAAAATCCTAGACTATAGAGAGTTGAAGAAACTCGTCACGACTTATGTTTCCACGCTCCCTAGTTATATAGCAGAGGATGGAAAGATACATACGACCTACAATCAAACGGTAACGGCTACCGGTCGTTTGTCTAGCAGCAATCCTAATTTGCAGAATCTGCCCATCCGTAGTGAGCGAGGCAAATTGATACGTGAGGCAGTTATTCCAGACGAAGGCTGTTTGTTTCTCAGTGCCGATTATAGCCAGATTGAGTTGCGACTGATGGCCCATTTCAGTCAAGATGAGCATCTGTTGCGAGCTTTTCGAGAAGGACAGGATATCCACGCAGCAACGGCGTCGCGCATCTTTGGATTGCCGATTGAGCAAATCAGCAAGGACCAACGTCGTCGTGCCAAAACGGCCAATTTCGGTATTATCTATGGAATCTCGGCTTTTGGTTTAGCTCAACAACTGGATTGCAGCCGTGGTGAAGCCAAGCAACTGATAGACGACTATTTTGCGGCCTTCCCGCGCGTCATCAGTTATATCGAGCAGCAGAAGGAGATTGCCCGCCAAAAAGGCTATGCAGAGACACTCTTTGGTCGCAAGCGCTACTTGCCAGACATCAATTCGCACAATGCTACTGTTCGTTCGTTTGCAGAGAGAAACGCTGTGAATGCGCCTATACAAGGCACGGCGGCTGATATTATCAAGATGGCTATGGTAAGCATTCATCGTCGCCTGAAAGAGGAAAACCTGAAGACACAAATGATAATGCAAGTTCACGATGAATTGAATTTCAACGTGCCTAAAGCGGAGATAGAACGTGTTCGCGAGATTGTAGTTAGCGAAATGCAGAATGCGGTTCATCTGTCTGTGCCGCTGATAGCAGAATGTGGAGTAGGAGAGAACTGGCTTGAAGCTCATTAGTATCATATTGCTGATTCGCGTCCTCTGTATCGGTAACAGTTTCTCATGGGACGCAGTAGAACAAGAGTTAGTGCCACTGTGTGCTGAAAAGGGCATTGAGGTAGAAGTGCATAATCTCTATTATGGCGGTTGTTCGTTGGAGCAGCATGCGCAGTTTCTGCAGCAAGACCAAGCCGCTTATTCTCATCGCGTATGTACGAATGTTAAGCCGCGTCTAGTGAAAGATACTATCAGTCTGCGCCAAGCACTCAAGGATGGTAGATACGACTATATCTCGTTGCAGCAAGCTAGCCATGACAGTGGAATTAGAGGTACTTACGAACCATGGCTCACCATGTTGATAGATACTGTCCGCGCTTATCAACCTAATGCGCAAATATGTTGGATGCAAACGTGGGCCTATAGCCAAGATGCCACTCATCCTGCTTATCCGCGTTACCATAATGACCAACGGGAAATGTGGGATAGTATCTTGGTTTGTACGAAATCGCAGATTGCACCTCACTATTTGCCAATTATTCCTTGCGGAGCAGCCATCCAGAATGCCCGAAATACCAAACTCGGAGACACGCTTTGTCGCGATGGCTATCATCTGAATTATGTTTATGGCCGTTACACGGCTGCGTGCGTATGGTATGAGTTCCTAACGGGAAAGGACGTACGACGCAATAAGTATAAAAGTGCGGAGATGACGCGTGCTCAGCGACGTCTCACCCAGAAGGCTGCGCATCAAGCGGTCAAGGCGCAGAAGTGAAATAGAATAAGCTCTCTGCCAGAAAATCCTCTATAACCTAGGAAAATACGGGTCTGCCCCGTGCTGTTTTTAACTCAAATGCACTTTTTTGAAAAAAAGTTGCTCAAAAATTTGGTCATGTCAAAAAAAAGCAGTACTTTTGCACCCGCTTTTGAAAGGAACAACCACTGGTGCGGTAGTTCAGTTGGTTAGAATACCGGCCTGTCACGCCGTAGGTCGCGAGTTCGAGTCTCGTCCGCACCGCTTCTTTTCAATGGTCCATTAGCTCAACTGAATAGAGTACCACACTACGGATGTGGGGGTTGCAGGTTTGAATCCTGCATGGATCACAAGACAAAAACAAAACCTCATCTGAGAGCTTGCTTTCACGTGAGGTTTTTATTGTATAATATGCGAGTAGTTGTTCAGCGTTGTTCGCGCGCGGAAGTGCGCATTGAGAATCAAGTGACCGGAAAAATAGGTCGCGGGTTTATGATTTTGGTTGGTATTACCGAAGGTGATACCCAAACTGAAGCTGACCTGATGGCGAAAAAAGTGGCACAGATGCGTGTCTTCGAAGATTCGGAAGGCAAAATGAATCTAAGTCTGGCAGATGTGCAAGGCTCAATTTTGAGCATTTCGCAATTCACGCTCTATGCAGATTGCAGAAAAGGTAATCGCCCGAGTTTTATTCGTGCAGCGCGTCCGGAAACGGCAGAACCACTCTATGACTATTTCAATCAACAACTACGCGATGCATATGGCCTGCAAGTAGAGACCGGGCGTTTTGGAGCAGATATGAAGGTGGATTTTATCAACGATGGACCGGTAACTATTCTTCTGGATTCAGCAGAACTGAAATAAGTATGGATAGCGAACTGAAAGCATATATAGAAAGCGAGATTCTGCCGCGTTATGACCATTTTGATGCAGCTCATCAGCGTGATCATGCGGATTTGGTGATTCGTCAGTCGTTGGAGCTGGCACGCCAAAACAGCGCAGATGAGCAGATGGCATATGTTATTGCAGCCTATCACGATACTGGATTGTGCGAAGGACGCGATCAACACCACATCGTTTCCGGACGAATCATCCGTGAGGATAAAAATCTATTGCGTTGGTTTTCTCTCGAGCAGATAGAGACGATGGCTCAAGCCGCAGAAGACCACCGCGCGTCATCAGACCATGCGCCGAGGTCGCTTTATGGACGAATAGTAGCGGAAGCAGACAGATATATTGAGGCCGAATCCATCATTCGCCGAACCATACAATTTGGTTTTGACCATTATCCGCAATTGAGCCGCGAGGAACACTACCAGAGAATGGTTGCGCATCTAAAGGAGAAATACGGTTACGGAGGTTATTTGCACTTGTGGTTCGTCGATTCTTCAAACGCTCTACGACTGGAACAATTACGCAAAATCATTGCAGACGAGGCGCAACTGAGAGCATATTTCAACAAGTATGTTGAATAACCTGATAGGGAATGCCGAGTTGCTGAATTTCTTGCTCGTAACGATGATATAGTTCCCAACGAATTTGGTCCGAACCATTGGAGCGCGTAGGATCGGCAATCCAAGGAATATCCGGTTGGCACAAATAGTATTTGTCCATCGGATATTTTTTGATAGCCTCTTCTAACCAATCTGGCACGCGTCCGAAAGCATAGTCGAACCATACCTTGGTAATAATCAGTTCGGTGTCGAAGATAACCACTTTCGCTTCGGACGATTCTAGCGAAGTCATTTCCTGAATCTGCAGTTTAGCAATACGACACAACTCGTCCCATGTAACTTCCGGAGTCCCTTTCTTCGCCACATATTCTCGGGCATATTCGGGAATCAGTGTTCCGCCTAACTCTTGAGCCAAATGCTGGGCAAGCGTACTTTTGCCGGTCGATTCAGGTCCAATGATTCCTATTCTCATCGTGTCAACATGAGTTTGATATTCAAACCTACATTGTCCGCCTTGACCGGATAACTAGTCGAGATAAGCGGAGTAGTGCCTTGGTGGTCGTAGAACAATTGCAAGTTGATCTTCTGGCTCAGTACATAGTCTGCCGAAATCTTGATAGCAAATACTTTGTTGCCCGAAGAAGCCTGTGTGATGCCTTCTTCCACTTTGCGAAGCAACATCTTCACGTCTTTGTATGATACGTCCACTTGCAATTTGAGGTCGTTGCTTACTTTCTTCTGTCCACCATCTTTCTTCTTGGTGATGAAGTTCAGATTCTTGATGGTATAACCACCACCAATAACGAATTCGTCGGTGTGACCTTCAGTCAGTTGTACGCTAGTTACATTCAGCGCCAAGTTGCGTTGCTTGCGATATTCGGCCTTCAGATTGAGCGAATTCTTCATCGTCAGGTTGAGTCCGATCAGTGGTGAGAATGCTTCTGTAATCGTCACATTGCTGATATCGTATGCTGAACTTGGCATTGGGCTGTCGGTTGTTACGTCGCGTACAAATCCCAACATCTTGTTCGATCCATCTGCTCCCACCCAAGTGGAATAGCTGCCGTACGAACCAATAGCGTACTTACAAGTATAAGCGTGGGTCAGCGTGACAGATTTGAAGTGGTCGCGCATCCATGGCAAGCGACCCAAACCATCATAGGTAACACTCCAGTTAGGCAATATCTTCAATATCCCGAGGAATGGATTGAGATCCATCTTGCTTGCATCGCGACCTGTGTATGCGGCGAGGAAAGCGGGAACAAGCACATCTGCCGAATTGCTGCTAACACGGCCATGCTTGCTTGGGTTGTAAACCGTTCCCGCAGGAATATTGCTCATAAATCCGGTCGAAGGCAAAATCATTCCTTCGTATTGTTTCTGCACTCGTCCGGTCAATAGCTCGCGGTTAGCAAGGAACTGGTCGTATGTGGCATTTGCGAAGTTTTCTTCTTGCTTGCCAACGCGGCCAAACATAGTTCCGATAGCTACTTGCGTGATATTGAATGAACCAGTCATGTTCTCTTGCAAGTAGTCGTAGCTATAGATGATTGAACTAGATTGTGCCAAATAGCGTTTCCCATTCAACTGAATCTTGAAACCAGGTAGAGGTTCCAGAGTCAGTTTGATGTCCAAATCGGACGTATGCGCGCGAGTGGCGGGTTGTACAACACTCGTATCGCCGGATAACCAACCATGTTGTTTGGCTCGTTCTACCATATCATTTGGAATGAAACCGAAGGCAAAATCATAACCAGGAGCATAGACTCCATCCACTTTGCGTTGACCCATAAATCCGGCTTCCGGTTCAAAACCAGGCAAGGTCATGGAATTGGTCTCGCGATAGGTGACTTGCAGACGGCGAATCATCGTTCCCATGTACGCAAACATATCGCCCGCGACTTGTGCCGGTGTGCGATCGTCAGGATCACGCGTGGTGATGGTGAGGTTGACTTGCTCGCAATCGATCTTAGATGTCACTTTGGCCTTGGTGTTGCCGGATGGAGTAATAGTGACAGGCACATTTTTTCCATTAGCATCGGTCGCGGTGATAGAAAGCAATTCACTATTCAGGCGGTGGGTAATCTCAGTAGCTTCTCCCTTTTTAAGTGCTACGGTTTGAGTATATGTCTTCGCCTTGAAATTGCGTTTACCGCTACGTCCACTGTAACGCTGCGTCATCTGCTTCCAGTATTTGGACTTGTTGTACCAAGTCTCGAAATTGATACCTCCGTCCACTTGCCATGACTGCAAACTGCTAACAGTGTTACCGAGGTTTTGACCTGACGTTGTCGAGGCAGTACGATTCCAGTTATAAGTGGCGTTGTACGAAGCGTTGGCGGTCAATGGGTCGAGATACGGAATACGATTGAACGGTACATTCCAACTAGCAGTGAAGACTTGTTGGTAGGTGTATGGCGAACCAAATCGTGCCAACGAGCGCTGAATAGTATCTTTCCATGCTTCGTATTTGTCGTGGTTGAATTCCTCGTCGAAATAGCGGCCATTCAAAATCTCCGGTGTATATTTGCCTTCGTCAATAATCGCATTCATGGCCGACTGGAACGAGAACTTCATATTCTTCGTCAAGTTGTACTTGATATCCACGTTACGATCCCACGTGAAGTCCTTGCTGTAGGTTAGGTCCATCGCATCAACAGCCACACCCGCTAAGTCGCGCATCTTCATGTGACTGAAGGTACGGTGCATATTGGTGCTGAATGCCCATGATTGCGGCAAATAGTAGAAGTTCATCTCTTTCAAGAACTTCACTTTCTTGACCTTCTCCACTTTAGAGAACGGTTCCCATGGCTTCGGATTGAAGTTGTAGGAATACTGGAACGATCCCTTATGGTCGGTCGTATAATTGGTTTCCATCTCCGGAGAGCGTTCTTCCTGCTTGTTGTACGAAGCCGAAATAGAGAAGTTGGCAGGGTCGTAGAACATGTCTCGCTTCTTGGAGTGGATATTGACTTTCATGTTGGTCAGCGAGAACGAAGTAGATTCACGCACGGTATTCGACATCTGCTTGATGGAATCGCGTTGATGTTTATCATCGTATTCGTCCAAAGTCTCTGACAACTTAATATCCGTATCCAACGGGTCGTAATCGGGCGAAGTGGTTTCGTTGGTGTAAGATACGTAGAGTGGCATTTGTATCTTCGCTTTCTCCGGGAACAGGCGTCCGCCTTCCAAAGCTGCGCTGACCGACAACTGGTAGAAATTCTCCATGTTGCGATCCAACACATTTGATTCGATTGAACCATAACCAGCCGTCTCCATGCGGCCTGCGACATTGACTTGCGCAATATCGCTAATAGCCAGTGATGCATTGGCCATGGCCGCTATACCACCTTTCTCGTTGAACTGGCTCAGACGTAATTCGTTGACCCAAACCTCACCAGTAGCATCGTGTTGACCATTGTTGCGCACACCAATCATAATGGTTTCTACATCTTCCAAAGTCGGGTTACCCAGGACAGTAATCTTGTTCTGAGGTTTGCCCGAATCGTCATCGTAGATGACATATGGGATGGTGTTGCTGACGCCCTCGTTGCCCGCGCGTTTAGCGCGATTGCGCGCTGTCTTGGCCTTGGTCAGTACTTCCAACGGGAAATCAAACATATTCTCCTCAGGCCAAACTTTCATTCGGTCGGCCTCGGAATTGTTGTTATATTGCCCAGGTTCGGTCAGAACCAACGGAATCTCATACTCGTAGTAGTTGTTGCGGAGGTCAGCACCCAAGCGGATGAAACAGGTCAAGTCGCCGTTTTTCAGTTCGGGATCAATCTCGCTCATTTGCTCCGCGTGAACGAACATCTGCAGATTCTTGTATTGGCGCATGTCGTACGCAGTGTTCTTGTACATAGCTCGAGCATCGTGCGGACTAAGATTGAACACACGCATTACCATGGCTTGCTCGTTTTGCGCGATGAGTTGGGCTTGGCCCGGATCAGTCTGACGACTAACTCCCGGAGGCAAAACGTAGTTGATAGGCGTACGAGTGCTGTTCTCCTCAATATTGACAGTTTGCACATTGATATTAGCCCCGGTGTTGACAGCAACGCCAACCGGTGCTAGATCGCGCGTGTATTGTCTCCATTCGCCGCGAACCAAATCCAAAGTAGCCAAACGCAAATGGGTCTCATGTTCGCAACCGGTAAGATAGATACGCATGAATCGAATGGATTTCCAGTTGCGTACACTTCCCACTTTCTGCACAGACGAACTATCGCCGCGGAGAGGAATCTTGAACTGATACCATGTGACTTCTTGTGTCTCGCCGTTGAGCAGAGTAACTTTGCGCACTTTCTTTTCGGTAATGTTTTGGCGGCCTACTTCCATCATATCCGGTCGCAGGATAACCTTGTACTGATAGTACTTCTCATACTCGTTCAACGTGTTATCCATGTTGATATCTTCGATATCCGGAGATAGCGTGGCGGCTGTACCGTATGATTCGGTTTGCTGGTCGGTAGAAGGCGAGTTGCCTTCGGTACCATTGAAATGCTTGTAACGATTGAGGATGCTAACTTCCTCTTGGTCGAAATCGGAACCGCGGTAGTAATGGAAATTATCGCCGGCCGGGTCATTACGCGGTGAGAATCGGTCGGAAGCCCAAGCATTCCAAACGGAAGCATCTACGCGGCTTTGCAAATCAGTCAGGTATTGTTTGTATGCCGGCCAGTTCTTTTCTTGGTCGCTATTCAAACCATTGAGTCCGACATCTTGTCGTTCGCGAGCACCATTTTCGTTGCTAAAGGCCACCACCGTGGAAGTGGTACGAGGAACATAACCCCAAATAGTGGAATCCAATTTGCTACGGTCGGCCTCGGAAACAGGAAGTCCGTGCTCAAAAGCCTTCTTTCCATCACGAAGAATATCTTCGCTGATGTCACCCAAGTTGATGTACATCTCGCCTTCGTAACCATCGGGGTTGGTCAGGGCGGGATCCATCATCCAGAATTCGATATACTCGATGTTGGCTCGCTCGAAATCGGTATTATCCAGTCGGCGCATCATACCTCCCCAACGTTTTTTCGGGTCAGTCAATTTACCATCGGAACCAATTTCGCTAGCAGAGATATTGTATTGCCCGCGTTCCTCCGGATAGAAGGAGAGGTTCAGAATCGGCAATTTGGTATCCACGTTGCTAGCTTCCTCTCGGTTAGGATAGATCTCGTCCTGATAAACGATACGAGTGCGGTGATCGCTCAGAGCAGCCAAATCGTTTTTGATATGGGCAGGAGTGTTGGTTTGCGGATAACCGAAAATCGGGTCAACCGAATACCATGCCAGTTGCGCACGATTCTTGTTGTAATCGGCCTGGTTGACCAATTTGGATTCGTCCATTGTGGTTGGAGTAGAGGCAAGGAACCAATAACTCGGATAATGGACGTCAATATTGGTGGTGGTGCTTTCGAAATCGTCGATATAGGCTGTTCCTAAGGCCCCGACATCTCTGGTGTGGCCAGGAATCAAGTGGGCAAACTCTGCATTGATTTGGAAAGTAGAAGGTGCGGTGGCAGTGATCCAAGGAATCTTGTCGATAGCATTGGTCAGCCATTGCATTTCTGTTTTCCAACTTCCGTTAACACCCCAGATCGTGTTAGCCAATGGTTCGGAACCAGTGTTTACCTTGGTTGTAAGAGGTCGTTCGCGTAGGTGCATGATAGTTCCACCCAACACGAGGTCTTTGGTAAATTCGTATTCCAAGTGCGCTCCAAAGAGCGATTTGCGTTGCATCGAGAAAGTACTCTGGTTCTCGAGTTTGACATCTACGTTGGTACCGGATTCCAGAATCGACTGATTGAGAATAGTCACAGTTCCCATTGTGTAGTCAACGGTATAATCGACATTCTCTATCAGCGTAGCACCGCCCGCCGTGACAGTAACTGAACCACGCGGCACATTCATTGCGCCGAGGCGAATCTCGCTACCGTTGGTCCCCTTGTATTTACCAGTCAGATGGAATTTGTTCTTTTCGCTCAACTCTTGCGCCACGATGAGTGTTGAGTCGTAGAGTTCGGGGAAACAGTATTTGGCTGTCAGTTGTGGATCATTGCCGAGCGCTGAGGCTAAGTGGCTACCGAACGGTTCCAAAACAGGGAAGATAATCTTGCCCGAGGAAGTATAGATAGTCAGATTCTCAATAAAATCGAATCGTCCGTCCGGCGAAGCATTGTTCTTAGCATCCAAACGGTCGAGATTCATCACGCGCAAGAGTTGTTTTCCGCTAATCGGTCCTTCGTTCAAGTATTGGACATCGGTTCCGACAGAGTCGTTGCGATAGGTGACGTACAATTCGAATTTGTCGGCATTGATACTAGTTGCGCCCAAGGAATAGATATTCTTCATCATCAGGTCCCAGGTTCCTCGTCCTTTTTGTGCGGGCGAGTTGGCTGTAGATTTCAGCAACTTAAGCGCTAGCGCGTTAGGCGCGCGCAGTTCTTCGCTACCATCGGTGGAGAATTCACCGACCTGATAAACCTGGCCATTGTACGTATATTCGTAGGCTACGGCAAGAACTTCATCTTGATTCAATGCCGCCTTGAGCGAGATATAACCTAAAGCGCTATTGATGGTATATTCGCTACTATTCAACAGTCGCGCCGATTCTACCTTCTCGAAGTCCAAACCACCCTCGAATCCCGTTCCATTGAGATTTTCCAGTGCGGCACTGGTCTGTTGGATATTACGGAAATCGGTGGAGCGGATAGCATCGTAAAGGTCGTTTTGCTTGTTATCGGGTGCGCCGGTTGGCGTTCCACCCCACGCGGCGATTTGCAAGTGGCTACTATTTTCACCCAAGTCGGTAAAGGCGACGACATTTCGAGCTTGCTCATACATGCCACGTTTGTTGGTTACCCACACCTCGATTTTGTTGATCTGGATTCCACTAGCAATATACGGCACAGTGGCCATGGCTGCTTCATAGTGGTCGCGGAAGAAATGGCTAAGGAAGAAGTGGCGGTTCTCATCGTAACTATCGCCGCTGATATCGAATTTAGTCATTTGTGCGCCGCCCTGGCTGCTAACAGTCTGGGCTTCGCTGTTCTGCTGAGAAACAAGGGCCTGGATCTTGAGTTTGCCGAATTTGAGGTTGGTTTTGATACCAAACAGGGCCTTGCTACCACGAATGAGCGAACTAGGGAGGTCCATCGTCACATTACCCGCCTCGATACTTTGGATAATATCGTCTTCTTCGCCTTTGTAATTGAGTTTCAGGTTTTGCTGATCGAAGGAGAAGGAAGCCTCGGTGTTGTAACTGAGGTTGAAATTGAGTCGTGTACCTACTTTACCTTGAATGCTAGCCTGAATCTTCTCGTCGAAATCGAAGATATTGTTGTTTCGGGCTCGTTGTGTGAGCGAAGGATTGGCGATATACTGATGCTTGAAGCCGAAGAGCAATTCGGCCGAACCTTGCATCTTGAGTGAGACACCACCGGGACCAAACACTTTGTCGGCAGGTCCGATATTGAACTTCATATCGGTGATGTCGAATTTCTTCTCGTTGTTATGTTCTACTTCGCCAATCTTTTGCTGCCAGTATTTCTGCATCAGTTGGCGTTCGGCGTACTGATTGTATTCGTCTTGCGTCAACATGTATGGCGTAGTGACATCGGTATCGCCAATCTTGGTGCGAATGATATAGCATCCTGTTTCCGGCTGATACTCCACGGAAGTGGTTACATTGGCCGGATCACGCAAGTCGAGCGAGGAAGTAGGTTGAGTGAGTTCACCGTAGTTCTGCGCGCCGAGTTGTTTAACGCGCGTAGGCGCCCAAATGGCCGTGTCTGTTTCGGAGACATAGTCTGCGGCCTCTTCTGGAGTAGTTCCCTCTGCAGCAGTAGTGTTGTTCTTGGACCTATTGCGCTGCTCTTCACGAGCGGCTTTTTGCGCCTCGCGCTCGGCTTTCTCCTTCTCCTTTTGGGCTTTTTCTTCCGCAACGAGTTCCTTCAGCGTTTTTTGCGCGAAGACCTCTGTCACAGCCAAAGGCAGCAACAGAACGACAAACAATATGGAGAGTAGGCGTTTGATGTTTATTGTGTAATGTGTAATGTGTAATGTGTAATGTGGAAGGATTACAGCATTTTGAGGGCTTCGCGGATGACCGCTTCGACCTTGAGCGTAGGATCGTTTTTGAGGATTTTGTCCACTGCCTTTCCGCTCGCATTGGCAGCGAAGCCAAGCATGGTCAGGGCACTGACAGCCTCGGCCTTGATTCCACTTTCGACTTCAACGTCCAACATCGGGATTTCAGTCGGGTCTCCGCCCAAATCGAGTTTGATGGCTTTGTCTTTGAGATCGACGATGATGCGTTGGGCCGTTTTTGGTCCGAGGCCTTTGACTTTTGCCATACCCTTGGCGTTGCCAGTAGCAATGAGCATGCGCAGTTCTTCCGCCGTGAAAGCAGACATAATCATTCTGGCCGTGGCTGCGCCTACGCCGCTAACGGTCATCAACATATCGAAGAGCGCCCGTTCTCCGCGGTCGGTGAAACCGTAGAGTTCGTGTGTGTCCTCGCGGATAATTTCGGTGGTGTAGAGAACGACCTCTTGTTCCTCTTTGCCGATGAGGGCAGAGTAGGTAGGCAGAGTGATTGCAATCCAGTAGCCCACGCCCGCTGCTTCAACTACGGCCGCTGTCGGGTTCAGTTCGGCCAATTTTCCTTTGATATACTCAATCATAAAAATATTTATTTTCTGTTCGTGGTGCACGAAGGTGCACAATACTGCAAATTAAGCCTACAAAAGTACTGCTTTTTTCTGATATATGCAAATATTTAGTGTTTTTTCTTAGCAGAAGAAAAAAAATACACAAAAAATGAGCGGTCGAAGAGGTTCTTTTTGTTGAATGTGTAATGTTTATTTGATTTCTTGTCCCGTAGCGTTGTAGGTGTGGCCGTTGCGGATGATGAGGAGTTGGCCTGTAAACAGGTGTTGCACAGCAGATAGCAGCCACAAAAAGAAGTAGTTTTTTAGTCATGATCGTATAGAATTTGAGTTGTGATTGTCTCGATTATATCGCACTTATATCGCACTTATAACGCACTTATAACGCACTTATAACGCACTAAATTTGGTGTATTATTTTGTTAGTATTATATACATAGTATATAATACAGATAATGAGTGTGCTTTCTCTTACACATATTCGGTGCAAAGTTGTGGAAAAAAGTTGATATGTACAAACATTTGTACAATATTCCAAAAAAACATGTTCATACTTGCATATTCAAAAAAAATGTAGTATCTTTGCGCGTTAATTTGGAATAATATGGCTCGTACAGAAATTTCTACACTAGGAGAGTTCGGCTTGATCAAGCAATTGACGAAAGACCTGAAGCCTCAACAAGCCTCGACAAAAAAGGCCGTTGGCGACGATTGCGCAGTGATACAGGCCTACCCCCAACCCCTCCCTAAAGGGAAGGGCGAGTTGCCTCAGACCTTGGTAACGACCGATTTGCTATTGGAAGGTATTCATTTTAACTTGGAATATGTGCCCTTGAAATACTTAGGCTACAAGGCGGCGGTTGTCAATTTTTCGGACATCTATGCGATGAACGGAACACCGACGCAAATAACTGTTTCTCTGGGTATTAGCAAGCGTTTTTCGGTGGAAGATATTGAGGCGCTTTACTCGGGTATACGCCTGGCGTGCGAGAGATATAATGTAGATATAGTTGGTGGTGATACATGCGCTTCGATGACCGGTTTGACCATTTCGATCACTTGTCTGGGCGTGGCTGCCGCGAAGGATATCGTCTATCGCGATGGGGCAAAACTGAATGACCTGATTTGCGTGAGCGGCAACCTGGGCACGGCCTATATGGGTTTGCAACTACTGGAACGCGAGAAACTGGTGGCGCAAGCAGATGAGAAAGCAGAGCTGCAGTTCCAAGGCCGCGAATATCTACTGGAACGCCAACTGAAACCAGAGGCAAGGCGCGATATGATTGAGGCATTGCGGAAAGCCGGAATAAAGCCGACTGCGATGATGGATATTAGTGATGGTCTGTCCTCCGAACTGATGCATATTTGCTCGCAATCGGGAGTAGGTTGCTGCATCTACGAAGACAAGCTTCCGATAGATTATCAGGCGGCTTCGTTGGCAGAAGAGATGAACCTGAATATCGTCACTTGCGTGCTGAACGGCGGCGAAGATTATGAGCTGCTATTTACCTGTTCTCTAGACGATTACGAGAAGCTGATTCCGATTGAGGACCTATATATTATAGGTCATATCACGAAGCAGGAATACGGCTGCAATCTGATTGGCCGCAATGGCGAAGAGATTAGGCTGAAGGCGCAAGGGTGGAACTCATTCTCGCCTTCGGCACCCTCCGACGCAGAATAAAGAGAGAAATACAAAAGAAAAGATGAAAGAGATAAAATTATTTTTGACGGATGTGGATGGCTGTCTGACAGACGGCGGACTATACTATACGACCGAAGACCATGTGATGAAGCGGTTCTGCGTGTACGATGGTTTGGGAATGGTTCGTCTTCAACAGATAGGTATTCCTTGCGGAATACTGACATCCGAAACATCGGGGATAGTGAAAAAACGCGCGGAGATGCTGCATCTAGACTATCTGTATTTGGGTGTGGGCAGTCAGATAAACAAATCGGGCACGACCAAACGTCAGGCGGCACAGGAGATATGCGACAAAATAGGCATCAGTCTGGCAGAAGTATGCTACGTGGGCGACGATGTGAATGATATCGATTTGCTGGAAGCCGTTGGATTGCCTTGCTGTCCGCCTAATGCGCGCCCAGAAGTGAAAGCGGTGAAGAATATCCGCATACTGAATACACCCGGCGGACAAGGTGCTGTTCGCGAAATTTGTGACGAAATAAGAAAAGCAAAATTAGGAGAAAATGCGTAATATTGCATTCATATTGGCGGGCGGAATAGGTAGCCGCGTTGGCGGAGACACGCCAAAGCAACTGTTGCCACTGGCAGACGGGCGTTCGATTTTGGAACATTCGGTAGATGCCTTTGAGCAAGCGATTAGCATACATGAGATAGCCATCGTGATGCATCCAGATTGGATGGACGAGGCGCAGAAAATGATAGAGAGGAATTCGTGGCGCAAAGTGACGAACCTGATTCCCGGAGGCAAAGAGCGTTGGGAGAGTTCGTGGAACGCGATTAGTCTGTATCTGAAGAATGACAAACCTGATCCGGATACGTTCTTCTGGTTTCATGATGCGGCGCGTCCGTACGTTTCGCAAGAGATAATTCACAACGTGGGTGAGGCTGTAAAAAATCACCTGGCTGTGACAGTGGCGATACCTGTGACTGACACGCTTTATCATGTGCAAGACGGCAATGTGCAGTCGATAAAATCGAGGAAAGAATATATGCGTGCGCAGACTCCGCAAGCGTTTCACTACGCGGTGATTGGGCCCGCCTATATGCGTGCTATCGAGAAGAGAAATATTCAGGCGACCGACGATGTGGGCGTACTCTTGGCCTACAATCCCGATGTCCCTGTTTATATCGTGCGTGGCGATGATGCCAACCGCAAAATAACCTTCAAGGAAGACTTATGAAAATCATTCTGTTAGGCACATCTTGGCCGTACCGCGGTGGACTGGCGACGTTCAACGAACGTCTGGCTCGTCAGTTTGTGTCCGAAGGACATGAAGTGGAATTGTGGACTTTCACGCTGCAATATCCGTCTTTCCTGTTCCCTGGCACCACCCAGTATAGCAACGAATCTGCGCCTAACGGACTGACTATTCGCCGTGTCCTCAATTCGTGCAATCCTTTCTCCTGGATTCGCGTAGGTCGCGCAGTCAAACGGGCTAAACCCGATATGCTGATTTGCTGCTACTGGATGGCTTTCTTCTCACCCGCTTACACAACGGTCACGCGTATCGCCAAACGAAACGGCAAAACGCGCTGTATCGCGCTGGTACACAATATGTTGCCGCACGAGCCGTCGGTACTAGATAAACTATTTGCGCCGAGTTTTGTGCGGATAACTGATGGGTTTGTGGCGCTGAGCGAAAGTGTGATTCGCGACATTGAGCGTATGGATAGTCAAGACAAGCCCAAAGCGGCTTCTCCGCATCCAATTTATGATCATTATGGAGAACCGATGACTAAAGCCGAAGCATGCAAGGAGTTGGGGCTGCCGGCAGACAGAAAATATATGCTGTTCTTTGGATTGGTTCGGGCATACAAGGGATTGGATTTGTTGCTAGATGCTTTTGGCTTGATTAAAGATCAATTGACTGATTTGCAATTGATTATCGCGGGTGAATTTTACGAGCACGAAGAGAAATATCGCGAACAGATAGCGGCGAACGGACTGTGCGAGCGCGTCATTTTGCGCAACGAATTTATACCCGATGATGATTTGCGGAAGTATTTCGGCGCGGCCGATTTGATTGTTCAACCATACAAATCTGCTACGCAGAGCGGCGTAACGCAAGTGGCTTTTCATTTTGAAAAACCGATGTTGGTGACGAATGTCGGAGGATTAGGCGAAATAGTTCATGATCACAAAATGGGGTATGCATGCAATCCAGATGCACAATCCATAGCCGATAATTTGCTCGACTATTTCACCGAAAACAGACAAAAAGCGTACACGCAATACCTGAAAAAAGAGAAAACCAAATACGCTTGGTCGCGCTTGACCGAGACGTTTGAAAAGATTTAGAAAAGAAATTGTTTAAGAATATGCGCTTCCCGAATAAATATTTGCGAAATATTAAGCCTTACAAATTGGCTTCGCATGCCATCTGGTCGGTCACTCCGCAAGAACGCGAGAACGTGCTGAAACTAGATTGGAACGAGGCCACGATAGCTCCTTCGCCCTTAGTAAAACAGCGGATTGAGGAACTATTGACTCAGCCGGACTTTTTCCATTTGTACCCTGTTACGCACAATGAGCGTCTATTGCAATTGATAGCCGATTATGTTGGCTTGCCAATCGACAATGTGCAGTATTTTGCCAGTTCGGATGCCTTGCACGAATATATCTGCAAGGTGTTTATCAGTGTAGGTGATCCCGTTATGATTCTTGGCCCGTCGTACGATAATTTCCGTTTGACATGCCAGGCCAACGGGGCAGATGTGTTCTTCTCGGAGTATAATGCCGATTTCACGTTCGACGACAAGAAATTCGAGAAAGACATTACCGACAAGGAACCGGCTGTTGTATATATCTGCAATCCCAATAACCCAACGGGTTATCGCCATTCGGTGGAATATATCGAACACCTGTTGCAGAAGTTCCCTGATACTTTGTTTTTGGTGGACGAAGCCTACTACGAGTTCTCGGGCGTTACCGTCAAGGATTTGGTACTGACTTATAGCAATCTGCTCATTTCCAGAACGATGTCTAAGGCTTTTGCCTTAGCTAACTTCCGTTTCGGTTATCTGATTGCTTCGAAAGAGAATGTGCAGTTCGTCAACCGAATCCGCAATCCGAAGAATATCTCCACGATCGCTCAGACTGCTGCCATGGCAGCCCTGGAGGACACAGACTATATGTGGCGATATGTGCGAGAAATCGCAGAGGGCAAGCAGTCGTTTATCAAGGAAATGAGCAGTCTGCCACAACTGAAGATATACGAAGGGTACGGCAATTTTGCGCTGGTTCAACTGGAGTCGTATGAACAAAAATTGGCCTTGATTCAATATTTGGCCGAACACAATATCTTTGTTCGCGATACGATGCAAAGCCCGATAGTGCACAATTGTTTCCGCATAACATGCGGCACTAAACAGCAAATGGCGCAAGTAGCTAAGGTGATAAAGGATTTCTATGCCTAAGTCCAATTTGGTCATATTTGATTTTTGCGGAACGCTCATCGAATTTCAGACGGCTGACCGATACGTCCAGTTTTGCGTAAGACATTTGCCTTTCAATCGATTGGTGCAATGCCGTCATCGTCTCATCCGCCTGATGGATGCGCTGCGAATCTTCAAGATATACAATCGGCTCAGACCGTCTAACAATTGGCGCAAACGTATGGTTTTGTGGCAGTTGAGGGGACTGAGTCGTTCGCAATGTGACCAAATGGCTCGCGAATATTTTCAGCAGGAACTGCGCCCCGGTATGGTAAAACCGCTAGTGGACCGACTGCAAGAACATTTGGAGAACAAGGATAGGGTATGTATCTTGTCCGGAGGATACGACATCTACATTCGCTATTTTGCGGAGGCGTATGGCATTCAAGAAATCATTAGTTCGAAAATCGCTTTCTCGAATGATGTGTGCCTGGGCAAAATGGATGGACCTGACTGCATGCGCGAAAACAAGATTGCCTATTTCAATCAATTGCCGAGACAGAAGTCCGAACGAGTCATTTTTTATACCGACAGTCCGTCCGATCTTCCCTTGCTGGCGTTAGTGGACGAGCCTATTGTAGTTTCAAGACATGCGCCCCAACCATGGGCAACAGAACGCAATTATAACCAATTGGTATGGAACTAAGCGAAAAACTGAGAAATAACTATTGGAAGAGCGATTTGCACTATTATGCTTGTCGGCTCATCTATGAACTTTGGTTAACCAAGAATTACCGCCGTTTTTCTGCGGAGACGATTACTCGTCGCCGGTTCAAACAAATATTTGGACGCGAACTCAACCTGCAAGCGCCCACAACGCTGAATGAGAAAATCCAGTGGCTCAAACTGAACGAACGGCACGATTATTATCCGATTTGTGCGGATAAATACGGCATGAAACAATGGGTGACAGATTTGTTGGGTACGGACGAATATAATGTTCCTGTGATTTGCCATACAGCCAATTGGCGCGACATTTCGCCCAAAACGATTACGGAGTTTCCTTGTATAGTCAAACCGAATCATTCGTCGCACGATTTTATTATCTTGCGTTCGGCTGAAGAAGTGAACTGGCCGCAATTACGGCGTCGTTGCCGTTTCTGGTTGAAGCGAGACTATTATATGGAGTCGCAAGAGTGGCAATATAGGGATATTCCTCGTCAAATAGTGGTGGAGAAACTGTTGGTGACGAAGGATGGAAAGATACCTAACGACTACAAACTGAATTACCTGAACGGAAATCTGGAGTATATATATGTTTCGTACGACCGTGAGGGAGTGAATGCGCGTTGCGTCTTTGACAACGACTGGAAAGTTCTTCCGTTCTATTGGGGCAATTCGAAGCAAGAGGAGTATATTCCCTGTCCGGTGGAGATTCCTGCACCTAAGTCTTTGGCGAAGATGAAGGAAATAGGGCAGAAGATCGCCAAATATTTCAAGTACGTGCGCGTTGATTTTTACGATGTAGATGGCCGATTGTATATCGGCGAAATTACGTTGCACCATGGCGGTGGATTCGATCGCTTCCGTCCACAGGAGTTTGATGCTATCTATGGAGCAAAACTGGATTTGAATAAATGAAACATGAGCATATCATATCGTTCCGTTTGGCGCAAGTTGTAGCTTTGTGCAAACTGCTTATATCCTTGTTCGCTTCGTTCTTCTACCAACGCAAGCGCATATGGCTTATTTCCGAACGGGGCGTGGATGCGCGCGACAATGGTTTCTGGTTGTTCCGTTATTTGCGTGAACAACATCCGGGAATCAATGTTTATTACATTATCTCGGCAGATTCTCCTGACCGTGAACGATTGACTCCATTTCTTTCGAATGTAGTATGCTATAGGAGTTATGCCCATTGTTTGTTAATTTGGCGTGCTTCTGTACTAATTAGCACGCATGCTCAAGGCTACTTCCCATTTATCGGATTGGGTTTGTGGGTGAAAAAGCATTTTCCGTTCTACCAACGTAAATGTCATATCAATATCAAGCATGGAATAGTCAAAGACCATACTTCGTTCCTGGATTATTCGAATGTAAAACTGGATATGATTGTTGCAGGTGTGCACCAAGAGTATGACTATTTCCTAACTGCCTATGGTTATCCGAAGGAAGTAGTACAACTCACTGGTTTATGCCGCTTTGATGGATTGAAAGATACATCTAGGAGACAACAGATACTCGTTATGCCAACTTGGAGAGAATGGCTTTATAAAACGAGCGATTTTCTTCACTCGGAATATGTGCAAGTTTACGTTAGCTTGTTAAACAACAAATCTCTAAATCAATGGCTTGAAGAGCAACAGATTGATTTGGTATTCTATCCTCATCATGAAGTCCAAAAGCACATTGACTATTTTAAGCAAAAATGCAAAGGGGCGCGTATTATTATAGCGGATAAGCAGTCATACGATGTTCAACAACTGCTCAACCAATCAGCATTACTGGTGACGGATTACTCGAGTGTTTATTTTGATTTTGCCTATATGCGCAAACCGATTATCTATTATCATTTCGATTTGGAGCAATATAGAAGTGAGCATTATGCGGAAGGTTGGTATGATTATAACCATGGTTTGGGGGGTGTGACGAAAGATGAAAGTACATGCGTAGCAGCGATTTTAGAAAGCATAAAAAATCACTTTGTGATGCCGAAACAGTATGCTGACTATGCGGAATCGATGTTCCCTTATCGGGATAATAACAACTGCGAACGCGTCTATAAAGCGATATGTAGTGTAGAGAAAAAGAAGAAACTATGCTAAGTGTCATCATTTGCACATATAATCGAGAGAAATATATTGGCCCGTTGCTAGAAAGCATTGCAGCGAACGATTTACCCCAAAGTGAATATGAAATCATTTTAGTGGATAATAACTGCACAGACAATACACATCAGGTTTGTGATGCGTTTGTGTCGGCTCATCCGGACGTTCGTTTTCGCTATGTGAAGGAGAAAGAACAAGGTCTGTCGGCTGCGCGAAATAAAGGCATAAAAGAAGCCAAGGGTGATATTTTGGTTTATGTGGATGATGATGCCTTAGTGGATAGCCATTATCTGCGTGACTATGCCGAGTGGTTTGCTGCTCATCCGCAAACGATGGCATGCGGAGGCCCGATAATGCCGCTCTATGAGACACAAGAGCCAAAATGGATGACACCTTATACGAAAGCACTTTTGACCGCGTGGATGGATTATGGGGACAAGGTGCGGACCTATCCTAAAGGTCGTTATCCGGGAGGCGGGAATGCCGCGTATCGCAAAGAGGTGTTTGACAAAGTCGGACTATTCAATACCAATCTTGGGCGTAAGGGCGGAAATCTGATGGGATCGGAGGAAAAAGATATATTCGACAAGATGCGTGTTTTGGGCATGGAAATACTCTATTTGCCGACTCCGGTTTTGCATCATATTATTCCGCAAGCTAAGTTGGAGAACGATTATTTCAACCGCTTGACACGCCAAATAGGAATCAGCGAACGTCAACGCACAATGGCTATCAGTCGTAGCAAATACGTGCGTCGTTTGCTATCTGAATGCGTAAAATGGTGCGGGACGATTGTTCTGCTCTGTATCTATACAATCAGTTTCCACCCAGAGAAAGGATGGAAACTGGTACTCTTCCGTCGAAATGTGACGCGTGGCTTACTTGGTCTTGATCGGTAAGTAATTCTTCCACAAAGGCCACGAAACACTTCCTAAAGCCAGAAGAAGCAGGAGAATTGCGCATGCATAACTCCAATGGTCGGTTTGTAGGGCTTCCGGTCGGAATTCCATGCGAACGGAGTGTTGCCCTGCAGGAATGATAGCTGCGCGGAGTACATAATTCACACGTCCGATTTCTGATTCTTGGTCGTCAATATACAGATGCCATCCTTCGGGATAATAAATCTCGGAGAAGACTGCTACGCGATCGTTGGCCAGATTGGCGGTATAATCCAAACGATTGGGCGCATAAGCTGTCATCTCGATGGCATCATCTTCGGATGGTTTAGCTGCGCAACTAAGAATACCACGGAATTTCTCATCCGCAACGGCCGTTGTGCTTAGGTCCAGAGTTTTTAGTGCTGCGCTTTCATCATCGGGAGTAGGAACAAATAGCACGTTATCTACCAGCCATACATTGCCCATTGCATCCGGATTTTGCACCACGCCGCGTTGTGTGACGATATATTTGGTATTCAGCATATTCAACACATTCCAGTTCATCTGGCTGATATGTTGGTCAATCAGATCCTGATATCTGCGCAATTTGACAGCACTATAGCCGCCAATCGATTTGAGTCGATAACTGGTCCGTGCATCGTTGAAGGTGCTAGTATTCAGGTTCAAAACTCGGTAATCCAAGCTCTTGTCTTGCAAGATCTGCTCTTCCCACGGTTGCATTGCGAAATACGCATCGTTCTCCTTAGCCTTGACGAAATTGTCATTGTTGAAGAATCGTTTATCCACAGGAACCATATCGACTAGAATCAAAATGGCAGTGATGGCATAGAAAGCAATTCTCTGTTTCAAGTTTTCTCCTTTGGAGAACTGAGTTTTTGCGAACCAAAAAACCAGACCAAACTCCAGAATTATAAAGATTAGGCTGCGCCAAGCATCGCTGCGAAGCATATCTACTCGTTGATCGAGAATAGCGGTGTAGAGCCAATCGGGTATACGTGATTGCCATTGAGCATCGTATGTACTAGTCATGTCGAACGAACCCGCAAAGAGTGCGGCAAACAGGCACAACCCGGCAGTAACACCACCCGCAATAAACAAACTATTGCGTAGTTTTGGCCACTCTACTTTTCCTTCCACGATTTGTTGCAAGCCAAGGAATCCAAGCAAAGGCATCGTGATTTCCGCCACGATTAAGATGGATTCCACGGCGCGGAACTTATTGTACATCGGGAAATGGTAGAAGAAGAGTTCTGTCAACCACATCATGTTCTTTCCCCACGCGAGGAAAATGGATGCGAGCGTGGCAATGAGCAACGCCCATTTGTATGGTCCGGGAACAATCAGAAGCGCCAGTAAGAACAAGAAGCAAACGATAGCTCCTACATAAACGGGACCGCTAGTAAATGCTTTTTCTCCGTGGTAGGTGGGCGCACTTTGACAGAATTGCTCAGCATCGCGTTTGGGAACTCCCTGTTTGCGCATCGCTTTGCTCAGGTGCGAATCTTTGCCCAGATTGTAACCGCTAGCTCCGCCTTCCCAGTTAGGAATGAGCAGTGTCATAGTTTCGCCTTTGCCATAACTCCAGTCGGTAGCATATTGTATGTCCAAACCTTCCGTGGATTTGGCATCTTCCTTTTGTGTCAACTCGGAATGTCCGCCACGCATGGTCTCCTTGAGATACGATTGATTCATATCCCACCAACTGAATTTGGTGCCGAAAACAAGTACAAAACACAGCAATAAAACACCTAGAGAAATACCTAAATTTTTGTAGCTTTTCTCTCGAATATGAATGTAGATTTCTGCGCATCCCAGAATTCCCAAAAGCAAGAAGACATAGTAAGTCATCTGTGGGTGGAGATTGATGCCCAAGAAACCATAGAACATGACGAGGAATGCGCCTAACCAATATTTGCGGCGCATGATGGCATAGAATCCGCCTATAACGGGTGGAAGAAAACCTAGTCCGGAAGCCTTGGTGATATGTCCCGCGGGAATGATAAGGAAGAAGTAACTACTCATTCCCATTATCAATGCCCCAATCAAACTTAACCATGGATTGACTCCGAAGCAAATCAGCATAAGGAAGAATCCGCAGAAATAGGCAAACAGCAGACCTATCGGATTGTTGTCCGGCAAACCAAGATGGAGCACATCAACGATTTTGGCTCGTAGAGCGCTGGAAGGTAATGCCCCCGTGATTTGGTATGTCGGCATACCGCCAAACATCGAATTGGTCCACCACGGACAATATCCTTCTTCCTCCAGGAATGTGCGTGCCTCGTTAGAAGCGCCTTTCCAGGTGTTGACATCGCCTTGCAGCAACACTTTCCCTTGTAGAATCGGGCTGCAATAAGCTAAGGCAAAGCCAATAAATACAACTAATGCAACCAAATAAGGTGCCAGTTTTTTCCAATCTATCTTCATTGTTTAATCATTTTGCGTATTTCACACAATTCCTCCTTGATGCGCAAGAGAATATCTAATGCTGCTTGGCGTTCGTCGGAATGTTTGCTATTGTTTTTCAGCTCACGTCGGATAGCTTCGATTCGCGTGATATGCAGTTCGTCGCGAATATATTTGATGCGTTTGATGAGTTCCTGGTCCTCGCGCGTATAATAGCGATTGCCATGTCCATCTTTTCGCGGATTGAGTTCCTCAAACTGTTTTTCCCAATAGCGCAGAGTGGTATCTGGAACACCAGTCTCCAGTGCAGTCTCGCGCATCGAATAATATATCTTCTCGTCTGCCATTACTTGCAAATCTTTAGTTTCTTGCCTGCACGAATATTGTCATTTTTCAGTCCGTTCCATTGCTTAAGTTGCTTAACCGTACAATGGAATTTCTTGGCAATTCCTCCCAGTGTGTCGCCATTCTTGATGGTATAATACGTCACTCCGTTGACGCGATATGCGCCAGTGATGGAGGTGACTTTGGCCATGTCGATTTCTGCTCGGCGATTGTTGATCAGACTATCTGCCTTGTACGCCACAATGCTATCTTGCATATCGATGAACGCTCCCACTTTTTCGCTCGGAAGACACAATGTATATTCAGTTCCCCCAGGCAAGATATCACGTGAATATTGCGGATTCAGTCGACGCAATTCGTCCATGTTGATATCCAGTTTCTCGCTGACTTGCTGCAAGTGCATGCGTTGATTGGTTCGGATAGTATCGGTCAACATGGTCTTTTCGATAGGCGCTTTGCATATGCCGTGTTCCTCGCCATAGTTCATCGCGTAGTTAGCGGCAATGAAGATAGGCAAATAGTTGCGCGTCTCGCGTGGCAAATACGGATAGATGGACCAGAAATCACGTTTACCTCCTGCACGGTGAATGGCTTTGTTAACATTTCCTCCACCACAGTTATATGCCGCAATGACCAGATTCCAATCGTGGTAAATAGAGTAGAGCGCTTTCAGGAAACGGCATGCCGCTTCTGTGGAACGGATAGGGTCCATACGTTCGTCAACCAGCGAGTTGATTTCCAGGCCATACAATTTACCTGTAGCAGGCATGAACTGCCATAATCCTGCAGCTCCCGCATGCGAGCGAGCCATTGGATTAAGTGCTGATTCGATGATAGGAACGCATCTTAATTCGTATGGCAATTGGTATCGTCCCAGTGCTTCTTCGAAGATAGGGAAATAGTATTCGCTCATTCGCATCATGCGTGCCACTTGTTTCGGACTGCGTTTGACGTAACGCAGAATAAATGCTCGCACATGCTCGTTATACGGCAACTCGATAACGCACGGAAGCGCTTGCAAACGTGCTTTGTAGACAGAATCGGGTAGAGTAGTTGTGTCGCGTGTACTGGTACAATCGGTGGTATCCAACCAACTGAGCGACCATTCCATGAGACGAAAATCGACTTCGCTCAGCGTGCTATCACTCCATGTGCGGAAACCGTGTTGTTGGATGCTATCTGCCTGCATGATGCTGTCTGCCATTTGCTCCAACACTTCTTCAATCGAGTCCATTGGTTGCACATCTTCTTGCAGACTATCTCTCGATATTGTCTCGATACTGTCTCGGTAAAGTCTCGTTTCTTCCCCGTGCACACTAAGTATCGCACTTAGCACAAAAACCAATAAAAATATCTTTTTCAAAACTGTATTGCTAATTTTAATTCTGCACTCTGTTGGTGCTGTAAGTCATAATAAATCTGTGGCTCAACATTGATGGACAGGTCCGGTGAAATATCGTAATCGAACAGCTGGGCATCTACATACGCATCGACTAGCGACAAGGCATAGACAATAATGGTAGCCAAAATCGAGTAATCGCGATAACGACGGAAAGTACTCTGACGATTCTTGAGCACATTTTGCCAATTGGATGCCCCTCCAACTCCCTGCAAATCGTATCCTTCGGGCAAAACGGCAATATAACTCTTGCTCGGATCTTCGCTCACATTTCCCGCTTGCACATCATAATACAAATCGAGATAGGCCGTCTTGTAACTGTTGTACCGATTGCTGGTCCAACTGATAGCATATCCACAGCCCATAAATGCACCATAAACGATAGGCAGTTTCCAGTATGAGCCATTGTACATCTGTCCTGCTCCGGGGAAAATAGCACCTAACCAAACAGCCTTGATCGCATCCGGTTTTTTCGTAAGGTCGATTACGTACTTGTAATCTACTTCTTCCGTATGCGCGGTGTCTGGTGTAAAATGGATGCTATCCTGCTGCGCATTAGCGCACAACGGAAGCATTACGAGCAATATGAGTAGCCAGTGTTTCAACGAAGTTTGTTCACGATTCTCTCCAGTTCTTCGTCATTGGCAAAAGCAATAACGACTTTTCCGTCTTGCACTTTAACTTTGAGTCCGGTCGCTTGGCTCAGTTCTTTCTGCAATGCGGTATAAGCGGGCGATTGTTCGCCTTTGTCTGCTTTCTTTTTGCCATTTTCTGCCTTCGACTCCTGCGCTAACTCCTCCACTTTGCGGACGGACAATCCTTCGCGCAAAATGCGTTGGTACAATGCCAATTGACGCTCTGCAGAAGGTGTACCAAGAATAGCACGCGCATGGCCCATGTCGATTTTCTTCTCCTTGATGCCCACTTGAATCTCAGCAGGAAGTTTGAGCAAGCGCAAGTAGTTAGCCACCGTAGCGCGCTTCTTTCCTACGCGCTCGGACATACGCTCTTGGGTCAGATTGTAGTCATCCATCAGTCGTTGGTAGGCCAAAGCAATCTCAATGGCATCCAAATCTTCGCGTTGGATATTCTCAATCAACGCCCATTCCATGACTTGCTCGTCTTTGGCCGTACGGATATATGCGGGAATGCGCTCCAATCCCGCCAGTTTGCTGGCACGGAAACGACGCTCACCTGCAATAATCATGTATGTGCCATCTCCATTGTCACGCAACGTGATAGGAGAAATGACTCCGTGTTCGCGGATGGAATCGGCCAGTTCTTGCAACGCTTCCTCGTCGAACGTGCGGCGTGGTTGGTCCGGATTGGCAACTATCTGATCCAACTCGATCTCCGAAATCGAACTGCCGCCATTGGTATCAACATGACTGGTGTCAATTAGGGCGTCTAATCCACGCCCAAGTCCTGTAACTTTTTTCATTGTCTTTGTATTAATTCTTTAGCTAATGCTTTGTAATTTTGCGCGCCCTTGGAACTCGGATCATATTCCAGTACCGACATTCCATGCGAAGGTGCTTCGCTCAGGCGCACGTTGCGTGCGATAACGGTATTGAAAACCAAATCGCCGAAGTGACGTTTCACTTCTTCGTACACCTGATTGCTCAAACGCAGACGATTGTCGAACATCGTCAGCAAGAATCCCTCAATCTTGAGATTCGGGTTGAGTTTCGATTTGATAATCTTGATGGTATTCAACAATTTAGCGATACCTTCCAGAGCAAAGAACTCGCATTGAACCGGAATAATCACACTGTCGCTAGCGGTTAGCGCATTGACAGTAATTAAACCGAGCGAAGGACTGCAATCAATCAGAATGTAGTCGTATTCGTCACGGACGGTTTTCAGCAAATTCTTGAGCAGCAACTCACGATGCTCAAGATTCAACATCTCGATTTCTGCACCTACCAGGTCGATGTGACTCGGAATCAGACTCAGATTCGGCACTTTGGTAGGAACAATAGCTGCATGCGGCTCAACTCCATTGACCAGGCACTCGTAAATAGTGGTCTCCAATTCGCGAATTTCAACACCAAGACCGGACGAGGTGTTGGCTTGCGGATCTGCATCGATGAGCAGCACTTTCTTGCCGTATTCAGCCAGCGCTGCGGCCAGATTGATGGACGTAGTAGTTTTGCCTACGCCTCCTTTTTGGTTTGCTAATGAAATAATCTTGCTCATATATGTTGTATTATTGTTTTCGCTTCTATCTGTCGGCATGCATAGTTGCCGTACCGACAATGGTTAGTTCCGTGACATGCGCAAGGTCTGCAGCGTAAATCGGCTCTTTGCACGATATCTTTCGGATCTTGTTTCCATCCCATAAAACCGATAATGGGATGTGTGGCGCACCAGATACTCACGGCTCGTAATCCAACCAAACTGGCGAGATGCTGATTGGCACTATCCATACAAATCATTACGTCCAACAGTCGCATCAGTTCCAATTCTTCCTCCAGACGTAATGTCCCGGCTATACTCTCCGTGCGCGGAAAGACGCTAGCCCATTGACGCAACATCTCACACTCTACTTCTCCTGCTCCGAACAAGAAAACTCTAGTGTTCTCATCCTTGGTCAGATGTTGTATTACTTCTTTGGTCACGCTGTATGGCAGCATGTTTGACCGCGATTTTGCGAATGGTGCCAGGCCAACCCATTTGCCCGTTTTCTTGCCGAAGCGCTGCTTCACCACTTTGGCTGCGGCCTGATTGACAGGCAGTGCGACAAAACCGGTATCGGTTTCCAGCCCCGCGCGTCTGAAAGCATCACTGTAACGTTCAAATTCGCTTGGTAAGGGCTCGCTTTTCTTTCCAAATTGCGTGATCAGTTGTTTGCGCAATCGCCCGTAGTGAACTCGTGTGACTCGCTTTCCGCTCATCTGCATCAGTAGGTCTAACACTCGTGTCCGCCTAACATCTTGCAGATCAACCACCGCATCAACCCGATTGCGCAAATCGCGCCATATCTGTATTACTCCCGGCCAGTCCAGATGGTTATCCACCTCGTAGAACTCGACGTTAGGCATTGAGGCAAACATCGCGCCTAGTTCTTTCTTGCCCGCTACGACAAACTTGTCATCCGGATATCGCCTGCTTAGCGAAGCCACAACGGGAACCGTCATAGCCACATTGCCAAGCGTCGAAAAGCGGATAATCAAGTATGTCATAATTGTTTTGCTTCTTTCTCTATGGCTTCTATCCACGCTTTATCAGTCGGGAATAGATCGCCGTTATTGTATTCACTCCAACATGCGCCAAAATAGTACGTGAGAGTTTCTCCCAGTTCGTATTTCGCTACGCTGACCAGATTGTCTTCTTCTGTACCTATCATGTACGCACTCGGTGTGAGTACTGCTATATAGCTGCGGCCTTGGCTAGTGCTGCCATTGTATTCGAAATTCATTTGTGCAGCCGTCTTGTCGCTCAATGCTTCTTCGGCATAGACAACCGCATTGCAATCGTTTAGCAATTCGTAATGATCTACCGAGTCATGCATGTAGATTCCACCGCCGACCAACAAATCCAAATCCGGATTTTCGTCACAGGTTAATACCACTTCTGCTTTGTTTAGTATCTTGCCTGCCTCTGCGGTAATGGTAATCGTTTCCTTCAGGACATGTCCCGCCACCAACAGACTGTCATATTCCAAACGGAAAACCAATTTGTTCTTTGTCTGCTTTAGAATCTCCCACCGGTCGTAGGCGCCTCCTACATATGTCTCGCCGTTGGCTATAACAACCAAACCGCCTGCTCCGCACGTGTGCCCAACTTTGTAGCAATCCAGTCCTTTGCCATAATTGATATGATAGGGTTTGCCTAGGACATGCTCACGATAATAGAAGCTATCCACTACCAGTTCGGGAGACGCCTTGAGCCACAAATCAACTCCGTTGGACGGATTTTCCGGACGCAATGCGGGCCCGTACATGCGAAAGGCGGCATACTCGTTTTCCCATGCAAAATCATCTTTGCGCTCGGGAACAAATCGTCCGAATACTTTTTGCGTCTTAGGTTGGCAACCGACCAAACTAATCAGCGCAACCATTATGTACAGGAATTTTCTCATCTTACTTCGGTTGTTTGCCAATATATGCCAAAATACCACCATCTACGTACAGGATGTGTCCGTTGACCGCATCCGATGCATGACTGGCCAGGAATACGGCAGGGCCGCCCAGTTCATCCGGATCCAACCAACGTCCTGCAGGCGTTTTTGCGCAGATGAACGAGTCGAACGGATGCTTGCTGCCATCTGCTTGCGGCTCGCGCAGAGGCGCTGTTTGCGGCGTGGCAATATATCCCGGACCAATACCGTTACATTGGATATTGTATTCTCCGTACTCGGAGCAAATGTTTTTCGTCAGCATTTTCAGTCCGCCTTTGGCTGCTGCATAAGCGCTAACGGTCTCGCGACCTAGTTCTGACATCATAGAACAAACGTTGATTATCTTTCCTTCGCGGCGTTCCATCATTTCCGGAAGAACGGCTGCGCTGACAATGTATGGACCAACCAGGTCGATATCAATCACTTGCTGAAACTCCTCACGTTTCATCTCGTGCATCGGAATTCGTTTGATGATGCCTGCATTATTGACCAAAATGTCAATTTGGCCAACCTCTTTGTGAATGCGTTCCACTAGTTCTTTTACGGCCACTTCATCAGTCACATCGCATACGTAGCCTTTCACATTCTCAATGCCTTCTGCCTTGTAGTCAGCTATCGCCTTCGTAATTCCTTCTTCGCTGCGAGCATTGAAGATGATGGTTTTCGCGCCCGCGCGAGCAAAAGCTTTCGCGATGGCAAAACCGATTCCGTAGCACGCACCGGTTACCCAGGCGTTTTTGCCTTCCAAACTAAAAATGTTATCCATACTATTTCAGGTCGGTTATTTTGCTAAAATCTTGGTCTCCATAATCCAGGTTTTCTCCACCCATACCCCAGATGAAGGTATAATTGTGCGTCGCTGCGGCTGAGTGGATTGACCATTCCGGCGAAAGCACAGCCTGGTTGCCGCGCATCCATATGTGGCGAGTCTCTTCTACTTCGCCCATGAAGTGGCAAACGGCCTGATCTTCAGGCACTTCGAAATAGAAATATGCTTCCATACGGCGGCTATGCACGTGCGCGGGCATGGTGTTCCAAACGCTACCTGTAGCTAATTCGGTCATACCCATTTGCAGTTGGCATGTCGGCAACACTTGGTTAACCAACATCTTGTTGATGTCGCGTTCGTTGCTCATCTCCAGGCTGCCCATGTGCGCTACCACCGCATCCGCTTTCGTCACTTTCTTGTCCGGATAGGTGCAATGGGCGGTCGTCGAATTGAAATAGAATAGTGCCGGTTTTTTCGCATCAATGCTCTCAAAACGCACTTCTCTGTCTCCGCGGCCGAGGTATAGTGCCTCCTTGTAATCTAGTTCGAACACTTTGTCTCCTGCTATCACGCGTCCTTTGCCTCCTACGTTGAAGATGCCTATTTCGCGACGAGTCAGAAAATAGGGCGCTTTCAGCGGATCAATAGCTTCCAGTAGTAGACTTTCGCCAACAGGCATTGCTCCGCCTACTATCATTCTGTCGTACATGGAATAAACCATGTTGACTTCGTTCGCAGCAAATACGCGCTCAATCAGAAAATCTTTGCGCAGTCTGGTGGTGTCGTAGTTTTTTGCATCCGTAGGATTGGATGCATAGCGTACCTCGTAATTAGTTTTCATATGATTGTTGTTTATTTCTTTTTCTTGATTTCCCACATCCATGCCAGGTTGATGCTCAGGTCCATTGGACTGGCCATGCTGAAGTGGTCGGTCAGACTGGTTCCGTATATTCCTCCAAAACTGTAGCTGAATCGAGTCTCAAACTGGTACAGTCCCGCATTGCGCGAGCGGTAATAAAATCCCAGTCCTGCTGCCAAACCCCAGTCAAACGGATGGTCAATAGGCGCAGCATATTGAGTAGTGGTGGTGCCAATCTGCGTGCCACTGCCGCCTTCGTCCTTCACGCAATAACCTATCTGCGGTCCTAGATTGAAGAATCCTCTCCAACGCTCGCTACCGAAATAGATATTCATCAGCAATGGCAATTCCAGATAATGCAGTTCTCGGCTATACGTGCCCGCATCGCTATGTTCGCGCCATCCGCGGTGCTGATAGTTCAGTTCTACTTGCACGGCGCAGCATTTGTGGCCCGAATAGCGGAAAACCAAACCACCATTCCCGCCCAAGACACATGCTTGCGTGATGGGTGTCATATTTTCCACTGCGGGAGTGAACAGTATCGACGAAGCGCTCACGCCGCCATGTACACCGATGTATATTTCCGGTGTTTTTAGTCGCGGTTGAGCCAAGGCCGTTAGGCTGCTCAGCAGTAGAAGAAGCAATATGTACTTTTTATTTCTCAACAATTCTTACTTGTGTGTTTTGCCAACCATCATTGGCACCCAAACGAACCAACTCAACTTTTGCTTGCAGACCTTGATACGATGTTTTGCCGTCCAAGTACTGAACAAGCGCATTCAGCAGGTCGTAACCTAACAAGTCGTAGCGCGGTGCATCCGATGCATGCGTATTCCCGAAATACTGATTCCACAATGCTTCGTACGCTTCTGTGTCACCAATCTCGGTAAACATCGAGGTGTAAACTTGTGGCAGGTTGATAGACTCTTTTTGCCACGAGTATTGGCTGAGAATTCGTATGCGATAGCCCGCTGCTTTCAGCGCCTCCAGGTGAGGCAGGGCTAGACGTACTTGGTTGAATTTGTCGCTGTGCAGAATGATCAGGTTTTCCTTGTCTTTACTCAGTACACCGACCACTGAATCATTCATCAGGTCTCGCAAAGCCAATGCCGAGGTACTGATTCCCGCAGCTTTCATCTGTTTGCGAAGCGTTCGTACCGATGCCGCCAATTCGGCTTCACGTACCTCGATAGCCACGCAGTTCATGTCGCGTTGTTTGATCCAACGGCACAGACTGTCAGCTTCTTGCAGATCGCCCGCATTGAATTGCAGTAATTGCGAATGATTTGTCAAATCTATCTCGTCGCAGAACGGAACCAATAATGACACTTTGTGCAGATCGCACCATTCGGCCATACGCTCAATCTGAATCGGGTAAGCCAGGCCCAGAATAGCTTGAACGCTATCTAGTTCTGTGCTGTCGCATAGGGCAACCACTTTACGTTCGCTGCGCTCGGTATCATAGACGCGCAGACGATACTTGGTGCTATCGTTTTGCAGGTCATGCAATGCTAGCAGAACGCCTTGGTAAAATTCCATCATCTTGTCTGCATTATTGCTGCGTTTGGTCTGTTGCGATTCAAACGGAAGCATCAGTGCCAATTCGATAGTGCGTATTTGGCTAGCGGGGGTTACTTGCGTGCTGACAGTATCTTTTACTTCTGGTGTGGTCTGCGCGCTCACCGTAGTTTTTACTTCGGGTGCGATCGCCGGTTTAGCTATCGGAGCATCTGTTTTTATCTCCACCTTTTCTATTTCCTTCTCGGCTTTCTCTACCTTCTTTCCTGTCGGAATTAGAATGGTCTCGCCGTAATGCAATCCACGCTCTTTCAGTTGCGGATTCATGCGCACGATTTCGCTCTGCGACACATTGAAGTTGATTCCAATACGGTAGAGGCCAATGCTCTTGGGTACTTGGTATTTATATACTTCCTCACCATTTACAGTGTCTTTCGGGCAACTGTCGATGATTTCCTGTTGCTGTGCTTGAGCCATTGTAGCAACAAGCAGCAAAGCCATTATGTAGTATATTTTTTTCATACGCGTTGGTATTTTCGTTTTCTTATTATGACGACTATTCCTCCTATCAGTGCCAAGATGGCCACGGGGCTGATGGTGCTAACCAGTTGCACCTTCATGCGCTCGTCATGCGCACGTTTGTCGTTCAGCAGTCGTAGTGCTACGCTTTTTTCTCTCAGACTTATCAGTCCATCTGCATCAGTCAGCCATAGAACACAGTTGACCAGCATATCGCGATTGCTGAATTGCATGCCACTGTAGCGGTCGTAGCCCATTGGCAATGGTTGTCCTTGCTGCAATTCGTTGCCGGCTATATTACTTCCCGCTATAACTACCTGACGTGTTTTGACACCTTGTTTGCTGATGTTTTCGCAGTTGGTTATTCCCTCAGGTATCATTCGGTGCGCATAGGCGCTGCTGAAGCATCCTTCTAATGAAACGGCTACGGGCACATACTGATAGCGGAATTGTGACATATCCGGATTCATATCGCCAAGGTCCACTTCTCCCGGTGTACCGGTCAGCCTGGTGGCTGTGCTTGTGGCTAGCAGAACTCGTTTCTCTATGCCATCGTCTCCACCCACCGCATCTATCGGACTAACAAATGTGCTGCTCACTTGGCCCAGGTTTTTCGTGATCGGACTTCCTTGGCTCGTTAGCAGCAAGGGGGCGTAAGTCCACGGCATCGGTTGCAGATTCGGCTGCTGCGGGTCATTCGACACATTGACCGGGATAGGCAGACATTGTATGTCTTGCACTAGGGCAGGGTTGATACGAATGCCGTAGCGGAAAAGCAGTTCCGTCAGTCCCAGATCCAAGGCGATGATGGGTGTAAATCCTTCCTGTTGCAGCACTTGTTCGCTGAAACGTACGCCATCGATGGCCCAAAGCACCGCTCCTCCGCGCATGATATACTGGTCCAGAATAAATTTCTCTTGGTCGCTAAAAGCTGTCTGTGGTCCAATCACCAAAACGGCTTTGTAGTCATCCAGTATATGCGCATCGTTTCCTATCTGACCGCGGTCCACCTGATAATATCGGCTCAGCGCACTCATCAGGTCGTATGTATGTGCTTCGTCCGGTTCTCCGTGACCTTCCAGTATCGCCACACGCGGAGTCTCTGTCTGTTGCAGCAGATGGAGCGCTTCGGCAAAAGCAAACTCCAGATTCTCAATACTGGCATTCAGGTTCTCTTCACCACTCAGGCCGCGTGTATTTTTCAATAGCGCCACAGGCGCACGCTTGCCCTTATACCGCACGAGCGCGTACGGATAAACAGTCGTCTGAGCCGTTTTCCCGTCTTGCTGACGTTCGTGGATGATAATCGGATTGAGACCGAGAGAATCGAGGCTTTCGACTTTTGGCTTTCGACTTTCGACTATTATATCGGCGTACACATCCATCTCGTCGAGCGTCTCTTCGGTGGCTTTTTGCAGGCGGCGAAAACCGCTGTTCAAATCGCCCTGCAAGTATAGCGTTACCTCAATCGGTTCGTCTGTTTGCCGCAGTAGGCTCTTCGTCGCCTCGCTCAAACTGTAGCGCTTGTCATCTGTCATATCCCAACGAACGGGATACAGTTGCAGCTCTCCGTAGAGACAGAGAAGCAAACCTAAAACGAATATGTACGGCGCGTATTTCCGCATCAGTTTATTTCTTTATGCTTTCCCAAACTTCCTGGTCAATCACTACCGGATATTTAGCACGGAGTTCCTTGATCCACTCGGCCTCCAGGTAGTCCTGATAATCAGTCGTTACTTTGCCTTTCTCGTCGCTCCATGTTTCCGGTGCTTTCAGTTGCTTGCCTTGGCAAACTACTACTGGCAATTGCTCCGAAGGAGTGAATTCGGCTTTCTTGTTCTTAAATGCAAATTTGTCCACCGCAGCGTTCTTGCCTTGTTCCCACAGGCCGCGAGTTACTTTTACGTATTGAACGCTATCGTTGTTCAGACGATGAGCTATGTAGTTCTCAATGCTGTCTGCTTCTGCACTCTTGATGATGGCCTGAGCAGCTTTTGCGCTGTTTTTGTCTTTGCATTGCAGCAAATAACCTTTCCAGCGTGGCTTGTCCCAGGTGTATTTTTTCTTGTTGGCTTGGAAGAATTTCTCCAGACCTACGGTGTCTTTTGCAGCTTTGTCCCATACTTCGCGCAGCGAAACCTCAAATAGCAGAATACCGTCATGATATTCTTGTACCAGATTTTTCAGTTCCGGATATTTTTCCTCCAGATGTGCATCAGCATAAGCTTTCACATCCTCGTCGCTCATTTCTTCTGGCAGGTTGTATTCTGTGCGTGCTTTGCGAATGAAGCTTTTCTCTGCCTCTTTCATACGCTCATCGCGTTGCACTTGACGCAATACTTGTGGACGAATGCTGTCGAGCGGTAGAATACCACGTTGGCCTTCTTTCTGGATGATGTGCCAGCCATAGGCTGTCTGTATAGGTTGACTGATTTCGCCATCTTTCAGCGAGAAGCATGCGTCTTCAAATGGTTTTACCATCATTCCTTTGCCGAACCAACCCAGTTCGCCGCCACGCATGCTACTTCCGCGGTCATCCGATTCTGCTTTGGCTATTTCTTCAAAATTCTCGCTTGTCAAAATGCGGCGAATCGAATCAATCTCCGCACGTTTCGAAGCTGCTATGCTGTCGTATTGTTTTATTTGCTCCGGATCAGCCTCATTGGCACGAGGAACCATCTTCATGATGTGACGTGCTTTCACTTCTTCGTGCTCACGCTCTTCTTCTACTAATACGATATGCCAACCGTATTGGGTGCGGAAAGGTGCGCTCACTTCGCCGATTGCGGTCTCATAAACGGCTTTCTCTAGCGGATAAACATAGCGGAAAGGAGTGATCCAACCCAGTTCCCCGCCATTCTCATTCACACCTGGATCGGTGCTTATCTCGCGGGCTACAGTCTCAAAAGCCTCTTTCGGCATCTGTTTGATGGTTTTCTTCTTGCCTTTGCCGGTCTCTACTTTCTTGCCGACTGTCACGCGCTCATAGGCTTCTTGTATTTTAGCAAAAGCAGCCTGAGTGTCTTCTTCGCTTGCCGAAGCAGGACATTGTATCGCGATGTGAGCCGCACGGCGATCTTTGGCCATATGGCGCCAACTCATCTGAACCAGACTGTCGATCGCTTGCTCGTCCTGTAGGTATTTTGGCGTAGCTTGAGCGCGATAACCTTTCAGCTCTTTCTTGAAGGCCTCGGTCGTGTCTATGCCTTGTGCTTCGGCTTCGGCCACTTTCAGTTTGAAGTTGATGAACATGTCCAGATACTCGTCCATCGTCTTCGGATCCACTGCCCCCGCTTGGTTGTTTTTCTCATAGATGTAGAGAAACTCTTCTGCACTAACGGGCTTTCCGTTAATTGTCATCAGTGTTTCAGTCTGTGCTATGGCTGTCATGCTCATAGCAGCTGCAAAAATTAAAAAAATCTTTTTCATGTTGTTATTAGTGTTTTGAATTTTATATACTTTCTACTTTAACCTCTAGCCCCTCGCCTCTCGCCTTTCATCATCACACAATTCATGCCACACGCGCATAAATAGCGTGCAAAAGTACACTTTTTTTTCGATATACGCAAGCGCACGCGCGTTTTTCTTACTTTTTTCACGTTTTTCTTGCATATTCCAAAAATTATTACTAATTTTGCCGCAATTTATGGGGTCTTGTGTATGCCTGTTAAAAACTACACACTTATATATACTATGTATATATCGCCCATTTATTACCGAGACATAAACGAGACATTTACCTGACATTATCGTGAGCAAATCAGACTAATGTGGAGAAGCCAATTGACTTTTGGCTTCGAAAAGGGAAAGTGGTCGGGGAGACCAAACTGACCGAGAGGTGGAGTTAAGTCTGATGAGATGTATATCGAAATCAGACTAACGACAGACTAACGACAGACTATCGAGTCGAGACAATATCGTAAGATAAAACTGAATAACAACTAATTTATTAACTAAATTTTTGACTGTATGAAGAAATTTTTCCTTTCTGTAGTTATCTGCCTATTGGCAGTAACTAGCATGTCTGCGAAAACGATCGTCATTCCTACTGGTTCGCCTTGCAACATTGCGGTGACTTCTATCACACGCGATGTGGTATTGGCGAATGGTGACGATGTCTTCGTAGGAGAAAAACTACGCATCGAGTACACTCTTGTCGACCTTGATTACTACATCGATGGTGATGATGTGGTTGAAGTTACGCTCGCTGAGAGTGATTTTACGGCCGACAAGTACACTGTACCTGTGCCTACCAAGTATCTCCCTTATCCTGTGCTGACTATCACGTCAGAAGATGAGGAGACTATTCTCATCAAATGGTCCGATGCCCAGGTGTTCGACACCGCCTTTATCTGTGTGCAGAAAGGCACGATCATGAGTCCTGACCCCGCTGAGCAAAAGGGTTGGAAGAATGTCTCGGGTGATTCCGTTTATTGGGCATTGGGTGTGGAGCCAAACGCGATGTATGAGATCGCTATGGAATTCAGAAGAGGCAAAGGCCATCGTACTGTGATTGAGTCTTACGCCCACAGTGTGCTTTCTTCCAATTGCGCACTTATTGTCAATCTGCACGACTCCTACGGAGATGGATGGAATGACGCTTATCTGCTCTTCGAGGAAAATGGACAGACCGAGACATTTACTATCGAGAGCGGTAGGGAGGCAACCTTCAACTATGCTTCGCATGGTGGCGCGCTGCAAATCTATTGGAAAAAAGGTAACTATGATGACGAATGTAGCTTCGAAGTACTGGATGTCTTCGGTAATGCGTTTGCCCAAAAAGCAACGGGTGAATGCACTAGCCTTTCGAATGGAGAGTTGCTCCATACAGGACCTATCTGCCAGCCTAAATGTGCTCCGGCCTTCTACCTCACTTCGTTCAAGGATGATACACTCAGATGGTATGGAGAGGATGTCGCTAGCTTCGAGGTCGCTTTCTTGCGCAAATCGAATCCGACTGACGAGGAAATCGAGGCGGCTAGCATAGAAATTCCTGCTGCCGATGATGTCCTGAATTATGAGTACGTAACTCAATTGGATTCTTCGCTTTCGTGCAATGCTTTTGTACGTGCTAAGTGTAAGAATGGTTTCTATTCTGAATGGAGCCACATGAGTTTGCGTTATTCGTATAGCCCGTACCTTCCTGAGGATCAATTGGCTACACCAATTACCCTCAACCATTATGAGAAGGCCGACCTGATGGCTAATTCTATCCTTTGGGGAGCAACGCCTGCTACCGAACGTGTCTTCAATCTGACAGAACCGACCCTTGTTCGTTTCGAATTGAAGTCAGAGTACACTAGTACTGAGCAATGGTTGGCTGACGTGGCTACTGATACTTGGATTAACTTGGTCAATGATACTGTCCTGTCACTCAGTCCTGGAAGATACGTATACGAGGTACGTGGTAACCTGGGTGATTATGGAGTCTACGAGGTCTATGTTTCTCGTGCGGATACTACCGATTCCTACGATTTCGATCTTAACAAACTCGATTCGATTGCTGTGGGACAGACCAAAACCATTAATACGAAGGATATATACCGTATGGGGCCCAAAGATAATGGATACTATGCGAAAATCTATCGTCTCATTCTGACCGACACTCTCGATCTGCGTCTCACTTGTACTAACGGCGAGGATCGTAATGTGGGATTTAGTTTGGCTTATAAAGGATCATATGTCGCAGGAGGCGTTGAATATACAGGAATACTCCCTGCAGACACGTTCTATATCATGGCTGGATCTGATGTTCCCGAAACCGTCTTTACGCTCAAGGTAGAGAATATTAAGAGAAAGGCGCTGAATATCATTGATATCCAACCGGATGTTGTCAAGGAGGGTGTAACTGACGCAAGCGATTGGCGTGAACTGAACTACGGTGTTCCTTGCAAAGTATATCGATACACTCCGGCTGAAGATGGATTTGTGATGTTTGCCCTAGATACACTTCCGGGAGCTAAGTCTTTGGCAAGTGTATATGTGATTGTTAACCGTGATAGTGTGAATGGTTATGAACTGACAACGGGAGATTATTCGTATTCTGAATATAGTGTCTTGGAAGTAGAAAAGGATGTTCCGTACTACTTCCTCGTAGGTGGATATGCGAATACTCCGTGGAGATTTACACTCAAAAAAGACGTAGCGAAGAACTACGATAATCCGAAGATCACTGCTACTGTTCAGGTCGGCAAACGCTATACGGCTAACTTTACGGCTTCTGACCTGACAACGGTTGTCCCTGGTTCGGGTAATTATTTTATGACTAAGACTCAGTTCTTCAAGGTGCATCTGGAGAAAGATAAATACTATGCTCTTTCAGCAGAATCACCAACGGTGGTATATAGCAAGTGGTATCTCCTCCATCCGGATTCGGCAAATGGCTCTTTCGAGGGTAATATGGTACCGGGCATGTATTCTCAATGGATAAAAGGAGCTGCTCAATTGGCATTAGCGATTACGGTAGATTCCACGGCCGACTATATTGTGGCGGTAAGTACAGATGAGTACAAAGAGTTCACACCATGTGCTATCGCGTTCGAAATGGACGAACTTGTAGCGTTCGAAGAGACTTTAGACAAAGCGCAGGCTATCAACACGCCGTTGGTTGAGCATAGCACATTCGAAGGAAAGATTAAAACCGCTTACAGTGATTCCTATCAGTTCTTCCCGTATGCTGAAGAAGGTTGGCGTATTATGTACAATGCGGTAGCATACAATGTGATTATCAAGAAGTATGGCGGATTCTCCGTTCGCTTTGGTGGTAATCACGATGCAAGAATCTTCATCTACGATAGCGAGAATCCGTACAATCCAACGATTGTGGACAATTACTCTGACAATACGCCTGAGTACTTCTCCGTTCCATCTTCTTCTTATTCCACTATGCACATTTATACTATCGTATGTGCATTCCGTGGACTTATGCTGGAGAACCCATTCTACGATTTGGAGATTCTGCAGGGTGATGAAGAAATAGAGTTGATAGAAGTAACACCGGTGGCTGATCGCCGTTCGCTCAGTTGCAACGAGAATGATACATGGCGTGAGGTCAAGAACCGTCTCTCGCAGATCTACCTCTTTGCTGTTGATAGCAAGAAGAACTATCTCTTCTCGATCGCTAATGAGGAGCAAAACTGGGAAATTGACCTCGACGGTCAAATGGCACATTACGAAGTAAACAACAGCGATATGCACCCGGGTTACAAACTCGCTAATCCGGTTGAGTGGATTGACGTAGCACTCACCTTCGACAATGACATACCATTCGCAATCGATGAGGTGGAAGATGGCATGGCTCCTATCAAGGTGATTCGTGATGGTAAGTTGTATATTATCACCCAATACGGCACATTCGATATCATGGGCCGCAAGGTTAAATAATCTATGACCAACCTGATTGATTCACAATTAGTGGAAAAGGCTAACCACTTGCTGGGCGATGCTCAGCAAGTGGTTATCTTCACCCACATGGCTCCTGATGGCGATGCTATGGGGTCGTCTCTCGCCATGTATCATTATCTGAGAAATCTCAAATCACCCATCACAAATGGCAAATGTGTCACAGTAGTGACACCTAACGCTTTCCCGGATTTCTTGGCGTGGATTCCTGGCGCGGATCAAATCAAAGTGTACGAACAGCAGCCTGAGGTTTGCAACCAATTGCTCGAGAAGGCAGATCTGGCCGTTTGTCTTGATTTCAACGACCCTAAGCGCATCGGACCTATCGGAGACAAACTCTTGCAAGTCGCTTGTCCGAAAGTGCTAATCGACCATCATCTCGATCCGTCCGATTTTGCCACAGTCACTATATCTCATCCGGAGAGTAGTTCCACTTGCGAATTGGTTTATCGGCTGTTCTATCAGATTTCTGGTGGCCAATGCCAATTGACCAACGAGATTGCTACGGCTCTCTACACAGGTCTAATGACTGACACAGGCAATTTTGCGTACAATAGCAACAATCCAGATTTGTACGAGATAGTGGCCGATTTAATGCGTGCGGGAATTGTCAAGGATGCTATCTACGACCATGTTTTCAATCAGTATTCGGCCGACCGTATGCGATTGGTAGGATATTGCCTTTATCGAAAAATGCGTGTCTTCCCCGAGCATCATTTGGCCCTGATTACGCTTTCGATAGACGAACTCAAACAGTTCAATTACAAGCAGGGCGATACCGAAGGTATCGTTAATATGCCTTTGCAGATGGGCGATATTTTCTATTCGGTTTTTATGCGCGAGCAAGAACCCAAACCGGGAACGACCAGAAATGTAGTTAAGGTTTCGTTCCGCAGTCAGGGAAATAGGCCCGTCAATATCATGGCAGCCGAAGTATTTCGCGGAGGCGGACACATGAATGCCGCCGGAGGAGAATTCTACGGTCCAATCCAGTCTGCAGTACGCTTGTTCTTGAGCCAATATGCAAAGTACTTGAAATAAAATATTTTGCATTTTTTTGCAAAAATATTTGGCAGTTTCAAAAAAAAGCAGTACTTTTGCACCCGCTTTTGAAAAACAAAGTATCCCAAACTCGGGTGAATTGCTCAATGGTGTAATGGTAGCACTACAGATTCTGGTTCTGTCTGTCTGGGTTCGAGTCCTGGTTGAGCAACAAAAAAAATGACTTCCTTCACGGAGGTCATTTTTTTTATCTATCGTCTATCGACTTTTAACTTTCGACTTTTTTACCAGATAGCTTGGATCAATTGAACGGTCATCAATCCGCAACAAATCAGTTTGAGAATCGTGCCACAAAGCAATCCGATAAAACTTCCCCAACCGGCTTTCAGCGCTTCGCGTACTTCTTTCCCTCCAATCAGTTCGCCCAAAATAGCTCCGATCAGCGGACCCGCAATCACTCCTATTGCGCCGAAGAACAGACCTACAAAAACGCCAATCGTACTTCCCCAAACGCCATATTTGGTTCCACCAAATTTCTTCGTGCCCCACGCGGGAACAACATAATCCAGTACAGAAACCACAATGGTTACAATGCCCCAAATTAGCAGCATTTTCCATCCGAAATCGATGCGATCGGTGGCTTGAGCAATCCACAGACCCGCATAAGCAACAGGCACGCCCGGTAAACCGGGAATGATACAACCGATTATGCCGACTAGCATACAAATGCCCGCTAAAATCAAAAGGGTAATTTCCATCTTCTTCTTATTTGTTTAGTTTCTCTTTACATTGCCCGATATACATATCGTTCGCTTCTCTCACCCAGCAATAGCGATAGGCCGAAGGCTTACTATCAAAGTTCTTTTTCGCCTGTTCGAACCAACGGAGCGCTTCCTGTTTGCTGCCAAATGGTCTGGGCGCATAGAAAAGACAGGTGCCGTAATAACTCAAAACCAATGGGTCTTTAGGCGCTTTTTCTACCGCCTCTTTGGCTAAGTTCATCGCCTTGATTGGATGAATCGATTCTTTTAGCCGCAACTCATAGACATAGACCGCCGACATATACATTTCGTAGTGTCCTACTGGCAAACGATTCTTGGCTGCCTCAACGTGCGTCCTTAGCCGTCTGACATAGGGTAACGCATGTTTTTTGTCGCGGTCCACAATATATCCGCAATAACCGTATTCATAGAGTAGGTCAGGTTGTGCTTTTTCTACGTATTCTTTCCATACGGACATATCTTCTCGCAGATAAGCACCGAACAACACGCTATCCGCAGAGAGTGTCTCCGCGGATAGCGTGGTGCTAATCAGTAATGCAGCGATTATTTGCCACGCTCGAGCAATAATGTGCGGGTAGGTTGGTCGCATACTTCTGTCGGACCATAGTATTGGATTGGTCCCGGATAGATATAGCTTGTGTTGGCGTCTGCCCATTCTGCGCGATGAGATTCGAGATACTTGAACGGAGCACCATTCAACTCGACAAGCGCTTTCTGGATAACGGGTTTCATCTTTCCGTTACGCTTCTCCATATTCATCATCATCGTGATAGGCACACCGCCGGCAATCCATTCAGCAGCCGGTTTGGTCAGATTGCGAACGAGCGACATATAACCTGTCTTGCCTGCCGCGATGAGGTGAGTAGCCGTTACACCGATTGAGTAGCAATAGTCTGCGTCGAAATTGGACGGCATAGCGCAACGTCCTTCGTAGCCGAAGAAATGGTTGAGGGCGGAGAACTTACCCTTGTATTCTCCGTTAGCTTTCAATACTGCCAGGCGTTTTTGAACCATCTCAATCAGCAGTTTCTCGGTCTCAATCTGGCTAACCATTACGTTGCCGTGAGGATCACGATCGAGCGTCAACTGACGGGCAATACCCTTTGGCAGCGAACGATAGAGATCGCAACTGGCCGGAGTCAGTTTGCTCTTGACATATTCACGTTTTGCATCATCGCCGTCAAGGCTGGTAAATTCTTCGTTAGCAGCCAACATATCGTTGAGTTCTTGAATCAGAACGCGCATAGCTGGAATAAACTCAATCAGTCCTTCCGGAATCAGAATGGTACCGAAATTGAGGCCTGCATTAGCACGGGCTACGATTACCTTAACGATGTCTTCTACGATCTCGTTGAGTGTCATCTTCTTGGCTTCTACTTCTTCCGAAATCAAGCAGATATTCGGTTGGCTCTGCAGAGCACATTCTAGCGCGATATGGCTAGCAGAACGGCCCATCAAACGAATGAAGTGCCAGTATTTCTTAGCCGAATTAGCATCACGCTGAATATTACCAATCAGTTCGGCATAGGTCTTACAAGCGGTGTCAAAACCAAATGAGGTCTCAATCATCTCATTCTTCAAGTCACCATCGATGGTCTTTGGGCAACCGATAACCTGAATACCGCATTTCTTCTGCAGATAATATTCGGCCAATACACAAGCATTGGTGTTGCTGTCGTCGCCGCCGATAATGACTACGGCCTTGATTCCCAACTGTTTGCAAACTTCAATACCATTGTCAAACTGCCAAGTCTCCTCCAATTTGGTACGACCGGAACCGATGATATCGAAACCACCTGTGTTGCGGTATTCGTCAATGATATCGCCTGTCAGTTCCTGATATTTACCATCAATCAAACCACTTGGGCCACCCAGAAAACCGTAGAGTTTGTTCTTCGGATTGAGTGCCTTTAGTCCATCGTAAAGACCGGAAATGACGTTGTGACCACCAGGAGCTTGTCCACCCGAGAGAATCACACCCACGTTGAGTGGTTCGCTCTCGTTCTTACCATTGGTTGGCTCCATAGTGATAATTGGCAGACCATAGGTGTTCGGGAACAATTGCTTGATTTCCTCTTGGTCAGCCACCGAATGAGTCTTCTCGCCTTCCACGAGACGTACTGCGCCCTGCAATGCTTTTGGCATTTTCGGCTGATAAGCCTGACGGGCAATTTGTAATGGAGATTTTTGCATAATTGTGTAGTATTTATTGGTTGTTTTTGTCTTGTTCAATGAGTTCCAATAATCGTTGAACCGCTTCTTCTTGCGGAATATTCTTCAGCACCAGTTCTTTGCCGCGATAGAGTGAAATTCGGTCGCGCCCCGCTCCAACATAGCCATAGTCGGCATCTGCCATCTCACCAGGACCATTGACGATGCAACCCATCACAGCTATCTTGAGACCGGTCAGATGACTGGTAGCCGATTTAACGCGGCGGATAGTTTCTTCCAGGTCAAATAGGGTACGTCCGCAACCGGGGCAAGAGATATACTCTGTCTTGTAAATCTTCACGCGTGCGGCTTGTAGAATATCTTTGCTTAGGAAATTCAATTTGTTTTCTGAGAAATTAGGGTTAACCAGTGTCAACTCGGTAGCCTTGAATTCCCATAGCAGACGTCCGCATTCGGCTGCTGCTTGCAACTGAAACAACGCCCAGTCTTCTTCCAACGACGAATAGCGAATCTCAGCATTCCCGCCTATATTGTCCAGTACTTCGGCAGTAACACTGCCATCGTAGCGAATGGAGTCTTCGTCAGCAAAATAATCGACCAAATCGCGTGCGACCGGAATCTCGTTCTCCGGAGGTTCACTTAGGCTGACTCTAACAGTATCTCCAATGCCATCAGCTAGCAGCGCACCAATTCCCACGGCCGATTTGATACGTCCGTCTTCACCTTCGCCTGCTTCGGTCACACCCAAATGGAGCGGAAAAGCCATGTGCTCATGATTCATCTGCTTAACCAGCAAACGAACGGTATCAACCATCACACGCGTGTTGCTAGCCTTGATGGAGATAACAATATTGAAGAAATCGTGGCGTATGGCAACGCGGAGAAATTCCATAACCGATTCTACCATTCCCTCCGGAGTATCACCATAGCGCGACATGATACGGTCGCTCAGCGAACCATGATTGACACCCAAGCGAATCGCTGTTTCGTGTTCTCGGCATATATCAAGCAGGCGCACAAAGCGTTCTTCCAGTCGCTTCAACTCGTCGCGATATTCGCTGTCGGAATAGTCAATATGTTTGAATTTGCGCGCCGGGTCAACGTAGTTGCCCGGATTGATTCGCACTGCTTCTACCACTTGCGCTGCCGAATCAGCCACATCGGCTTGGAAATGGACATCAGCTACCAATGGAACGGCTGTCAGCACTTGCGAATGAATTTCACGCAGAGATTCCACTTCTCGCTGTCCTTGCGTAGTAAATCGCAGCAGTTCTGTGCCCGCCTCGATGCATCGCCGCGCTTGTTCGACAGAGGCATCAATATCATTGGTTGAGGTATTGGCCATCGTCTGAATGCGGATAGGGTAGTCGGAACCTAAAAAGATGTTTCCGACTTGCACTTGCGAGGTCTTTCGACGGTTATATGTTAGTTTAAGTTGCATAAAAATGCACTTTTCTTACAAAAATATTCAAATTTATTTGCGTATGTCAAAAAAAAGCAGTAATTTTGCACGCTTTTTTCGGAAAGCAGGTTAGAATCAGTAGCTCAGCAGGTAGAGCACATCCCTTTTAAGGATGGGGTCCTGGGTTCGAGCCCCAGCTGGTTCACAAGGGAGGCGAGGCAACTCGCCTCCCTTTGTTTTTCCTACATTACGATGTTAACAATACGCCCTGGAACAACGATGATTTTCTTCACCGTATTACCAGCTAGGTATTTAGCGGTTTCTTCGTGCGCGAGGACGAGTTTTTCTACTTCCTCTTTCGGTGTGTCCTTCGGACACTCAAGCGTGAAACGTACTTTTCCGTTGAATTGTACGGGGTATTTCTGAGTATCTTCTACCAAATATGCTTCGTTACATTCTGGCCACTCGGCATCAATCACAAACGAATTGTTGCCACAACGATGCCATGCTTCCTCAGCAATATGCGGGGCATACGGAGCCAGCAGAACGGCAAGAGTCTCCAATACGGCACGTTTGTTGCAGCGGAGAGTAGTCAACTCATTCTGCGCAATCATGAAGGCAGGGATAGATGTATTGAATGAGAAATTCTCGATATCCCATGTGATTTTCTTGATCAGTTTGTGCAGACTGCGCAACTCCTCTTTGGTAGGTGCTTCGTTGCTAATGTTCTCGTACATATTCCACAGACGACGAAGGAAACGATGAACACCATCAATACCATTGGTATCCCATGGTTTGGACATCTCCAACGGACCAAGGAACATCTCATACAAACGCAGTGTGTCGGCACCAAACTTGGCAATCACATCATCCGGATTCACTACGTTGAACATTGATTTTGACATCTTCTCTACTGCCCAGCCGCAGATATACTGTTTCGGACCAGCTAGATAAGGATTGTCCTCGATGGATGATCCATCGGCAAAGACAAACTGTGCATTGCGGAACTCAGGCATCCAGTTGCGGAAAGCGTTGATATCCAATACATCGTTGTTCACCAGATTGACATTGACGTGAATCGGTTGTACCTTGTCTTTGTATTCCGGATTATCGATGAGGTTGTAACTGATGTAGAGATTGCCTGTTGCTCCTTCGCCTATATAACGATAGACGAAATTGGAACGGCCCTGAATCATACCTTGGTTGATCAGTTTCTTGAACGGTTCATCCTCGCAAACATAACCAAGATCATAGAGGAACTTGTTCCAGAAACGCGAGTAGATGAGGTGACCGGTAGCATGTTCACTGCCGCCCAAATACAAATCTACTTGGCGCCAATACTCGTTTACCTTTTTATCAACTAACGCATTGTCGTTTTGTGGATCCATATAACGGAGATAATATGCTGAGGATCCGGCAAAACCAGGCATTGTACACAGTTCAAGCGGATAGCCTTCGTAGGTCCAATTCTCGGCATTTCCTAGAGGAGGACGTCCATCTGCCGTTGGCTTGAAGTCTTTGACTTCAGGCAATTCAAGCGGTAACTTGTCTTCCGGCAAGGTATAAGGCATGCCATCCTTGTAATAGATAGGGAATGGTTCGCCCCAATAGCGTTGGCGCGAGAAAATAGCATCGCGCAGACGATAGTTGACCTTAACGCGGCCGATACCTGTGTTGGTGATATATTCCTTCATCGCCTGGATAGCCTCTTTCACTTCCATGCCATTGAGGAAACCGGAGTTGATCATCTTGCCCTCTTTGGCATCGAATGATTCTTCGCTAACATCTGCTCCCTCAATCAACGGGATGATAGGCAGGTTGAAATGCTTAGCAAAAGCATAGTCGCGACTATCGTGTGCGGGAACAGCCATGATGGCTCCTGTGCCATAACCGGCAAGCACATAATCGGAAATATAGATAGGTATTTCGCCTTGCGTCAACGGATTGATGGCATACGAACCAGTGAAGACACCGGTAACACGTCTGTCAGCTATACGTTCGCGCTCCGTACGATTTTTGCAGCGAGCCAGATAAGCATCTACTTCCTCTCGATGCTCGGGCGTAACCACGCGCTCTACGTATTCGCTCTCAGGCGCCAATACCATAAACGTAACACCAAACACGGTATCCGCACGAGTGGTGAAGATGGTAAACGGTGCGTCTTGCCCCTTCACGGCGAATTGCATCTCTGCTCCTTCGCTGCGACCAATCCAGTTACGTTGTGTCTCCTTGAGACTATCGGTCCAATCGATGCGGTCCAATCCCTCCAACAGACGTCCTGCGTAGGCGCTCACGCGCAAGCACCACTGGCGCATCACGCGTTGCTCTACCGGATATCCGCCACGAACAGACAGACCTTCGGATACTTCATCGTTAGCCAATACTGTACCTAATTTAGGACACCAGTTGACTTTGGTATCGGCCAAGTAAGCGATGCGGTAGTTCATCAGCCGTTCTTGCTGTTCCTTCTCGCTTAGTGTGTTCCATTTAGGATCTGTCGCTTCCCATTCGGCAATCAGTTTGGAGATAGGCTGTGCTTTTTGAGTTTTAGGGTCAAAATAGGAATTGAACATTTGGACAAAAGCCCACTGAGTCCAATGGTAATATTTTGGATCACATGTGCGAATCTCGCGACTCCAATCGTAGCAGAAACCAATCTTCTTGAGTTGGGAAATATAGCGATCGATATTCTCGAAAGTCGTTTTCTCCGGGTGTTGGCCTGTCTGAATAGCGTATTGCTCGGCAGGCAGACCATAGCTATCAAAGCCCATTGGATGCAACACATTGAATCCTTTCAGGCGTTTGTAACGACTGTAGATATCAGACGCAATATAACCTAACGGGTGCCCCACATGTAAACCTGCTCCCGAAGGGTAGGGAAACATATCCAACACATAGAAGTGCGGCTTGTTGCTCTCGTTCGGGACTTTGTATGCTTGGGCTTCATCCCAGGCTTTTTGCCACTTTTGCTCTATTTCACTAAAGTTATATTCCATTATAAGAGTTTTTTTACTTGCTCGTAAACATTCTGTGCAGTGAAACCAAGTTTCTCGTCCAGCACTTTGTATGGCGCGGAAAATCCGAAACTGGTCAATCCCCAGATAGCGCCATTCTCACCAACGAGACCTTCGAGCGTGCAAGGCAGGCCGGCAGTCATACCGAAGCGCTTGATGCCCTTTGGCAATACTTCGTTTTGATATTTCTTATCTTGCTCGCGGAATAATCCCTCGCTAGGCACGCTGACAACCTGTAGACGAATACCTTCTGCGCGCAGCAATTCTGCTCCGGCCAACAACGTGGAAACTTCTGAACCGGAAGCCAGGAGAACAATCTGAGGATTCTCGTCTTTGCTGACAATATATGCACCTTTGCGGAAACCATCGAGATTGACATTAGGCACAGGAGCGATGTCCTGGCGGCTGAGAATAAGGGCCGTAGGTGTAGCGGTGTTCTCCATTGCCAAACGCCATGCGAGTGTGGTCTCTTCTGCATCGGCGGGACGCAATACCAACATAGATGGTGCGCCATGATGGTTGTGCAACTTCTCCATGAGACGAATCTGTGCCTCTTGCTCAACAGGCTCGTGTGTCGGGCCATCTTCTCCAACGCGGAAGGCATCGTGACTCCAGATGAATTTAACCGGCAGTTCCATCAAAGCGGCCATACGAACAGCAGGCTTCATGTAATCGCTGAAGACGAAGAATGTACCGCAAGCAGGGATAATACCTCCGTGGAGCGCCATACCAATCATGACGCAAGCCATAGTAAGTTCGGAAACACCCGCTTGGAGGAACTGGCCTGTGAAATCGCCTTTCTGCAAAGCGTGCGTTTTCTTGAGGAATCCGTCGGTTTTGTCAGAATTGCTCAGGTCAGCAGAGCTGACAATCATATTGCCTACGTTTTCGGCCAAGAAACCAAGCACTTTTCCACTGGCGTTACGCGTAGCATCGCCGGCTTTTTGCTCGATGAGACTCCAGTCGATACAAGGTGTTTCGCCCGACATGAAAGTCTCGTATTCGTTAGCAGCCAATGGGTTGGCTTTTTTCCATTCATGATAAGTGGCGTAGCGCTGATTTGCTATCTCGCGCAACTCAATAGCGCGGTCTTCGTACAATTTTTGTACTTCCGGGAATATCTGGAATGGGTTTTGCGGATCACCGCCAAGGTTCTCGATCGTCTTTTCGAACGAAGCTCCGGCCTTGCTGAGCGGAGCACCGTGAGTAGAACATTTGCCTTCCCAGTTTTGTCCTTCGGCCGTTACGCAGCCTTTGCCCATCGTGGTGTGGCCAATGATGATAGAAGGACGCTCTTTCTCGGCTTTCGCCTTGATGATAGCTTCGCGGATTGCATCCGGATCGTTGCCAGGAATCTCCTGAACAAACCAGTTCCATGCTTTGTATTTGGCAGCCACATCTTCGCTAGTTACTTCGCCGCAACCGGTAGAAAGTTGGATAGAATTGCTATCGTAGAACATCACGAGGTTGTTCAATCCCAGGTGGCCGGCCAAACGACCAGCGCCTTGTGAGATCTCTTCCTGCACACCGCCATCGGAAATGAAAGCGTAGATAGTAGGATTGTGAATCTCTCCGTAACGGGCATTGAACCATTTGGCAGCGATAGCCGCACCTACTGCGAAAGTATGTCCTTGTCCGAGCGGTCCACTAGTATTCTCAATCATTCGCTCAATTTCGCGTTCCGGGTGTCCGGGAGTAACCGAACCCCATTGGCGCAAGTTTTGCAAATCTTCCAGCGTGAATTTGCCAGCGAGACAGAGTTGACCGTACAACATCGGAGCCATGTGACCAGGATCGAGGAAGAAACGATCACGCGCTTCCCAACCCGGATTCTCGGGATCATACTCAAGGAACTCGGAAAAGAGTACGTTGATGAAATCTGCGCCACCCATTGCTCCGCCAGGGTGACCACTCTTAGCTTTTTCTACTGCTGCCGCTGCCAGAATACGGATGTTGTCTGCTGCGCGATTCAAAAGTTGTGTTCTGTTCATAATATGATTTGTTTTTCTATTGTTTGCTTTGTTTAGAAATGATATCCAATGTGGTAGCTAATATTCCAGGCGATGATATCGCGATTGCCGTAACCGGGAATATAAATAGGCCGCATTTCTTCTGCCGTGATTCCGTCTTTGCGCGTGAAGAGACACCGAAACCGTGCCATCCAACCCATATAGAGTCCCGCAATCAGATTGACTTGGCATCCACCAACAATCTCGCCCCAACAATCGGCTGCTATCTGGTTCTGTTGGCTCATGACCGACGAAGTACCAGGCATAACCGTTGTACCCACTACGCGCTGATCGTAGGCTTGTACAGCAGTGCCGAGGCGCAAACCGATCAACATGGCGTGAGGTGATTCAGGATGTTTTTTCAGCGGGTTGATATCGCATCCTACGCGAAAGAAACCTCCTTGCCCGTTATAGGCCAGCGAATCGCCCTGTGCTCTTCTTCCTCCCGCATAACCGGCTTCGAAAGTAGGATACCACTTGTTCTTCAATCGCCAGTTCATGGCGAGTTCGTAATGTTGTATCTTGCCTTTGCTTTTGCCCAATTCGAGCGCCGTAGATCCCAAGTCAAGCTTAATCGTCATACCCTGATAGATAGACGGCTTCGCTGTTTTAGAGGAATCCGTCTGCGCCCATATTGCCACACTGAGGAATAAGAGAGCTACAAGCCATATGGTTCGTTGTTCGCTCACTCCATCAGTTTTTTTGCTTCCTCCTTGAGTTCTGCCAACGCTTTGTCGGTTGGCGTAGTGCCGTTGGAGGCATATGCTGTCAGCATAATCTTAGCATAGGTCATGGCATCTGCCTTAGGCGGCAGTTGTGCAACGATACCCACTACGAAAGCAGCCATCTGGTCGCGCGCGTTGATGACCAACGCCCACACTTCTTCGCTGACATAAACCTGCTGACTCATGTTGTGCTCAAACTCTTGACGGATGGTCTGGAGCAAATATTGCTGAAGTTGCGGGACGGTCATGTTAGTTAGATCAACGCCCATGAGCATGTGTTCGGGCGTGGTGCGCTCGAGCAGAAGCGCGAGGCGCTCATACGCACGCAGGCGTATGGGAGAAATGGTCTTTTGCGACTCGCGTTTCAGTTCCCACTGACGCTTCTTCTCTTCATTGCGATACATGGAATGTTGTATCATCCAAAAACCGAAAATGATGATGGCCACAACGGCTATGATCAGGAGTATCCATTCAGTTGTCATAATGTTCACACAAATTTGCGTGCAAATTTACTACTTTTTTTTGATATGTGCAAATTTTGCAGAAAGATAATTTTCAAAATCACGCGATAATATACTTTTTTGAGGTTTTATGTTAATGCCTTTCTAGGCGGAGGCCGCTCTTTCCGGTTAACGGAAAGACGCTCCGGGGTAGGATACGTGATTGTCAGGTGATTGTCTCGTTCACTCCAGGAAACAAAAAAGAGTGACTCGGGAGCCACTCTTTTTAATGTTCAGAAATTCGATTAGCGAATCATATCATCGCCGAAATACGGTTGCAGTGCTTTTGGGATGCGGATGCCTTCTTCACACTGGTTGTTTTCGAGCAATGCAGCGACGATGCGCGGCAAAGCCAGAGCAGAACCATTGAGGGTGTGGCAAAGTACCACTTTCTTATCCTCTGCGCGGCGATAACGACACTTGAGGCGGTTAGCCTGATAGGTGTCGAAATTGCTAGTTGAACTAACTTCGAGCCAACGATGTTGTGCCTCGCTATATACCTCGAAATCGTAGCAGAGAGCAGCGGTGAAACTCATATCACCTCCGCTAAGGCGGAGAATACGATAAGGCAGTTCCAATTTCTGCAGCAATCCTTCAACGTGCTCGAGCATTTCGCGATGCGAAGCATCGGAGTGTTCAGGCGTGTCAATACGGACAATCTCGATCTTGGAGAACTCGTGCAGACGATTCAGACCGCGCACGTCCTTGCCATAACTGCCCGCTTCGCGGCGGAAACACTCGGTGTAAGCGCAGTTCTTGATAGGTAATTTGTCCTCGTCGATGATCACATCGCGATAGAGATTGGTAACAGGAACTTCAGCTGTAGGAATCAGATAGAGGTCATCCACTTCGCAGTGGTACATTTGACCTTCCTTATCCGGCAATTGTCCTGTGCCGTAACCCGAAGCTGCATTGACTACGGTAGGAGGCATAATCTCGGTATAACCGGCCTTGTTAGCTTCAGCGAGGAAGAAATTGATGAGTGCGCGTTGGAGACGTGCGCCCTGGCCGATATAGACAGGAAAACCTGCACCGGAGATTTTGACACCAAGGTCGAAATCAATGAGGTTGTATTTCTTGGCTAATTCCCAGTGGGGAAGTTTGGCTTCGTCATTGTTGACTTCGCCAACCCAAGTACCTACGGTGTCTCCACCATGATGCGGCACATTGGATTTAACCACCAGGTTATCTTCTGCAGCGGCTCCTTCGGGCACGATGTCGTAAGGCACATTAGGAATAGTGAGCAAGAGTTTTGTCTGTGCCTCTTCGGCAGCGGCCATCAACTTGTCATACTCGGCGATAGCAGCCTTGAGTTCGCCAGTCTGTGCCTTGGCTTGCTCGGCCTCATCGCGTTTGCCTTGCGCCATCAGCATTCCGATGGATTTGCTGATTTGATTCATTTGAGATGCGGCTGCATCTTTCTTCTGCTGCGCAGCTTTGCGCTCCCCATCCAGACGAAGCACTTCGTCAATAGCCTCATTGGCTTGATCGAAGTGCTTCTTTTGTAAACCGGCAATAACTTTTGCCTTGTCGTCGTAAATTTGTTTTAGAGTAAGCATATTTACGCCTCAGCTACCGGTTGGATGGAAACGTACGATTTGTTGTCGCGTTTCTTGCGGAAAGTAACGATACCATCGCAGAGCGCGTACAACGTGTGGTCGCTACCCATACCCATGTTCTCGCCAGGGTTGTGGACGGTACCACGTTGACGTACGATAATGTTACCTGCCTTTGCGAACTGACCACCAAAGATCTTCACGCCCAGGCGTTTGCTTTCTGATTCACGGCCGTTCTTAGAACTACCGACACCTTTCTTGTGAGCCATACTAGTTGTCCTTTCTTTTAAGCAATAACAATTTCTTTAACTACTACGTTGGTCAAATCTTGACGATGACCATTGAGTTTGCGGAAACCTTTGCGACGTTTCTTGTGGAAAACAAGAATTTTGTCACCGCGGCACTCGTTGTCGAGTACTTCGCAAACCACTTTAGCGCCCTTGATATAAGGAGCACCAACTTTAACTTTACCCTCGTTGTCCAGGAGCAATACGTTTTCAAATTCAACGGTTGCGCCCTTCTCGAGCTCGTTCATACGATTGATGAACAGTTTCTTGCCAGCTTCTACACGAAATTGCTGGCCCTTCATTTCTACAATTGCGTACATTGATACGTTTGTTATAATGGTTGTTGCGGTGCGGCGACCTCGCGTTCGGCAACTTCAGACATTGACTGACGACGGCGTCGTCATTAGGGTCTTCAGTGCCTCCGCTCTCCCCAAAAACTAAAATTTTCGGGGGCCCCAATTCAATGGGAAGAAGTACTTATACGAGCCTAGTCCGCGAAAAAAGCGTGCAAAATTACTACAAATATTTGGATTGACCAAATTTTAATGCATTTTTTTGCATTTTTTTGTTACCAAACCATGTATTTGTTTCCGTTTTGGATAACGATACCGTGGTAACCTTTGCCAACAGGACGACCCAAGAGATCGTACATCGGAGCCTCTAGATCAAGCGGCATGAAAACATTCTCAATGCTTGCCGGATCAGGCAGTTCGCCATTATAATCAAGCGTTAGGCTCTTCAACTTAGGTTGGCCCCATTTGGTAATATTCATTACGCGGAGCGTATAAACACCCTTTGCTACACCACTCAAATCCCAATTTAAAGTATCTAAGAGAACACCTTCATCCCAGTATGCCGGGGTTTGATGTGAAGAAACTACTTGATTGGAAGCATCCAATAGTTGCAGTTCCCATTGATGGCCAATGATACCCCAATCCGCATGAACGGATAGCATATCCTCCGTAATAATGTATTCTCCCGGATACTTTAGATATACGTTCCATTGTGCCCATCGGTCAAGATTATGTGCGCTTTCCGGGCCAAAGTCGAAGTAATTGGAGTTGTACCAAGTCATATCGTCGCTGTAGGAGTCTACATTAGCCTTGTTGAGCGTAGCCGGCAGTTGGATAGCATCGCTCGGATCAATCGGGTCAACCGTTCCGCTACCTTCGGTTACCGTAACCGATGCGTTCAGTTTGTTCATACCCGTGGACGAATCCCACAGACTGCCCGTGTTTGCAAAACGAATCGAATAGTCCGAATTCGACTCCAGCGAGCTGTAAGCGTCAGGCAGGAACAGATAGAGCTGATAGGTACCGGTTGCTACGTTTGACGGCACTTTGACTTGCTCGTTGATAGTGGTCGTTACACCATTTGGCAACCATGTGCGCGGGTCACTAGCCAGACGGAGTTTGTAAGTATGGCTACCATTTTTCAGCACGATATAGGCAGGACGCTCGTTGTAGAGTGGGGCATAACCGACATTCTTAATCTGCAGACTGACAGACAGTTTGGATCCTTGTTCTACTTGGTCTCCATAGGTGCCTTTCACCAATTGGAAACGATAGCCCATGTCGCGGTTCAGTTCGTCGAAGGTGCCGTTTCTGCGCCACATGCCCGTGGTTGCCTCGGCATAGCCCTTGTTGATATAGCTCCAGTGCAGACGACTCATGTCGGCCACGGTTTTCTCGCGTGTGCAGAACACTTCAGCCAACTCATCTTCATAGACGTCGCACTCGCCGCCAATAGGCACATAGAGCGTCTCTTGTGCCAGATAGGGTTTCTGCGTAGCCGTATCTTCGTAGGTGCCCATGTTGTCGTAGTCGTAGAGGAACGCATCGTTGTGATGGCCGATACGCGCCTTCGGCGTATTCTGGTAGGCCTCGCTAGCCGTCAACGGATTGGCGTTGCCGATATATTCGGTCTTGAAAAGCGGCGTGCGCAGTTGGATGTAACGGTTCGCCGGCACCACCTTCAACAGACTGTCTACCAGCGCTTTGCGGTTGGCGTTCATATGGCTGGTCTGGTTGCCAAAATGGGAAGAATAGTACCATTCGCCCCACGCACCGACGATACCCGCCTGCACCACGTAAATAACGTCTGCATTAGCCTCCAGGTGACTCTTGTATTGCGACAAGTGCTTCAGTACGATAGGTAGCGCAGCATCATTACCGGTCTCGTTTGCTCCTTTGCCGGATGTGCTCTGCACATACGCAAAACGCAGCACGCATTTCATGCCGTTGTCACGCAGCGCCTTCATATCTTTGTCAAAACCCGTCAGGATTTCGCTAGGCAGCGTCTCAGTGGTCTTGTAGTTGTCCAGATAGTACAATACCAGCACCAATGAACCCTTATCGCCACTTTTGTGCGACTGCAGTTTGCTTTCCTGCCCCTTGACACAGTAGGGCTCACTCTTGGTGACGTGTGCTTCCATGTGATAATAGAAACCACGCTCCGGATTGGTAAAGATGGTCGAGTTGTCGGCCGTATAATTAACGGTAGATGCCATTGCGGAAAGCGCAACGAGACATAGCGACAAAAGGAGAACTTTCGTTTTCATAGGACTAATACTTTGATGGTTAGTAAACTAAAAATCGTGTGCAAAGGTATGAAGAAATTGTTTCGAAACCAAAAAACGGATGCCATATTTTTCGTTTGAAATAGATGTTGTAGAACATATATTTTCTTATTTAGTTGAATTTCAGCGGATTGTGATTTGTGAGATACGTTTCATTTCGAAACCTTTCGGAAAGGTTGCGCTGGATGAATATATTGAATTTTATGGTAAAATTTGCGTATGTGGGAAAAATGTAGTACTTTTGCACCCACTATTGAGAAACCGAAAGAAAAATGAGTAAACAGAAACGATTTTTACTAGATGAGAGCGAACTGCCTCGTCAGTGGTACAATATCTTGGCAGAGATGCCCAATAAGCCTCTTCCTCCGCTAAATCCAGCTACAAAAGAACCCTTGACCGCTGAAGATCTGTCGCATATCTTTGCCGGAGAGTGCGCGCGTCAGGAACTAGATGACAAGCACGCGTGGATAGATATTCCGGAACCGGTTTTGGAGCGATACAAATACTACCGTTCTACGCCGTTGGTACGCGCTTATGCGCTAGAAGAAGCATTGGGAACGCCTGCACACATTTATTTTAAGAACGAGAGCGTCAATCCACTGGGATCACACAAGGTGAATTCGGCTATTCCACAATGCTACTACTGCAAGGAAGAAGGGACGACCAATGTGACGACCGAGACAGGAGCCGGTCAATGGGGCGCTGCGCTGAGTTATGCGGCTAAGACCTTTGGGTTGGAGTGTGCAGTATATCAGGTGAAGATATCGATGCAGCAGAAACCGTATCGTAGTAGCATCATGCGTACGTTTGGTGCGGCAGTGACCGGTTCACCATCGATGTCCACTCGCGCCGGAAAAGATATCATTACCGCTGATCCAAATCACCCGGGATCGCTAGGTACGGCTATCAGCGAGGCCGTGGAACTGGCCACGACTACTCCTAACTGCAAATATACACTGGGCTCGGTTCTGAATCACGTGGCGCTTCACCAGACCATTATTGGTCTTGAGGCAGAGAAACAGATGGCAAAAGCCGGCGAATATCCGGACGTGGTGATTGCATGCTTCGGTGGAGGTAGTAATTTTGGCGGAATAGCGTTCCCGTTTATGCGTCACACCATATTAGAAGGCAAGAAAACCGAGTATATCGCCGCAGAACCAAGTAGTTGTCCGAAACTGACGAAGGGCGAATTCCGTTATGATTTTGGTGATACGGCCGGTTATACACCGTTGCTGCCGATGTATACGCTAGGTCATGATTTCAAACCGGCGAATATCCATGCAGGTGGTTTGCGTTATCACGGAGCGGGTATGATAGTTAGTCAATTGGTGAAAGATGGCTATATGCACGGCGTAGATATTCCTCAGTTGGAGTCGTTTGAGGCGGGAATGCTGTTTGCTCGCACCGAGGGTATTATTCCTGCACCGGAGAGTTGCCACGCCATTGCCGCTACTATTCGCGAGGCGAACAAATGCAAGGAAACAGGCGAAGAGAAAGTGATTCTCTTCAATCTGAGTGGTCACGGACTGATTGATATGACGGCGTATGACAGTTTCCTGAATGGCGACCTAAGGGATTATACACCTGATTTGTAAGAGCGGGGAGTGATATTGGGAGGTAATAGCCTCGATTATATCGCACTTATAACGCACTTATAACGCACTTATATCGCACTTATAACGCACTTATAACGCACTAATTTCGGTGCGTTATTTTGTTAGTATTATATACTATGTATATAATACAGAGAAAGGACTGCTTTTTGTACGAACAAATGACGTCAGGCATCATTTAGCTAGGCGTATGACCTCTTCGGCAATGCGTCGCGCGGAATCGGTTTGGGCCAGTTGAAGCACATTGGTATGAAGCGACTCCAGTTGCGCCTTGTCCCGAATAAGCGTAAGAGCCGTAGGAATCAGTTGGTCGGCCGCTTCTGCATCGCGAACCAAAACGGCCGCCTGGCGATTGACCAGAGCCATTGCATTGTGCGTTTGGTGGTCTTCTGCCACATTGGGCGAAGGCACCAGAATAGCGGGTTTTCCCAGCAAGCAGAGTTCGCTGATAGAGCTTGCTCCCGCACGCGAGATAACTAAATCGGCTTGTGCGTAACGGTCGGGCATGTCGGAAAGGAAATCCAGACATTCGATTTGCTTCGGACTACCAGCCTCTTCCCAAGCTTTGCGGCAATCGGCGAAATAGGTTTTGCCTGTTTGCCAAACCACATGAATACCCGCGTCAATGAGTTGCGGCAGGCCGGCCGCCACGGCACGATTGATAGTGCGTGCGCCCAGACTACCACCGATAATCAGCAGAGAAGGATGGCCGGTCTTTTTGCTCTTGCCGCTAGTTAGATTCTGACGAACAGGATTGCCGGTAAGAATGATCTTGTCGGCGGGGAAGAAACGTTCCATGCCCTCGTACGCCACACAAATCTTAGCAGCTTTGTCCTTGAGAATCTTGTTGGTCACGCCGGCAAAGCCATTCTGCTCTTGCAGAAGAATAGGAATACCCATTTTTGCCGCAGCCCACATAGCCGCTCCGGAGGCATAGCCGCCCACGCCCACGCCTACATTAGGTCGGAAATCGCGGATGACTTTGCGGACTTGGCGAATAGATTTGACCAAGTCAATCAGGACCGAGACATTCTTCCAAGGTTGGGTGCGATTGAAACCACGGACAGGCAAGCCGATAATCTTGTATCCCGCTTGCGGGACACGCTCCATCTCCATGCGTCCTAAGGCGCCGATAAACAGAATCTCAGCCTCGGGATCTAATTCGCGCAAGGCATTGGCAATACTGACAGCGGGGAAAATATGACCACCGGTTCCCCCTCCGGAAATCAGATATTTCATGTTACTCTAAAGGTAGATTTGGCACTTCTTCTTCACTCTCCTTGATGGTCTCTTGGACGCGTTCGTTCAACTCGAGTTGTTCACGACTTACGCCCATCATGATACCGAAATAGATAGAGGTGATCAGCACACTGGTTCCTCCGCGCGAAATGAGTGGTAGCGGCTGTCCGGTAACCGGTCCAAGGCCTACGGCGACAAGCATAGAGATAAGCGCTTGACAAGTAATCATCAGCGCCAGGCCCATCGTCATCAGCATGGCCGGCATATCGGAATAACGACTAGATACATTGCACGCTCGGAAGAGGATAGCTAGGTAAAGAAAAATCAGGAATGCAGCTCCGAGGATACCTGACTCCTCGACGATGATGGCAAAAATATAGTCGGCAAAAGCTTGCGGCAAATAGTCGCGCTCCTTACTATTGCCCGGCAACACGCCCATAGGCGTCTTTCCACCACGCGCAATGGCTACGGAAGAATACACTTCCTGTATATTTTCTTGGTTCGGCAGCAGAACAAACTTGTCCGCCGCATCTTTCTTATCAAAATGGCGATCGATTCGTAATACCCATGTTTTTGCTCGTTTGAGCGGGCCGTGCATGTCTCGTTCGGGGCGCACATAGGCAAATTCGACGATACAATAGCCCATTATGAGTGCCGCGAGGGCGATGCCTACCACCGAGAGCGTGTATTTCCACGGGATCCGCGCCAAAATCCAGAGGCACATGATGATTCCTCCAATCAGCAAAACCGTAGATAGATTGGAGAAGAAAATAGGCAGGCAAGTGGCTCCAGTCAGGCCGAGCGTCCAATAGAAATACTTGCGTTTGTCATCCTCAGTCTGCGCGCGCCCCAAGAGGTCGGAAACGACAATCAACAGGGATAGTTTTGCTAACTCAGAAGGCTGGAATTCGATGCCCGCAATCTGCATCCATCGGGCTGCATCGTTGCGCGTGACGACCAACGGGTTGCCAGGAATAAGCATCGAATAGAGTAGTAGCAGACTGACAGCCAAAAGGATATAGCCGCAGAAGCGCACCCAATAAGATGGGATGAACTGAATAATAAACGCGGCCGTTACGCCAAGCACGATAAAGAACATCTGACGCCCGATAGGGCCAAGCGCCGAATGATTCATGTACACAAGCGTAGCAGACGCCGAAAACAAGGCGATGATAGCCACAACAATCAGGAGTCCGAACAGGATCCAAAAGGTGCGATCAATGTTTTGTAGTTTTAGTTTCATAGTGGTTGTTAAAGTTTAGGTTATAATTTATAATGCTCGCACGGCAGCCATAAACTGATTGCCGCGGTCTTCGTATGAATTGAAGAGGTCGAAACTAGCGCAACAAGGGCTGAGCAGGACAGTATCTCCCTCGTGGGCCGCATTGTAGGCGCCCGTGATAGCGTCGTGGAGATTATCGGTGTCGATAATATTCAGTCCGAAATTGTCGAAATGTTCGTGTAGCTTCTCGTTGTGCAAGCCCATGAAAATCAAGGTGTGGCATTTCTCTCGGACGAGTTCGTCGATTTCGCTATAATCGTTTCCTTTGTCCTTGCCGCCCAAGATGAGCACTGTTGGGGTGGTCATGGCCTCGAGCGCATACCAACAGGAATTGACGTTCGTCGCCTTGCTATCGTTGATATAACGCACGCCACGGACAGTGGCTACGTATTGCAGACGATGTTCTACGCCTTGGAAGGTTTTGAGACTCTCGCGAATGATATCTTTCTTGATTCCCACTACGTTAGCTGCAATAGTCGCAGCCATCGAATTCAACACGTTATGACGCCCTTTCAGCGCCAACTCATCTTCGCCAATAGGCAGTGGATTAGGTTGATTGAAGCCGTAAGGATAGAGCGTTGCTCCCAGTTGGAGACGTTTCATCTCACGGTCAATAACCGGATCTTCGGCCCAGTAGATGAACGCGTCATCGGCTGTTTGGTTTCGCGTGATGCGAAATTTGGCATCTACGTAGTTCTGGAATTTGAAGTCGTAGCGATCCAAATGGTCGGGCGTGATATTGAGCAAAATGGCGATGTCGGCTTTGAAATCGTACATATTGTCCAACTGGAACGAACTCAGTTCGATTACATAGTAATCGTGATGCTCGTGTGCTACTTGTAGCGCGAGCGAATTGCCTATATTTCCTGCCAGGCCAACATTCAATCCCGCTTGACGCAAGATATAGAAAATCAGCGAGGTAGTAGTCGTTTTTCCGTTCGAACCCGTGATGCAAATCATCTTGGCTTTGGTGTAGCGAGCGGCAAACTCAATCTCGGATATAATAGGCGTGCCTTGGGCTTGCAATTTCTGAATCAGTGGCGCAGTCAACGGGATACCTGGTGACTTAACGACTTCATCGGCATTCAGAATTTTCGCTTCTGTATGGCCACCATCTTCCCATGCAATGCCGTTTTGATCAAGCAGAGCTCGATAGGGCTCTTTGATAGTGCCAAAATCGCTAACGAAAACATCGTATCCTTTTTCCTTGGCGAGGATAGCAGCTCCGCTACCACTTTCGCCCGCACCTAAAACAACAATTCTTTTCATCATTAACGAATCTTAAGGGTTAGGATAGTGATAGCAGCCAAAATAAGCGTGACGATACAGAATCGCAGCACAATCTTGGTTTCGTGATGCAGGTTGGCACCGCCTTTGAACTTGATAACGCAAGTTGGGTCAATCTTGAGCACTTGATCGACTGATGTGCGGAAATGATCGTGTAGCGGCGTACGTTTCCAAACGCGTACATGCTGGCCGCGTTTCTTATAGAATTTGTATACTTGAGTCTGGATGATAACGCTGAGGCTCTCCATCAAGAATACTCCGCAAAGCACAGGAATCATTAACTCTTTGTGAATAATCATGGCGCAAACACCAATGATACCACCAACGGTCAGACTGCCTGTATCGCCCATGAATACTTGTGCAGGGAAGCCATTGAACCACAAGTATCCGACCAATGCGCCGACAAATGCGGCCAAGAAAACTACCAATTCTTCACTGCCAGGTATGTACATCACATCGAAATACTCTGCCCAAATCACGCTACCGCTCGTGTATGCAAGAATGAGCAGGGCAATGGCAATGATGGCGGAATTGCCCGCACACATACCATCCATTCCATCATTCAGATTGGCTCCGTTGCTGACAGCTGCAACCACAAAAATGGTTAGCAGAACAAAGAAAATCCACCCAAAACGGTATTTGTTGTTCTCTCCTGTCCACGAGAAAAGGTCTGCGTAGTTGAAGTTGTGGTGCTTGACAAAAGGAATAGTAGTTTGCGTGGATTTGATTTCCGGACTTTTCTCGAACACCTCGATATTATTCTCGATGCGATGAGTAACAGTCTCGTTCATCGATACGGCAGGGCAGAAACGAAGAGTCAGACCTACAATCAAACCAAGCGTCACTTGGCCGGCAATTTTGACCCAACCGTTCATGCCTTCCTTGTTCTTTTTGAAGGTTTTAATATAGTCGTCCGCAAAGCCGAGTGCGCCGAGAATAAGCGTTGTGACGAGCATCAGAATCATATACACGTTGCCTAGTTTGCCCAATAACAAGCAGGGCACCAGGATAGCGGCAATGACAATGAGTCCGCCCATCGTTGGTACGCCTTTCTTGGCTACATTGAATGGGTCGATTGTGGCATCGCGCTGAGTTTCACTGATGTTGTGGCGCTTCATGTAATCGATGAACCAATTGCCGAACCAGATGCTGATGAGCAGGCCGATAACTCCCGCTAAGATGGCGCGGAAAGAAATGTAGGAGAACAGTCGCGCGCCAGGCAATGTGTTGAAAAATGAGAATAGATAATATATCATGTTGCAGAATGTTTTGTCGTAGGGTTGAATCGATTAAATGTATTTTCGAACCACTTCGTGGTCATCAAAATGATGCTTCACACCTTTTATAATCTGATAATCCTCGTGCCCCTTGCCGGCTACCAGAATGACATCTCCACTTTGGGCGATAGTGCAAGCGGTCTGGATGGCAGCGGCGCGATCTTCGATGACCAAAGTAGAACGGAGCTCGTCTTCGTTGAGTCCATCGGTCATGTCCTTCAGAATATCTTGCGGCTCTTCGTCACGAGGATTGTCGCTTGTTAGGATTAATTGCTCGCTGCCTCGTTTTGCAATCTGCGCCATCATTGGCCGTTTCCCTTTGTCGCGGTTGCCTCCGCAACCGACAACAGTAATCAATCGCGCGCCTTCTTTCTTTATCTCGCGAATGGTCTGGATGACATTATCTACGGCATCCGGAGTGTGGGCATAGTCAACAATCGCGGTCCAACCTTTAGGACTACGGATGGTCTCGAAACGTCCGTTCACGGGTTTAAGGGTACTGAGCACACGCAGCACATCCAGTTCATCGAAACCAAGGTTGAGCGCTGCTCCATAGATACACAACAGATTGCTGACATTGAATCGTCCTACGAGCGGCACAAACACCTCTTTTCCGTTGATACTCAGCATCATACCATCGAAACCCTCTTCCAGAATTTGCGCCTTGTAATCTGCCAGCGAGCGAGTGGAGTAGGTGTGTACAGATGCCTTGCAGTTTTGAGTCATAACAAGTCCGTTCTTGTCGTCCTTGTTGGTTACCGCAAAAGCTTCTGTTTTGAGTCCATCAAATAGACGTTTCTTTGTATCACGGTAGTTGTCGAATGTTTTGTGATAATCGATGTGATCGCGAGTGAGGTTAGTGAATAGTGCGCCGTTGAAATCCAAGCCGGCAATGCGCTCTTGAGCTATAGCGTGACTGCTGACTTCCATAAATGCATACTCGCAGCCGGCATCCACCATTCGGCGCAATAAACCATTCAGTTCAAGCGCATCGGGCGTAGTGTGTGTGGCGGCCACTTCCTCGTCTTCGATATAATTGATAACGGTGGAGAGTAATCCTGCCTTATGTCCTAGCGCGCGCACGAGTTTATATAATAAGGTGGCAATCGTTGTTTTGCCGTTTGTGCCGGTTACGCCAACCAGAGTCAATTGTTTTGAAGGTTCGCCGAACCATTTGCTTGCCATCAAACCTAATGCACGATCTGTGTTTTCAACGAGAATATATGTCACGTCGTTGCTCGCGGATGGCAAATAAGTGCGATTGCTTAGCACTACGGCTGCAGCGCCGTTTGCGACACAACCATCAATGAACGTGTGTCCATCTACTGCTGTGCCGACTTGCGCTACAAATAAGTCGCCTTTGCCCACTTTGCGGCTGTCAAAGTGGATGTTGTTAATCTCAATGTCCGTGCGTCCAAACACTTCAATCGGCTGGATAGCCGATAATAATTCGTTGAGTATCATAGGCTTTTATCTTTTTTCCAAAATGCGTTGGCCTTCCTTGTCATAGATATAACATCCGGTGTAGGCCATTGTTTTCTCGGCAATCACGCGGACGGTAGAACCGCAGTCCATTCCGGCATCGTAAGGAGCTTGCGGATCTTCTATCATGCAGATGCATGTATATCGTGGATTTTCTTCCGGAAAATAGCCGACGAAGGTCATGCGGTGTCTTCTGCTTGAATAGCCATGCCCCGGAATATAAAGCTGGGCGGTGCCGGTTTTGCCGGCTATAGCAACCAGATTCGATTGAGCTTTGCTACTCCATGGCTTTCTAGAGGCGGTCCCCAAATGATTGTCCCATACGACATCATGCAGCGCGCCGCGGATATCTTGTAGTGTACGATTGTTGCAGATAGATGATTTGATGACCTCGGTCTTGAAACTCTTAATTCGTTCGCCGTCCTTGCTAATGCTTGTTACCAACATGGGACGTATCATCTTACCGTCGTTGGCAATAGCGTTGTAGAACATCATAATTTGCATCGGACTCAATTCTACAGAGTAACCATAGGACATTTTACTGAGTGTCACGGTGTCTTTAGGAACATCGATGCGAGCCTTCTCTGCGCCAGGTATTTCGCAGTAAACACTATCGCAAATACCCATCTTCTCGATTTTGCGTACGAATTTACGTGCAGAGCCTTCATAGCTGCGAGTGATAAGCTTTGCTAACGCAATATTACTCGAGGCAGCTAATGCGTTGCGTACGTTTAGAGTGGTGTCCATCTTGTGTGCATCCGTATGGGTGGATTTGCGCATGTATACCCATGGTTTGGAGGTAATGCTCACTGTGTCGTCAATGTCTATTTTGCCATCATCTAGAGCGGCAACTAATGAGATGGTTTTGAATGTCGAACCCGGTTCAACGCGTTGCACAGCGTGGTTTTGCATTTCGTAGTATTCCTCGTCGTCCGCACGGTCCAGGTTGGCAATCGCACGAATATAGCCCGTTTGCGTCTCCATTAGGATGCAACATCCCCATTTGGCATTTCTTTCTTCCAGTTTATCGAGTAGTGCGTTTTCTACTATATCTTGCAGCACGGCATCAATCGTAGTCTCGACGTCTAGCCCGTCTTCGGCTTCCGTGATAGTCACTTGCTCATTTCGGCCGCCTATACGTTGAATGCTGCTCATGCCGTCTTGACCGCGTAGTTCTTTGTCGAATCCTTTCTCCAGTCCCGAATTACCCACGCCATCTTCGCCGTAGATACTACCTATCGTTCGGCTGGCTAGTATTCCGAAAGGTTTGATTCGCCTGTGCTGATCTTCGAAGAAGATTCCGCTTTTGTATTTCCCCTTCTTAATTAATGCATTCTGTTCCAGGTCTCGTTTCTGCAGATAGTTGATCCGCTGGTCGCATACTTTCAGTCGCTTCTCGCCGCGATTGTATGCGCTTGTGATTCGTTGCTTGTATTCTTGTGCACTTCGCTCACCGGCTATGCGAGCCAAATCGATGCTCAGCGTGTCGATGTATTTTTTGAACAGCGAATCTTTCTTTACGTGCAGCGCTTCCACGCGCGTGTCCATATAAATATTGTACTGAGGCATACTGCTGGCAAGTAGTTTGCCATGGCAGTCTAGAATATTTCCGCGCGTGGCTTTGATGGGCTTGTGAGTAGGCACTTGCTTGTCTGCTACTTCCATCCAGCGTTCGCGCTCAACGGTTTGAATAGTGATGATCTTTCCCAGAACGGCAACGAAGCCGAGGGTGATGAAAATGAAGATGATGGCGAATCGCCATACAGTGTTTCTTTGTTCGTCTGACATAGTTAGTTTAGGATTTTGGTTGGTGGTTTAGTGTTTTCTTGCAGCGTACTGCCGTACGTGCGTAGTGTCTCTGTCACTTGTGACTGCCGCGTGTGGTCGGTCAACCGAGCGCTGATGGTCATGTACTGGAATTTTGCATCCAGCATTTCTTTCTTGGTGTCCGTTAGTCGGTGCTGCTGTTTGACAGATTGATAGCCGGTTAGGATGTAGATGAAGACAAGTCCCACAATTAGGCCGATCAATGGATATTGCGCCCTTAGACGCTTGCTTCGGAGCAAGTCGCCGTTCAGCCAGGATTGTATGTTGTGGGTATCTGCCATCTTATTTCTTTTCAGCCACGCGCAGTTTTGCGCTTCTGCTTCGTGGGTTGCGTTCTATTTCTTCGTCGCTTGCCACAAGGCCTTTCTCTATCAGAGTGAATGGTGTTAGTATGTTTCCGTAGAAATCTTTCTCAATGTTGCCTTCCAAGTTCCCGCTCCTTAGGAAATTCTTAACCAATCGGTCTTCCAGCGAATGGTAGGTTAAGATAGCGATTCGTCCACCTGGTTTCAGCAGGTCTTTGGCGGCAACCAGCATCTCGCGCAACGCGCCCAACTCATCGTTCACTTCGATTCGCAATGCTTGAAATATCTTCGCCATCTCTTTTTTCCGTTGCGGCAGAATCTCTATTTCACCATCCGTTACTGTGAGCGTGGGAACGATGCTCTTTGCCAATTCTTCGGTCCGTTCTATGGCCTTCTCCGCACGCGCTTTGCAGATGGCTTTGGCTATCTGCCGCCCGTTTTTCAATTCTCCGTACAGCCAGAATATCTGCGCCAATTCTTCTTCGCTATAGTTGTTTACAATATCGGCCGCCGTACACTTGCTAGTTTGATTCATTCGCATATCCAGCGGTGCAGAGTAGCGAAAACTGAATCCGCGTTCAGGGCAATCGAAGTGATGAAAACTAACACCCAAATCCGCCAGCAATCCATCTATCTCCTTCACACCGTAGTAGTCCATCCAATTTCGCAAATAGCGGAAATTGCTATGCACGAACTCCCAATGTGTGTCGCCGTATAGTATCGTTCCCTCGCCTTCCTTAGCACGTTTTTCTTCCGCTTGATATGCGTCAATGTCCTGATCGAACGAATAGAGCCGGCCGCCATCATTTCCCAACTCACGCATCTTTTCTACAATCGCCCGGCTGTGACCTCCGCCGCCGAATGTGACATCCACATACACGCCGTTCGCCTTGATGGCTAAACCATCAATCGTCTCTTTCAACATCGCCGGTATGTGGTACACGTTTGTCATAAACTTGAGATCAGCCTATTTCTCCTCACTTTTGCGTTTCATTTTCTGACGTAAACGAGCTGCTAATTCACTCTGACTGAGGCGTTTGGAAGCAAAGGTCTCCGGTGCCCATAGCGCAAAGCGATTTAGCATGCCTACAAACAGCACATCTTGCTGTGCGCCGATGGTCTCCAAATTCTTCTTTTGCAACAAGATACGTCCCTGACCATCCATTTCCATGTATTCGGCATCGGCCATGAACTGCATCAGTATCAACTGATCTTCCGGATCCCATTCATCAAGTGCAGAACGCAGTTGTTCTACTTTCTCGTTCCATATCTGTTCCGGATAAAACATCAGGCACTCATTGTCTGTGTCGCGGCGCATCACAATGCGCTTGCTCTCTGCTTCTGCCAAAATCCTGCGATAACCTGCCGGAACAAAGATGCGCCCCTTTTCGTCTAAACGACCTTCAATATTGCCTACAAAAGTTTGCATAATATGCTTTCTGTAAAAATTCGCTGCAAAGATACAAAAAATATTTTATATACACCACATTTCCCCACAAAAAAAGTTATTAATTGTTTTATTAACATCTTTTCGACAAGCATACAATATATTTAATCCGCTAAAATACAGATAAATAAACAAGTTTTTAACATTTTTGCAAAAAGTGGGGTAAAATGGGGTAGGCGATAAATAAGAGGTCGTAATAACCGTAAATTTAGCAAAAAAAATAGCAGGCCGACATAACGTAGCCTGCTAAAATAGTTGAATCTATGTGCAAAAAATGCTATTCCACTACATGCACAACACTATTGACCATTCCTGAGTAAATGAGCGTGGCGAGTCGTTTGCGGTAAATCTCTTGCAAACTGTCTTGACGCAATCGCTCCTTCAGAAAATCTTGCTTGGTATATTGCCAATCGCCCTTTTTGTCAATCACATCGGGAATATTCTGCGTGGAATAATAACGGCTTAAATACACTGGGGCCAAATGGTCGGTCGATATTCCTCCGGAAGTGCGTCCCCATGAACCTGCTTCTGTAGCAACAGGTGCGGGTTCAATATGTAGATAGTGGTCTATCTCACTTCGCTTAACAATGCCATACTTGTCAATAATCCCGCTTGCAGCGATTTCAAAATCCGAACGGACATATGAATTGTCAGGATTGGTTACATCATACCAACGCATAGGAAGTATCGCATGATTGTAACTTAATAGTACGCCCCATTTCCAGTCGGCCAAATACCAGTTTTGTACGGTGTCTACTAGTGTGAATGGTGTTTTGCCGATGATGAACTCTTTGCACGTGCCGCCATTCTGCAGGCTGCGCATGCGATAGTTGCCCTTGCTGTCAGCAACCAACATCACGTTGGGGATGTACGCGGCTGCCAGTGGATTAAATTTGACCACATAGAACATGGCCTCGTTGTATTGCTCTGTCCATTCGGGATTGCTTTTGTTGTCGCAAGCGCATAACCCGATCAGCAATATAAACAAATATAGATAAGAGCGTTTCATCGTCGAGTCAGTTTTATCTCAGCAGTATCTTAATCCATGGGCTCTTGCGCTTCATGCGGTCGTTTGGCAAGTATTTGATGAGATATACCTCGCCGCGGCGCAGTTCTGTGTCGGGTAGAGGCACAATATTTGTCGTAGCTCCAACAGGTATAATCTTGACCAGTTCGCCTTCTGCGCTGTAAATACATAGACTTCCGTTTGTGAGCGATTGCGGCAGATAGATAACATGAGTCGCTGGGTCGTAAGAGATAGAGTCGAAGTCTAATGTTAGATGCTTCGAGTCAAATGCCTCGCCTTCTTTAGTGCGTATCAAAATAGGCGCGCTTAGGTCAGACAAATGCTCGTGGCAACCTTTCTCTTCCGAGCATTGCAGTTGTACGAAATAATTGGTCTCTGGCTTCAAATCATAGGCGTATACAATCGCGTACTTTTCTGCCAGTTCTCCTTCTTGCGCATCGATAGTGCGTTCGCGACCTTTGTAGGTATATACTGTTCGCTGATTGAAGGTGGTGGTAAAAGCATCTAGGCAAACACCTTCTCCGCCAAAGGCAGCATAATCGATTTGGAATTGAGTGTAATGATCAGTCTCACTGAATGAACGTGAGTAAGTGTATTTCTTCGTATTCTTGCCTATCTTAATAGTGTCCAACACGATCTTTCCGGCTGTGTCATTAATGGCACTCAAGATGATCCAACCAACTTCGGTATCTGTTGTGGCAGGCGCACTGAGCCACATTGAAAGCTTGGTGACAGATAGGTTGTATCTCGGACTGAGCATGTTCTCTCCATCTTGCTTGAACCACATGGACATCAGGCCTTCTTCCTTGGCTCTGGTCGTAGTACGGAAGAAACTGGAGTGCCAACCGGCCTCGTGAACTACGTTCTCATCGTCAAAGTTCTCAAAACTCTCAACAGTTGATTCGGTGCCTTCTTCCATATGATACATAGTCACATAGTAATACTCGGCATCTGTCTCGGGATTCCAACGAACCTTGAAGCTGGTTGGGGTTACTTCCTCGATGGCCGATACCTCCGGGGTTTTGATCAATGTCGGCCGTGGGCTCGTTCCGTGAACAGTATAGGTGCCTACTGTGCCACCGCCAATACGAACGGAAATACGTCCTAACTGGATGTCGCATACCTGTTTGCGTGGTGCATAACGAACATAGAGATATTTCTCCAGGGTGGAGTCCTCACCGATGGTCATCTCGGTCGATGTGCTCCAGGTGAGACTATCGGTTGAGATAGTAAATCCACTTCCCGAAATACTAGCAATAGCAGTGCCTGGTTCTAGACTTGATCCGGCCAACTTGACTTTGCTGGCGGGCGTATAGGCTTGCCTGTTGTCGGGATTGTATGTGCTCTCGATGACAGGAAGAGCAGTCGGAAGAAACATGAAGTTTTCTCCGTTAGCCGATTTGAATGTAAAGACTATATCTAGCCCTTCTTCTGCAATGTCCAGTATAGGCTGTTCTACAATCGTTTTGTTGTGCAGGATGGGTGTGAACTGTGTCACTTTTGCCGTTCCAGGGAATGGGTCGCTTGGAGTCGAATAACCTTTTGCACCGTACGCTTCCTCTATGTCATATCGCAGTGGCAGATAGCAGTTCGGCGTGTTGGCTCCCCACGAGCCTGCATTATACGTAATGTGGAAAATCAGCATTCCTGTTCCTGGCAGAGCAGTCGATGGCGCATCCCACCCCACGTTCTGGCGGTTTTCCAATAGCCAGTACTCATTCGGATCGGCGCTGTTAAAACTCAGGTTGTGCTCGGTCTCGGCAATCAGGTACGCTTTGTTGCTGGTCTCCAGTGGTTCCAATGTGTATGGACCGGCATCTTTCAACTGAATAGGAGTCAGCCAACCTAGTTGAAAACGCTCGCCTGCAGTGTAGCTCGGTGGCGTTTTGCCGTTGCCGTTATAACTACCTGAACACATGATGTCCCATGTGCCGACAGTATAGTATTTATAGCCCGTGTCATAGTAGTCCGGCAAACCAAGCACGTGACCAAACTCGTGGCAGAATGTGCCGATTCCGCACATCGATTTGCCACTGGCACCACGCAATTCCGAGGTACAAGCGTAATCGTATATTAGTTTGCCTTGTACGCGTTCTGAACCGCCTACTGCACTACGGTGCGGCCAGATTGTATTCTCTCCGCCATGTTCGGCCTCGTTGTGCCCCGCAAAATATACAAATACATTGTCCAGTCGTCCGTCGTTGTTGGTGTCGTATTGCGCCATGTCAACGCCCATATCAGCCACCAGATTACATGCTTCCACTACCATCTGACTAGCGTGAATACTACTGCTGCTACCACTGTTGCCGCCATAGTACGCGTAACCTTTGCTTACGGTCACAGGACCATAGCAATCAAACACTGGAGAGAAAACGCTGTCTGAACTGGCAATGAAATAATCGCGTGCCGAACCAACACCACCATTCTGGCTATAGCCCGATTCGTTGAGCATCCGCTCGAAATCCGCTAGCGTATATTGAAATTTCAGGTCGGTGAAGTTCACAAGAATCACCAGACTCTTTGGCGAACCTTCCAGTGGATACGAACTGCTTAGTTGGCGTTCCTGAGCCACGCGGCGTGCCTTTCTGGCGGATGTCGGCTCTTGTGCTACCGATTCGTCTGCAACCCACATACCTTTCGCCGTACGCCGCATAGGTGTGCCATCCAGAGTGGAGTAGTAATGATGAAACTCATCTCCGGTTATCTTCAGCGTCAGTGTACTTCCATCTGGTTGTGTAACTGATATCGGTTCCGGCGATGCTATTACTGCATACGCTCCGATACTCAGCCAACATGCACTCAATATACTTATTATCTTTCTCATATGCGCACAATATTCCAAATTACGCTGCAAAGTTACTACAAAAATTGCACATACGCAAATCTTTTAGGATTTTTTTTTGCTGCGCAAGCTCTGCTTGCGATTATTGGTAGTCTCCGTATTCTGTGGATAGAGTAGTGCTAATCCATCAGAAACGGAGGCTGCCAATAATTGAGGCGGCATGGCCGTGGCAAAGGAAAGTCCTAAATCTTCGTATGTACCGCAAGACGCGAACGGAATTTCGGGGGAAGATTGTAGTCGAGAATCGTGCGTTGATTCAGAGTGCCTACAATCAGGCGGAGTCCGAAATTACTACAAAAATTGCAAATATGCAAATCTTTTAGGACTTTTTTTCTGCTTGTCAAAAACTGCACATTTATATATACTATGTATATATCACCAATTTACTACCGAGACAATCACGAGACATTACCGAGACAATCACAAGAGCGCTATTGAGAAACAAAGCAGGCGACCATTGGCCGCCCGCTTTTGTAAATATACACCTAACTATTATTTTCTTTTAAGAACTTTGGTGTCACTTGCTTTGTAACGCAGTTTCGGCATCGTGATAGGTCTTGTCTTGTCAACAGGACGAATTGTGTAGCCTTTGTTAGCGCGGCTAGCAGACTCAGGAAGCAGAGTGTAGTGACGTGTGAAGGTGTCAGCCCATTCGAATGGGGATACGATATCCCAATAGTTTTGCTCGGTCTCTTCGTCCAGAGCAACAAAAGCCTTCAAGCCACGGAAACTGAATGTGTCGCCACCTTCTCCCAAGCAGTCGAACCAGTTTACATCAAAGTCAAATTCTGTAGCAGGATATTGAATGGTGTTATCCTCATTCATACCACCATCAACAAAGCGACCTTCGCCCAAGAAAGCAGCCAATGGTTCACCGTACTCAGTGATTCCGCTGTAAGTCAGCGAGTCAGCATTCAGCCACATGATTTCTGCACCATACCAAGGTTGTGGGAATTCGACAGAGTCTGGACCGAACCAGTAGTTGAAGAGAGCTTCAGCGTCCAGGTCTTTTACACCTGCAGGAGCACAGTATGCATACTTAGCTTGTGTGGCATCATATTCGTCTGCCGATACTACGCGGAATTCATCGCGACCTACATAGTAGAAGTTTGGACCTTTGGCGTCGAGGGAGTCGGTGATTAACAATGCGCTACCATTGAACATGGCGAGAAATCCTTCGCCTGCGAGGTAAAGTTTTCCACCGGCTTCGTCTTCTGCGTCAAAAGTAAGACCGGAGCTCCAAACACGGAATTGTGCCATAATAGGTACACAGTGTACGACCTCCCCGCTCTTAAGTGTTACCTCAACGGTATCATCGCTCAACGGAGTCTTGTTGATACCCCAAATACATGCAACGTCCCATTCTACCAAGGAATAGGCGTCTTTTACGCTTACATGACATACTGCACTCAGTTTGTCAAGAGTAGCGGTGATGTTTGCTTCACCAAAAGCGACACCGGTAACGTTACCGTTTTGATCTACAGTAGCTACGTCTGTGTTGCTAGAAGCCCATGTTACCTTCGGAGCCTCCAGAGTGGTTGGCTCGTACAGAAGATTCAGTTTAGCGCTCTCGCCAACACCGATAGAAACCTCTGCTTGTTTAATTTTGATGGAGGAGTAGGAACCCTCTTTCTCTTTACAGCCTGCCAAAGCTACTAAGGCAACGGCCAATACAATCAGATACTTTTTCATAATGATGATTGTTTTAGTTAATAAAGTGAATTGTTATTGTTTGTTCTTAAAGACTTTTCTTCTGAATAGTCGATAGATTATTAATTCTTGTTGGTCAAATTTCTGTTGTTCAGATACGGGTTGTAACGAGTCTCGCTCGAAGGAATCTCGCATTGGAACTGAATCTTATCGCTCGCAATATTGATTTCTTGGTTAGCACGACTCAAGTGGTTCGAACCCAATTTAACAGTCTTGCTCAAACGACGCAGTGTCTGTAGTCCGTAACCTTCACCCCACATCTCAACACGCCAGTTGTAAATCAGGGCGGCCTTCAGTGCATCGCCGGTCAGAGAGCTTTTCCATGCAGCGTACTCAGTCTCTTTACCTTCCAATACACGTTCGTCGCAAAGTTGAGTCAAGTAGTTAACAGCCGTAGCCTCGTCTCCGTTTGCCCATGCTGCTTCAGCAGCAATCAAGTAAGCCACTTCCACGCGCATGAAGATATTGTCGCACAACCAGTCGCGGTCAACCTTATCCAATGCCGTTTCGTCTTTGGTCTTTGGATTGTAGAACTTGCCTTCTGGGCAGTATGGGTGTGAACCGGTTCCGTCGTTGAACCACTGAATACGTGCATCCCAACCGAGAGAGTCAATCTCATGATAGAGTCGGCTATCAATACCCTTGGTGTCACCTGCAGCAGCGTAACTGTAGGTGTGGATGTCCACTTGACCGAAGAAGGATGCCAGTGCAGTCGTATTCTCTACGGTTACGTTCTCTGCCCACATCCAGTTTTTGGCATTCGAATCCATGAAACCGGTCGTTGTCAACTCGGCGCACTTCATCATCGGATACTTACCGCCTGCAATAACAGCCTCTGCTTGCTCAATGGCAATCTCGTAAGCGTTCTTACCTCCGGCTATCTTGGCGGACTTATCTCCGTGATTCAACATCGCATAAGCCAGGATGACACGAGCTACATCTGCATCAACCTCCAGTTTCGAGCCACGTGTATTAAGTGGGCCGTAGAAATCAAGCAGGTCAATAGCCAAGGACAAGTCGTCGTAGATGCGATTATACACTTCTTCTACCGTGGCACGCGGAGCACCCATTTGGCCGCTCTTTACCTCTGTCTCGGTGTAAACAGGAATAGATAATTCCTGATTCATCGGATTGGTAAGCATATCCATTGGGTCGCAGTAGTATTGCAGCAAACCGGCATATGCCCAACCACGCAAGGCAAGGATTTGACCGTAGTAATAACCCCACAGCTTGATGGACTCAGTCAGTTCCCCACCACTCATAGCAGCGGTAATTGCAGGAACGTTCTCTTCTACTGCAATTGCACTAATGTTAATCAGGTTTAACATGTCGTAATAGTACGACCAGATATAACCTCGTGCGTAAGAGTAAAAATAACCACGCTCGTAATTCTCAAACCATCCGTAGTCGGAGCTGGACATTGCCATATCACCGGACTGGATATCACCGTACATATCAATGGCGCGCTGACCAAAGGCATCATGATCCCCTCCATATTCGTACATCTTGGAGTAGATTCCCATAATGGAACCCTGTAGGTTGTCTGACAATTTTGAAAATTGATCTTGCAGCAGTACGCCACCTTCTGGGTATTTGGTTAAGAAACTGTCACCGCAAGAGGTGAGAACCAAACCCAACGCAATAGTTGCAAATAAATATTTTACGTTTTTCATAATTGTAATCTCCTCTTTTGGTTAGAACTGAATTTTAATACCACCCATTACTGTTGACTGTGGGCTATAATCTGCGTAAGCATTGGTTCCCGCGAAGGACATCATCGGGTTGTAACCCTTACGTGCAGAAGCGATTGCCAGGTTGTCAGCAGCTACCCACAATTGCAGGTTGTTCAATTTGATTTTCTCAATCAACTTCTTCGGGAATTTGTAACCGAGGTTGATGTTGTTCAGACTTAAGAACGAGTTGCTGGTCAAGAAACGATCGCTGGATGCATTCGCGTAATCATCTGCGCCATTAGACAGACGTGGGATATTGCTACCTTTGTTGTTTTCGTTCCATGCCTGGAGCATATCCTTGTGCCAGTTACGAGAACCAACTACATCGTTGTGCATCAATAGTGCGTAGTTGTTATCGTAGCCGTAACCACCGATACGGTAACTGCAGCTAACGCTCAGCGTTACACCGTATGCCTCGAAATCGATTCCGAAACCACCGTCCAGGTCTGGCATGTAGCTCTTACCAACGTAATTGCTACCTGCATATGTGGTCTGCTTGCCAAATACACTAGTCTCGCGGATATCTGCATTCGGGTGCTTCAGTTTGTATTCATATACAGAACTGATGTAGTTGTCACCGGTTGCACCGTCGTCAATCAAATCAGCCGAAGTGGTACCAAATCCACCCTTGGTCGCATCGTAGTATGCAGTATAGGTGGCAACACCATCCTCGTTCACACCTTCGTAGTGCATCATGTACCAGTCTGCGGTCGAGTGTCCAACCGACATACCACCGGACATAACCATACGAACAGGGTCGCCATTCTCATCATAACCATCGATAGGCATTTGCAACATCTTGTTGCGATACAGACCACCATTCCAGCGAATATCCAACTTGATATTACGCATATCCAGTGCATGAGCTTTCAATTCGAACTCAAATCCTTGGTTCTCCATCGCAGCATCATTCACGTAGTAACCTCCGTAACCCAGAGAAGGAGCGACATAGCGCGGGAAGAGCATGTTGTCGGTTTTCTTGTAGAAGTAGTCCAACTCGATGTTCAAGTACTTGCTGATACCGAATTCCAAACCAAGGTCGATGGTGCTGGTACGCTCCCATGTCAAATCAGGATTACCTTTATAGCTCCATACATATGCCTTTGCTCCATCCACATTCTCGACGTTATATTTATCGGTAAATAGCATGTCACCAATATCTTGGTTACCCAGTACACCCCAGCTTAAACGGAGTTTACCATCTTTAATCCACTCGGCAGCAGTGGTACCTTCCATGAAGTGTTCGTTTGTGAAGGACCATGAAGCACCGACAGAACCGAAGTGACCCCAACGGTGGCCTTTTGCGAACTTGCTACTACCATCAGCACGATAATTGGCTGTGATATGATAGCGTTCATCATATCCATATGAAACAGTTGCTAGGGCAGACTCCAGAGTGCTCGTGCGTGCGTAACCTTCTACACCATCCATGCTGACACCATTACTCAACTCAATTACGTTATCCTCAACAATGTTCTTCTTGTAGCCATACTGCATGTTGTAGTTGTAATATGTGGTCTCGTGACCTGCCATCACGCGGATGTTGTGCTCGTTGAATGTCTTGCTGTATTCCAACAATTGATTGCTGGTGAATGCAAAGTAGTTGTATTGCGTATTGGCAACACGACCGATACCGGCAGCATCACCGTAGAACTTGTTCGTCAACGCATTGATACGGTTGTTCATGTATTGCAAACCGGCATTGATGGTAAATTTCAAACCCTCATAGAGCTTGAACTCCAAGAATGCGTTGGCCACAGTCTGATGACGAACTGTCTGTTGCTTATCCCAGGCCAATGCACCGGCTGGGTTGATGCCATAGCTGTAAGGACGGCCCTTTTCTCCGGCTACCAGAGGCTCGCCATAATCGTACATCTTACCTCCGGTTTTGGGATCATTTACAATATTGCCCTCTGCATCACGACGATATACAGGGTAAATCGACGGAATCTGTTGAACGAAGAGGAAACCATTGTTAGCAGCCTCATCGTCCTGGACAGGGTTGCTGATGCGTGCATAAGCGTATTGGATGTTCAAACCACCCTTCAACCATTTCTTTGGCTGATAGTTGATGTTAGCACGAGTGTTGAAACGTTGGAAATCAGAAGCGGTATAGTAACCTTCATCTTTCAAGTAACCAAAACTGGTGTAGTAGTTCAGTTTCTCGTTGCCACCGCTGATCTTAGCAGTTGCTTCTAGTTTCAAACCATTGTGGAATAGGGTGTTGTACCAACTTTCCATGTCATTATATGAGCCGCGGCGATGTGCACCTGCGTAGTCAAACGTAGGATTTACATTACCTGCTGCATCAAATGCATTGATCAGCACGCTACCTGCTTGATCCCAAATGTTGTATGTTGCAGGAAGACCAACACCTTTCTTTACAAACAAGTGTTCGTTAGCGTATTTAACAGACTTGGTCTCGTTCTGACTCTTAGCATAACGATATTCGCCATACAAACTCTGCCATGCCATCAGCACATAATCTTCCGGCGTGTCAATCACATCGTACATCGGCAGCAAACGCATGTTAGCACCGGCCTTCACGTCAATCTCAATCTTACCTTCGTCGCCGTTCGAACTACCTTTCTTGGTGGTAATCAACACAACGCCGTTGGCACCACGGCTACCATACAACGAAGTTGCGGTTGCGTCTTTCAGAATCGTAGTGCTGGCAATATCGCCCGGGTCAATCGAACTGATAGAACCGGCATCCAATGGAATACCATCCACCACGTACAGAGGACTGCTGCTAGCCGAGATAGAACCAATACCACGGATACGGATGCTTCCGATGGTTCCAGGCTGACCGCTCGAAGTAACAACTTGCACACCGGCAACCTCACCGGCCAATGCTTTCGTTACATCCGAAGGATTCTTCTTCTCAATGTCCTCGGCCTTTACGGCTTGAGCAGAACCATCAAAAGTGCCTTTCAGAACATCACCATAACCGGTAACCACAATTTCTTGGATCACCTCGGTGTTCTCTGCCAACACAACGCGGATGTTCTTACCGGCGGCTACTTCCTGAGTGGCCATACCAACGAAACTAACGACCAGCGTCTTCACAGACTCTGGAACGCTCATCTCAAACTTACCATCGTAGTCCGAGATCGTTCCCTGTGTGGTGCCTTTTGCCTGAATGCTGGCACCAGGTATTGGGTCACCATTCGAGTCGACTACCACACCGCTTACCTGCTGTTGAGCAAACACACATACGCTCAACGCAAGAAACATTAGTGTTAAAATCTTCTTCATTGTTTGTTATAATTTGTTATGGATATTTGTCGTAATAAACAAAAATTCGCGCAAAGGTACTGCTTTTTTCTGATATGGCCAAATATTTACCTTAAAAAATGCAGTTTTTTGCGTAAAAATCTGTATTTTGTTGCATTTAGTTAGCAAAAATGGCCAAAAAATAGCAAAAATACATCATCTTTTGCATTTTTTATTGCCAAATGCAATTCATTCGTAAGTCAGAGTGAAAATTTGGTCTGGTTGCAAAACCTCCCTACTGATCTCCTGTAATTGGGCTGAAGTTGTTTGCTCAATTTTGCGGAATGTCTCTTCCCAAACAGGCGCATGACCAAAATATAACATCGATTTTGCCATTGCTAGCGCGCTGTTCTCTTGATTCTGAGCCGAAATAGCCATCTGGCCGCGCAGTTGTTGCAAAGCGCGCCGAACGGCGTTTTCACTTAATGGGGTAGTGCAGAGTTTCTCTAGTTCGTCGCGTACCAGACCTAGACTTTGCATATAATGCTCAGGTTCGCATGCCCAGTAAATGCACCAATAACCCGTGTCGCTCAGCGGAGTATAATTCGACTCAACGGTATAAACCAGTCCTTTCGCTTCGCGCAAACTCAGATTCAGCCGGCTGTTCAAACTGCCTCCGCCTAGAATATTGTTTAGCAGAAACATCGCCAACTGATTCTTATGTCCTAACGGATAGGCATGATTTCCCACCATCGCATGTATCTGGTGCGTGTGTTTTTTGTAGGCGGCAACGCGATTTGTGGTCGAGACTTTACCGAGACAATCACGAGACAAACACGAGACTTTCTTCTCCATCAGCCCGAATTCTTTCTCTGCCAGGTGGAAAATCTTCTCCGGTTTCACGTCTCCCTGACAGAAAACAACCATTCTCTCCGGAGAATAATGCTCCGCCATCCATTGTTTCGCGTACGATGGCTTCGATGAAATGTGTCTCAGCGTTTTACGTGTACCTAATATAGGACGCGCGAGCGACGTGCCCGCGAAGAGCAGATTCTCAAAGTCATCATATATCAATTCGCTAGGACTGTCGTTGTAACTTTCTATCTCATCCAGAATCACCATCCGCTCTTTGTCTGTTTCTTCTTTCTTGAACGCAGGCTCTTGCAGCATTTCCGCTATCAGATGGAGTGTCAACTGAATATGTTCGGTTGTTATGGCTGCATAGAATGTTGTTTCTTCTTTGGTTGTGTAGGCATTTATTTCACCGCCAATTCCTTCCACCGCGCGAATTATCTGACGAGCCGAATGGTGCGCGGTGCCTTTGAATAGGCAATGTTCGATGTAGTGCGCCATTCCATTTTCTTCTGGATTCTCATCGCGCGTCCCCGCGCCAACCATCACGCCTATATATGCCACCGGAGAAGGAGTCCATCGATGCACGATTTTGACACCATTTGATAAAATATGATAAAAAGTTTGGGTATTTTCTTGCATATGTCAAAAAAATGTAGTACTTTTGCACCCGTTTTTGTTGAGCACTTGCTACGCTCGTGCCGCGGCATTGGCGGAATTGGTAGACGCGCCAGACTTAGGATCTGGTTCCGAGAGGAGTGAAAGTTCGAGTCTTTTATGCCGCACAACGGACTTTGAGTCCGTTTGTTTTATACATTAAAATTTGTTACTGTTATGTTACGCCGTATTTTCTTTCCTGTAGTTTGTTTTGTGCTCATGTGCACTATGATTTCGTGTGAGGAAAAAACTGCATCTACACCTATCTTGGAAATCTCACGTTCGCTCTATCGCACTTCGGCTGCAGGAGTTTTGGATACTATTTCTGTTCTCGATACGCTCCAAGTGGGCGATACGGTCAGAATGGGAGTAATGTTGTGTGGCTACTATAATTATCTCACCGCATTCAATGTACAGGCTGATCCCGCTTGTGTGGAAGTGTCGTTGGAGTGGGATCCTGCCAATGACCAGTTCATTACTTCTGGTTCCGATCCCGAGAATGGTAAGTTGGAGTTTGTTGCCGAGAAAGTGTATCTATGCACCACTACGTTGCGTTATATTCCGTTGGCTGCAGGAAAGCACCGCGTCAATATGGTTGTTTCTTCCGATGCCGGTGATCCTTACTCTCCGCGTACTTTCTATTTCGACGCTGTCGTGAAGTAGTCTTTGGCTTCGTTCCACAGAGCATCCATTTCGCCTAAAGTCATATCTTTCAGCGCTTTGCCTTGCTCTTTGGCGCGTTGCTCCACATAATTGAAGCGCTTAATAAACTTCAGGTTTGTTTGCTCTAATGCGTTGTCCGGCTTTATCTTATAGAGTCGGGCTGCGTTTATCATAGCGAAAAGCAAATCGCCCATTTCCGCTTCTTTGTTACCGCCGTCCGGTTTGGCTAGTTCGGCACGCAGCTCGTCTAGTTCTTCTTGCACTTTGGCCCACACATCTTCTTTCTTCTCCCAGTCAAAACCTACGTTCGCCACTTTGTCTTGGATCCGATAGGCCTTTACTAGACTTGGCAAACTGTCCGGTATTCCGCCCAAAACGGTTTTATTTCCGTCTTTTTCCTTCAGTTTGACTTGTTCCCACAAATGACTCACATCTTCGGCACTTTTTGCCGCTTCGTCGCCATAAACATGCGGATGACGAAATATCAGTTTGTCCGAAATCTGATTGCATACATCGGCTATGTCAAACTGGTCGTGCGGTTCCTCGCTCGATGAATCGGAGAAATTCCATTTGTCCTCACTACCCATCTTAGCGTAGAAAATCACGTGCAACAGTACATCGCCAAGTTCTTTGCTGATTTCGTGCATGTCATGCCTACTGATAGCGGTTGCTAGTTCGTAAGTCTCCTCTATCGTATTTTGCCGGATACTGTCGAATGTCTGCTTTCTGTCCCACGGACATTTCTCACGCAGCGTATCCATTATGTCTAGCAGTCGTCCGAAGGCGGCCAGTTTTTCTTCTCTTGTATGCATCGCTATTCTTCAAAATTATGCATCGTTAGATTGCCGTGGTGATCCAGTTTTGCATAGGTCCAATGACGAAAACAGTCGCCTAGTACCAATACGCGGCTATCGGGCGTAATCTGCAGATCCAATTCGATGTGCCGATGGCCGAACAAATAGTAATCACGATGATTGTGCATTTTTTCTTGCTCTTTGGCAAATAGTACCAGTTCTTCCTGATCTTCGCCTTTGTATGGACACGGATGCTCAAATTCTTTCAGGCGGCTTCGTTTGGCCCAGTTGTAACCGAATTTGTTGCCCCAACTAGGTGGCAAACATCGGAAACAGAACTGCAGGAATGGACTACGGAAGATCTCGCGCAAACGGATAAATCGCTTGATTTTCTTCACTATTGGCTTGGGATACAGTGTCTTCCAGTTGCTTGGCAGTACACCATCTCCGTGACTCAAATATAGCGATTTGCCGTAACGAATGATGGTACATGGCTCGTAATGAATCTCCGCACCACTCAAACTCTCTAAGCCGCCGAAAGTCCACAAATCATGATTTCCGGTAAAATAATGTATATGGATTCCGAGTTTAGTCAGTTTCCTCAGTTCTTTGAAGAATGGCGAGAACTCGCGTTTACGATGGTCGTGCACAAAATATTCCATCCAGAAATCAAACATATCGCCGAGCATATAAATCGACACGGCGTCCTTGCTCATCATTTCGAGCATGTCAATCAATTTCTTCTGATGTGCCCAACCTCTATCGATGGCCAGACTTCCTAAATGGGCATCACTCAAAAAGTATATCATAAATCACAAATCAAAAATCACAAATTAGAGGAAGCCCAACTCGAGTTTAGCTTCTTCCGACATCATATCTTTGTTCCACTCGGGCTCAAAGACAATCGTCACATTCACATCTTTCACACCTTCCACGCTACCGACTTTCTGACGAATATCTTCCACAATGAAATCACCCGCGGGACAAGATGGCGCAGTCAGCGTCATCGTTATCTCGCATACTCCGTCTTCCTTCAGTTCAATTCCGTAAATCAATCCCAGATCATACACATTGACTGGTATCTCCGGATCAAATACGGTTTTCAGCATCCGTAGTATGGCTTCTTCTTTTTCTAGAAACTCGTTCATCCTTCTGCGCGAAAAATCGCGCAAAGGTACAACTTTTTTTTTATATATGCAAATTATTCGGCTATAAACTGCCATTTTGGCAGAAAAAGATGGTTGGCACAAGATTTGAACGATACTAATCGGAGTTCGGAAAATGGGAACTCATGCTATTGACTAACTAAAAAATACAAACAATATGAGCAAAGGTAACATTGGAGTGACGTCGGATAATATATTCCCCGTCATCAAAAAATTCCTCTATTCTGATCACGAGATTTTTCTTCGTGAATTGATTAGTAATGCAGTAGATGCCACGCAGAAACTCAAAACACTCTCGTCTGTAGGCGAAGTGAAAGGTGATCTGGGGGACACTCGCGTGCGTGTCACTATTGACAAAAAGAAAAAAACGCTGACCGTCAGCGACCATGGTATTGGAATGACGGCAGACGAGGTTGACCGTTTTATTAACCAAATAGCCTTCTCCGGAGCAGAAGAGTTTGTCAACAAGTACAAGGACAAAACAGAAGCCATTATTGGCCATTTCGGCTTGGGCTTCTATTCTGCTTTCATGGTGAGCAAGAAGGTGGAGATTTTCTCGCAATCTTACCAGGAGGACGCTAAGGCGGTACATTGGTCGTGCGAAGGATCGCCTGAATTTGAGATGGAAGATACCATTAAGGCCGACCGCGGAACAGATATCGTTTTGCACATTGATGATGAGTTCAAACAGTATCTGGAGGAAGCTACTATTGAAGGCTTGCTGAAGAAATATTGTAAGTTCTTGCCGGTTGAGATTGCTTTCGGCAAGAAGAAAGAGTGGAAAGATGGCAAACAGGTCGAGACCGACGAAGAGAATATCATCAACGATACTACTCCCGCTTGGACGCGCAAACCGGCCGACTTGAAAGACGAGGACTACGACAAGTTCTATCACGAGTTGTATCCTACTCAGATGGACGAACCGTTGTTTCACATTCATCTGAACGTAGATTATCCGTTCCACTTGACAGGAATCCTCTATTTCCCGAAGATTAAGACCAATCTGGATGTCCATCGCAACAAAATTCAGCTTTATTGCAATCAAGTGTACGTCACCGACGAAGTCGAAAATATCGTGCCTGAGTATCTCACTCTATTACACGGCGTTATCGATAGTCCCGATATTCCGCTGAATGTCAGCCGTTCGTATCTGCAGAGCGACAACAATGTCAAGAAGATAAGCGGTTATATCACCAAGAAAGTCGCCGACAAACTGGCAGAGATGTTCAAGAATGACCGAGAGAATTTCGAGAAGAAATGGGATGATATCAAACTCTTTATCCAGTTTGGTATGCTCACCGATGAGAAGTTCTACGAGAAAGCCATCGGCTTCGCGTTGTTGAAGAATCTCGACGGCAAATATTTCACTTTGGAGGAATACAAGGACCGTGTGCGCGAAGCGCAAGTGGACAAAGATGGCACGATGGTCATACTCTATACACAGGATCCGGACGCCAATTACACGTACATCGAGCGTGCGAAAGCTAAAGGCTACGACGTCTTGCTGCAAGATGGCGAATTGGACGTGCATTCGATGTCGCAAGCCGAGCAAAAGAACGAGAAACTGCGTTTTGTTCGCATTGATAGCGATACCATCGAAAATCTGATTAAGAAGGAAGATGCGGCCAAAGACAACTATTCTGACGAGCAAAAAGAGGGGCTGCGCAAAGCCGTAGAAGCACTTCTGCCCGAGAGCGAAAAACTCAAATACTATGTCAGCTGTGAAGCAGCTTCGCAAGATGCATTACCTGTTTTCTTGACGCAAAACGAGTTCATGCGCCGAATGAAAGAGATGTCGGCTCACCAACAAGGAATGTCATTCTACGGACAGATTCCAGATTCATACAATCTCGTTCTCAATACTGCTCACCCGCTCATCCAAGAGTTGGTTACAAAAGAAACGAGCGAGGAAGTACAAGAAGAACAGGAAAAAGACGGCAAAAAAGAAACTGTCACCAAGACTGTTTACAAGTTGGATGGCGAAGACGAGCGACTCAAACAACTCATCGACATCGCGCTGCTTGCTAGCGGACAACTCAAAGGCGAAGCGCTCGCTAAGTTTGTCAACCGCTCGGTAGAATTGCTCTAAAACCTAAAAGTTTCTAATGGAGAATGGCATACGACCTTACGTGTGCCATTTTCTTTTGCAAAAACCACTACATTCTCTGTATTATATACTACGTATATAATACTAACAAAAAAGCACCCCAAATTTAGTGCGTTATAAGTGCGTTATTAGTGCGTTATTAGTGCGATATAAGTGCGTTATAAGTGCGATATAATCGAGACAAACACCGGTCGCCCACACCTCGATTTATGTCCAATTTGGCATAATAATTGTAACAAATATTTGTGTATGTGAAATTTAATTACTATCTTTGCACCGTAAATCATTTTTTATTTATGAAAAAAATTTTCTTTACGCTGCTCTGTGCAGCCATGACGCTTGCCGTGCAGGCAAAGCAAGAAGGAGCCCTGCCGGGCGTGTTCTCCATTGGAGAAGGACGATTTGTTGTCTTCTCGCAGGGTAATCTCCAGTATCAAGCTTTTGGCGACTATTGGCGTTTCGCTGAGAATCAGTATGACTTTGTCGGCAATGCCAAACTAGGCAATGTGTCGTATGCGTTCGAGAAATCAAACAATGCACGCATCGATCGCTATTATGACGGATGGATTGATCTTTTCGGATGGGGAACGGCTAAGCAACCGGTTCTCGCTACTGAAGAATTACGAGACTATTCCAATTTCGACGAATGGGGCACACGTACCATTCTCAATGGTGGAATCTTGAATCCCGGATGGCGTACGCTGAATTGGGAAGAGTGGTTCTATTTGTTCGTAACGCGTCCTAACGCAGAAAATCTGCGTGGACAGGCCACTGTGGACGATGTGCGTGGTTATATTCTTCTTCCCGACAACTGGCAGCTACCTAAGAAAATGACCTTCACGCCTGATCCTAACAACTGGACAACCAATGTCTATAGTTCCAAGCAATGGAAACAGATGGAGAAAGCGGGTGCCGTATTCTTGCCGGCCGGTGGTTTCCGTAGTGGAGCAGAAACGAGCATGGTTGGCTTGTTCGGTTTCTACTGGTCGTCCGATATCTTCAATGACTGGGAGAGCGGAGACGCACGCGATATCTTCTTCAGCGAGAAACGCATTGGCCCGAAGGATCACGAGAAACGCTTCTATGGTCTCTCTGTACGTCTCGTATTGGATGTCGTTCCTGTTCAATGAGAAAAGCATTTCTAGCTATATTGTGCCTGGCGGCCTCCTCCTTGTATGCTTTGCAAGAAGGTGCGCTGCCGGGCTTATTTTCGGTTAGCCCTACCAAACAAGTGTATTTCTCGCGAGGAAATGCTCAATACAACGACTATCCGCGCTTTGCTCAGTTTGCCGAACATCAATGGGATTTCGTCGGTGATGATACACAAGGAACGGTTTACTACGAAGGGATCAAATCGGACAATAATAAATGTGCCAGACTGTACAAAGGATGGCTCGATTTGTTTGAGTGGGGGGGAGATATGACCCAGAACTCAGCCAAGTATGTCTACGACACGTTCTATGGTTACAAAGAGTGGGGCAACTGGAGTTATCAGAATGGCGGTTATCCCAAGGGCGAACTGTGGCGTACGCTGACGGGCGACGAGTGGATCTATCTCTTCGACAAACGTCCTAATGCGCGCAACCTGCGCGGACAGGCCACCGTGAATAATATGCACGGTTATATTCTGTTGCCTGATGCTTGGCAATTGCCGCAAGGACTCTCTTTCCGTCCGCAACCTAACAACTGGACCGCCAATACCTATTCTGCGGCCCAATGGGCCAAAATGGAAACCAATGGAGCCGTTTTCCTGCCTGCGGCAGGAGTGAGAAACGGCAGGCAGATACAGGGGATCGGTGTCGTGGGCGCTTATTGGTCATCCACTCTGTACCAACAGAAAGGCAAAGGAGATGTAGATGCCAGAAATATCTATTTCACGGCCGATAATGCGAATGCCAACATGTACGACACTTGGCACCGAGGAATGTCGGTGCGCCTCGTGCATGATGCCGATTACGTAGAGCCGGTTAAGAAAAGCGCGTGGGACGAAGAGATGGAGCGACAGATTGCCCTTCGTCAGGCAAAACCACAGGCCGAACAATCGGCTGCGAATGTCAATGCGCCTAACGGCGTTTTGCCCGGTTGGTTCTCTATCGGCCCGGGTATTCAAGCGCGTTTTGCACAAGGCAACGTGCAATACAAACCTTCCACCAATACTTGGCGCTTTGCGGAACATCAGTATGATTTTGTGGGCGAAGAAGAGGTAGGAAACGTCTATATCGGTTCTGTCAAATGCGACAATACCCAGATTGCGAACAATGTGTACGATGGTTGGATAGATGCCTTCAACTGGGGCAATGCCACCACTCCTACAGATTACAAGAGTACGCCCGCGCTGCGCCAGGGAGGCAAGTTCGAGGATTGGGGACGCAATCCGTTTGTCAACGGAGGCAATGCGAACGATATATGGCGCACTTTGTCACGCGAAGAGTGGACTTATCTCTACGACCAACGTGCCAACGCCAAACAGTTACGCGGACAAGCCATGGTCAATGGAGTCCAAGGTTATATCTTCTTGCCCGACAATTGGCGTTTGCCTTCCGGACTATCCTTCAAGCCCGAGCCGAAAAATATGCAAACCAATGTCTATTCTGTCGCTCAATGGGATAGAATGGAAAAGGCGGGCGCAGTATTCCTGCCCGCGGGAGGTGAACGAACTCTCCAATATATGGTAACGCCTTCCTACAATGGTAGCTATTGGTCATCTTCTTGGGCTAACCGCGAGGATGACGAAGCTTCCTGCGCCTGGTTCATAAAGGATGCTTCTGGTCCGCATTTCGGCCAGCGAGTCATGACCGGTTTGTCCGTGCGACTCGTCCAAGACCGAGCACTGGCTGAGGCTGCCAAACGCAATAACAAACCCGCGGTAGCAGTTAGCGAACAGCAAGTATCCAAATTGCTGAACTTGCCTGATGTGGAACCGGAGCAAGAGTGGAAACTCTACGAAGATATTCACGTCATCGGCGATATCAATCCGCGCGAAGGTTTCCGACGCATCAAAGTGCCTAAAGGCTCGTTTGCCGAGTTCCTACGCAACTACAAACTGAAAGACGACTGGAATCTGTATTACTACAATGGTTCTCCGGTCAAGAATCAGTTTGGCGGATACGCGGTCTTGGATATCGATATTGGCACCAGAGACTTGCTGCAATGTGCTGATGCGGTCATGTTGCTACGCGCTGAATGGTTGTATCGCCAGAAACGCTACAAAGACATTCATTTCAATGCGCTCAGCGGCAAACGACTTAACTACACCGACTATGTGGGCAACGATTATTCGTACGCCAAGTTCCGTAAGTATATGGACTATGTGTTTGCGTATGCTAACACCGCTTCGTTGGAAAAGGAACTGAAAACACGCAAGATAGAGGATATCCAAATTGGCGATGTGTTTATTACCAGTGGAAATCCGGGCCACGCGATGATAGTGGTCGATATGGCTATCAATGCCAAGGGCGAACGAGCGTTACTCTTCGCACAAGGTATGATGCCCGCCCAGAGCGTGCACGTGGTTACAAATCTGGAGCACGGCGAAGATACTCCATGGTACCTGATTGACAAATACCTGGAGTGGAGTTCTCTGTTTGTCTTCCCGAACTACGTGTTCAGCACTCAAACAGATCTTAAATGTTTCGAGTAATCGGTTTGCACTTACGTGCCAGATAATCAGCCTCGTCTGCTTTGAGCAGCGGGGCTGTTTCTTTGTAAACCCGCTGATGATAAGCATTGATCCACGCTATCTCTTCGTCGGTCATCAGACTCATATCGATGAGCGAGGTGTCGTAGAAACAGAGAGTCAGTGTCTCAAATGCTAGCCATTCATCTTCTGTGGTCGTCACGGCCGTCTGCGAAGCAGGAATCACGGTAATCAGATTCTCTGTGCGGATGCCCCATTCGTTCGTACGATAGATACCCGGTTCATCAGAGATGATGTGGCCCACTTCTAGCGCAGTAGGATTATTGTCGGTGCGAACATTCTGCGGTCCTTCGTGACAACCCAAGAAATGGCCTACGCCATGACCTGTGCCATGGCCGAAAGTGATGCCCGCAGCCCACATATATTGTTTTGCTAGAGCATCTAGTTGGTTGCCGCGTGTGCCTTTCGGGAAACGAATGGTAGCTAAGGCGATATGTCCTTTCAGTACGTAGGTATAATCGCGTTTGGCTTGCTCAGGAATCGCACCGCCGAGCCAAACAGTACGTGTGATATCGGTTGTTCCGTCCAGATATTGTCCACCACTATCCAGCAGAAGCATTCCTTCTGGGCAAACGGTTGCGCAATTGTCCTTAGTGGCTGCGTAGTGCACAATGGCTCCATTGCCTTTGTAGCCGGCAATCGTTCCAAACGATTCTTCTACAAAATTCTCGCCCATCAATCTAAACTCATGCAGTTTCTCCATCAATTCCCATTCGGTTTGTGTCTTGCCGTTGGCAAATGCTGATTCTTCCAGCCATTTGAAGAAGCGTGTGAGAGCCACACTATCTTGGCGCATAGCAATGCGTTCGCCTTCTAGTTCGACTGCATTCTTATGCGCTTTGTCGATCAATATTGGCGATTTGGCATTCAGTTTCTTGCAGTTAGCCGGAATCGCCTCAAACAGAGCTTCGTTGACACGTGCACCATCATAGAGTACGGTTCCTTTCTGCCCACGAATGAACTCGAAAACAGCCTCGTAAGGTTTGGTGTCGATATTGTTAAAGTCCAGGTAGTTTTGTGCTACGGTATCAATCTTGTTAGTATCAACAAACAGCGTGCATTTGTTGGCTTCCAAAACCACGTAGCTGATCACTACGGGATTGTATTCTACATCATTTCCGCGAATATTCAGCAGCCAGGCTATTTCGTCCAGGGCACTGATAATCATTGCGTCAGCACCCTTCTTTGCCATCTGTTCGCGCATTCGCGCCAATTTGCTTTCTACAGTTTCGCCTGCAAAGTCGGCAGAGTAGGGATAGAGTTTGTCTTGCGGAATAGCAGGACGACCTTCCTTCCAGATAGGTTTAATCAAATCTACCGATTTGAGTTGCGCTTTGGTTTGCCAGTCGGCGAAATCGTTGACACTAAACATCTCCGGATTAACGCCTACCGGACCTTGAATGTTCTCTGCTAGCCAATCGATAACCGACGGACAATCGATGTCCGATTCACGCATCAGTTCGATGGTGGAATCTTTCAATTCAATTCCTGCTTGCAGATAATAACGGCTATCGGTCCAAAGAAACGCGCGGTCGAGCGTTACTACCACAGTTCCACTCTCACCATTAAAACCGGACAGCCACTGCATCTCACACCAGTGAGACGCCATATATTCACTAGCATGCGGGTCATTGCCGGGCACAACATATGCCGACAGACCATTCTTACGCATCTCTTCCCGCAATAATGCCAGTTTTTCTATTGTCTTCATTCTCTATTAGTATTGTGCCGTATCGTACACTTTGTCAGCCACATCCGAACCTGCCAGATGTTCGATGATACAGAAAGCAAAATCAGCGCTAAGACCGGGGCCCTTGGCTGTAATGATATTCTTGCTCTCTACTACCAATCCACCCACATAACTTTCGCCGAGCGGCTCTTGGCAACCCGGGTAACAAGTGGCTTGTTTGCCTTTCAGAATACCCAATTTGCCGAGTACCATCGGCGCTGCGCAGATGGCTGCAATTGGTTTGTTGGCTTTGTTGTGTTCAATCAGCAATTCGCAAAGCGCGGAACAATCACCCAGTTTGGTTTGTCCACCCGGCAGAATAAGCATCTCAGCGTCTTCGAAATCGATGTTACCAATCAGTCCATCTGCTTCTACGGCAATGTTATGTGCCCCGAGAACCATGGGGTTTCCGGTAATAGAAACTGTCGTCAGCGCAATGTTGGCACGGCGCAATAAGTCGATAGTCGTGATTGCCTCGATTTCTTCGAAACCATTGTCAAGAAATAGATAGTTCATACTTAATTAATTGAGTTTGAAATATATAGGTAATTGTTTCGATCTATTGGTCTATTTGTTTAAATTTGTACGTTATTGTACCTTCGGCATCTCCAGTTCCAGTTGTCCATTTTGTATGTCTTAACATTTCCTCTATACAATGAACGAACTCAGGATCTCCCATATTTGTACCCACGGCATTGGAAGAACTGGCTGTTTTTACATTGCCATCTTTATCTATACGTATTTTTACTGCAACCGTACCAGGCTGACTTGGTTTGCATTCCGGAGTTGGTAATTTCCCATCTCTTAGATTACGTCCATCTAATCCTTGTATTCGATTATCGCGGCCACTGCCACCAGGACCAGTAACTGGATTATTGCTATTTCCTCCTCCTCCATTGCCTCCGCCGGAAAGGGAAGAACCACTACCTGCGGCATTTAGAATTTTGGCCATCTCATCGGCCTTTCTCTTTGCGTCGTCCTCTTTTTCCTTTCGAGCGCGCTCCTCTGCCTCACGTTGCTCTTTTTCTTTCTTCGCTTTCTCTGCAGCAGCCAAACTCTCTTCATTAGAAGTTATTAGTTCTTCAGCATGAGTCGGCTCTGAGATAGAAGGAGTAGGCTCGGATGATACACCAGGATCACCCGCCTCTGCAGGCGCGGGATTTACTTCTTCCCACGTATCTCCATTGCCAAACATTTCCTCCTCACTAAAAGCCAATTCAATGCCTTCTTCGTCAATATCTTTTGGCGCAGAAATATAGACGAACCAAAGCAATAGGAATAGTAGCACAAGGAACAAGATTGTTCCTATTGTGGCGTATGTATTTGCTTTTTGCTTATTTGTCATTAAGCATCTCCTACTGTTGTTTGGTTGCTACGACCAGTTTCATCTTGTGTTGGTTTGCGATGTCCAAAACACGTACTACCTCTTTGTAGGCGATGTCTTCGTCTGCGTGAAGCGCGATGTACATCGTTGTGTCGGCCGCTTGTATTTGGCAAAGATAACCTTCCAAATCATCGGGATTGATGGCCGTTGGTTTCTGTTTGCCGATAGCCACGAAATAATTGCCGAGGTTGTCAATCGACACTTTGGCTACTTGTGGTTTGGTGGCTTTCTGAGCGCGCGACTGAGGCAGATTGATCTTGATGTCGTTAGGCGAAGACATTGTACTTGCCATCACAAAGAAAAGCAATAGCAAGAACACCAAGTCTGTCATTGACGACATGGCAAATGTCGCTTCCACCCTATTTCGTTTCTTCAGAGACATTATGCGGGTTCATTTAGTAGGTCCATAAACTCCATTGTCCGCGATTCGAGTAGACGAACCACGCGGTCGATGCGTGCTACCAACATATTGTAGGCGAACATAGCCAGAATACCTACAATCAAACCACCGATGGTAGTTACCATCGCTTGGTACATACCTGTTGAAAGCGCTGACATTTCGATAACTCCGCCGGATGTCTGAGCCATATTGAAGAATGTCTGAACCATACCCAGAACAGTTCCAAGGAAACCGAGCATAGGAGCTCCCGCAGCGATGGTTGCCATCAGCACAAGGCCTTTTTCCAGTTTGCTAACTTCCAGGTTGCCGACATTCTCTACCGCTACTTGCACATCTTGCATCGGGCGACCGATACGGCTGATACCCTTTTCGATCATGTGTGCCGAAGGAGTGTTGGTCTGCTTGCAGAGATTGACTGCAGAGTCGATTTTGCCATCGTGGATATAGTCGCGAATGCGATCCATGAACGATTTGTCTTCCTGGGTGGCTTTTTTCAGAATAACCAGACGCTCGATGAAGATATAGCAAGCGCCCGCCAACAGAATAGCCAGGATGATCATGATCCATCCGCCATACTGCGCCATCTCAAACAAGTTAATAGACTCTTGCACAGGTTCTTGTGCCTGTTGTGCCAACTCTTCTACGAGAGCAGCCGTAGTGTCAATTTGAAGTAACATATCTTATTTTTTTAGTAGTTCCAAATACTCTTGTATTGTTTCCTGAATACCTAGGTAGAGTGAATCGCATATGATAGCATGTCCGATGCTAACTTCTGCTGTCCATGGGAAAGCCTTGATGAACGGCCGCAGATTTTTGAGATTCAGATCGTGGCCCGCGTTCATACCCAGTCCCAGTTCATGCGCTTTCATCGCCGCAGGGCGATACATATCGATCGCACGTTTCGGATCGGTTTCAAACAGTTCTGCGTATGGACCGGTGTATAGTTCCACGCGATCGGCACCTGTGCGTAGCGCATAATCGACCATCACCGGATCCGGATCGACGAAGATGCTAACTCGCATTCTGGATGCATGTAACTGGTTGACCACTCCCTTTAGAAAATCCAAGTGCCGCTTGGTGTTCCAACCATGGTTGGAAGTCAGTTGACTAGGATCGTCCGGAACAAGCGTGACCTGTGTGGGGCGTACGTCTTCCACTAGCGCCAAGAACTCATCGGTAGGATTTCCTTCAACGTTAAGTTCGGTAGTTACCATCGATTTGAGTTGGTACACATCTTCTTTGCGGATATGTCGCTCGTCGGGCCGTGGATGAACGGTAATACCTTGTGCACCAAACAACTCGCAGTCTACGGCAAAACGCAACACGTCAGGCATATTGCCTCCGCGTGCGTTTCGCAGCGTAGCTACTTTGTTGATATTTACACTCAGTTTAGTCATTATAGTTGAGCGCCTTGAGCGTTATATTCCTTACCGTCACGGATAATGATGAGTTGTCCGTTGCGAAGAACCTTGGTTGCATTCTCGCCGGACTCAACATTGTCGATAGCGTGCGGGGTATCGCTAGTAGTGAAATAGCGGATTATACCAATTGTGCCATCGTCCCACGATCTAGCTTCATCAGCAGCCGTACCATTGATGAGAGTAGTTACTTGTTCTGTGTCTGGCTTATTGGTAGTAGCCCATGGGAATGCAGCGCGTGCGAAATTCGGTTGGAGAATAACGCGGAAATGATATTCGGTGTTAGGTTGCAATGTCTCAACGCCTGTGATGTAGTTGCCTTCAGAGTTGAAAAGCGTGGCACTCTTAACGGAGTACAAAGCACCTTCCGGAAGAATGATTTCGGCGGTTGAGGCATCAATTGGATCGCCTACTTGCGGCAGACCAACCTGAACATTAACTTCCTTAATCAGTTTCGGCATGAATACCGGAGTAATCTTCTTGGTAGCATCGCTAGCCAAAGGAACAGTAGCTAAGTGGTTGTTGTCAGGATAGTATTTGTTTCCATTGTACTCGATGTGCGAGAGATAGAAGCATTGGATAGTATCGTTGGCTTCGTCTAGCGCATAATAGCGTGCGCTAGGAGTGAATTCGTATATGAAATTCTCTTGTCCACATACGGGCTCGCGCTGAATGACTCCTCTGAAGTATCCCGATTGTGAATAGCTTGTTGCTGCAGTAGCATTTTCAATTTTGTAACTCTCAAATACAGGCGATTGTCTCGTACCTTTCTGCAGCAAACGTCCTTCCTTATAAGGAGTCCAGAGGTTCTCGTTTTCGTCTTCCATCATGTATAGTTCGGCCAGTTCATCGTCGCAAGTAGTAGTATTGATAATGAAGAGCGTAAATCCATCGGACATAGCGCCAAATACATTTTTCCCCATGCCCGGAACACCTGCCGGCAGATATACTTTCGGAGATTCGATACCTACAAATGCGGAGTCGCCGATAGTGATGGCATTGTCAAGATAGAGACTGAACTCGGAGAGCTTCTTGCAGTTCTCCATACAGTGCTTGCCGTATGTTCTGGCCCATCCCCATCCATCGATCTCAGTATTTTCCATTCCCCAGAAGAGGTAATCGCCTAGTCCGGTAACCGAACCACCGGTCATATCGATATACTGAATTTGCTTGCGTATGCTATAGAAAGGCGACTCAGTTGCTTTAGAAGCAGAGGTCTCGAGAGTTGCACCATCGAGCTCAAACTGAAGATCTGTCAGATAAGAACCTCGTGTGCCTTGCAGAATATCCGCACCCAGTTTCTGTACATTATTCAAAGCGAGGAAATTGTTCTCAGGAGTAGAACCGGTAGCGGTGTTTTTGAAAGCGTGGCTCCATATTTGTCGCACACCATTCAAATTGACAGTGCATAGGTCAAGCGAAGTACAACCTTCGAAGCAGCTAGCAAAGAGGTTAATGCCTTCATCGGGCGTAGGGAATTTAACTGTGGTCAGGCTAGTACAGCCGGCAAAGCTAGAACCCAGTAGTTCGATCTTTTTACGTTTGCTAAAATTAACACTCTTCAATGCAGTACATTCGCTGAAAGCTAGTCCCTGGATAACAAAGTTCTCATTTGCTCCAGGACCAAAGGAGACTGTCGTTAGGTTAGCATGTTGGTAATAGGCTTTATACTTGACACCTTCTACTACAATTCTCTGGGTCTTGCTTCCGGAAGTGCTTTCTTGTACACCGGGGATGGCCAGTTCAGTAGCATTTTTCCACGCGTTTTTGAATTTAGGGCGGAGCGTGTCAGCAAAGTGAGTGTTTTCGTTCAAACCAACCACCATTAGGCGGAGTTCTGCCAAGGAAGAAGTGTTGGTGAAACCGGTAACCTCCACAATGATGTTGTTTGAAGCCAGATACAATGAGTCACCTACGGCGGGAAGTGCGGCGTTCATGTTTGTTGTGATGAAAAGCGCTGCGATAGCGAGCAGCAAAGAATAAAGTTTTTTCATACGGTTAGTATTTTGAGTTAGTAACTAAATGTTGATTTCCACATTTTGCGCTGCAAAATTACAACAATTTTTTGATATATGCAAGAGTTTAATAAATTTTTATTAAAAATAGTCACAAAAAACATAATATCCGGTTGCTTCATATCACAAAAATCCTAGACTCTACACCTGGAGAAATGCTTGTATTTTTTGCCTGTCAAAAACTGCACATTTATATATACGCAGTATATATCCACGATTTACTAACGAGACAATCACGAGACAATCACGAGAGATAAATCTCCTTTTTTTACGCAAAAAATTTGCATATATGCAATTTTTGTAGTAATTTTGCAGCGTTTTTTAGATTACCGTATTGTGGCCTTATGACAATAGCAGTATTTGGAAACGCGATGAAGAGCGAGACGTTGCAAGAGGTGCAACATATCTTGCAATTTATGACAGAGAAAGGCGTGAACGTGCTTCTTTCTCAAGAGTTGCGACAGGAAATGAACCTGCGTGAGTATCCGGGGTTCCCCGAGAACTGGGATGGCGATAAGCAACCCGAGAACGTCTATGGCGAACCGATTGATTTTGCCCTGTCGATAGGTGGTGATGGTACTTTCTTGACTAGCGCCGCGACCATTGGAGACAAGAATATACCTATTCTTGGTATCAACTACGGTCACCTGGGATTTCTGGCAGAAGTGCAATCGCAGGACGTGGATGACATTCTGCACAAACTGATTGCAGGCGAATATACGATAGAGCAACGCAGTCTGCTCCAGTTGACTATTTTGGACAAGGATGGCCAGAAACGTGAAGGACTGATTTTGGCGCCGAACGCGCTCAACGAGATAGCTATTCTCAAACAAGGTTTGAGTAGTATGCTTTCGATAGAACTGGAAGTAAACGGGGAGCGTCTGCACACTTATCATTCGGATGGTCTGGTTCTCGCTACGCCGACCGGCAGTACGGCCTACAACTTGTCAATTGGTGGTCCGCTGATGGTCCCGCAGAGCCGAGGAATAATCATCACTCCTATAGCTCCGCACAGCCTGACAGTCAAGCCGTTGGTAGTGCCTGACGACTGGAAATTTGACATCCGCGTAGAGAGCCGCTATGATGCGTACATGGTTTCTGTGGACGGTCGTAGCCAAACGCTCACTCCGGATATGAGTCTGCACATCGAACGTGCGCCATACACCGTGAAAGTGGTGCAAATAGGTAATAACAGTTTCTTGAAATCGCTACAAGCGAAATTGAATTGGGGACGATAATGATATTAGATTTTATTACATGGGATGTTGACCCGATATTAATTCATTTCGGGGACGGAGGAATTCGTTGGTACGGCCTGTTTTGGGCCATCGGACTCTATGCATGTTGGGCCATCAACGAAAAGATGTACAAGCATGAGAACTGTCCGAAAGAGTGGGCGGATTATCTGTTCTTCTGGATGGCTGCGGGCGTGATTATTGGCGCGCGTCTAGGCCATTGTTGGTTCTACGAGTGGCATGATTGTACCGACCCGATGTTGGCGGGGTATTGCCGCTATATGAATATTTCTACCGAGCCATGGCATTTGTTCGGTTGGGCATTCAATTATCGAAATCCGTACATAGAACATCCGTTGATGCTCCTGAAAATCTGGGAAGGTGGACTCAGTAGTCACGGGGGTGGAATAGGCTTGATTATTGCGGCTATTCTGCTCAACAAATACAAGTTCAGCAAGTATCCACAGTTCCAAACCAGTTGGATTTGGATACTCGACCGACTCTGTGTCGGCGTTTGTGTGACGGCTGTGCTGATTCGTCTGGGCAACCTGATGAATAGTGAGATTTACGGCGGCCCGACCGATCTGCCATGGGGATTTATCTTTGTTCGCGATGGTCAGACAGTGCCATGCCATCCTACGCAACTCTACGAAGTAGCTTATTGTCTGGTGGCCTTTGCTGTTACGTTGCCGCTCTACCTGAAGACCGATGCGCGTCGCCGCGAAGGATTGCTGATAGGAATATTTTTTGAGATAGTATTTGTGACGCGTTTCTTGCTCGAGTTTATCAAGAACGATCAGGAAGCTTTCGAGGCGGGCCATGTGCTGAATATGGGGCAATGGCTCAGTATTCCGTTCATCGCATCGGGAATCTTCTTGATTATCCGCGCGTTCAAACGTCCGCTTCTGCCTGTCGTGGAGCAACAACCGGAAAGTATCGACCCTAAATATCGCAAGAAATGACCAAACAGGATTTGCGCATCATATACATGGGAACGCCCGAGTTTGCGGTTGCTAGCTTGCAGGCTTTGGTAGAGGGCGGCTATAATGTGGTGGCGGTTGTTACTATGCCCGACAAACCTGCAGGGCGTGGTCATCAGGTCCAGTTTTCCGATGTGAAGAAATATGCGCTATCGGTTGGCCTGCCGGTTTTGCAACCGGAGAAACTGAAGGATGAGACATTTCTGGAGACTCTACGTTCGTATCGCGCTGATCTACAGATAGTTGTGGCCTTTAGAATGTTGCCTGAAGTAGTTTGGTCGATGCCTCGCCTGGGCACATTCAATCTGCATGCATCGCTTCTGCCGCAATATCGCGGTGCTGCGCCTATCAATTGGGCAGTGATTAATGGCGATAAAGAGACCGGAGCCACGACCTTCATGCTGAAGCATGAGATAGACACGGGCAATCTGATTCTGCAAGAACGCATCTCAATCGGCGACGATGAGAATGTGGGCTCGGTTCATGACCGACTGATGGAAATGGGTAGGGGATTGGTAACTCGTACAGTGGACCTGATAATCGATTGCGAGACGCGTGGTGTGGAGTTACCCACTACGCCTCAACCCGAACTAGCTGAGTTGCGCCCTGCTCCGAAAATCTTCAAAGAAGATTGCGAGATTCGCTTTGCGGAGAAATCGGCTATCGAAGTGAAGAATTTTGTACGCGGACTGAGTCCGTATCCTTGCGCTTGGGCAAATCTAACGATTGCGGGACAAGCGTTGGAGAACGTGAAGATATACGCCGTGGAAGTACTTGACGGCCCAAATCCGAGTGCGAAAGATATAGTTGTTCCATGCCGCGAAGGTGCCGTGCGTATTCTGGAACTGCAAGTGCCTGGTAAGAAACGGATGGACGCAAAAGCTTTTCTCAATGGATTACATAGCTCTCATTGATAAGTACTACGCTTCTTCGCCGGAATTGCGAAATGTGCTCTTGACGCATAGTCGTCAAGTGGCTGACCGTGCGCTGCAGATTCTGGATAGGCATCCGGAGTGGCAAGTGAATCGTACGTTTGTCGAAGAAGCGGCTATGTTGCACGATATTGGAATCATCTATTGCGATGCACCGAAAATCTACTGTTTCGGGCCGCATAAATATATCGAGCATGGCTATCTGGGCGCGGAATTGCTACGCAAAGAGGGATTTCCGCAACACGCTTTGGTGGCAGAACGCCACACGGGCACAGGAATCACGATTGAGCAAGTGGAACGCGAGGAACTGCCAATTCCTGAGCGCGACTATTGTCCTCAATCACTGGAAGAGAAACTGATCTGCTATGCAGATAAATTCTATAGCAAAAGCCACCTCGGAGAAGAAGTGGCTTTAGAAAAACTCAAGGCCAATATCTGGAAATACGGCCACGATGCTATCGTTCGTTGGAACGAACTGGAGGCGTTGTTCGGCTGATTAGAGGTGCACGCCAATTCCGCCCTTAAAGAAGGCATCGGCACCGATATTCACTTCTGCCAATCCATATACTCGTTCATTGCCGAAGCAAACGCCGATAGGCGTTACGTTGAAGTCGGGTAAGAACGTATAACTTAAGTTATATGTTTTGCCGTCGCTATCGGTGTAGCCGTTGATGTAGCGATTTTCGCGCAGCATAACACCCGGTCCGACATCAATGCCCGAATAGAGTTGTACGTGGCGCTTGTTGAGATAGGTGAATTGCGCACTAGCCATCAGCGCTACTGTGTGACCGAATGATTTTCCCTTCTGCGTAGTTTTCTCTTTGTCGGTATACATGTCATGCGAATCGCCTTCCCACGATCCCTTGAATCCCACACGCAGCCAACGCAATACCTGGTAGTGATATTGCATGCTATAAGAGCCGTAGTACATGGCATTGTCAGCATGGTCTAGGGCGGAAACCCAAATGTCAACAAAAAGTCCGCGGAAGGCATAGTATCCGCTCGGAGCACCTACGCTGATACTCAGCGAGTTGCGATATTCACTCCAATCATACTCTTCTGCTTGCACCGCCATTGATCCCATCAACGCGAGTGCTGTGATACACACACAAATAATTCGTTTCATATACTTGATGTTTTTGTGGCTGATTATCTAAATTTATGTGCGAAACCGATGGACAACAGTTCGCGGAATTGAATCTTAGCATGGTCGTCTCCCTCCATAATGACCGACGTGTCGTAGCGGGGGTGTAGCATGAGTCGTGCCGACATAAATCGATTGATGATAAAATCGCAATTGACCTCCAAATCCAGTTCTACGTACTTGTAGTTGGTGTACATGTAGAATCTTGATTCTAGCGACACTTCACGCACGGGTTTCCACGTATATTCCACACGCAAACTGCTACCGATGTTATGTTGCGTTTGTTCTCCAACCTTTAGTCCGTACTCGGTCACAGTAACACGTGCAGTGTCCATCACATGTATCATCTTGTACGACACAGGCGAAACAGAGATACTCAGTCCCTTGACAGGTTTGTAATCGAGACCTAAGGCGGTGGTGAAACGTACGGGAGAGAACGGACCGGACTTCAAATCGTGTGAATTGGACTTGTAGGTAGGTAGCAATCGCGTCTCAAACTCTGCGGAAACAGAACCGAACAATTTGGGTACAATCTGCAGGTTGGCTTTGCTGTAGAGGCGCAAAATGTCGTCTGTGGTATTCACTTTGTGAATAGAGTCGGCGGAAATAGTGGAACCACCTATGCGCCATTCGCCTGTATTCTCCCACGTAAAACGCTCGCCGTAGTAACCTATTTGCCCCTTAAAAATACCTAGTCCCGCAAAACTGCTTGAACCGCCCTGATACCAGTTAGGCGTTACGTATGTTTGTGTCACTTGCAGCATGATGGTAGCCTCTTTGCGCCAACGAGTATGCATGTCGCGTATGGCACGCAGCACATCATTTCGGTCTTCTTCCTCATCTTTGATCCACGATTTCTCAATCGGGATATACGGCATATCTGTAACTACTTGTCTCACCAATTGTGCATTGACGGCGCGTAGCGAGTCAATCTCAGCGATCTCTCGTTTGAGCGAATCCAGTCGGATGATTTCGGCCAATGTCAGCGTGTCCAGTGTGTCGTTTGCGTGGATTTGTTCTCCCTGCTGCGCAACCAATTGCAGCAACAACATGTCGATATCGGAGGCCTTAGGCTGATCTTGCAATTTGAACGTGTCCGGATAGAGTTGAACACTATCCGAAACTACGCTTTGTGCCGCCAAATGACTGACGGCACAAAGAATCATAGATAATATGGTTATCCTAATTCTCAAATTTGCATTCTTCTGTTTTGGGTCTTATACACCTTGCGCACCTAAGCGACCGTGACATTGTTTGTATTTCTTTCCACTGCCGCAAGGACACGGATCGTTTGGACGTGGTTTCTTATCCACGCGCAATGGTTCTGGGCGTTGTTGCTCGCGTGTGTCGCGACCGGCTGCTTGCGCCATACCGGAAGCTTGAGCGGCTTGTTGAACGGCATCTTTCTGAGTGCGATAACGGCTGTAATCTTGGCGGCGTTGCTGTTGGGCTTGTTGAACGCGGTCCGGCTCTTGTGCATAAATCTGGCCACGCAATAAGATAGCAATAGCACGGCGATTCAGTCGGTCGAGCATATCCTGGAAAATATGGAACGATTCGAGTTTATAAATCAATAACGGGTCTTTCTGCTCGTAACTGGCATTGCCTACATCACGTTTCAGTTCATCCAACTGACGAAGATGCTCTTTCCATTCGTCATCGATAACCAGAAGCAACATACGTTTCTCGAATTCGCGTACTACCTCTTTTCCGTGAGTCTCTGCCGCATTCTTCAGGTTAACGGAGATGTTGTACACATGCTTGCCATCGGTGATAGGAACGAGAATGTTCTCGTACATCTGGCCTTTAGTAGCATATACCTGTTGCAGAACAGGATCGGCTACCTGAATCAGTTTGTCCATACGACGCTTGAAACTGTCGAGCGCAGCCTCGGCGAGTTGTTCGCTCAGCACATCACGTCTGCCGTGATTGAAGGTGTCTTCGTCGAATGGCAATTCGATAGCGAAAGTCTGCATCACATCGAATTTCAGTCCCTCGTAGTCGTTGGCCTGACGTGCATCTTCGAATATACTCTCAGCCGTGTCGTAAATCATGTTGGTGATATCTACGCCGATGCGCTCGCCCATTAAGGCGTGGCGACGTTTTGCGTAAACCAGATTACGTTGTTTGTTCATCACATCGTCGTACTCGATGAGTCGCTTACGGATACCGAAGTTGTTCTCTTCGACTTTCTTCTGCGCACGTTCGATACTGCTGGAAATCATCGAATGCTCAATCATCTCACCTTCCTGGAATCCCATGCGGTCCATCACTCCCGCAATACGCTCAGAGCCGAACATACGCATCAGGTCATCCTCTAGCGAGACATAGAAGACCGAACTGCCCGGATCGCCCTGACGTCCTGCACGACCACGCAACTGGCGGTCTACACGACGACTCTCGTGGCGCTCTGTACCGATGATGGCCAAACCACCAGCCTCTTTCACTTCAGGCGTCAATTTGATATCCGTACCACGACCGGCCATGTTGGTTGCGATAGTCACAACTCCCGCACGACCTGCCTCGGCAACAACTTGTGCCTCTTGTTGGTGAAGTTTGGCGTTCAATACGTTGTGCTTGATCTTGCGCAAGGTAAGCATACGGCTGAGCAATTCGGAAATCTCAACACTGGTAGTACCTACTAGGGCAGGACGTCCCTGGTTAACCATTTCCACGATCTCGTCGATAACGGCATTGTATTTCTCGCGTTTGGTGCGATAGATACGGTCATTCATATCGTTACGCGCAATCGGCTTGTTGGTAGGGATAACCACCACATCGAGTTTGTAGATATTCCAGAACTCGCCCGCTTCTGTCTCGGCAGTACCGGTCATACCGGACAACTTGTTGTACATGCGGAAATAGTTCTGCAGGGTGATGGTAGCAAATGTCTGGTTAGCACCTTCTACCTCCACATTCTCCTTGGCTTCAACCGCCTGGTGCAAGCCATCCGACCAACGACGACCTTCCATGATACGGCCGGTCTGTTCGTCCACAATCTTTACTTCGCCGCCATCAATCACGTAGTCCACATCTTTCTCGAACAGTGTGTATGCTTTCAGCAGTTGGTGAACCGTGTGCAGACGTTCGGATTTGATGCTGAAGTTGGTGTAGATATCGTCCTTCTTCTGCTGTTTTTCCGTAGCAGACAAGTTGCTGTTCTCTACATCTGCAATCTCGCTTCCTACATCGGGCATGACGAAGAAGTTCGGGTCATCGGTTGAACCGGTCAGCGCATCAATACCCTTGTCGGTCAACTCGATGGATTTGTTCTTTTCGTCTATGACGAAGTAGAGCTCATCGGTGGCAACGTGCATGTTTTTCTCGTTCTCTTGCATGTAGAACTCTTCGGTCTTCTGCATGCGCACTTTGACGCCCGGTTCGCTCAAATATTTGATCAGGGCCTTGTTTTTCGGCATACCTTTGAACGAACGGAACAGAGCCAATTCGCCTGCTTCGCGCTCTTTTGCATCAGCCGAACCCATTTTGGCTTTAGCTTCCGCTAGGAGTTTGGTAGTCAACGTATTCTGCTGACGAACCAATGAAGCCACACGGTCCTTGTACTCGTTGAACATCTGGTCCTCTCCACGTGGCACAGGTCCGCTGATAATCAACGGAGTACGTGCATCGTCAATCAAGACAGAGTCCACCTCATCGACAATGGCGAAATTGTGTCCGCGTTGTACCAAGTCGAGCGGCGAATGAGCCATATTGTCACGCAGATAGTCGAAACCGAACTCGTTGTTGGTGCCGAACGTGATATCGCAAGCATAGGCTTGGCGACGTTCGTCGCTATTGGGTTTGTGCTTGTCGATGCAATCGACAGTCAGGCCAAGGAACATGTATATTGGTCCGTTCCACTCGCTATCACGCTTAGCCAGATAGTCGTTGACAGTAACTACGTGCACGCCTTCGTGCGTCAAAGCGTTCAGATAAACGGGCAGGGTAGCGACGAGCGTTTTACCTTCACCGGTTGCCATCTCAGCAATACTACCGCGTTGGTCTTTGCTGTTCTTCAGCGCGCCATGGAGAACGACACCACCGAACAACTGCACATCGTAGTGCACCATATCCCATGTGATCTCGTTACCACCGGCCATCCAATGATTCTTGTAGAGGGCTTTGTCGCCTTGAATCTCGACAAAGTCGAATCGGCTATCCGCAGCCAGATCCTTATCCATCTCAGTGGCCGTTACTTCTACTATCTCGTTCTGTGCAAAGCGTCGAGCGGTAGATTTGACGATAGCAAATGCCTCAGGTAGAATCTCGTTGAGCGTTTTTTCGTATTGCTCCTTGATTTCCTTCTCCAGTTTATCAATCTCGTCGTAGATTTTCTCACGTTTCTCAATCTCCGTTGCTTCAATCGAGGCTTTCAGTTCAGCGATACGTGCTTTGCGGTCGGCGACATCGGCTTGGATGCGCTCCATCAACGCCTGTGAACGGGCACGCAACTCATCGTTATTGAGTTTGTCAATCTGCTCGTAAGCATCCTTGATCTGATCGACGATGGGCTGGATGGCGCGCATGTCCTTTTGCGCCTTGTTGCCAAACAGTTTGGTAATAAGTTCTAAAAATGTCATATCTTTGTTTTTGTTATTTACATAAAATGCGCTGCAAAATTACAATTTTTTTTTGAAATAGCCAAATATTTCCATGTTTTTCTGTACAAAATGCGTACCACGCACCCGTTTCTGCCATTTTGACAGCATGGGGACCTTGTTTTCGGTTCCTACATCAATAACAGGGAAGTAAGAACTAAGCAATAACTAAGTGTTTTAGGTAAAAACAGGTTAAAAATCAAGGTGATTTTAGAGTGGAGAAAATGGCGGAAATTGGAAAAAAAGAATAAAAAATCGGAGAAAATTTGTGTATGTAAAAACTTATTTTTATCTTTGCAGCGTATTTAACAACTAAAACTATTTCAATTATGGAGAACACCGCAAACCGTCCTGCATTCCAACTTCGCACAGAACGTGGATTGGCAAAAATGTTTTTTCTTGGTCTCATCACGTTCGGCATCTATCCGTTGGTAGTAGAGTCGCACATCTCTGAGGAACTGAATCTGGTGGTAAGCCCCCACGATGGCCGTAGAACCATGCATTACTGCCTAATCTATTTCATCTTCTCATGGCTGACAATGGGTATTGCTCCCCTAGTATGGTATCACCGTACCTCTGACCGTATGGGGGGTGAGTTGCGTCGTCGCCAACTGGATTATGACTTCGGAGCAACTGATTTCTGGCTTTGGTGCATTTTGGGTTCGCTGATTATTGTTGGACCGTATGTGTACATTCACAAACGTATGAAAGCAATGAACCTGATCAATGCCGATTATAACGAGAAAGGCTGATTGATTTAGGAGTCTAAAGAGAAAAAGAGCGACCGTTTGGTCGCTCTTTTTCGTTAGTAGAGATAAGTTTGGGTTAGAAATAATAGTAATCATCGGTAATGCATCGACAGGGCTCTTTGCTTCGCGAAGCCAGATGCATTCTTACACCGATTTCCAGTCCCACGCTGACTGGGCAGAACGAGCCTTCGGGCAGATTCGTTGTTAGGACAGACGATGCGGGTTGCATGAAATCGTGCATGTCGTCGTTCTCTCCTCGGAAGCCCAGTTCGTGCGTTTCTGCCGATTGGCTGATGGCACTACGAAAACCGTACGTGCCAAAAACATGCGCGAAGAGCGAGATACGGTTGCTGAGCGGAACCAAGACTCCCACTTTGGCAAACGCAATAATCTGATGCTCTGCGCCAAAATGGTCTCCACCGTTCAGTTTTTCGGTCGTAAAGCCATGATTAGGCATGTCCGTTAGCGTTACACCCCACATCGGATATTGCCCCGAATGGGTCACTTCGCCACTATAAGACGTGTTGCGAATAAACGGGTACGCATATTTGACGCCTAGTTCCGCGGATACACTTACCGCCGAAGGCGTAGGGATTGAGAAATAGAGTGTCAGTGGCACTTCTACGTAGTACAATTCTTGTCGATCGTTCCAATGGCCGATAGACGTGCAGTGGTTGTATTTCTCGCCATCAGTATCAGTCACATCATTCCACCACATCTGGCCATTCATGCCCGCTTTGGCCCCGTAGCGGCTCATATCCACGCCAATTCCCAAGCCGACATACGAATTGAACATCATTCCATAACCGACGTGAAATGTCATATTGTAACTGCCCAACTGCTTGGCTGTCAGCCCCTCCGGTGCACCTCGGAGCGAGTAAGTCAGCGTGCTCCAACCCGCTCCCGCCGAGAAATCGAAGAACGAAGTGACGCGTCCTTGCACTCCCAACGGCATCAGTAGAGTCAGCAGGCAAATGATAAGATTTCTGCGCATAGGTTTTTCGATTTGGTTATTGGACGATTAGTGTTTGGCAGTATGGCTCGTTCTCGCTATCGGTAGCGTACAGTAAGTAGCAGCCTGCCGGCAGATTTGGAACAAATGTGTCGCCCGAATACTCTGCCACACGTTGGCCCGTAGCACTGTAAACCATCAAAGATGGTTGTTCGCCCATGCCGATAATGCGAACGGGCATATTACGCTGAACAGGATTTGGGTAAACTTGCACGTTTCGTCTTTCTCCCGGATTCTGGTCCGCACTGCGTGTGAATGCGCTAAACGCCTTGGCGCAAGCCTCGACAGACGAGCCGTCGGCCTTGAATGCATAAGCCGAATACTCATGCCCATCGCCCGACATCGACTCTCCGTGAGTGTAGTAGAACTGACGTGTCTCGCCTTCCAGTTTCTGTCCGTCACGATACCATTGGTAAGCAACGAAAATGCTGTCTGCGTTGTTGATGAACAGCACATCATTCCACTTGCAGTAAATCAGTTCCTGACATGGTTCTGGCGTAGGAGGCGTACAATCCTTAAATTTGACGGTATAATTGTCAATCTGTGTGGCCGTGGTACAGGTATATGTTTTCGTTTCTACCGCCGTCCCGGTGACTGTTATGCTACTTGTGATCTCTCCTGAGCTCCAGGACCATGGGCCGGTAGCGCCACCAGTCAGCGTAACTGACTCGCCTACACAGACTTCTATTTGCGGGTGATTGATAACAGTCGGCGTAGGTGTCGTACCTGGAGTCACCGTGACGCAAATAGTGTTCGATTGTTTGGTACAATGAGAACCATCCTGTACTTTGCAATAGTAGCATCCTGCATCGCTCAGAGCGCACGGATTGATAACCAGTTTAGAGTTGTTGTGAATACTGTCCGTAGGCAGACCTTGCGTAGCAATCAGCGTTCCATCCTTGTACCAATAGACGGTTTTCAAACCGCCATTCGATTCTGGATAGTTCATCGTCAGTGTCAAACTGTTGCCTTCTGTTACTGTCGAAGGAGCAGACATGTTGATAGTCGACAATGTGCAATCGACGATATCCACGGTTGCCATATCTGAGTAGATGGTTCCGCAGTCATTCCAAATCTTGCAATAGTAGAACACACGTGGGCCGATGACATCTGTAGCAGGCTTGCAGGAAGGTGTGTTATAACCAGGACCGGTGTAAGGTGTGTCGGAAGGATCAATCACACCAGTAGTGTTGGTGTACCACTGGTAGTGCAGATTGGTTCCTGTACATGGGGAACCAAACTCAATGTTCCACGGTGTGGCGCCTTGGCTGTAAATCAAATTCGGCCATTCTATCCATCCTCCGCTTGGCGCCTCGCATGGCTCGGCACTCCCACATGTTCCCCAGATGATACCGGTTGGTTGTGCAAATTGTACTTCTCCGGGCATCAACACGTAGAGAGGAGTATAGAAATCCGGGTCTGTGGTGGAAGGGATATCGCATGTTATTTTCTTGCCGTCACCGCTCAGCGTGAAATGTCCGCTTGCGTTCAATTGATAAGCTTCTGAGCCATTCACATGGCAGAAACTACCGCCCAAACCCGACATCGCTTCGTCACTTTCAACGGTCCGACGATACGCATTAGCAGCGGTCTTCTCGCACGATACATAAATGGTGTGTCCGCTCACCGTCATAGGTTGCCGACAGAAATTGGCGGAAGGAGCGTTCGACGTGCTGCAGGTTACCGTAACAGAATTGTCCGATATATTACCCGCATAATCTTTCGCCCAGATGGTGAACGTATATTCTTTGTTCGCGTCCAGACCATAAACCGTCAGCACACCATTTTCGGCCAAAATATCTGTAGCCGAAGCCAAAGAACTGTTTTGTGAAACCATATAATGGTTTACAGGGTTAGAGATGTTGTCCGAAGCAGTCACATTGAGCGAAATGCTGCCTGCCGAAGAAGTGCCGCAAGTAGCCGTACCCATCACCGGTTTCTCCAGATCCTTGATGAACTTAATATCGTCAATGTAAACGGTTGAACTGCCTTCGCGGTCGGGCATAATATAGATGAAGCTGATACCGCTATTGTGGCAATGCGTGATGTTAAATCCGTATTCCTGCCATTCGCCCGTTTTAATTTTATTGTTGGCAGCATAGTTCTCGTCCCATTGTACCGCGTGAGGCTTCAGATCCAGATACGTAACATCTGTGTGCCCGTCGTCATCCACATCCACCGTCTTTAGTTGCGCTACATGAGTGTTGTCTACGCGATAAATGTTCATCGTTACATAGTCGTACCCGATAACTTTGTTGTTGCTGATACCGTACAACGTGTTCATGAATGTTTCGCCCAGACTTATCTCGTTGAAGATGCACCCGCCCCAGTTTTCTCCTGAAGGAGTAACCACTTTCAGGCAATGGTTTAGCGCATTCACCGGGTCTGCCACAATTTCAACTGTTCCGCCACCGCTTGGTGCGTGGAACTGCGAAGCAGGCAGGTCTGCCGCTGATTCAAAATCACAGAAGATGTGTTGCTGCTCTGTGGGATTGGCAGCATAAACCGCCGCGCATCCCATCAGGATAGCCGTTAATACTAGATAAATGGTCTTTTTCATATCTTTGGTATTTTATTAATCGTTAACAGGGATGATTTCTACACGTCTATCCAGCGAAATCTCGTGTTCGCCTTCCACGTACGATTTGTCCACACCAAAACCTTGCGCCGTCATTTGCTCGGCTTTCACACCTTTCTCCAGAAGCATGTTGTAGATAATTTTCGCACGGTTCTCCGACAGACGTTTGTTGTGCAGAGCCGTACCTTCTTTGCTCGCGTGACCGTTGATGAGAATATGTTGTTTCGGATTTTCAATCAGGATGGCAGCAATCTTGTCCAAAATATCTGCAGGTTTCAGTTTTGGTTCAGTAGAATCTAGATCATACCAGATGACGGATGTCTCCATCAATCGTACAATCTGTTTTACAACCTCCGGTTTCGGCTTGTGAACCGTATCTACGCGTTGTTGCAGCGTAATAGTTGTATCGCATATCTGTATACGCTCATACTCTGGTTGCGGAGCTTTCTCTTTTGGCTTGTGCCGCCAGTCTATACCTATCTTCAGTCCTACTTCCCACGGACGAACAGCCTTGACATATTCAGACGCAATCATTCCCGAGTAACTATTCATGAAATCGTGATTTCGATAGGCCAGTTCGCCGGAATAGCCATCCGCGCGCCAACCCATCTCTATCGTTTCGTCCGTGCGAACATTATTACATGTGTAGTTGAAGAACGCGCCAACCATCAAATTGAGTTGCTCGTTTAGTTTAATCGTCATACCCAAATCGGCCATCAGGCCAATCGCCGGTAACTGAAGATGGATCAGGTAGGGCAGTTTGCTGCCATCGGCGTAATATATGTTTTTGTATGACTCGGTAAAGAAATCGTGTCCGTCCACTTCTGACAAAGTCAGTCCCCATGCAGGATATTCGCCCTGATGCTCCACCGTACCACTTTTGACACCCCACGTGCTGCGCATAATCAGTCCGGCCTTAACACCCAAACCTGCATAAATGCCCAGATTCGGTTGCAAAGGATAATGGAACAGCACTTCTACCGGAATATCAACCAGATAGGCCGCCTGACGCTCTTTCCAGTCATGCGTCACGGCCAAGTGATTGTATGCCTCGCCGTCCGTATCTGTCTGACCGGGAAAACGCTTGGTGGTATTCAGTATACCGTAACTCGTGTAGTGGCTAAATCCGACTCCTGCGCCAATTCCCCAATTCTCATGGAAGAAATAGGCGTATTGCAGTTGTGCCACGCCGCCAAAACTGCCATGCACTTTGCCTGCACGACTGTTGTCCGCTTCGCGAAGCGAATAACCCAAATCGGCATATCCGCCACCAACGCCAAACCAGATGTGATGGCCTTTGTACGGCAATTCTTCTTCTTCCGACTGCTTCGACGATTTTTTCTTACCTTTTCCTTTCGACGAAGAGGTTTTCTTCGGCGCAGTTTTCTGCGCGCCCGACGTCACTTCTTTCGTTACGGTTTTGCAGGTTACGGAATAGATCGTATCGTTCCAAATGGTCAGTTTTAGCGTGTCGTTTTCTTCTATAGAAGAAGGAGTCTGTGCGGTAGAGGTAAAAACGGTAGGAGGCAGAGGTTTTTTGTTGATGTATATCTTGCCTTTCTTAATCTTGTAGGTCAGGTCTTTGTCCAAACATCTTTTCAGAACCGAACCTGCAGACACTTGTTTGAACGAATAAGTTATCCGCTTGTCCATATCGATATCGTTCGGATCGACAACCAACTGATAATCAAAACGTTTGCATAAGTCGTTCAGCACGACTTCCAAACGCGCGTTCTTGTAGTTTTTGCTGAATTTCTTTGTCGGAGCAGCACACAGAGCAAGGGGCAAGAACAGCAAGAGTAATAACAGAAATAAATGTTTTTTCATGGTCATCATCTGCATATTTTCCATAGTACAAGCAGTAATTCGTTGCAAAAATACAAAATTATTCCAAAATATTGTTCTAATCTTACCCTGTTTTTGAAACAATCTGTCATTGTGCTATGCACAAGCCTATATATTACAGCTACTTACGAAACATTCGGAACGAAAAATATAGTTTCGAATAGTTTCGAAAAGTCATCCCGATACTTTCATTCATTGTGGTCAAAAAGCTCACGAGACAATCACGAGACAATCACGTATTCTACCTATACCTATAATATACTTTGTATATTATCTCGTGATTTTGATTTTTTTATTTGCATATGTCAAAAAAAAGCAGTAATTTTGCGCCGCAAAATTGTTGAATATGCTACTACGAGAGATAATTGAAGTGTTACAACCGATTCGTGTAATCGGTCAAGTCGGCCAGGAAACGGACGTGCGCCATCTGTTGACTGATAGCCGTTCGGAGGAATCCTATCAGCCGGAAGAAACTCTGTTTTTTGGATTGCTTACGTCCCGCAACGATGGCGCTAAGTATATCCCCGATTTGTACGACAAAGGTCTGCGAGCTTTCGTACTTACCAATGGCCAATGGCTGACTGCTAACAGCCAGTGGATTATGGCGCACAACGATGCTGTTTTTATCGCTGTCAGCGATGTGATCGCTGCTTTGCAGCGTCTGGCGGCTCATGTGCGTGCTAGTTTCGCGGGCAAAGTGATTGGTATCACCGGTTCTAACGGCAAAACGGTGGTCAAAGAGTGGCTCTACCAGTTGCTCAAAGACGATTTTTCTGTCGTTCGTTCGCCTAAGTCTTACAATTCGCAGATTGGTGTGCCATTGTCTGTTTGGGAACTCACGGAGATGACCAACGAAGGCAAGCCGCAACTGGCCATTTTCGAAGCGGGAATCAGCCAACCGGGCGAGATGGAGAAACTCGAGCAAATCATTCGTCCGACGATAGGTGTTATCACTTATATCGGCCACGAGCATGACGAGAATTTCAGCTCGTTGGACCAAAAGCGCGCAGAGAAGATGAAGTTGTTTGTTCATAGCGAACAAGTCATAGAAGATCCCACGCACCAAAATGTGCGCACGTGTGCCGCTGTGATGCGTGCGTTGGGCTACGACGAAGAGACTATCGCTGAGCGCATCTTGCATCAGACACACGAAACAGTGTTGGAGGTTAATCTATCTGCGCTGATTGATAATGTGCGTTATTTCCGCAGTCTTCTCAAACCTACAACCAAACTGACTTGCATGGTCAAGGCCTTCGCTTACGGCGCAGGTAGTGTGGAAGTGAGCAAAGCGCTGCAAAAGAGCGAAATGGTTGATTATCTGGCTGTCGCTGTAGCTGATGAAGGTGTGGAACTGCGTCGTGCGGGCATCACGTTGCCTATCATTATTATGGATCCGGAAGTGGCTTCGATGGACTTGATTTTGGAGAATAATCTCGAACCGAATGTCTATTCCCACCAGTCGCTCAAGACAGTGATGGCGGCTTGCGAGGCCAAAGGCCTGGAGAATTATCCGATTCACATCAAGATAGACAGCGGCATGCATCGTCTCGGTTTCTACAAGGAAGATATGCCGTGGTTGCTCAATAAACTCACCAACCAGAAAGCAGTCCGTGTTCAGTCTGTTTTCTCGCACTTAGCAGGTAGCGACGAGGCGCAATTCGATGATTTCACGCTTCAGCAAATCAGCTATTTCGATGCGTGTGCAGAACAGTTGAAGAAAGGCCTCAATCATCCTATTCTCAAGCATATTCTCAATAGCGCGGGCATCGAACGTTTCAGCCGGTATCAGTTTGATATGTGCCGACTTGGCATCGGTCTCTATGGCCAGTCGTTTGCGGGAGCCAAACTGCGTAATGTTTGCACGTTGCGTACCACGATTCTGTCAGTCAAACAAGTCGCTGCAGGCGAGACAATCGGTTATGGTCGCCATACCACACTGACTCAACCGCGTACCATCGCTGTTATACCTATCGGCTATGCCGATGGTTTCGATCGCCGATTCTCCAACTATGGCGGCGAAGTCTGGGTGCGTGGCAAACGCTGTCCGGTGGTGGGCAATGTCTGCATGGATCAGGCCATGATCGATGTCACAGAGGCAGATGCCAGACCTGGAGATATAGCCGAAGTCTTTGGCGACAAAATGCCGCTCCAGGAATTGGCCGACAAATTAGGAACTATCACATACGAAATACTCACATCTGTTAGTCGTCGTGTCCAAAGAGTCTATTATAGCGAATAAATTGACCATCGGCTATCGGCCCAACGCCGTAGTTCAGTCTTCTCTGTCTTTCTCGCTTCGCGAGGGAGAGATGGTGTGTATGCTTGGTCCAAACGGTTGTGGCAAATCTACGCTGCTCCGCACGTTGGCTGGTTTGTTGCCTCCGTTTGATGGCGAGTACCAAGTAGCCAATGCCGTAAAAAACGAAACCTCCAAATCTATCGCATTGGTCTTGACCGAACGACTCTCGATGGATAATACCACGGTGCACGATGTGATTGCTCTGGGACGCTATCCGTATTCCTCTTTTCTGGACGGACTCAGCGCAAACGACGAAGTTATCATCCGCGAAGCCACCGAGCAGGTTGGTTTCAATGGTTTGTCGGTCCTTTCTACATCGTTCAATGCTCATTCGGATGGCGAGAAACAGCGAATCCTGATTGCCAAGGCCTTGGCGCAGCAAACGCCTATCATCCTTCTCGATGAGCCTACGGCTCACTTGGACTTGCCGCATCGTATTCTTATCCTTCGCCTGTTGCGCCGTTTAGCGCACGAGCAGCATAAGACAGTTCTCATCTCGACCCACGAACTGGATTTGGCTTTGGCGCTGAGCGACCGCATTCTGCTGATGACTCCCGGCCATGGTGTGCAACTCGATACACCCGAAGCATTGAAAAAGCAGAATGCTTTCACAGCGGCTTTTGGTATGGATATTTTTAATCCGCTAGGTTAAATTGGATAAAAAATTGAGAAAAAAGGCATACGCTCTTGCGTATGTCATTTTTTTTTAGTACTTTTGCGGCCGATTTATTAAAATGGCGGAAAATGGACTAATATTTAGGTGCTTTGCCAGCGGTAGTAGCGGCAATTGCTATTATTTCGGTACGTACAGACAGGGCGTACTGATTGATGCAGGCGTGTCCACCCGCTATATTCAGAAGTGTCTGCAAGAGATGCAACTGGATTTCCATAACATAATGGGAGTCCTCATTACGCATGACCACGCAGACCATATTCGCGCCGTGGGTACATTGGGCGAGAAGGTTAAGTTGCCTATCTTCACCACCGATATCATTCACGATGGTATCGACCGAAACTATGGCGTACATCTCAAGTTGCGTACCAGTCGTCGCTATTTCGAGAAAGGCAAAGAGTGGGAACTCGGTGGCATGAAAATCAATACTTTCGGCATCGAACACGACTCGTCCGATTGTCTGGGCTACGCCATTGATTATCTAGGCAAAAGATTCGTCATAATGACCGACTGCGGTAGTGTGAACGACGAGATGGAATCCTATATCCGCACCGCCAATTATCTGGTCATCGAAGCCAACCACGACGAACATATGTTGCTCAACGGACCTTATCCGACTTATCTGAAGCAACGTATCCTGAGTCCTTCGGGCCATCAGAGCAATCTGACTTGCGGCGAACTTCTAGCACGCAATTACCACGAGGGATTGCGCAATATTTGGCTCTGCCACTTGTCGCAAGAGAACAATGACCCGCAATTGGCTTATGATACGGTTGCCGAGTGTTTGGAGAATGTGGGAGTAAAACCGGGCGTGGATGTCCAACTCAAAGCATTAGAAAGACTTACGCCGGGCGAAATCTGGGAATTAGATTAAGAAACTATGGAAAGACTTGTAATCATACCTACTTACAACGAGCGAGAGAACATCGAGGCGATCATTACTGCCGTGATGGAACTTCCGCTTGAGTTTAATGTGTTGGTGATTGATGATGGTTCGCCTGATGGCACTGCCGCTATTGTCAAGCATCTGATGAATGGTGCGTTTAAGGGACGTGTCCATCTGGTGGAACGCTCGGGCAAATTGGGACTGGGCACAGCCTATATCACCGGTTTCCGTTGGGCTATCGAGCATCAGGCTAACTATATCTTCGAGATGGATGCAGACTTCAGTCATAATCCGCAAGATCTGCTCAAACTTTACGATGCGTGTGCCAACGAGGGGGCCGATTTGGCTATCGGTAGCCGCTATGTGACAGGCGTGAATGTAGTGAATTGGCCGATGGGACGTGTCCTGATGAGTTATTTCGCTAGCAAGTACGTGCGCTTCGTGTTGGGGGTCAATATCCACGATACCACTGCCGGATTCGTTTGCTACAAGCGTCATACGCTAGAGACAATAGAATTAGACAAAATTCGCTTCAAAGGCTATGCCTTCCAGATAGAAATGAAGTTCACCGCCAATCGTTGCGGTGCGCAGATTAAGGAAGTTCCTATTATCTTCGTCAATCGCGTGTTGGGTACCAGTAAGATGAGTGGCGGCATATTTTCCGAAGCCCTCTTGGGCGTTATTTGGCTTAAGATCAATAGTTGGTTCCGCAAGTATCCTAAACTATGATTTCTCAGCGGTCGTTTCTTGGTCTGTTTATCTGCGCACTATGTGCGTTGGGTTTGTTGGTGTCGTGCCATCGCTCGTCCGGAGAACAAGAATCGGAAGAGGCTCAGCCTGTCCGTTACGAATTCGGCTTGCCTGTCGATTCATTTCGCATTGATACGTGTGTGGTGGCCGAAGGACAAACCTTGGGCGGTATTCTCAGTACACTCGGTGCTACGGCTCTGCAGATTAGCCGTGTGAGCGTTCTTCCGCGTGAGGAATTGGACGTACGAACTATCCGCGCGGGCAAAACCTACTATGCACTTTATCGAGACACTTGCGAGACAGATAGCATCCATCAGGAGGTGCTGCTCTACTGGATTTATTTGCCTGACAGACGTCGCGCAGTCATCTTGCATCTGACTGATACTCCTCATGTGGAATATACCGAAAAGCCGCTGATTATCGAAGAGCGTTGCGCTGAGGCGGTCATCGAATCCAGTCTGTGGAATGCGATGGTCAGCCGCGATCTACCTGTAGAATTGGCGCTTGAACTGAGCGAAATATATGCTTGGACAATCGATTTCTTTGCGTTGCAGCAAGGCGATTCTATTCGCGTTTGCTACGACGAGCAATTTGTTGATTCGACGCGAGTAGGTATTGGTCGCATCTATGCCAGCCATTTCTATCACGGAGGTCGTTGGCAACAAGCCTATTGGTTCGATTTGGCCGATTCTGTCAGTGGCGAAGTATTGTGCCGAGGCTATTTTGACGAGAAGGGACAGAGTCTGCGCAAAGCGTTCCTCAAGGCTCCGCTCAACTACAAACGTATCTCGTCCCATTTCTCGTATGCTCGCAAGCATCCTGTCTTCAAGATTGTTCGCCCGCATACAGGTGTCGATTATGCCGCGCCGACTGGAACGCCAGTTGTTTCTATTGGCGATGGTACGGTTGTCGAAAAAGGCTACAAAGGCCAAGCGGGCAATATGGTCAAGATTCGTCACAACAGCACATATACAACGGCTTATCTCCATTTGAGCAAGTTTGCCAATATTGCTGTCGGCCAACATGTTAGCCAGGGCGAATTGATAGGCTACGTGGGTGCCACAGGCGCAGCTACTGGCCCACACCTCGATTTCCGCGTGTGGAAGAATGGTTCGCCTATCGATCCTCTCAAGATGGAGAGTCCGCCTGTCGACCCTGTGCCGGACAAATACAGACCACAATTCGATAGTGTTGTGGCGCTATATAACACTAGATTATGACATTAGAACAACAAATATCTACACTGGCCAAAGAGGCTGTTAAGGCACTCTATGGCATAGAGGCCGCGGACGCACAGATTCAATTGCAGAAAACGCGTCCTGAGTTTGAGGGCAACATCACGTTGGTTGTCTTTCCGTTTGTCAAAGCGGCGCGTAAGGCGCCTGCACAAGTGGCTGCGGAGATTGGCGAGAAACTGATGGCTGATGGCTCAGGGCTGATTGCTCGTTTCAATGCGGTCCAGGGCTTCCTGAACTTGGTCATTGACGATGGTTTCTGGGTAAAACAGTTGCAGGCTATCGATGCAGACGCTAACTACGGTCGTCTGCCCAATCGTGACCAACTGATGATGGTCGAGTATTCTTCGCCTAACACCAACAAACCTCTCCATCTGGGCCACGTGCGCAACAATCTGTTGGGTTTCTCTATCGCTCAGATCCAAGAGGCTAACGGATGGCAAGTCGTTAAGACCAATATCGTCAACGACCGCGGTATTCATATCTGCAAGTCGATGTTGGCTTGGCTCAAGTTTGGCAATGGCGAGACACCCGAATCATCGGGCAAAAAGGGCGACCATCTCATCGGTGATTACTACGTTCGCTTCGACAAAGAGTATAAGAAGCAAATTGCTGAACTGATGGCGGATGGCAAGGATGAAGAGACCGCCAAACGCGAAGCGCCGCTGATGCTTGAGGCGCAAGAGATGCTTCGCCGTTGGGAAGCCAACGATCCTGAAGTACGCGACCTTTGGACCAAAATGAACAATTGGGTATATGCGGGCTTTGATGAGACTTACCGCCGAATGGGAGTTTCGTTCGATAAGATTTATTACGAATCCAATACCTATCTCGAGGGAAAATCTGAGGTAGAGAAGGGACTCGCTTCTGGCCAGTTCTATCGCCGCGAAGATGGCTCTGTCTGGGCCGATCTCACCAAGGATGGCTTGGACGAAAAATTGCTGCTCCGCTCGGATGGTACGTCTGTCTATATGACCCAAGATATCGGCACTGCCAAACTGCGTTTCCAGGATTATCCGATCGATAAGATGGTTTATGTCGTGGGCAACGAACAGGAATACCATTTTAAGGTCCTGTCTATCTTGCTCGATCGCCTCGGATTCCCGTTTGGTAAGGAACTGGTCCATTTCTCTTATGGCATGGTTGAGTTGCCTAATGGCAAGATGAAGAGCCGCGAAGGAACGGTCGTCGATGCAGACGATTTGATGGACAAGATGGTTGCCGATGCGCGCGAGATCAGCAAGGACAAAGTCAACACCCTCCAAGGCATTACGCCGCAAGAGGCGGACGAGATTGCTCGCAAGGTGGGCCTTGGTGCATTGAAATATTTCATCCTCAAGGTCGATCCACGCAAGAATATGCTGTTCAATCCCGCCGAGTCAATCGACTTCAATGGCAACACCGGACCTTTTATACAGTATACATACGCGCGTATACAAAGCGTTCTCCGCAAGGCCGATACCGCTAACCTCTCGCCTCTCGCCTCTAGCCTTGATCCGAAAGAACTGGCGCTCATCCAACGCCTCTGCGAATATCCTTCTGTTGTTCGCACGGCCGGCGATGATTTCTCGCCCGCGGTTATATGCAACTATGCGTATTCGCTCGCGTGCGATTTCAACTCGTTCTACCACGATCTGAGTATCCTCAACGAGCCTGACGCTCAGAAGAAAGCGCTTCGTCTGTTGCTCTCGGCTAATGTGGCCAAAGTGCTGAAGAGTGCCTTTGCACTCCTTGGTATAGAGATGCCGGAGAGAATGTAATTGCAATATAAAGTAAAAAAATAGCGGGCCAAATGGTCCGCTATTTCTTTTGAAAGTCCCGATCTAACGGGTTAGGATTTATTCAGCATCCTCTTTCTTTTCTGCTTTCTTGGTGGCAGCTTTCTTGGCTGGCGCTTTCTTTGCAGGCTTCTCTTCTGCTTCCATCGAAGCTTTCAGTTCTGCCAACGCACTCAGGTCACCCAGAGTGGTCTTCTCAACCTTAGGCATCTCTACTTGTGGCTCCTCTGCCTTAGCGGCTTTCTTGGTAGCCTTTGCAGGTGCTTCTTTGCGCTCCTCCCATGTGCGGAGGTGGCTTACGAGAATACGTTTCGCGTCGCGGTTGAACTCAATTACCTTGAACGGCAGTACGTCGCCAACTGCAACAGCGCTCTTGTCCTCTTTCTGGAGGTGACGAGTGGTGCAGAAGCCTTCTACGCCATCTTCTAGCGAGATAACGGCGCCCTTGTCATTCAGTTCAACTACCTTACCATCTACGATGGTATCTACGCCAAATTTAGCTTCCAATTCTTCCCAAGGATTCTCCTCGAGTTGTTTGTGACCAAGGCTCAAGCGGCGGTTGGCAACATCGATGTCAAGAACAACAACCTCGATCTGAGCACCAATCTGGGTGAACTCATTCGGGTGTTTGATTTTCTTGGTCCAACTGAGGTCGCTGATGTGAATCAGACCGTCTACGCCCTCTTCGATCTCAACAAATACACCGAAGTTGGTGAAGTTGCGAACTTTTGCAAAGTGGCGAGTACCAACTGCATACTTGGTCTCTACGTTTGCCCAAGGATCGTCTTTCAGTTGCTTGATACCAAGCGACATCTTGCGCTCTGCGCGGTCCAGAGTCAGAATAACGGCATCTACCTCGTCGCCAACTTTCAGGAAGTCGTTTGCGCTGCGGAGGTGTTGACTCCAACTCATTTCGCTGACGTGAACAAGACCCTCTACGCCTTCTGCTATTTCAACAAATGCGCCGTAGTCTGCCATTACAACTACTTTACCGTGAACTTTGTCACCTACTTTCAGGTTTGGATCCAGTGCATCCCATGGATGAGGTGCCAACTGCTTCAAACCGAGAGCAATACGTTTCTTTTCGTCGTCGAAATCCAGGATAACGACATTGATCTTTTGGTCGAGTTGAACGATCTCGTGAGGATCGTTTACGCGGCCCCAACTCAGGTCGGTGATGTGGATCAAACCGTCTACGCCGCCCAGGTCGATAAATACACCATAGTTTGTGATGTTCTTAACGGTTCCTTCGAGTACCTGACCTTTTTCGAGTTTCGAAACAATCTCTTGCTTCTGTGCCTCAAGCTCAGCCTCAATCAGGGCTTTGTGGCTTACCACTACATTGCGGAACTCAGGATTCAGTTTAACAATCTTGAATTCCATGGTCTTCTCCAGGAATACGTCGTAGTCGCGAACAGGTTTCACGTCAATTTGGCTGCCCGGCAGGAAGGCTTCCATGCCCAGGACGTCAACAATCATACCACCTTTCGAGCGATACTTGATGTAACCCGTTACGATTTCACCATTGTTGTAAGCCTCATTTACGCGGTCCCAAGCGCGAGCGGTGCGTGCTTCTTTGTGCGAGAGAACCAACTGACCTTTTTTGTCTTCCTGACTTTGAATGAAAACTTCTACTTTGTCGCCTACTTTCAGGTCAGGATTGTAACGAAACTCAGCGGCAGGAACGATACCGTCCGATTTGTAACCTACGTTGACAACTACTTCACGTTTGTTGATGCTGATTACAGTACCCTCAACGACTTCATTGTCCTTGATGGCGCTCAGACTTTCGTTATACTTTTGGGTTTCTACTTCGTTTTTTGTGCCTTGCTTTTGGGCTTCATAGGCATCCCAGTCGAAGTTCTGGAGAGAAAGATTTTCTGCCATAATTGGTAGATAATGGGGTGGGAATCAGTATGCTCTATATCCCAGATTGGATATCAAGTTATACCAAAATCCCGTTAAAGGGTTAAACAATAAGTTAGCCTTTTTCCTCTTTTTCGCGGAAAAAGCGTGCAAAGGTACTACAAAAATTTGGAATACACAAGTCTTTGAACCAAAAAATCAAATTTATTTGAGTTTTTCTGTAAAAATGGCTTGTTATTGGCGCAAAAGAAAACCTCCACGCGGTGGGGATTATTCTTTGCGTTCAAACCTGACTTGCATCTCACAGAATCCGTCGTCTTTCATACTGCGCTCGATGACTTCTACTTTACGGGGAACACCCTGATTGATGAAATAGAAAGAAGCCATACTACGATTGTTTTGCTTTTTGTTTACAACTGAAATGCTCTGCTCGAAAGAAACTTCTTTTGCGCCATTCCAGAAACCTTCGTATATTTTGCCGTCGTCAGCGGCTTTTTTGCAAAGGTCATACAAGTGTTTTGCGTAACTACGGAAAACATCATGTCTGTAAGTGGCTCCATCCTTCAGTACGAATTCGAACATAAATCCGTCAGTAACAGAAGAAAACTCACCTTGCCCTGTAAACGAATGTGCAGTCTGGATATCCGAGCCTTTGAGACGGCCGAATCCGTCAATGCCATAGATGTTTTTCATCTCATCCAAGATGTTCGGATTGATATCGTAACCTTGAGTGGTATACTCCTCTTCGCTCAGAAAAAGTGGCTCAATGACATCCTTGGTGTCAATCGCTCTGGCTGCTTGTTCTTGAGCGGGTTGCTCATCCGTTGTTTGGGAATTGTTACTTGAATTACCGCAAGATGCAAACACCGTTACACTTGCAAAGCACATAAGTGCCAAGAAGATTTTCTTCATAATTTGATATTTTTTGAGTTAATAAAAAACAAGCGATGACGGACATAAAAATCCGGCATCGCTTATGGCGTTGCGAATATGGCTTCTGCTGTGATTATGAGCCCTTCGTATATGGGGGGGGTGGCAAATAGAACATTTTGTTTCTTATTCTGCTAACTTTCTCTTTGTGTGGCAAAAGTACTACAAAAATTTTACATACGCAAATTTTCTCGCACTTTTTGTGTGACAAAATGCAATTTTGTCTTATTTGATAGCTTCTATGACCCGCATTTTATGCGGATTTTCCTTTCATTTTCGCCTAACTACACTAACTCAACAGTATTATATACTACGTATATAATACCAACAAAAAAGCATGCCAAATTTAGTGCGTTATAAGTGCGTTATAAGTGCGTTATAAGTGCGTTATTAGTGCGATATAATCGAGACAGAAGTCTAGTCTCTTGCCTACTGCAGACTTATCCCTTGCGCATTGATGCGTGTGCCGTCGGGCAGAATGATATAGAAAAATCCATTCGCATCTATGCATTTACGCGCCTTGATAGTTGTTTGCGGTGCATCAATCGCTGCCAGATCATACACCGTTATCGCGCAAACGGCCGTCTTCTCTCCGGTCTCGCTGTCCGATGCCGTGGCAGTGATGTGGGCATTTCCCGTTCCCACCGCGGTCACAATACCATTCTCAACGGTCGCAACCGACTCATCGTCTGAGCTCCATACCACTTGGTTAAAAGTGGCATCCTCGGGCGCTACAACTACTCTAAGCGTATCCGAGTCACCGATGTTGATGCTCAGCGAGTCTTTGTCCAACGAGATGGTGGACAGGGCGACATAATCTTGCACCAGTCTCACGGAGAAACCCAAATATCGGTCACCGCTCCCGCTATACGCGGCATCAACAACCCCGTTGTTGGTCAGAAAGCGGAAAGAGTACCTCTCGTTGTAATGCGTTGAGGTCCAATAGTTGCAGTCCTGACCTTTCCTGGTAGCACCGCGCCAACCCTCGGCAGGCAAGAAAACAGCACCTTGCGCTTCCATGGCTTCCCATTGCGCCAAGGTGTAAATATTATCCGCGAAATAATCTTTTTTCCACGAGCGCGGATGTACCCAACTCACGCTGCCATCCGAATTGTACTGAGACGTAGTCGAGTCAGAAATGATGGGCACAAAAGGTATCGTGTCAATAGCTGTCCAGTCGTCCGGGAAGATAATGAAACCGTTTGTTCCGTCCACATTCGCTAGAGTAAAAAGCGTCTTCGCATTTGCGCGGCTACCGAGCAGATATTCCCACTCGGCCTTTGACATCAGTCGCCACAAACCCGGTTGGTCGCCACCGTTCGAGATGGCATTGTAAACGCCCCAATCGTAATAAGCGCTCGTGCCCACCAGGTCCGCATCTGGCCTGTGGGTGGAAGGGCCGTACCCGTAGGCGTTGTAAGTATCATTAATCGTTCCTTTGTCTATTACCCAGGGCATATAGCACACGGCATAGGGGTCTGTTGCAGTGTTTTTAAATCCGCTTGTGCCCCATCCGAAGAAACTGATCCAATCGTCATTGCTCAGGTTCTGGATATTGTATTCTCCAATCACGTCATACTGATGCTCGGCAAACCGCCAGATGCCAACCAGACTGTCCTGTGCCGTAGCGTGTTTTCCTTGCTTCTTATATTGCAAGTTGCCCTGCGAGAATGCAATTCTGCCGCCCTCGGCATTGATTGTGAAGAGTCCTTTTAGCGCGCCTTCCGAGGCATCTGCCGCCATTACGCACGCCGCGCACATCAAAGTGAGTAGAAGTTTTTTCATATAGCAAAGTTTTATTGGCTCGTTCATAAATTCGCGGCAAAGGTAGTACAAAAAAACGACATCTCCAAATTTTAGGCTTTTTTCGTACTTTTTGAACAAAAAAATGCGCATTTTCTTGCATATGTCGCAAAAAAGTTGTACTTTTGCACCGCAAAAGTTTGCTCACTAACTAAAAACACAAATACTATGAGTAAGTACAACTGGACGTTCGCCAATATCGGCGGAGTAACACGTATCAAAATTCACTCGGGCGAAGACATTCGTCACCTTGGCGAGTTGGACAAAAAGAAATGGACCGTTCTTTCCTGTCCGGTAGCGGGATTGGAAATCAGCGAAGAGTCGCTCAAACTGATGGACATCGATGGAGATGGCAAACTTCGTTTGAAAGAGGTCGTTGCCACTGCCGATTGGCTCTGCGCTACACTGGCTAAACCCGACAGTCTGCTCAAGCAGTCGGATGTTATCGCGCTCGCCAATATCAAGGATGCTGATATCCTCGCCGTAGCTAAGAAGGTGCTGAAAGCACAGAAGTCCAAAGCTGAGCAAATCGCTTTGGCTGACGTGGATGCCGCTCTTGCCGCTATCACTATCGACGAGCAACCTATTCCTGCTGCGCCGTTCGAGGCCGATGTTATCGCTGCTTACAAGGAGCGCAACCCCGAATATACTGCATATTACGAGTTGGAGAAACTCCACAAACTGGGTCTCGCTGTTATCCCTGAGGAAGCAGTTAAACCGGGCATGACCGAGAAGAAATTCCTCGAGATGGGCAAGCAAATTGCTGACTGGGAGGCTGCTAAGGCTGCCGCCGAAGGCGCTAACGCCGATGCACTCGCTGCGGCTCAGGCTGAATATATGCCGTTGCGCAAACTCTTGCTCCTACACCGCGATTTCTATCGTTTGCTACGCAATTTCGTTTCCTTCGAAGATTTCTATGATAATGACAAGAAGACCATCGCTTCTTTTGAAGCGGGTACGCTCGTTATCGACCAGCGCGCTTGCCATCTCTGTATGCGCGTCAACGAATTGCCTAAGCACGATGCACAGGCTCCGCTTTCGGGCATCTATTTGCTCTACTGCGATTGCGAGTCTAAGAAACTCGGCAAGAAAATGCAGATCGTTGCCGCTATGACCCAGGGCGAAATCAAGAACCTGATGGTTGGCAAGAATGCCATTTTCTATGATAACCAAGGAAACGATTACGACGCAGTCGTAACCAAGATCATCGACAACCCGATTTCTATTCGCCAGGCCTTCTGGACTCCTTACCGCAAGTTCGGCAATTGGATCCAAGAGAAAATCAACAAATCGGCTGCAGAAAAAGACGCTAAAGCATTCGACAACATGACTGCTAAAGCTGATTCGGCCGCAGATCCGAATGCAGAAAAGAAAGCAGCCTTCGACATCGCTAAATTTGCAGGTATCTTCGCTGCCATCGGCATGGCTTTAGGCATGATTGGCGCAGCTCTGGTGTCTGTTGCAAAAGGTTTGCAAGGTTTCGCTTGGTGGCAATATATCCTGATTATCGTTTGTATCTTACTGGTTATCAGTGGACCGAGCATGATTATGGCATGGCTCAAACTGCGCCGTCGTAATCTGGCTCCGGTTCTCAATGCCAATGGTTGGGCAGTCAACGCAGACGCTATCATCTCTGTGCCATTTGGACGTACCCTGACCGAGCAAGCTGCTTTCCCGCTCGTGAAAGCACCACAACTCAAACCGGGTTTGGCTGCTTGGAAAAAATGGCTCATCGCCATTAGTGTTATTTTAGTTGTATTATGTATTACATGCGCTATATTACGTCTCTGTGGATTCTGCTTCTGCTGCTTCTGCTTCCATTAAATTCGTACGCTCAGGAAGCTGCGCTGCAGGAGGATACTACTTATTTGGCTGGCGAAGGTGATGAACTGACCTCGATGGACGATATCGATGTCAAGGCTATCGGTATCCCCGAATGGCTGACCAGTCACTTTGTCAACGATACTTTGTATATCAACTGCGATTCCGAGGCATTGCCTCGCAAACTGGTCGTCAAAACCAACGATACCGATGTGGTCTATCGTCTGGTGCCGCAGTTTATGATGGGCGATACTACGTTGCTCCATCACCATCCTGCCGATAGCCTCTACAAGTGCATCTGGACCGACAATCACATCAATCCTTATGGCACGATGTTCGACTCGCTTAAGGACGACGTACATATTCCGCTGACGGGATTCCATATTCCTGCTTCGGGCTATATTACCAGTCACTACGGATGGCGTCGCTATCGCATGCACAAAGGGACTGATATCAAAGTGCAAATCGGCGATTCGGTGCGTGCCGCATGGAGCGGTCAAGTGCGTATAGTCGGCTGGGATCCAAGGGGTTACGGCTATTTTGTGGTACTTCGTCACGACAATGGTTTCGAGACTATCTATGGCCACCTCAGTCGCCCCTTGGTAGAAGAGTACGAGAAGATTTTCCCGGGCGATGTCATCGGTCTTGGCGGCAATACCGGTCGTTCCACGGGCAGCCATTTGCACTGGGAAATTCGTTTCTTGGGCAATGCGTTGAATCCGGAAGAAATCATCGATTTCACTACTGGCCAACCCAAGAAAGACGAGTATGTTATTGGCATCAAGGCTATTCAGCAAGCCAAAGCCGAGCAAGCCGCCATGCGTTTCCACACTGTCAAACAGGGCGATACGCTGTCCGGTATAGCCAAACGCTATCACACTACGGTGAAGCGACTCTGCCAATTGAATAAAATTAAAGAAACCAGTATTCTTCGCCTCGGACAAAAAATCCGTGTCAACTAAGCCTCATCACTCATGATGATATGGCTCTCCGCGAAGGATAGTCATTCCACGATACGCCTGTTCCACAAAGAGCAGGCGTATCATTTGATGGCTAAAGGTCATCTGACTCAGCGAAATCTTGCCATCCGCACGCTCATATACGGCGGGACTGAAACCGTAAGCTCCGCCTATCACGAACATCAGGTCACGCCCTCCGCTCATCTTCTTCTGAAGCCAGTCTGCCCATTCTATCGAACGCATTTCGCGGCCATGTTCATCCAGTAGAATCATCTCAACGGCCGACGATGCCATCCGCAAGATTTCTTGCCCCTCACGCTCTTTTATCTGCGCCTCGCTCAGTGATTTGGCGTTGCGTAATTCGGGGATTACCTGTATCTGAAAAGGCACATAATGAGTCAATCGCTGACAATAATCATCTATCAGCGAAGCCAATCGACTGTCTGTCGTTTTGCCTACTACCAGAAGGGTGATACGCATTACCACACTCCTTTCTTCAAGATATTGGTGGAATCTGTATCGGTGAAATAATACTCGCAGAAATAGCCGTTCCAAACAAATTTATAAACGACACTACTGCTGATATCTCCGTCTAGGCCGGTGATGGCGGTATAATAGGTGTGACCCTCTTGAAATACCGCATGATCGTCTAGTCCATCGTTTTCTACTGCTTTCACGCCGAAAAAGGCATTCTCCTGATAAGGATACTCGCGTTTCAACTCTAACCAACTCTCAAAAACCTCTTTGGGGGTTATTCCGCTTTCTGCCAGTTCTGCGCTATCGTGTGTCAAACCGGTATAGGGATAGTGTGTGTTGATTCGTCCTGTGCTGTCTAACGGATAGCAATAGTCCCAATAGCCCTTGACGCGATAGTCAAATTTTATTTTGACTGTACTGGTTGGAGCCGTGTGAATGCGTTCCAGATATAACCGCCCGCATGGAGTCAGCGTCTCCGGATTAACCACAAACGCATATACCCAATAATCGGTGTTCTGTTTCAGACCCGTGAAGAAATGGTCGGTACTACCATATTGCAGAGCATGGCTGGCAAAGGGCGCAATATTAAATTCTCCCTGTTGTAGTAGAGCATTGCGCCATGCTATATATTCCATGTTGGCCGAATCGATAGCCAGTGTCATAAATTGCTTCTGATTGCCGGGATCCAGTGGATCGTAATTATTGCGAGCCTCGGTAATGGAAATCAGAAAATACGCATCTTTATTGGTCTCAAATTTGCATTCTACGAAACATGCAGAAAGGGTGTTTATATCAATGAAGATATCCACATCTTTAGTCTTCCACTTAGCCTCTGGCTTGCAACTCCAGACAGTGAAAATCAGCAACAAGCACCATATGTATCCCCAACGCTTATTCATACTGTGCCCTTTCTTTTTCTTCCTCTTTCAGCAGAGTCTGTACCGAGTAAATAAAGCGCAAGCAGGTCTTTACGTGGCCTCCGTAGTGACCGAAATTGTACGTGATATTGGCGTTCGACCATTTCACTTTGGCTTGCGTTGCATTCGTATATGGCACGGTCTCATCATCCATCGAGTGAAGCATATAGACCGAAGCTTCTGGTTCCCAGTTGTAACTGATAATCGAGTTGGCGGTCATGGCCTTGTAGAGTTCTGCCACTTTGACTGATGTCTGATCCATGCCTGCTTCTGTCAACAGTTCGTGCGTCACTCTCGTACCAATCATCTTGTTGATTTGTGCGGTGGTGAAGCATTTGCTATTTACCCAGTCGTTCATCTTCTCGTACAACCACGGTTGCATCAGGTCGCGGGTCTCTATATCCAGAAAATTACCCTTAATCATGCCTTGCAGCACCAATGGTACGGCTACGGGATAACTGGCCGTATCTGTCGTGACGAAACGTTCGTATGTAGCTTTGACATCATACGGACCGCCACCTGCAAACACACGGTGAATATCGATGCGAATAGAGTCGCTCGGATCGTTGTATTCGGTTTCAATCAGATGTTCTACGGCCATCGTTGTTGCGCCGCCTTGACTATAACCCATCAGGTAGATATCGTCATGCTCAGGAGCCATACCCACTGCGTCCAGCCAAGGGCGAACTGCCAGATACATATCTACTACGTTGCGTGCAGTCAGGTCCATTACCAGGTACGGGTGCAGTTGCGAGACGGTAACACCGTAGCCCAGATAATCAGGAATAATCAGTCCGTAACCCAGTTTTACCAATACACCTTCCAGCGAGAAACAGTTGCTCGGAGCCTCTGTGTTGCTGCCTATCGTGTAGTGGCTGACCAGAATCAGTCGTTTCGGCTTCTTCCCTTTGGGAAGCATTACCTTGCCGGACAGACGGGTTTCGTCGCCGTTCAAATCAAAACTGGTGTATGTGCCTACTATTTCGGTTACTTTGTTTTGGTTGCCGTATCTCAGCAGTTCCTGTATCATGCCTGCGGCAGAGATGCTACTGGTCTTGTGCGGACCGTCCATCTCATCTCCTGCGCTGTTCACCTCACGTCTTTCTTCTTCTACATAAGCGTTTATCGGTGTTCCGTCTGGCATAAAGCAGTTGAATGGCAGACCTTGACTCAAGTCCGTCTCGCGTTGGCCTATTACCTTGAAATCCATGCCTTTAGCTGCATCGATGTCGGTGAAATCGACCCATTCTTCTTTGCCGAACTGACAACTGACTACTGACAACTGACAACCGACAACTGCGAACAATATGTAAAGATATTTTTTCAAATCTTAAATCTCAAATTTTCAATTTTCAATTTTCAATTTTCAATTAGAATCGTACTCCTATACTTGCTCTGATTATTTTGGACGAAGCTAGGAATATAGTGTTGCTGTCTTTCAGCGAATAGAGTCCTCCCAGATCAACGGCCATGAACCACTGTTTGTAGTTGGCGCTCATTCCCAGCACAATGATATCGAATGCTGCACCTACATCAGTTTTCTTGCCGCGAATGTCTAGTTCTGTACCACCGTTGATACCCAGACCAAGTCCCAAACCTGAATAGAGGTTGACATAGTCGTGGTGGAAATAGGTGAAGCGTGCCGTAGGCATGATAATGGCGTTGTAGAAGTAGTGTCCTGGATCGCGCATCACTTCCGCACCCGTTCCATCGCGAAAAACATTGTCCCAGTGTACTTCGCTCAGATCGACCATCCCGCCGAACGAGAACCAGTCGTTGTGGCGGAACTGATATTCTATCCAGAGGTGCTGGTCGTAATGGAAATTCTCGTGATAACCCTGCGTGTACATTCCATCCAGCGTCGTTGCAACGGTAGCGCGTTGATGCCAGATCAGGGTCTCAAACAACTGGTCGCCCCAACCGACGCGTAGTTCATGTTTCCAGAACGTACGATCAAGCAGTGTCTCGGCACCCAGAGGTGTTGTACACAAACTGAATAGAGCTAATATGACGACTAACTTTTTCAAATCGGCTGCAAAGATACTGCTTTTTTTTTATATATGCAAGCGTGTGCGGCGAAAAATATGCCTTTTATTGTATTTCTACGCCTTGCGCGGTGTAGGTTTTTCCTTTGCGCAGAATGAGTAATTGTCCATCACGAAGTACCTTCTCTGCGGCTTCGCCGGCAGGAATATCTTGCCATCCTTCGGTCTCGCGAACCAGCCTTCCGTAGATAATCAAATCGCTAGTTACAGACTCATAGTCTGTGCTGTTCCATTCCCATCGAAGACCTTCCGGAGCCTCAGGAGGCGTGGCAGCCTCTTCGCAGCTCACAGTTTGCGTGGATACCACCTCTTCGGATTTATGGGCTCGGAATTCTACTGTGTACTCGCCTTCTCCTTTGATCGTATATTCTTTCCATCCTTCTGCTGCGCGGTAAACGGGCAGGGCTTCGCATGGCACGTGCAGCGTGATATCGGTTTGCGGTTCTGCGGCAGTCATCTGTTTGGGCCAGTTGGGCAACGAATCTTCCCAAGATGCATAGATATCCATTAGGTTGCTACACTTCGCAAATGCTGAATCAGCCAATAGGCTGAGACTGTCGCCCAAAACAATCGTCCGAACCAAATCACTCTTCTCAGCCCAAGGTATCCCAAGGCTGTCAAAAATCATCGCTCCGTAGCCGGTCAGAGTCAGCACACTGTCGCAATCCAGCAGCCAGGCTATGCTATCGCCCTCAGTTCCGCAAACGCCGCTGTACGGGCCTCCATCAATGGTGAACTTGGTTGTCCAATTTCTGCTGTACAGGTCTTTGGTTCCGCACGGTATATGCACCTTGATATTAGCTGCAGTCATGCCGCTTCCGGAGTAGATATCCGTGCGAATCTGCGGTACTGTTTCTGTCCACTGTGTATATATATCGCGTAGCGATTTGCATCCTGTGAACATATCGCTAGAATTCATATTGTTCACGCTTTTTGGAATCGTCAGTTCCTTCATTGACGAGCAGCCGCGGAATGCCCCGTAGATACGCTCCAATGTGCTAGGCAGAAGTACGGTGTCCAGGCGGGTACAATTATAGAAAACCCCTGTTCTTAGAGCTGTCACGCCTTCGGGAACACGTATGCTCTTTAGTTGGTTGCAGTAGCGGAAAACGTTGGTACCGAGCGCACCAAGGCTGTCGGGCATGACTGCGCGCGTCAGCCTTATGCAGTTGTCGAATGCTGAGCCGCCTATCTCCTCCATTTTTCTTGGTAACTCTATGCTGACAAGTGTACTGCAATTGCTGAAAGCGAAGCCACCTATCTCACGCACACTCTCAGCTATGCTGACTGTTTTTAGTTGGGTGAGCTCGTCAAAGGCCCGCGAACTTATTCGGGTGATGCCTTCGCCTATGGTCACACTCTTGATTGAACTGATTTTCGGATACCAAGGCTGCAGATACGCATCACTACTGTAGTTTATCATCGACCCTTCGCCTGTGATGCTCAGATTACCATCGCAATCCAGCATCCAGCGCATCTCAGTGGTGTCACTGCAGAAGCCCATGAGATTTTCTACTATCGCGTAGTTTTTCCATCCGTTGGCCGCACTATACAAGGCTGTGGAGCCGCATGGTACATGTAGCGTAATGCCGCTGGCAGTAGTCATTTGGGTGGGCCAAGTAGGGATTTCGCCTGTTATCCACGAAACCGTTATGTCGCTCAGCGCAAGGCAGTCCTTGAACGCACCTGCACCGATACTCGTCAGACCGGCACTTCCAAAATAGACAGAACGCAGGCCGGTGCAACCGCCAAAGGCGTAGTTGCCTATTGTTTGCACAAAGGGTGCATTTAGTGCTCGCAGCGAAGTGCAACCAACGAACGCTGAATCCTGGATGGTTAGTACCGAAGTGAGGTATAGTTCGCGCAGCGAAGTACAACCACGGAAAGCATTTTTCTCCACTGTGCCGGTGCGTCCGTACATAACCATTTTTTCCAGCGAAGTGCAGCCCTCGAAAGCACTTTCCGGGATACACCCTTTTGAGGCGTTGTAGTCGTTCAGCGAAGCTGTTTTAGCGTTGTAGCAACCGTAGAAAGCGTACTTGCCTGCGCCATCGAAGAAGAGCGATACACCTATGCTGGTTATCAGGTCGCGATAGGGGTACCAAGGCGCGCCTCCTGGCGTATAATCAGGCAATCGCCCATCTACCGTTCCTCGCGAAGATATGATGCCTAGATTGCCTTCGCAATCGATGCGCCAATCGAGTATCGTACCTTGTCCTTGCCCGCATTCACCATGCACGTATATCTCGTTCTTGTAAATGTTTTTCCAACCATCCATCGCCCCATACAGATCTTTTGTCCCACAAGGGATGTAGAGCGAGAGGTTTGAGTCTTTTTTGCCGAAAACTATGTCGTTCCAGGTGGGAATGGTGGCTTCAGTGTCCCATTCTAGGTAGAGCATCTCCATGTTCTCGCAGTTGTAGAACGCCTGGTCCAGTTTGGTCACTGCTTTCGGAATCGTGATGCGGTAGAGCATAATGCAGTTGCTAAACGCATAATGACCGAGGCTGGTCACGGTATTGGCTATATCCACCCAAATGATGTTTTGTTGGTAGGCAGACCAAGGACTGGGCGACTCTTGCGTATAATCGGCCATCGCACCCGAACCGCTGATAGTCAGTCGGTTCTTGTCGATATCGAGCGACCAAGTCAAATTGTTACCGTTCTTGCCGCAGTTGCCGCTATAGGTAGCAGCCTGCACAATAGTGCAGAATAGAAGGGAAATTATTAGTAGAAATGGGGAACGTGACATAGCCGTGAGTGAGTTGGTGGTGAATGCATATAGATTTTCGGTGCAAAGATACAAATAAAATTTGACATATGCAAATTTCATAGAAATTGAAGGTGTTTTAGGGACTCAATTAGGCCGAAACCTTTCGAAATGTTAATTTTTTACTAAAAAATGTGAAAAAAATTTGTGTATGTGAAAAAAATATAGTACTTTTGCGGCGCAGAATATGGGGTACACCCATTTGCAAATACCTTGAATACTAACTCACATTACTGAAATTAGATACCATGAAGCATTTATCCTTCATTTCGCGTTTGTTTTCCAATAATGGAATGAATCGTGCCTTGTCGCTAATTTTCTTACTTAGCGTGTCTTTGTTTCTTACGGCGAGAACGATTTATTTTGTTAATACAAAAGGATGGACAACCCCCTATTGCTACGCTTGGAACAATAGTACGAATGCCAATAATGGTTGGCCGGGAGTTGCCATGACAAAAACTGCAAATAAAGTTGCGGGGTTTGATGTGTGGCAATGTACAATAGATAATTCGTATGATAGGTGCCTATTTGATATCGGTAGTAATTCAGACCAAACGCCAGATGCTACAATTAATACTTCAAGACTATACTACTGTGATGGGACGTGGTATGCATCTCGCGCAGCAATTCCGACTACTACAATCTACTTTTTGAATTCTGCTAACTGGTCTACTCCTTACGCATATATAGCAGATGGATCGTGGAATAATTATAAGCCGTGGCCGGGAGAGGCTATGACGAGGGAATCAAGATGCGGCTGTAATCTTTATTCTTACACATTCCTAAGCGCTTCAAAATACTATTGTATCTTTAATAATAATAGCGGTGCGCAGACAGGTAACTTGGACCATGTAAATGATCATAATGGAGAATGTTTTACATATTCAGACAACAACTGGGGAGTAACACCTTCTAGTACATGTGTGACAGTATATTTTGTAAATTCCAAGAACTGGAGCAACCCCAAATTGTACGCATGGGAAGGAGGAACAATAAATGTTGGTTGGCCCGGTATAGCAATGACGAATACAGGAAATACTGTCTGCGGATCTACCATCTATAGTGCTTCAGTTCCAAACAATTTAACTAACTGTATTTTTTCAGATGATGGTGCAACTCAAACGGGCGATTTGACCGTTTATGCAAACAAATACTATCACCCGACCTACGATGTTTGGTTTGATGATACGGATGATATCGAAGCAGAGTGTGTAGTTTCTACTGGCAACCCTGTTATGACTTACGGTAAGGCGGAAGTCATCTACAATCGTTCGGCGGATATCCAGGTTCGTGCGGTGGATGACGACACACCATTCTTGGAAATTCTTTATTACTGCGAATTTGAAACTCCGATGGGTGAAACCTATACTTGGTACCAAGTCGATTTCAAGAATAACAAGACCGGTTATTTTGAGCTCATCAATTTGATTCCATGTAGCGAATATACATTAACCGTTTGGGCTATTGATAACGATGGTAATTTCTCGGAAAACAAAAAAGTGATCAAATTCACAACCGTCTGCGATGATACCAATTTGTATTTGAGCAGCGATGCAAATGGTTGGTCAACTAATAATGCCGATTGGAAATTCCAGTATCATGACTATGAGCACCATCGCTATATCTTGATTAAGGACAATATAGCTGAGGGTATGGAATACAAGTATACGCAAAACGGTAACTGGTCGCCGGGCGGGGATAGCTGTAATCTCTATGCTACGCACGATGCGGATGTGGCTGTCTTTACTGCTACGCGTCTCAAAAACCATATTTCTACGTTTGATGAACTGTATCTGGTGGGAACGGTTAATGGTTCTGACTGGAATGTGACCGATGCGCGCCGCTTGACTTGGGAGAATTCAATCAAGGCCGTTTGGGAAGGTGCGGTTACCAAAGGCGGACAGTATAAGATTTTGGTTCGTCACCACTACAAATGCGATGGCGGTGCTACTGGTTACTACGATGAGTGGAATTATATTACTCCTGACAACGTAACTTTCAACGAAGACTATACCAACGGTATTTTGACCTTCGATTTGCTGACTTGGACTTACCAATGGAAAAATGCGGACGATAACCTCTGCGAGAAGTCGGGTGCTCCGCGCTCGGGATTGAAGCCATCGGAGTTTGGAGGCACTACGATTTTCCATATGGGTTATGAAGTCAGCATCTATACACCGAGTGCGACTCAATTGGTTATTCGGGCTAAATCGAACGACTGGTTTACTCGTACGGGGTCTGCTGCGCCTATCTTTATGCTGTTTGCCGAAGAAGACATAACGCACAAGACCTTGGAGAAAACGATGATAGACACCGGCGAGGATGATGTGAACCACTGTAGATGGTTTACCTTGACCATCAACCTGGGCGACAAGGCGCAGAACTATGGAACGGATGACTTGGTAGCTGATTTCACAATGGGTGCTTGTATTCGTTTCAGTATCAAGTTCCCATTTGCGGGAAGCTTCTCCATTACAGACCCGATGTACTATTATATCCGTCAAGGTTGTGCGCCTTACTACTTTGAAATTTACCATCATGACGATGTACCGAATGCGAAAGCCATTACTCAGTTTGAGGGAGGAGATGTGCTGCAGCCGATAATTTATTATCGCAAGTTTACACCGGGTGCATGGGAGACGCTCTGTCTGCCGTTTACTTGCTCCGCCGTGCGCGTGTATGATCCGGACGATGACAAGGAGTACGATTTGCTGCCACAACACAACTCAGAGAATGCCGAATACTGGTTGCGTACGTTTGGACCGGCCACCTATACCGAGCGCGATGGATTCCAACCTAACTGGCAGAATGTGCCTGTGGGCGTAAATCTGCCGGAGAAGGATGTTCCGTATATCATGCAAGTGCCAAGCGGCAACTACTACACGGACAAATACGTGATGTTCTACGGCAAGGGTTATCAGACTATTGCTAACAAAACGCCTTGGACTAAAGGCAGTTCGGCCGATGGCTTCCGTTACTTCGGAAATACGACTATGTGGCCGCAGGATCTGGGTCAGGCCTATATGATTAGCGCCGATGGACTATGGTTCGAGAAGAGTGGTGGTAACACGCTCTATCCGTTCGAGTGCTACGTAGTAGCAGACCCGACCAATACTGCTAAATATGTTCGCTTCGGCGGAGTAGGTGAGCAAGCGCCTGAAGTGGCTACAGGTGTTCCGAATGTGAACGACGACCAAAGTCTGAGTTACTCTTACGATGGCGCACAACTCTATCTGCGCTCCACGGCTGATACGCCGGTTAGCATCTATTCTGTAGATGGGCGACTGATTCTCTCGTCCGACCTATCGGCACACATCGAATCGGCTTACACGCTTGTGCCGGGTATATATGTTGTTTCCACCAAATTGGGTATCTATAAACTCGCATTGTAATCACAGACCATGAAAATCCGTTATCCACATATATTGCGAGTTTTGGTAGCCCTTTGGGCTATGATGGTCCCGTTGGTATCGTTTAGTACTACCGGTGCGGCTAATTTCCACGCTCCGAAGCGCCAGGCTGATTTGCCGCAATTCTTGCAGGCCATAGAGCAGGAGAATCAGCATAGCAACTATGTCCAGCCTAAGAAAATGAAGATTAGGCCGACTCAGCAGCCTTCTGCACCACGTTCGTCATCGTTGGTGGCGCCTACTATTACCGTGCAAAATTCGTTGCTGAATAGGCAGATTTCAACAAATATCCAATCGGGCAATAACCAATCGTTTGCTCAGCAAACGCCAATGTACTCAGTGGCAGCGCGTCTGCGCGAAACCCATCGTAACAATAGTAGCACATCGGTTCAGGGCCCTGCTTTTGCTGTGAACGATTGCATGCAAACCACCACTTATAGTGGTGCTGCTATCACGGCCGTAGGGGCTACCGAAGCCGCTGCTATGTATGGTACGGTAACGCCGCCTACTATCCGTCGCGGCCCTCCGGGGACTGGTGGTGGCGATCCTGTCAACCCCGATATACCTGTTCCGGTGGGCTCGGGAGTATGGATTTTGCTGATGGCCGGAGCAGCGTACGCCGGTTACAAGAAACGCCAATCTACACATATATAGAGTTTTAACTCTATCGATTGAAAAAAATGCACACAACTCTTGCGTATGTGCATTTTTTTTTGTATCTTTGCAGCGAAAAATTTGGGACTTATGATTTTAATAGCCGACAGTGGTAGTACTAAGGTGCATTGGTGTTTGTTGACAGCCAGTGGCCAGTCGTCCGATTTCCGCACGGACGGAATCAATCCGCTCTTCCAGACCTGCGATGCCATGCGCAACAGTATCAGCAATCAGTTGCTGCCTCAGATGGCTCCGCTATTATGGGCGGGCACGCTCACGCACGTTTTTTTCTATGGTGCAGGATGTACGCCGGAGAAGAAAGTGTTTGTCAAGCGTGCGTTGGAATCGGTGTTTAAGAAGGCCGAAGTGACTGTGGAGTCCGATATGCTGGGTGCTGCGCGTGGATTGCTGGGCCATGAGGCGGGCGTAGCATGTATCCTGGGCACGGGTAGCGGCAGTTGCAGCTACAATGGCGAGACTATCGAGTGGTGCGTTCCTTCGCTGGGTTATATCCTGGGCGACGAAGGTAGTGCCGCGGTGCTGGGCAAGCGCCTGGTGGGCGACCTGCTGAAGAATCAATTGGGCGACGATCTGAAGGAAGCGTTCTTTAGCGAATACGAGACTTCGATGGCCGATATTATCGAGCACGTCTATCGTCAGCCGTTCCCCAATCGGTTCCTGGCTAAGTTGTCGCGCTTCTGTGCTGACCATCTGGACGACAAACGGATTCATGACCTGGTGTATGACCATTTTGTGCAGTTCATTCGCCGCAACTTGGTGCAGTATTTCCAAACGGCAAATGACAAATGTCAAATCACAAATGCCAACGGCGTTGGCTTCGTGGGGTCGATAGCGTATTACTACCGCCCGATACTGGAAGAAGCCATGGCGGCAGAGGGGCTACCCATAGGACGAATATTGCAAGATCCGATACCGGGCCTCTGCGAGTACCACAAAGACGCACTGGTTCCTACTACGGAATAAGATAGTGCGCTCGTAATTGTCTCGTGATTGTCTCGATAGTAAATTGAATATATATACATAGTATATATAAAAATGCAGTTTTTAACAGGCAGAAAAATAACAAATAGGCGGTCGCTCCTACCCTGTACATCGCTACCCTAGAGCCTGGCGGCTGCGTGACCGCAAGGGTCGCGCCATTCTATGTTTTCGCGTAATCCGCTACTGCGGCGCTCAAACTCGAAATGCCATCCGAGGCATTTCTTCACGGTAGTAAATCGTGAGAAAAACGTGGTTAAGACCTGGTAAATACGGGGTTAAGACGGGTTCGAAAAAATAATGATTTTAACAACCAAATACAATAATGCCAACAACAAAGAAAAATAAACCGTTCTATTTCACGATTCAGTCATGGATGCTGGATGAGATGGAGTTGCCGCTGGGCGATGCGGCTGTGTATGCTTATATTCATGGCCTGACACGCATAGAGGACATAGACAGACGAGGCTGGCGCGGCTCTATACGCAGGCTGGCTAAGATACTGCACACCAGTCCTTCGACCATGAATGGAATAGTTAACCGTTTGGAACAGAAAGGTTTTCTGCATATGTATAATGGCGTGATTACCAGCACAATAAATCGTGAATTGGCGCCCGGAACACCCAAAGTAAAGGAGAGTGTCCAGAATCCGGACAAAAAATCGGTGCCTGAAGGCAGCGATATACCGTTTTGAGAGGACAAAATGTACAGATTTCGCACAGCCTGTCCAATAAATGAGCATCGGTGAACGGATTTCGTACAATAATGTACAGATCTCGTACACATATATAATATAAAATAAAAAAATATATAGTCCAAGCTCTATTATAGAGGACGGGGCATGGGCAGGGCCGGACTGAATTTTTTGAAGAAAGAGAATTTATTTGACATTTAACAACACTTAACAACAATTACTTATGAGAAAGATTTACTTAGTTATTGCAGCGCTCGTTTGCGCAGCCATGGTAAATGCAGAGACCATCTATGGCGACTGCGGAACAAACATGGAATGGGAATTCAACACCGGTAGCGGTGCGCTCTACCTTATCGGCACAGGCGCGATGGATAATTATTTCTACGCCGAAACACCTTGGAAAGCCTACGAAGGCCAGATTGTATCGATCCTAAAAGACTCGCGCAGCCAGTACACCAGGATAGGAGGCTATGCTTTTAATAACTGTACATCGCTGGAGACCGTAGAACTGCCAAACACCGTGGACACGATAAATATCGGTGCTTTTTCGTATTGTACTCAGCTCTCCAATCTTACACTCCCCAATACCATTCGACTTATTGGCGCTAGCGCCTTTGCCGGTGATATTTCACTGACTTCTATCGCACTGCCGACAAATCTAAAGGGTATAGGAACACAGGCTTTTTGGAATTGTGCCGGACTGAATACGGTAACTATTCCTGCTTACGTTGAACAGATAGGGGCAGGTGCTTTTTCTAATTGCCAGAATCTGAAGATGATCAACGTCGAGCCCGGTAATCAGAATTACTGCTCGTTGAGTGGTGTGCTGTTTACCAAAGATCAGGCAAGGCTCTGTGGCGCTCCCGGTAGGCTGGAAGGAGAATATACTATTCCCTCTACTGTTACGGAAATCGAAAAACATGCGTTTTCCCATTGTCAAAAACTGACGAAAATCATCTTCCCCACTTCTGTTAAATGGATATACGAAAATGCTTTTCGGTCTTGTAAAATGCAGAGCATGGAGCTAAACGAAGGACTGCTTTCTTTGGGGATGAATGTCTTTACCTATTGTAGCGAACTAACTACTCTCACGTTGCCGAGCACTTTGGAAGAGATTAAAGGTTATTGTTTTAGCAATTGCACAAAGCTGACCTCCATAACCTGCAAAGCTACTACACCCCCAACTTGTGAAGCTGGGACATTTGAAAACTTTGACCAATCCGCTTGCACGCTCTATGTGCCGCAAAGCGCTCTCTCGGCTTATCAGGCTGCAGACGGTTGGAAAGCGTTCGGTCGCATTGTGGCTATAGAGGAAGGTGTGGAGCAAGTAGATAGTCAAAAGTCGAAACTGGAAAGTAGAAAGATTTTGCGTGATGGTCAGGTGCTGATTGAGAAGAACGGTAATACCTACAATGCACAAGGCGCACAAGTGAAATAAAGTAAATTAAACACATGGATATTTCTATTTTTTTCTTGCCCGGACGAGTATGCAGTACCGCTGCTATCCGCGAAATCGCCGCTAAGGCGCAGACACCTTACACGCTGATTTGCCTCAAGCCCAATATCGAATGGGTTTATCTGGGATTGGAGCGTATGCAGCAAGTGCTGGAGATGACCGGCGCTACCATGGCTTATGCCGACCGATTCCAGAAAATAATCGAAGGCGGAGAGGCCCGAATAGTGGAAGCCCCCGTGATCGACTATCAGCAGGGCGCACTGCGCGATGATTTCGATTTTGGCGCAGTCCTGCTTTGGCGCACAGACCGACTGCAATCGCTCGTTGCGCAGATGGATACCGACTATGAGTTTGCCGGACTCTATGACCTGCGTCTGCGAGCTAGTCAAATGGGCAATGGCTCCCTCACCCATATTCCGGAATACCTGTATTACGAAGTAGAGGAAGACACGCGCAAATCCGGTGAGAAATTGTTCGACTATGTCGATCCACGCAATCGCCAGGTGCAAGTAGAAATGGAAGCCTGTGTTACGGCCCACCTGAAACGCATAGGCGCTTATCTGAAGCCCGGACAATATCTGCCACTGCCTACGGCAGACGAATTTCCGGTAACCGCTTCAGTTATCATTCCTTGCCGCAATCGTGCCCGTACCATCGCTGACGCTGTGCGTAGCGCCTTGGCACAAAAAGTGCGTGCGCCGTATTCGTTCAACGTGATTGTGGTGGACGACAACTCCACCGATGGTACGGCCGAGATTATTCGCGAAATTCAATCCTCCCTTCCTTCTAGGGAAGGGGCGGGGGGAGGCCAATTGGTCTTCATCCAACAAGACAAGACCTGGCACGCCATTGGCGGCAACTGGAATGTGGCTATTCATGACCCGCGTTGCGGCAAGTATGCTATCCAACTGGATTCGGACGATACCTATTTTGACGAAAACACTGTTCAGAAGTTTGTTGATACATTCGAAGGTCCCTCACCCCTCACCCCTAACCACTCACCGTTATTCGGCATGGTTATCGGCACCTATCAACTGACCAATATGGCAGGCGAAACTTTGCCTCCGGGTGTGATTGACCACCGCGAGTGGACTGACGATAACGGACGCAACAATGCCCTGCGTATCAATGGTCTTGGCGCGCCGCGTGGATTCTATGTGCCGTTGCTGCGGACCATCAACTATCCGACTACCAAGTATGGCGAGGATTATGCCGTCGGCCTGCGTATCAGTCGCGATTGGCCGATTGGACGTATCTACGATGTGCTGTACAACTGCCGCCGCTGGGAAGACAATTCAGATGCCAACTGCGATATTGTGGCCATGAACCGCAACAATTGGTACAAAGATCGTCTCCGCACCTTTGAACTCGTAGCCCGTCTGAAAAACTGATTACTGATTGCTGAATGCTCATTCGAATAGGCATACTAACTGCTCCGAAGATTGAGTTCGAACAACGCGAACACACATTCATTCTGAAGAATGTGCGCATCGGTATTGGTTTTCATTGGGATCGACTCGAAGATCAGGAATTTGCCGGAAAGTTAGAAATAGTCGAAAGTCGAAAGTCGAAAGACGAAAGACTGTTCACCGCTGTCAATACCATTGACCTGGAAGATTATATCTGTTCGGTTATTTCGTCTGAGATGAATGCCAATAGTCCGATGGAACTGCTCAAAGCGCACGCTGTTATCAGTCGCAGTTGGGCGCTTCGCGCGATAGCACAAAAGCCCCATGAACAAATGGTAAATGGTCAATTGGTAAATGATTATGATGTCTGCGCCGATGACCATTGCCAGCGTTACGAAGGTCTGCGCCGCATGAACCGGAGAGCCATAGAAGCAGTGCGAGCCACCGCGCATCAGGTGTTGACCTACGAGGGCCAAATTTGCGACTGCCGTTACTACAAATGCTGCGGCGGACGAACGGAGATTTGGCGCACGTGTTGGGAAGATATAGATGTGCCGTATATTCGTTCGGTGACCTGCGACTGGTGCAAGCAACCTTCGCCTAAAATTCTTCGACTGGTATTGAACGATTACGACCAAGAAACCAGAGATTTTCGAGACTGGAACGTGACATACACGGACGATGAACTAGATGCTATCGTTCACGAAAAATCGGGTATCGACTTCGGGCACATCGAGTCACTTGAACCCCTTCATCGCGGAGCTAGCGGACGAATCGACAGTCTGCACATCGTGGGCACTAAACGCACCGAGATTATAGGCAAAGAACTGAAAATACGTCTCTGGTTAAGTCGTTCGTGCCTCTACAGCAGTTGGTTTGATATCCATCATGCCAATGGTGTATGGACGCTCAGCGGTCACGGTTGGGGCCACGGAGCAGGATTATGCCAGATAGGCGCCGCTGTGATGGCCAACGAGGGAAAAACATACCAGCAGATACTGTCGTACTACTACCCAAATACGCAACTAAGCATTGAGAATTGAGGAATTAGCGCTTCAGCGGAGTAAATACAAACATCTGTCGGACGACGAATGGCGATGGATGTTGCAGCAAACAGAAGGCCGTGAGCGCACTGCTGACAAACTGCCTACTTTTGCTCAGATAGACGACTGGTGGTATCCCGTGCGTCTCAGTTGTGAGCAGTGTTCTTCAGAACTGACCGCCAGATACAAGGCGGAAATAGTCGAAAGTGGAAAGTCGAAAGCGGAAAGTCGCATGGTGGACTTGACTGGCGGTTACGGAGTAGATACGTATTTTCTGAGCGAACAATTCGCGCAAACCGACTATGTCGAGCAAAACGAAGAACTGTGCCGAATAGCTACGCACAATTTCTCCCTTCCCTTTAGGGAGGGGGCGGGGGTAGGCTCCATTTCCGTTCACAACTCCACGGCCGAAAATTTTCTTCAGACAGCAGGTCTGTATGACCTGATTTTCCTGGATCCGGCAAGACGTGACAGTCACGGAGGAAAGGTTTTTCGCCTGGAAGACTGCACACCCAATGTGGTAGAATTACTGCCTACGCTCTTGGCTCATCTTACGCCCAAAGGGCGTATTATGCTGAAATTATCGCCAATGCTGGACCTCACGCAAGCTCTCTCTCGCCTTTCGCCTCTCGCCTCTCTCTTTTCCTGGAATATCCATGTAGTGGCTGTCAAGAACGAAGTTAAAGAGGTGCTATTGGTTAGTCAAGAGTCGAAAGTCGGAAGTCAAAAGGCTGTTATTACGGCTATCGATTTAGCAAAAAAGGACCAGGCTTTCTTATTTACCCGAGAGGAAGAAAGAGATTGTAGATTGATGAATGAAGGGAATGATGAGAATGATGGATTTTTGTATGAGCCTAATGCCGCGATATTGAAGGCCGGAGCATATAAACTCATCGCTCAGCGGTTTGGACTAAAGAAAGCAGATACCAACACCCATCTCTATTTTTCGGACACACTTATTCCCGATTTTCCCGGTAAGGCATATAAAGTCCTTCCCTCTAGAGAGAGAATGAGGGTAGGCCCAACTGCTAACGTTCTCGTTCGCAATTATCCACTAACTCCGGAGCAACTAAAGAAAAAGTTGCACCTCCGCGATGGAGGCACAACCTATATCATCGGTTGCCGCGTAAACGGCAAACCTGTGTTGCTGGAGTGTGAGCGGATTATTTAACCGCCTTGAAACTCATGTCCAGACTCTTGTAAGAGTGCGTCAATGCTCCTACAGAGACGAAATCTACGCCACAAAGCGCATAGTCGCGCAGTGTATCAATGGTGATACCTCCGGATGACTCAATCTCCATGTGACGAGCCTTACCCGAATGGCTATCTGTCTCGGTCACTGACCGCTCCCAAGCACGTATCAGATCGACCGCCTCTTTTGTCTTAGCAGGCGTGAAATTGTCGAGCATGATGCGGTCAGGAATATTGGTAGCCAGTGCTTCGTTGATTTCATCAAAATTGCGCACCTCAATCTCTATACGCAGATTCTTGCCTTTGGCCTTGCAGTAGTCGCGAGCACGCTCCAGCGCAGCCGTGATACCTCCTGCAAAATCCACATGATTGTCCTTCAGCAGTATCATGTCGAAGAGTCCGATGCGATGGTTCATCCCACCGCCGATAACTACTGCCTCTTTCTCTAGATAACGCAGTCCCGGAGTCGTCTTGCGCGTATCCAACACATGGCAACCCGTGTCAGCAATCAGGCTCTGGTAACGATGAGCCGTAGTAGCTACACCCGACATACGTTGCATGATATTGAGCATCGTGCGCTCAATCTGCAGCAGGCTCAGTTCCTTGCCATAGACGCGGAAAGCTATGTCGCCCGGCTTAACCAGTGCGCCATCCTGCAGTATTTGCTCAAAGCGGCACTCGGGATCGAAATAGTTGATAATTTCTTTAGCCACTTCTACGCCAGCCAAAACACCTGTATCTTTGATAATCAGCTGCTGGCAGCCCATCTGAGTAGGAGGAATACAACTGAGTGAAGTATGATCACCATCGCGAATGTCTTCGTCAAACCAAATAGCAATCAGTTTGCGTAATTCTTGTTTGTCCATATAGTTTCACAATTTGCGGTGCAAAAGTACAAATAATTTTTGATATAAGCAAGATTTAGTACGATTTTTGCGATAAAATTTGCATATATGCAAAATTAGCAGTATCTTTGCGCGCTAATTTGGATTATTGTGCACGTTTGTGCACAGCTATATATGGATTATCAATATATCAATCACATAGATTCACCAGCCGACCTGAAGAAGCTGCAGGTGAGTGAATTGCCGGCCGTTTGTGCGGAGTTGCGCCAATTCATCATCGAGGCCCTCAGCAAGAATCCAGGCCACTTGGCTTCTTCGCTCGGAACAATAGAATTGACCGTAGCGCTACACTACGTATTTGATACGCCTACCGACAAACTGGTATGGGATGTGGGCCATCAGGCTTATGCGCACAAGATCTTGACCGGTCGTCGCGACCGATTCCATACCAACCGACAGTTCAAGGGACTCAGCCCGTTCACCAATCCTATGGAGAGCGAGCATGATGCGTTCATAGCCGGCCATGCCAGCAACAGTATTTCTGCTGCGCTGGGGCTGGATATAGCCATCGGGGGTAAAGCGAATGTGGTAGCCATCATCGGCGATGGAGCTATGACCGGTGGATTGGCCTTCGAGGGACTGAACAACACGTCGATGGATAAGAACAATTTGCTGATTATCCTGAATGATAACCACATGGCCATTGATCCGCTGAAAGGTGGTATTACCCAGTATCTGGTGGATTTGACTACCAGTGCCGGTTACAACCGCTTGCGCTGGAATCTGTATCAGTTGGCCCTGAAACTGCATCTGGTGGATGAGCATACCAAGGCACGTATCCTGCGTCGCAACAACAATATCAAGGCGGCCCTGAGCCATCAGAAGAGTAATATCTTCACCGGACTAAATATTCGTTATTTTGGTCCGACCGATGGTCACGATGTAGAAGGACTGGTGCGTATCATGAGCGAGATCAAGAACCACCGTGGACCTAAGGTACTGCATATTATCACTAAGAAAGGCAAAGGTTACGCACCTGCGGAGAACGACCAAACTGTTTGGCATGCGCCGGGTGAGTTCAATGTAAGTAACGGCGAGCGATTGACAGTGAGTGGAGCTGAAACGCCACTGTGGCAAGAGGTATTTGGTCAAACGCTGCTGGAACTGGCACGCAAGAACGACAAGATAGTAGGTATCACGCCTGCCATGCCTAGCGGATGCTCGATGAGCATTATGCAGAAGGAGTTGCCCGACCGCGTCTATGATGTGGGTATAGCCGAAGGCCATGCTGTGACATTCAGCGCTGGTCTGGCTAAGGCGGGTATGCTACCTTACTGCAACGAATATTCGACCTTCCTGCAACGTGCGTACGACAATATCGTTCATGATGTGGCTTTGCAGAATCTGCACGTCGTACTCTGTATCGACCGTGCGGGAATCGTGGGCAACGACGGCGCTACGCATCATGGATTGCTCGACCTGGCTTATCTGCGTTCGATACCTAATATGCAGATTGCTGCTCCGCGTACGGCATCTGATTTGAGAAATATGCTTCGCTTGGCCGAGACGCTCGATGGGCCTGTGGCTATTCGCTATCCGCGAGGCAGAACACCGATAGAGCACGGAGAAAGCCAACCGGTAGAATTGGGCAAAGGTATTTGCCTGCGCGAAGGAAAAGATATAGCCGTACTGACAATAGGTGCCATCGGCAATACCATGGCTGAGGCTATCGACGAAATAGCCAATCAGCAGCCAAAGGCTCCGAGCTTTGCGCATTACGACCTACGCTGGCTCAAACCATTAGATGAGGCGCTATTGCACGAAATCGGCAAACGATTTAAGACGATTGTCACGGCCGAAGATGGTATGCTGGCCGGTGGAGCCGGTAGCGCAGTGCTGGAGTGGATGGCCGATCATGGTTATTCGCCGCGCATCATTCGCCTGGGCGTGAATGACCAGTTTGTGGAACACGGCAGCACCAAAGAATTGTATCACTTGTTGAAACTAGATAAAGAAGGATTATGCGAATCGTTATTGCAGGTGCCGGTGAAGTAGGCACACACTTGGCCAAACTGTTGAGCCGAGAGGACATGGAAATTAGTCTGCTGGACGAGCAACCGGAGCGCTTGGGTGACCTGAGCGCCAACTATGACTTGCTCACTAAAGTAGGCAACCCTACCTCGATACATGACCTACGTGACATCGGCGTTAAAGATTGCGACCTGTTCATTTCGGTTACTCCGCATGAGACGGAGAATATGACAGCCTGCCTGATAGCCAATCAGTTGGGCGCCAAACGTACATTGGCCCGTATCGACAACTACGAATATCTGTTGCCGGAGAATCGTAAATTCTTCGAAGGAATGGGTCTTAACCACCTGATCTATCCGGAGGTGCTGGCTGCCAACGAGATTGAAGAAAGCCTTCGCACCAACTGGATGCGCTATCACTTGCATCTCAGCCAGGGAGCACTGGAACTATGCGTAGTGAAAGTGCGTGAGGGAGCCAAAGTGATAGGTCAGACTTTCGCATCGGGTGTATATAATCACGGCCGTTACCGCATCGTGGCTATCAAGCGCGACCAGGAGACACTGATTCCGCGTGGAAACGATATGGTGGAAGCAGGCGATATGGTCTATTGCGTTTGTACCAAAGAGGATATGGAATTCTTGCGCGAGGAGTTAGGCAAATCGAGACGCGAGATAAAGAATGTCATCTTCTTCGGCGGCGGGCGTATAGCCAGAAAAGCGGCTACCGAACTAAATGGCGAGATGAATATCAAGATCATTGAACGCGACCGCGACCTTTGCCGACTGCTGAGCGAGAAAGTGCCGGAAGTGCTGATTATCAATGCCGATGGTAGCGATATGGATGTGCTGAAAGAAGAGGGTATACTGGATGCTGATGCTTTCGTAGCAGTGACAGAAAATAGCGAGGCCAATATCTTTGCTTGTCTGGCTGCCAAGCGTTTCGGAGTACACAAGACGATAGCCGAGATAGAGAATCTGGACTATATACCGATGGCCGAAGGACTGGATATAGGTACTGTGCTCAACAAGAAAACCATAGCCGCCAGCTATATCTACCAGATGCTGCTGGATGCCAGCGTACGCGGCGTACACAACCTGACCAGTGCAGATGCAGAGATAGTGGAATTCTACGCCAAAGAGGGAAGTCCAATCACTCGTCGCAAAGTGCGTGAACTGGATTTGCCCGAAGAGGCTAATATAGGCGGCATTGTACGTGCAGGAGAAGGAATATTGGTAAACGGTGATACGCAGATTGTAGCAGGCGACCTAGTGGTAGTCTTCTGCAAGAGCCATGTAATACGTAACTTAGAGCGTTTCTTCAAATGACAAGGACATTCAATTGGCGACTGGTCTTCAAGACGATGGGCGTGCTGACAACTCTGGAAGCACTGTTCATGCTTGTGCCTACCTTCACCGCCTGGTGGTATCACGAGGCCGATTTGGGCGCATGGATTGTGTCATCGGCCATCACATGGGTGACCAGTATATGGATTCTGTTAGCCGGCCGCAATGCTGAGAAGCGGGTAGGTGAACGCGAAGGATATGTGATTGTGGCCGCAGTATGGGTAGTCTATTCGTTGTTTGGTATGCTGCCTTTCTGGTTGAGCGGTGCGCTGCCATCCATCACCGATGCATGGTATGAGACCATGGCCGGTTTCACCACCACAGGCGCAACGGTTATTCGCGATGTGACAGTGATGACACATTCTATCCTCCTCTGGCGGGCATTGATGCAGTGGATCGGTGGTATGGGTATTATTGTACTGAGTGTGGCAATTCTGCCTATGTTCGGCTTGGGTGGAATGCAGCTCTATAGCGCGGAAGTGACAGGTGTAAGCTACGAAAAACTCAGTCCGCGTATTGCTGATACAGCCAAACATATGTGGCTAACATATATCCTGCTGACTGTAATACAAACTGGTCTGCTGAATCTGGAGGGAATGACATTGTTCGATTCTATTTGCCACTCGATGAGTACCATATCTACCGGTGGCTTTTCTACGCGTAACGATAGCATGATTGGGGATAACGCTGCCATCCAATGGACAACGGCCATCTTTATGTTCCTTTCTGGATTGAATTTCACTCAATTGATTTTATTGTTTAGAGGAAAACCGCAGCGTCTCTTCAAAGAGGAAGAAACACAGTGGTACACCATCGCTGTAGGCATAGCTACATTGGTGCTTTCTATAGGTTTGTTCGTTCATTATGGCATTGAGCACGATATCAGCAAGATAGTGGAATTGGAGAATGTCTTTGCAACAGTAGAAAGGGCACTTAGAAAAGGATTCTTTATGGTTTGCTCCGCCATGACCAGTACCGGTTTTGCCGCCAGCGACTATATGACATGGCCGAAACTGTTATGGGTGTTTGTATTCTTCATGATGTTTACTGGTGCCTCTTCGGGTTCTACAGCTGGAGGTATCAAATGGGTGCGTATTGCTATTTTTGCCAAATCAGCTCATGCTGAGATCAAACGTCGTATCCATCCGAATGCAGTGATACCTGTTCGATTCAATGGCCGCACGCTCAGCGAACAAACTACGAGTAATGTGATGGCATTTATGTTCTTCTATATAGTTATTATCGTGTTGGCGGTACTCGTCTTCTGTGCATCGGGAGTAGCGTTTGATGAAGCTATCGGTACGGCTGTCTCGGCGATAGGCAATGTAGGTGTGTCAATCGGCCAGTTTGGCCCTTTAGGAACCTACGCTGACTATCCGATAGTAGCTAAATGGACAGCAACATTAGTTATGTTAATCGGACGTTTAGAGATATTCACTGTTCTATTGTTGTTCAGCCGTGCGCTGTGGAGGAAATAGTCTATGCGTCCACGCTCTGTCTTACTTTTTATCGCTTGCTGTTTGCTCGGATTAGGTGTGCTATGTCTGGTGTTGCCGCATAGCATTGTAGTAGGTACGCGTACGCTACATTGGCCCAGTTTGGCCGAGGTGTTTGGCGTGGAGCAAACAGATACTGTAGATTATGCTGAGGCAGAGGACGAATTAGTTGAGTTTCCTGAATATGTGGTGACCGATACTGTGGCGACCGTAGATACTGTTGCTGCGCAGCCAAAACCTGCACCAGTAGTTGTACCTACGGTACATGTCGATTCGGTGGTAGATAGCCGCACCTATCTTGCCAAATTCTATGCTTCGCTGGCTGAAGCCGGCAGTCGTCAGGTGCGCGTGATGCATTATGGCGATAGTCAGATAGAGGAAGACCGCATGACGGCGCAGATTCGTCAGAAACTGCAAGATCGTTATGGTGGTTCTGGTGTGGGACTGATGCCACTGGCGCAGACGATTCCAAGTCTTAGTGTTGCCCAACGTCTCATGATGAACGGCCGCATTGTCACACCTCAACAGGGGCCTAGACGATACATGGTATACGGCTTAAAGAGCAGTCAGCGCGGAGACGGACTATACGGACCGATGGGACAGATGGCTGTGATGGCCGATAGCCTGGTCAAAGGCAGCGAAGAGATAATTACTTACTGTACGCCTATTGATGGTCGTCCGCGTTATAACCGATGGCGTGTGCTGGCTGATACCAGTATTCATTATACGCATCACGGCGATACTGTCTTTCTGAGTGGTAGGGGCAATGTGTATGGTCTGTCGCAAGAATCGTCAACGGGTGTGATAGTGGATAATATCCCGATGCGCGGTTGTCTCGGTTTGGTTTTCACTAAGATTAGTTCTGCTCAGTTGAGCCGTTTCTACAGCGATGCGAATGTATCGTTGATTATTATGCAGTTTGGCGGCAATGCAATACCTTCGAATCAGAATCCTGGTACAATAGCTGCCATCGTGAAAGGTCTGCGCGAACAAGTGCAATACCTGAAACGCTGTGCGCCTAATGCATCCATCCTCTTTATTGGTCCGAGCGATATGTTGACCACGATTGATGGCGAAATGACTACGTATCCTCTGGTGCCGTATATGGACCGATTGTTGCGCAAGATGGCGTTGGAGGAAGAGATAGCCTATTTCAGTCTCTATCGCTGGATGGGCGGAGCAGGCAGTATGGCGCGCTGGCAGGAGATTGGACTGGCAGGAAGCGATGGCGTGCATTTCCATCGTAGCGGAGCACGCAAAGCGGGCAATGCAGTAGCCGATTGGATATTAGAAGGAATGGAATAGGGAAGTAGAGTTGGATTTCTTACACCACATATTGGCTTTTGATGCAGATTCACCACTGCTGTTCACTCAGTTCTATTTCTGGGCGTTTTTTGCATTGGTCTATGCGCTGTTTGCATTGATTATGGAGGTGGTGCCTAATCGACTGGGCAATAAGAAACTGCATCTGCGCAATGTATATCTGCTGTTTGTCAGTTGGTTCTTTTACTACAAGACCAGTGGGCTGTTTCTGTTGATACTGGCCTTTGTCACACTTAGCGACTGGCTGATAGCTCAGCGAATCAAAGCGAATGAGGGGAAACGGATGGCCAAAGCATGGCTGTGCCTATCGGTAGTGATAGATCTGGGATTGCTAGCCTATTTCAAGTATGCCTATTTCTTTACGAATATGCTGAATGACCTGTTTGGTACAGGATTTCGCGTATTTGATATATTTGCTTATGTCGGGAACGGATTCAGTACATCCGGTCGTTTTATGGTGGACCAAATCATTCTGCCGGTCGGGATCTCGTTCTACATGTTCCAAGTGATATCTTATACGGCAGATGTGTTGCATGGCCGTATTCAGCCGGTTAAGAATATACTGGATTTCGGATTCTATGTGTCCTTCTTCCCGCAACTGGTGGCCGGTCCTATAGTTCGTGCTGAGGAATTTATTCCGCAACTATACAAACCATTCCATCTGAGTCGCCGATACTTTGGTTTGGCTGTCTTTTGGATACTGAATGGTTTGGCCAAAAAGATTATCTTGTCCGACTATTTGGCAGTGAATCTAATTGACCGCGTGTTTGACCATCCACTGCTGTTCTCCGGTTTTGAAAATTTATTTGCACTATTTGCTTATTCTCTGCAGGTATATGCCGATTTCTCGGGCTATACCGATATAGCGATAGGCGTGGCGTTGCTGATGGGATTCTATCTGCCACGCAACTTCGATTCTCCATACAAATCGCAGAATCCGCAAGAGTTCTGGCGTCGTTGGCATCAGTCGTTAGGTCGTTGGCTGAAAACCTATCTGTATATTCCTTTGGGCGGAAATCGCCGCATCGGTTTTGGTACGTATTTCTGGCTAACATTGATTGCAGTTGTTTCGTCTGCACTGACCGGTTGGTGGCTGTGGATAATGATTCCGTTTGCGGTGCTGATATTGGGTGTGGCTATCGCCGACCGAATCATGCAACGAGGAAAACTAACATCGAAGCAGAAATTGCTCTATTCGAATCTTAACTCGTTCATCACGCAAGTGTTAGGCGGTTTGTGGCACGGAGCCAGTTGGAACTTCATCATCTGGGGTGGTATTAATGGCATTGGAATGATAGTCAACAAGATTTGGCGTGAGATGAATTGGCATCTGCGCATGGCGTTGATGACTCTGACAACAGTCGGACTCTGTGTAGCAGACTATCTGACAAATCTTCCTGCTGTGCGCTTGTTCGCTGTATGGGCAGCTATTATCTGGGTAGGCACAGCTATTCGCTATATCTATTGGCTAATTCGACGCGATAAGAGTCAACCGCGGTTTGTTAGCAGCATGGGCACAGCATGGGCCATACTACAAACATTCGTGTTTATCACGTTTACTCGTTTGTTCTTCCGCTCGAGTAGTAATCTGGATCCGGAAACGGCCAATAAAGTAGCGTGGGAAACAGCCCAAAACATGGTGAACCAGATAGGTGGCGCGTGGAGTAATGCTATCATTCCAGACTTCTTGTGGGAATATCGCTGGGTGGTTGCTATGTTTGTGATGGGAATGATTATTCACTGGTTGCCGACCAACTGGAAACGTCGTTACCGTATGTGGTTTGCCGCTATGCCTCTGTGGTTGATTGTAGTGGCAGTTTGTGCATCTATTCTCGTTATCTATCAGTTCGTTACCGCAGATATGCAACCGTTCATCTATTTCCAATTCTAAGTTATGCGGATTATCGGTATCACAGGTGGAATAGGAAGTGGGAAATCCACTGTTGCTCGCGAGTTAGCCAATCGCGGGTACGCGGTGTATGATTGTGACCGAGAAGCGAAGCGGATCATCACGGAAGACGAACGTGTTCGTCAGCAGATAATCAGCCTATTGGGTGCTGAGGCTTTTGCGGATGGGAAATACAATACGGATTATGTCAGTCGCCGAGTGTTTGCTGCGCCTGAGTTGCTAGATGCTCTCAACGGGATCGTTCATCCTGCGGTAGTGCAAGATATTTTGCGTCAAACAGCGCTTGTTTTGTTTGTGGAAAGTGCTATTCTCTTTGAGTCGGAGATAGACCGATTGTGTGAACAGATTATCATCGTAGATGCTCCGGAAAAGGTGCGCCTGGAACGCACGATAGCGCGTGACTATCACGGCAAGGCTAGTGAGGAAAATATAAATAATGTACGAGCACGCATGCGCGCGCAAGCACAATCATTCGGAGTAAAAAGAGAAACGCCGGTCATCCGTATTGAGAATGATGGCCGGGCGTCTATTTCGGAGCTAGCAGAGCAGATAATAGCTCGTCTCTAGCGAATTCCTACAATCTTATGCAATTGTACGCTCAATCGCCAGAAGGGATGAGCGAGAATATATCGAACGGTATCGTCCAAATTGTCATTTCGGTCGTCTTGCCATTCGTCCACACCGCCATTCATCAGCCATTCGCCATTGTAACGAAGTGGTTGTAACATCCAGTGTTCTGCTTCCAGTTGCGTGCGCCAGATCTCAGGATCGTAATCACCGGTAAAGACCACTTTGACTTCATCCACTTTGCGTAAAGCCAGTTGGCTGCCTTTCTTGGGCGAACAAGTAATCCAGTCGATGCCATCAGGAATAGCACGCGTGCCGTTGGTTTCAATACAGATATAAAACCCGGCAGCATGCAGGGCGTTGATGAGATCGGCATCTACTTGCAACGAAGGTTCTCCGCCAGTCAGCACACACATTTTTCTGCGTTCGTTAGGCACATCGTAGAGCGAGAGCGCTTCCTGGACGATGGCTTCGGCAGTCATCTCATGCGAATCAGCAAAATCGGTGTCGCACCAGAGACAATGGAGATTGCATCCGCTGAAACGGATGAATACGGCAGGAATCCCGCTATGCGCACCTTCGCCCTGCAAAGTATAGAATATCTCGTTGACGCGATACATCAATCTTTCTCGTAGGTAGCCACGTTACCTTCTGATTCTTGAACGCTGACCTTGTAGCAATTCTCTACATGGTCGCAAATCCAGCGAGCGATATTCTCGGCAGAAGGATTGACATCGAGTACTTCGTTGATATACTTGTGATCGAACGTATCTTTGACGATACGCTTGATGTGGGTAAAATCAGTAACCATGCCATCGCGATTGAGTTCTTTCGCGCGGCAATAGACCACAATAATCCAGTTGTGGCCGTGAAGTGCTTCACAGCGACTCTCGTACGACAGCGACAAATTGTGCGCTGCGGAAATCTCTATAGTTTTTTGAACGTAATACATAAAGTCATTTACTATTTGGTCATTTACCATTTAGTTGTCATAAATGGTTTTGTCTTCGATGCCCGCCATCAGCAGTGCTTCTTTTCGTTCGCGGCAAGTGCCACAGACGCCACAATGATGTTCACCACCCTTGTAGCAACTCCATGTTTCGGTATAATCGATGTTGAGTTCTTTGCCTTTGGCGGCTATCTCGGCTTTGGTCAAGAAAGTGTAGGGAGTGAGCAATTGTACGCCATTCCACGTGCCAAAATGGATAGCATTGTTCATGGCCTCTACAAACTCAGGGCGACAGTCGGGATAGATAGTGTGGTCGCCCGCATGATTGGCCAACATGACATACTGAAACTTGTTGTTCTCAGCAATGCCCGCAGCAATGGAAAGCATAATACCATTGCGGAAAGGAACCACAGTGGAACGCATGTTCGCGTCATTGTAGTTGCCTTCGGGGATAGCGTCCGCTCCTTCGAGCAAGGAAGAACGGAAAAACTGCTTGATGAATGGCAGTCGAACAATCATATGCGGAATATTCAATCGCTTGCAATGTAGTTTGGCAAACTCGATCTCGTTGTCATTATGATTGCTGCCATAATGGAACGAGACTGCCATTCCAATGCGATACTGATACTCATAGAGCATCGTGGTGGAATCTAATCCACCGGAAAGCACAATCAGGGAATCCTTCATGTTCGGTTTTTATCGTTTAGTGTTTAGCGAAAATTGCTCGCGGAGTCGTTGCTCCTTGAGCGCCTGATGATTTTCGTCCGCCCAGTTGGCAAACGGATAAATGCTAATACCTCCTCGAGGCATGAAATAACCCGTTACCTCGATGTACTTGGGATCCATCAGCTGGCGCAAATCATTCATGATGATATTGACACAATCCTCATGAAAATCGCCGTGATTGCGGAAGGAGAAAAGGTAGAGTTTGAGCGATTTGCTCTCAACCATTCGTTCGCGAGGGATGTAACTGATGTAGATGTGTCCGAAATCGGGTTGACCGGTTTTCGGGCAAAGCGTAGTAAACTCGGGACAATCGAATGTGACGAGATACTCGTTCTCCGGATGTTTGTTTGGGAATGTTTCCAGCACGCCAGGATTGTAATTGTCTGAGTATCTTACGTGCTGATTGCCCAGCAGGGTTACTCCCTGCAGTTCTTCATTAGTTCGCATGTCTGTTTTCAGTTTTGTTGTTTTAACGAGAGTGGAAAAACAATAGCACTCTCCGAAATCGGGTGCAAAATTACTACTTTTTTTTGAATTGTGCAAATATAAAATTCAAAATCACGGGATAATATACTAAGTATATTATGAGGTGGGGTAGGATACGTGATTGTCTCGATGCGCCCTCGATATTGTCTCGTGAATAAAAAGAAGAAGGCGGCATCTCGCCGCCCGCTTCCGCAAAAAAGGTATTATTGATTAAAAATCAAAGTTCGGTTAGAAGTCAGAGTCGTCCAAATCGTCTTCTGCGTCTTCGAATTCTTCATGCACTTCTTGGGAAGCTTTTTCCAAGTCCTTGGATACTTCTTGGAATGCTTTTTCCAATTCGTCGTCAGTTTTTTCCAACTCGTTTTTCAACTCTTCTCCAGATTCTTCGAGAGCCGTTTTATAGAAGACATCCGCATTTTCGAAGGAAATCTTCAGCAAACGAGTTTTCTGGGAGAAAGACAGGTCTTCTTCCTCGAGTTCGTCAGCAATCTTCAGCGCTTTTTCTACGTCGCCATTTTTGAGTGCTTTCTCATAGTCGTCGATTCTAGAATCAACGCTTTTGTGGCAAGCCACCAAAGCCAAGCAGCATAGTGCTGAGATGGCAAAGAATTTGATGTGTTTCATAATTATCGTAAGATTTTGATGGTTTGTCCATTAGCGGTAACAACCATATAAACACCACGCGGCAAGGACATTGTGTAGATATTCTCGTTGGTGGTGGTCAGTTTGCGTCCGTAGATGTCGTAGATATTTACCCATTCGCCAACCGTATAGACTTCGTCTATAGACTGTGGATTGAAGGTGTGAACCGTAACATCGTATGTGCGGCGATTGATATAGTCACTAACCTCGAATACAACAGGCGAGAAGGAACTCTTGCTGAGATCGACTGCTTCGCCCTGCAACGGAGTGACGTGAGTGAGCGGACTAGCCACTGTAACCTCCGGAACAACAGCCGTGAGATCGAGCGAAGGATATTTGGTAATATCAATGCTGATATCGATAGTATTCAAATCCTGGTCGATTGCTCCCGCAATGCCATTTACCTTGAAACTAGTGATCTTGAGTTCAGGAATAGCAACGGTAGCTTGGTTGGAGAGCAAGTAGTTGACAACCGCTTTGACGAAGCGCTTGCCATCCGCAGTCAGATGCTGGCTACTAGCTTTGCCGATTGGCATGCAGATGTATTTCTTGCCATTATGCATAGAGGCAGGAACTTCGTGCAAGAATGTCTCTTGTATGCCATCGCCGTGATAATCTTCAATATCGCGCGTCCAAGCGGTAGCCAGACAGAGCGTACCCTCGTAATCCACAGCAGCAGGCATGAGTCCGCGCAGAATGATAGTATCGAGGATTTGGATTCGGTCGCCTTGCTTCTTGTTGAGCCCCTGGAAAATCGGGTGGTCTCCGCGTAGCACGGTGATGAAACGTCCATTGTCCTTGGTCAAACTACCATTGTCCGGCTCTCCCCAATCGAGTCTGTCAGGCGAATAGGAGAAGGACTTCATATTGAGAACAGGCAGACCTGTTTCTCCACGTGCGGCCGCCAGCACTTCCGGATTATCTGCATCGACATCCTCGGAGATGAGAATCCATTTGTACTTAGCATATTGGTCTGCGGAGCGCAGAGCGTCTTTGGCTTTGCGGGCAATCAGATTTCGTGAATCCGAATTTTTGAGATAGTCGTAAACGCCATCTTGCTCGTAGGCCAGATTATTCTTGTAGAGATAGAGCACAGGATTAGCGCCATAGTCAATCGTGCTTACGCGGATAGTACAGCTAACACAATTGCCGTCGTTTACACAGACAGACGCGGTATATTCGCCCTCGGCGGTAGGTGTTCCTGAGATGGTAATGATGTTATTTGCAGCATTGCGTGTAATACCATTAGGCCATGTATCAGAAGTTACTTGCCATCCATCTGGATTTACATTGTAAAAGCGGAACTTAATCTCGTCCATTTCTTCGCCGATATACGCATCAACGACAGTGTCTGTGATGGCTTTGATGGAGTTAATTACCTCGATTTTGCCGGCAACTTCGGTTGTCTTATTTCCGTTGTAGTAACTAGCCACCTTATAGTTATAAACTCCCGCGGGGCAGTTGGCAATTCCGCCGAGCATCAGTGTGTCGCCCAGATCACCGGAGGATTGCTTGGTCAGAGAAAGACCTGTAGCTTCGTTACCGACCCATTCCAGCCGAGTCTCTGCGCCTGAGATATTGCCGTATTTGGTGAAATAGTAAATAGGTCTCGGGGCAGTAGTGGCAAGAACTGTTTGGGTTGAGTCATTGCCTTTTAGCCATTTGGCGCGCGGCTCTTGTGCAACACGGAGTGAGAAAGCGTATATAGAACTAGCATCACCACCGATATGTCTAATACGAATCACTTTTTCGGAGGTTGATATGTTATATCGGCGGATAGAAGGGTCCGTGTTGAACTGTTGCGGTTGAAGTTCATCATTGATATACACCTCTAAATACTTATTGTCGTCAGGTTTTGTTTGACCAGAAGAAGTGTCTTTCTTTTTGTCTCTGGCAACGATAGCAAATTGGTCAAATCCTTGAATGTGCAGAATGAACTCGCCGTTTTTGTCAATGTCTAAACGTCGTACCATTGTTCCAAATTCTTCTCCCACAGCATCACTAGAGCTGCTCCATCCCTTTCCTAAGAATGCAAACCAGCCATCTTTTGGTTTACAACCATAGTCGGAAGTGCGAGTAGTTATGCCTGTTGTTTGGTCGGTGTTTGTTGTTGCAATGCAGAACTTGCTATCTCCATCACGGGTCATGTAGTATAATTCAAATTCTCGTCCTCCGATGGCTTTAAGTGTTCCACCATATCCGCCAGCAATCGTCTTTTCTTCATAAATTTCAGGTACGTGGATGGTGAGGTCTGTGGACGGAACAGGAGGACCGGCGGTTACAGTTACGTTGCATGTTGCTTCCTTACCACCATCTGCCGTTTTAACAGTAATAACGGCAGTTCCTTCTCCAATACCGGTTACTACACCATTATTAACAGTAGCGATGTTCGTTTTGTCGCTACTCCATGTGATGCTTTTGTTCGTGGCATTCGATGGCGTGATGGTGGCAATGAGTGTTTCTGTTCCGCTGATCTGAATATTGAGAGAAGACTTATTAAGCGAAATGCCGGTTACTGCCACCGCTTGTACAGTGACGGTACAAGATGCGGTAATGGCAGGGTTTGTGGTAGATGTGACAGTGATAATGGCAGTGCCTGCCGCTATACCGGTTACGTTGCCGTTTGCGTTCACAGTAGCCACAGACTCGTTGCCAGACGACCAGGTTACTCCTTTTCCTGTGTTGGCATCAGCTGGACTATAAGTTATGGACAAAGTCTCAGAATCCCCGATTGCTATTGTTGTGGTTTGTTTTATGGAGATACCTGTTACTTCTACCGGCGTAGGCGGTGCGGTCACCGTTACCTGACAAGTTGCCTCTTTGCCACCATCTGCAGTGGTGACGGTTATTATGGCATTTCCGGGGGCTATAGCAGAAACATTACCTTGTTGGTCTACTTGCGCGACATCTGGATTGCTTGTTGACCATGTAACGGCTTTGTTGTCGGCATTGCTTGGTAGTACTGTGGCCGTTAATTGCTCCGATTGTCCTGCTTCGATAGAAGTAGTTGATTTGTTAAGCGTAACACCTGTTACAGCCACCGGGCCTGCGTCGGCGAAGGTCAAAGACTTAAAATAGGTATCTGATGCTGTTCCTGTGCAAACCAAAAAATAATAACCTACAGGAAGAGCACTAAAGGTTTCTTGAAACTCTCCTTTTGCATTAATAACAATGGTTTTAGTCTCATATTCTGTTTTTGCGAATGTAACTACTGTGTTATTATTGGTTCCGGTGAAGAACTTGTCGTAATCTGCTGCAGAAATGGTGTACAATATGGCATTGACATTTGCAAAATTCTTGGAGGCGTTATATAAAACAGTAGGAGTAACGTCAAAACTCTCTGCCAAATAAAACACCAAACCCGATTGAGAGTTCTGCGTTTTTATTCCATTGCTTGTACTAAAAGAATGATTAGAAGAAGCACGCCATAGATATACTCCGTCAGTGTATTTGTAAAATTTACTACTAGCGCCTGGATTGCTAGCAGAGTATACATTTATTGTCCCCGCTGCGACGCCAACGTGATTGTAGGTTTGTCCATATACCATGCTAGCCATGAAACAAACCATAACGATGAAGATACTTTTCTTGATGTTTTTCTTAACCGCAAGGGTACGATTAACAATGTTTTTCATATCTTTTTGTGTTTTTATTTCGAAATAGTGCTCTTGTGAATGTCTCGTGATTGTCAGGTGATTGTCTCGGTAGTAAATCAGGGATATATACATAGTATATATAAAAAGTTATTTTTTTTGTCTCATACAAATAGGCGGTCGCTCCTACCCTGTACGTCGCTATCCTAGAGCCTATTGGCTGCGTGACCGCAAGGGTCGCGCCATTCTATGTTTTCGCTTCATCCGCTGCCCGCGGCGCTCAAACTCGAAATGCCATCCGAGGCATTTCTTCACGTGTTTGTCTCGTTCACACCTCGTTTATGTCTCGGTAGGTAAACGACCACAATACGGGATATTAATTCACGGTACAAAATTACTGCTTTTTTCGGACATATGCGTGCATATATTTTGGAAAAATGTAGAAAAAATGATATTTTGTTCGAAAAAATTCGCGCGTGTGTGCGTTTTCGCTTGCGTATATAAAAAAAAAGTTGTATCTTTGCACGCAAATTGGGGAATCTGGGCTCCTCAAGTCAAAAAACAACAAACAATCGATTACTAAAATTGAAATAAGATTATGCAACGTAAGATTTTTTCTCTCTCCTTGTGCGTATTGACCGCACTAACACTGAGTGCCCAAGATGTAGATAAGGCGACAGTGACTGGAACCGCAGATGCCGCTCAGGCAGCGGGCGATGGATTGAAGGCCGCAGATGCCGGTGAGAAAGCATGGAAATTTGATGGAACAGTAGGTTTGAACGCCGCTGCAACAGGTTTGGTAAACTGGGCAGCCGGTGGTAAAAATAACGTGAACGGTATAGCTTATGCGAAATTGCACCTGTTGTATCATAAGGATGCCATCGCTTGGGAAACCAATTTCGACACCGATTTCGGTGTAACCTGGATTGACCAAGAGGAAGATGCTTTCCAGAAATCGAGTGACAATATCAAATTGGCCACCAAATTTGGTTGGGAGTTCCATCCAACATGGTATCTGACCGTTTTAGGTTCGTTCCAGAGCCAATATGCCATTGGTCGTGACTACGTAGCCGGTTACAATCCTGCTATTTCGAAATGGTTGGCTCCTTCGTACACCGATATTTCTGTCGGTATTGACTGGAAGAAGAGCGTTAATGGTGCAGACTTCTCGATTTATCTGTCTCCGATTGCCGGACGTATTGCAACGGCGTATGTAGGTGATGCATGGAATAGAAAATATACTCAAGAGGCTTATATTGGCGCGCTGGACAACCAATTGGCAGCCGGTGATATCGACCAAGCTGCTTATGACGCAGCAGTAGCTGCTTATGATTTTTCGGCCGTTCCGACAGATTTCCGTTCGACGCTGCAGAGCAAATACGGAACGTATAAGTATGCTGATGTTGAGCAAGACTTGAATGGAAAACATTATTTGGCCGGTGATAAGATTTATCGTGATTTCCGTGCTGAGTTCGGTTTGAGTTTTAAGGGAAGTATTGCTTATACCTATAATGATTTTAAACTGAGTACCACGCTGGCTCTGTTCTCTCCGTATCAGGGCAAAGGTTTCAGCCTGAAAGATATCTACGAGGCCACCAATGGCGCAGGATCATGGGAAACACGTGACGTGAATGCTAACTTCTTCGAGTATTCGAACAATAACCGTTACTTCGGTCATTTTGACGTTGATTGGGATGTCAATCTGAGCTACCAGTTCTTGAAATGTCTGCAAGTGACGCTGAGTACCAGTCTGAAGTACTACAACGGAACGCTGATTGCGGATAAAGACGGTAATCTGAGCGAGCGCGTACAATTCAAAGGTGTACTCGGTTTAGGTGTTGGATATAGTTTCTAAAACGGTTAGCGCTTAGCGATTATGCAGACGTTGACTGAACTTACGCAGAATGTGCAAGAACTGCTACAGCGCTACGAGGCGTTGCAGGCGGAGAATGCGCAGCTACGCGAGGATAGTGAGCGTCAACGCGAAGAACTGATACGTACTCACACTGAACTTTCGGCTCTGCAACAACAGAATAGGCGCCTGGCGACAGCCAATGCGTTGAGTTCCGCTGAGGGAACAGAAGAGGCTACGAAACGGCTGAATGCGCTGATTGCGCAAGTGGATAGAGCCATAGCAGCACTGAAGAGATGAGCGTAGATAAGCAACATATAACGCTGAAACTGGATGCTCATTCAGTGGGACTGGATGTTCCGCGTGAGGCAGAGCAGAACTACCGTGAAGCGGCTGCACTGCTGAATCGCCGCTATCAGTACTACCTGAAACTGCTGCCTAATGCTTCGGCAGAGCAGCTGTGGATGTACACGGCGCTGGAAGTGGCAGTGTCGCTTGAATCGGATGCCAGAGAGAAAAGTTTGGTGCCCGTAGAGAAACAATTGAAAGAACTCAATGAGTTAATAATAAATAAGTTAAAAAAGTAAGATTATGTTAATTGCAATCATTTGTGCAGTAGTTGGACTGCTGGTTGGAGCAGGAGGCTACTACCTCATTGCCCGCATCGTCGGACTCAGCTTGGTTAAGAAGGCTGAAGAAGAGGCGGAGGTAATGAAGAAAAACAAGATGGTTGAAGCTAAAGAGAGATTTATCGCCCTGAAGTTGGAGCACGACAATGCTATTCGTGAGCAAGATAAGCGTATTCAGCAGACCGAACAACGTCTGCAACAACGCGAGCAACAGCTCAACCAGCGTCAAGGTGACATCCAACGCAGCTTCAACGAGGTACAACAAAAGGCTCAGCAAGTAGAACAACGCCAACAAGCCTTGGACTACAAGCAACAGGAGGTGGAAAAACTGCATCAGCAGGCCGAGCGTCAGTTGGAACAACTGAGTGGCATGAGCGCAGAGGAAGCCAAGAAACAACTGGTAGAGGCCCTGAAAGATGAAGCCAAGACGGCTGCGATGAGTTATGTCAATGAAATCATGGATAACGCGCGTCTGGAGGCCAACAAAGAAGCGAAGAAAATCATTATTCAGACTATTCAGCGCGTGGCATCGGAGACGGCTGCGGAGAATACCGTAAGTGTTTTCCATATTGAGAATGACGAAGTCAAAGGTCGTATCATCGGCCGCGAGGGACGTAATATCCGTGCGTTGGAAGCTGCTACCGGCGTTGAGATCGTCGTAGACGATACGCCTGAGGCAATTACCCTGTCGGCATTCGATCCTGTTCGTCGCGAGATAGCTCGTCTAAGTCTGCACCAATTGGTACAAGACGGACGTATTCACCCTGCTCGTATTGAGGAGGTGGTGGCTAAAGTGACCAAACAAGTAGAAGAGGAGATTGTCGAAGTAGGTAAACGCACGACGATTGACCTGGGTGTGCATGGCTTGCATCCGGAGTTGGTTCGTCTGGTAGGAAAGATGAAATACCGTTCTTCGTATGGTCAGAACCTGCTGCAACATGCTCGCGAGACAGCCAATCTATGTGCTGCGATGGCGGGTGAACTAGGACTGAATGTGAAGGCTGCGCGCCGCGCAGGTTTGTTGCATGATATCGGCAAAGTGGCTGACGAAGATGTCGAGTTGCCGCACGCAGAACTGGGTATGAAACTCTGCGAGAAATATGGTGAAAAACCAGATATCTGCAATGCTGTTGGTGCTCACCATGATGAATGTGAGATGAAAACACTGATTGCGCCTATCGTACAAGCTTGCGACGCTATTTCCGGCGCTCGCCCGGGCGCAAGACGCGAGATTGTGGAAAGTTATGTGAAACGTCTGAACGACCTGGAAAATATGGCGATGAGCTTCCCTGGTGTAGTCAAGACTTACGCGCTGCAAGCTGGCCGCGAACTGCGTGTCATCGTTGGTGCGGATAAGATTAGCGACAAGGATACTGAGTTGCTCTCGTTCGACCTGGCTAAACGTATCCAAGACGAAATGACTTATCCGGGACAAGTCAAAGTAACGGTAATCCGTGAAGTTAGAGCGGTGAACGTTGCTAAATAGCGGATTAAAGATAAAAATCTTTACATAATTCTTGGTAAGGGCGACTTCGGTCGCCTTTATCATTTTCCAGAACCAGTGAATCTGCTACTAGCGGACTCTCTGTCTTTGCAAAGCAAAGCAGAATGCGCCGCGCAGGTTTCGTTGCTTTTGAGAAAACACGCGTGATATGCGTGGGGTGCAGACCTTGAGAAGTCGCTAGGGCTAGCACCTCTTTCTCTGTCTCTGCGGGTAGAATCAGCGCCAAGCGGCCATTGGACGTTAGAAGGCGAACACTGTGAGCAATCAGTTCGTCGAACGAAAGAGTGTCGGTGTGACGAGCCGTTTTACGGCCTTCGTCCGGATTTTTCAAACTATTCTGAAAATAGGGTGGATTGCTGACAATCAAGTCGTACGGCCCACCGTTCCAGGCCTGCAGAGAACTCTCGACTGCTGTTAACTGACCACGAAAAACCGACTGGTTGAAGTTCTCTTGAGCTTGCTCCACGGCCGCTGAATCGAGATCGATAGCATCAATCTGCGCCTCCGGGCAACGCTGGGCAAGCATCAAGGCCACTAATCCGCTGCCCGTTCCTATGTCTAGAATGCGAGCCGGCTGATCTAGTGGACACCACGCGCCGAGCAGAACACCATCGGTGCCCACTTTCATTGCGCAGCGGTCGTGCCGCACATAGAATTGCCGAAACTGAAAACCTTCGTTAGAAGCCACGGTTACTCGTGTTGAAAGAGTTCGATATGATGGTGTTCGTGGCAGCAACTACCATGTTCGCGGTACTCAAGCACGCAATGGATCGTCAGGTAAACGCCCAAAACAAGGAATAGCACGGCACATACGTGACGGAACCATTTCTCGAAAGTCTGCATGCGACTGGTGAGACGTCCGATACTAACGGCGCTGTAACTTACCAGCCACGCAATCAGCATAATAGGCAGACCGGTGCCTAGACCGAAAATAACCGGCATAACCCAGTTCCAGGTGCTCGGAAGTGTCAGCGTAATGTCTATCATCGTCAGGAAATAAACCAAACGATGCGGACAGAAAGCAATTGCAAAGAATATACCCAGGATGAACGACCACAGCCAACTAGCATTGCTGTCAGCGCTCTTCAGAAACTTACTTATTCCGTGGTCATGCTCGTGATGGTGATGCCCGCTAAAGAGCAGTACAATGCCGCAAATCAGCATAAATCCGGCTAGGATCGGTTCCCCCCAATGGGCCAACAGATGTTGGATGCCTTCGGTCTGTGCGCCAAACAAAAAAGGAATACTCAGCAGTACATACGTTGCCAGTTTGCCGAGAACGAACATTAGGCCGTTTGTCAGCACTTTGCGCCGATTGTTGATCTCCTTGTCTATGTAGCCGATGGCCGTGATGCTAGTGACCAGCGTGCAAGGGTCGAGTATGGTCAGAAGGCCCAGTAGCAGAGCCGTGAAAACCTGTATCATCAATTATTCTTTTCGAAAAACGGCTGCAAAATTACTACAAATTACTCAAATATACAAGTTTTTTAGCAAAAAATGGAGATTAAGCTTGCTTGGGCACGTTTTTTGCTGCAAAGATTGTTGTTTGCATGGTAGTGCGAACGTAAATTCGGAGTGGACCCGCCCCGCAGGGGAAGGGGCGTGCCGAAGTTACTACTTTTGTGTATTAGTTCTGGCTAAATAATTGTGTAAAAATGGTATAATTCTTGCACAATCCAAAAAAAAGTTGTAAATTTGCAGCGTAAACTGAAAATACTTGGCGTCAGATAGAATGTTGCGGAGTAAAATTTTCATAGTATTAGGACTGGTAGCATGCCTCACTGCGTGCCATTCGTTCAGTGCCGATGGCCGTCGTCTACAGCGTCAGGTAACCGAGCGGGAAACGTATGCAGAGGAACAAATCTCGCTACTTTCTCATGCCCTGCAGCGCCACGCTCCAATGGATACTATCCGCGCTATCGCCGAGGCTGATCCTAATCTGCTGTTCTATGTCTTCGATGCCACGCGTCTCCTCTATTGGTCCGACAACTGGCTCTCTTCGGGAGAGGTGCTCCTGACGGGCTACGACAAGTGGCGCTATGGACGTTTCCGCAATGCTCATGCCCTGATTCGGTGGACGCGGACAGATGATTACAATATCATGACGGTTGTGCCTCTGCGTTATGAATATCCGCTGCAGACAAGGCTTATGCGCAACACGTTTGTACCGCCGTTCAACGTGTCCGCCAAGCGTGGCATAACGCGCTACAGACGCGATGACTATCGACAGATTCTTTCGTCCGATGGCGATTACCTCTTCTCTCTGATGCCCGAGGCTGAACCGACCGACAATACCGAAGGTTTTGCCATTGCCTCCCAGTCGTTCTCTTTCCGCACCTTGCTCGAGCCGGAGGAAATCAAGGGGCAGGGACGTATCTATTTCATCCTTTGTATTGCCCTCTTTGCTATCCTATTGGCGGTGGGTATCTATGTGCTGATTCGCAATCGAGGCATACGCAATATGCGCCTCTCTACGCGCATCATGTACGTCATTCTTATCTGCGTGCTGTCGGTCTTTATCTATATCTTCGTCATGTCCGTGCGTTATGTGCGAACCACATACGAAGAGCGGCAACGCGAACAACTTCTCACCCGGTCGGAATATATTCAGTCCTATCTCCGCTCGCTCTATTATTGGGATGTCACGTTGACGCCCAACCAGTCGCAAGGACTGTCTATCGATCTCCATGATTTGGGTATCGACCTCAACCAGGATATCCATGTCTATTCGCTGGGCGGCGAACTGCTGGCTACCTCGTCGGCTGCGCTCTTCCAGAATGGTGTCCTCTCACTACGCATGGCCCCTGAGGCTTTGTTTGGCACCGAGCATTCGGTCATCTGTTACGAGCAACTGGCCACCCATCCTTATCTGGTTTCCTATGTGCCGTTCTACAATGGCTCGTTTGTGCCGATAGGCTATATAGCTATGCCTTCTTTCCTGAGCGAACAGACACGCAATCAGGAGGTTGACCGCCTTTTGGCACGACTGTTGCCACCCTATATCATCGTCCTCCTGCTCGCACTCGTGTTCTCTTTCGCTGCTGCACGTAGTATGACGGCACCTATCAAACTCCTCACCGACAAAATGCGCCGATTCCGTATTGGTGCCAAAGATAATCACCTCTCTTATCCTTATCGCGATGAGGTAGGTGAACTCGTCGAACGCTATAATATGCTGGTTGACAGGGTCGAAACATCCGCCGAACAACTTGCCAAGGCCGAACGGGAGGGGGCATGGCAAACCATGGCGCGACAGATTGCACACGAGATCAATAACCCACTCACACCAATGAAATTGTCGGTGCAGAAACTCCAACTCAAACGTGGCACTGACCAGTTTGACGATTATTTCGACCAAACCACGCGCATGCTGATCTCCGAGATAGATACGCTCGCGCATATCGCCAATTCGTTCTCCACTTTCGCCAAGCAGCCTGAGGTGGTCACTACGTCTGTCGATATAGCGCAGAAGCTATCCGATACTATCACGCTCCAACGGGCTAATGATGCTGAGATTCCTATTCGATATGTCGGACCCGATAGCGGAGTTATGGTCTTTGCCGATCGCGAACAGATCGCCCAGGTCTTCGTCAATATTATCAAAAACGCTATCCAAGCACTGGAGAACGAAATGGTAAATGGTAAATGGCCAAATGGTAAATCACCTGATATCATCGTCTCGCTCAATGCACTCTATTCCGATGAAGAGGTCGAGATAGCCTTCTCTGACAACGGACCGGGTATTCCTCTCGAGGCTAGGGAACGAATCTTCCGCCCGTCGTTCACTACCAAGACCAACGGAAATGGACTCGGACTTGCTATATCCAAACGAATTGTCGAGGGATCGGCTGGACGCATCACTTTCGATACGTCCGAACGAGGTACAACTTTCTTTGTCTATCTCAAAAAAGCTAAAATCTAAAATGAAAACTCACAAAACACAAATTCTCAATGTCCTGGGACTGGTCTTAGGCTTTCTGCTGTTCGTCTGCTTAGTGCCTGTTGTTATGTGGTTGGTGTCGGGTATGCCTGCCCTGTGGCCCGTCAGCCCTTTCCGACTATTCGTCGTCTGCCTCATAGCTATCGTCGGATTGGCACTCAGTGTGTGGACTATCGTCTATATGAAACAACGCGGGAAAGGCAATCCCATGGATGCTTTCGGACATGAACTGGCGCCACGAACGCAACATCTCATGGTCGATGGGCCATATAGCATCAACCGCAACCCAATGCTAACGGGAACACTCATCTATCTTATCGCACCTATCGTGTGGATATTCACCTGGCAGGCCATTGTAGTATGGGCGGTCTTCTTTGTCATCATGTTCATCCAGGTTCTCTCCGAAGAGAAACGGCTCTTACGCGATTTCGGAGACGACTATCGCAACTATTGCCGACATACACGCCGCTTCTGAGCATAATCTTTTCCTATCGTCCATAGCCATGCTATGCCGAGAGGTAAAACTAGGCCAATAGCGGTATACGCCACCCACCAGCCTTGCTGCGCGTAACTCAGTAGGACAGGAAAATCCGATAGACGATCTATCGGCAAGTCGTAAATGGCAATAATCAAGAGTGAGACGGTCTTGAATGCAAGAAAATGTAGCGCCATAACCGCTAGCGTGTGACTGCCTACGAAAAGCAGCAAACGGCTCTCATAGCGATTATTCAACCACACGGCCGCCTCATACACTATTAGTGTACCGGCTATCGCAGGCAACAGATAGGTCAACATGGACCATGGCGTTAGATCGTAGTTGAAGCCTATTTGGTCTACCAGGATCACTTCTAGCGCTATCAACGCCACTCCAATGCCGATCTTCCACCAACGGTCCGGACGAAATGAGTGAACGCGAATCAGGTAGCCTGCACAAATCAGCACACTGGCATATATACTTCTGGAATCAAAGCCGAACCATGGTACTTGTAGTCCCAGTATGCAGAATAGTTCGGCCAACGCAAACAGACATGCAAACGCCAACCAACCTTTACCGCGGCTAAGGCGCAGCATGCAGTAAAAAACGATATTGCCGAAGAAGAGGTCCTTTAGAAACCAAAAAGTGCCTAGCAGCGGACCCGCTGAATGATTCATCTTGGTGGTGATGCCGATCAGTCCCAACCGAAAATCGTTCCAACTGTAGATCTCGTCCGGAGAGTACAGATGCCAACGGCAAAAGAGGTTGTGCAGCGATAGGAAAAGCAAACTGTATGCCACCAATGGCAGATAGAGACCGCGTACCTTACGCCAAACGAAACGGACACCGTCGTCTAGATACGCCTCTTTGAAGCAATAACCGCTCATAATAAAGAACAATGGCATATGAAACGTGTAGATCACTTTCCATACCACGGTGTCTGGTACCAACGTGTGACCTAGCACCATCAGCATGATGCCTATCGCTTTCACTATCGTCACATGGTTATTCATCTGGCTTTTCTTCTCCCTTTTCTTTTGCAAAAATACTACTTTTCTGCTATATACGCAAATTTTTTTCATTTTTTTTCTGTAGTTTTTAGTAGGTCATTTGCGTCTAATAGGTAAAAACAACACCGAATGAAGACAGATTTTTCACAAAAATCGACGCAGAGTCGTGAGCAGGATTTTGCCACCCTCGTGCGAGAACACAAACAGACTATCTACACGGTCTGCTATATGTTTTCGCAGGATGAGGACGAAGTGGCAGATCTCTTCCAGGACACGCTCGTCAACCTATGGCAGGGCTTCGAGGCCTTCCGCCAGGAAGCTAAACCGGAGACTTGGATCTACCGTGTGGCACTCAATACGTGCTTATCGGCAGATCGTAAGAAGAAGGCTGCTATCCGGCACGCAGAATTATCCATGCAGCAGAACCTCTATCGCGACAATTCGCATTCTGCGGCTCAGATTCGTCAACTCCACGACCGAATCCAGCAACTCGATGTCATCGACCGGGCTATCATCCTTTTGTGGCTCGAAGACCTCAGTTATGAGGAAATTGCTGCCATTGTCGGCATATCTGTGAAAAATCTCTCCGTCAAATTGGTGCGTATTAAGGAACAACTGAAACAAAGCAAATGAGACTTATGGAAACGAACGAATTGCAAGAAATGCGCGAGCAAATGACTCTACTCAAAGAGACGCTTCGCCACGAACAGATAGTTAACGACCGCTTGCTGCGCGATGCTATGCGTAGCAAGGTAAACCGCATTCATCGCAGAGCCTGGATTTCCGCTGCGTGTGCACTGTATGTACTGACTTTTGGCGTTTGGGCATTCCATCAGTGCGGCTTCTCATGGTGGCTTATCGGCGGTGTCGTACTGATTATGATCTACTGCATGATTGAGACCTACCGCATCCACCGTCGTATGGCTGTCAGCCGCGTATTGACCGACGATTTGCGCACGGTGGCTCATGCCGCTAAACGGCTCAAACAGGATTATATCCATTGGCTGTGGAAGGGCATCGCACTGAGTATCCTGATGATTCTAGGCTTCGCCTTGGAAATCTTGTTCGGCCATACTGTCTTTAGCCTCTCGCCTTTAGCCTCTCGCCTCGTGCTTATGTCGGTTCTGCTGGTTTCCAGCGCGATAGGCTTTGCCATCGGTTATTCCATGCACCTCCGTGTGCTCAACCTTTGCGATGATATCATTCGTCAGGTGGAGGAATAAAAAATCGCTGGGTCTTGTAACCTTTTCCTTTTTTGTGTATCATATAGGTAGATGAAGGACCTGTCAACCGACATTGAGCTGATTCGCCGAGTACTGGACGAGAACGATTCTCGTGCATTTGGAGAGTTGATGCAACGCTACACGTCGCAGGTCTATGGTACTGTACTTCGATTGTTGCATGACGAAGATGACGCGGCCGAAATCACTCAGACAGCATTTATCCAGGCTTACAAACAACTCGATAGCTGGCGGGGCGGTAGTTTCGGAGCATGGGTGACCATCATCGCTAACCATTTGGCACTTCGCTTTTTGGAGAAGCAGAAGCGACGAGGAGAAGTCCCGCTGGACGAAAATGTCGATACCCATGACGAGGGCTATGACGAGGAACGCGAACAACAACTGCAGAGTTTGGAAAAAGCAGTCAGTCAATTGCCCGAACAAGATCGACAAATAGTCCGGTGGCATTATTACGAAGGCCTTCCGCTGCAAACAATAGCCAATAGAGTAGGGCAAACAGAAAACAATATGAAGGTGCGGCTGTTCCGCATACGTGAAAAACTCAAAAAAATGATGCAATCATGAACGATAAAGAACTAGACATACTATTTGACCAGTCAGCTCAACGCAAAAAAACTGTTGAGCAGATCAATGCCCAGGTTATGCAGACGGTGCGCCGCGATATGCGAAAGAAAGCGGTTCGCCGATGGACGCGCCTGGTAGCTGCATGTTTCGGCTTGCCTATTTTGACTGTCCTATATATCTACGCGCTATATACACACATGCCTGATATGCAGTTGTGGCAGACCATCATTTGCTATGCATTGCCTGTGGGAACCATGGTGGTATTCTTTGGCAAGTCCTTGCACGATTTTTCGCCATCTAATATGTAACCTTTTGGGGTTTTGCGTATCATATAAGTAGAAAACAATTAAAACAATACAATTATGGAATTCTTCGAATCATTAGTAGGTTTGGTAGCCGTTGTGCTCATCTTTGGTTTACCGGTTATCGGTGTAGTGATGGCTATTGTTGCTAAAATGCACAAGCAGAAACAGCAGCGTGAATTGCGCCAGATGATCATCGAAAATCATACGGATGCTGAAACGGCCAAAGTCCTGGTGGACGAACCTAAAAAACAACCGCGTAAACTGGGTGGAATCAACTTGGATACCCTTCGCGGAGCATGTGTTTTGCTCGGCCTCGGTCTAGGTGCATTGATCAACTGGCTTCTCGAGCAGTGTGGCCAACAGGTCAGCAACATCTATTTCTGGCTCATCCTCGCTTTTGGTATTGGCGTTGGTCTGCTAGTCTCGTTCTTGGTAGAAATGCGTTTGTACAAGAAGTACGGCAACGACAAGCCTGCTGACCAAACCAAGTCGGAAGAGGACAAATAACCCTTACTCGTGATGAAAAATATTAGTCTGTTTGTTATAATTTGTTTATCCGCCGTCTCGGTTTCGGCCGAGACGGTTAAGGGTAAGGTCCTTGACAGTCGTGGCCAGGAGATGCCGTTTGTCACTATCTCGGTCTTGGCGCAAGATTCTACTCTGCTGACTGGAACCATCACGGATGAGAAAGGCGACTATGCTGTTGATGTGACAGCTGAGAATTATATTCTCCAGGCATCCTATGTCGGTTTCCTGACTGTTTGTGGAGGACCTGATTTCGTGCTGCGCGAAGAGGCGGAGAAACTGGAAGAAGTCGAGGTGAAAGCCAAACGACCGCTCATCGAACGCCAGATGGACAAACTGGTCCTTAATGTCAGTCAGTCGCCCTTGGCTGCTGGTTCTAACGGCAACGACATCTTGCGTCGTGCACCTGGAGTCCGCATCGATAAGGATGGCAATATCACGGTCAATGGCAAGTCTGTCGAGATCTGGATTGACGGTAAACCTTCATACCTTTCGGGCCAGCAACTCAAGGCTATGCTCGATGGAACAGATGGCAACACCATCGAGAAGATTGAGATCATCTCCAATCCTTCGGCCAAATACGATGCTAGTGGCCAGGGAGGAATCATCAATATCAAGACCAAACGCAATATGATGCGCGGTCTGAATGGCATGCTTTCTGCGGCCTATGGAGGAATGTATTTTGGTGATGTCAAACGCTGGTTGAATACCGAATATCTGTCGCTCAACCTCAATTATCGCGGAGAGAAAACATATACATTCGGCCAGTTTACCCAGGTCTTTGCGCAGAACGATGTAGATTTTGAAACTTATCGTAAGACGCCGACCATGGAGACCTATTCCAATTCTGGTTATGGCATTGATTTTCAGTACTATATGCTCAAGGTGGGCAACGACTGGTATATCGACTCAGCCAACACGTTTGGTTTCATTCTTCAGGTGCCGTACATGGACGTCACCCAGCGCATTATTCCCGGTCGCAACTACGCCTATACCTATAGTCCGACCGACACCATCAATAGTGAGACCAATTCGAGCAATCGTTTGAAGGCACCGCAGCATACGGCTAACCTCAACTATACGCATACGTTCAATGAGGCACTCGAACGCGAACTGACCGTCAATGTCGATTACAACCGTTACAACAATACGGGTATCAATTATCAGGAAACGCGTTACGACAAGCCCTATCTGGGCAATACTTCGCTCGGACTTGGTATCAACAGTCGTCAGATAGTGGATATCTATAGCGCCAAGTTGGATTTCCAGACCAAGTTCTGGCAAACGGGTATGATTGAGTGTGGCGTTAAGTACGGTCTGTCTAGTACCAACAACCAAATGCAGACCGATTCTACGGCAAACGGCGTGGCCTTGCCTGCAGATACCAGCGCTTTCCGCTACGACGAGCATGTGGCTGCTCTCTATATCTCGGTTGGCAAACAGTTCGGCGAACACTGGTCGGTCAAACTCGGCTTGCGTGGCGAATATACCTTCTCTCACGGCGATTGGCTGACTGCTGATTCGGTCACACGTAAGTCCTATTTCGACCCGTTCCCGACAGCATATATCGGATATACTTCTTCGCCGCTCGGCAAGTTGCAGCAACCGATATCGGTCAGCGCTAGTTATACGCGGCGGATCAAGCGACCTAGTTATTATATGCTCAACCCGTTCCGAACCTATGTGGATGCCTATAGTTACCAGGCCGGTAATACCGAGCTGACACCGGAATTCAACAACGATGTCGAGATCAATTTCTCTTGGACTCAATACCTAAATATGACTTTCATTTTTGCGCATACACAAGATATGTTCTCGCAGAAAGTAACGGTTTTGCCGAACGGTATGGGGTCTATCCAATGGAGCAATTTCGGTACCTGTACCACGCATGGTGCTAATCTCTCGCTCACCGAACTGCCTCTCGTGCCCAAGTATATGACAATGGAGGATGGAAGCAAATCGATGCAGGGAGCATGGCTTGCTCTCACGGTCAATGCTGGTTGGCTGCATTTCATCAACCGTTCGTACGATAAGCAGGCAGATGGCACACCGGTTTACGAGAACCGCAATCATTATGGTTTTGTCAACGCTACGCTTTCTTCCTATCTTCCTAAGGATTGGACCTTGACCTTGGATGGCAACTGGTCGTCGCCTATGACCACTGGTTATGATCGACAGGGCAGCACGTATTATTTGGGTTTTGGTATCCGGAAGATGTATATGCAGAAGGGCCTTATTTTCAATCTTAACGTACAGGATTTGGCGCGTTCGATGTACTTCGAGAATACCGATATGGCTCAGCAGCCTGGCTATGCCAGCTGGTATAAAAATACCGTCCGTTCTCAGCGTGTCATGTTCTCGCTCACATGGATGTTCGGTCAGTACCAGCAACATAAGCAACGTAAGGTGGGTGATATGGACGAACTCAACCGACTCGGTAGTGGCGGAGGTGTCTCGACCGGAAAATAAGAATTATTTTCAAAAAAAAGTGGCATACTCTTGTGTGTGTCATTTTTTTTTTGTAATTTTGCAGTCGAAAATGTACTCTCGTTAAGATTTTGTCCGATTTCTCCACCGCACGAGAAAAGACGAGACTTTATCGAGACGATCACGAGACAGTCACCTGACAAAAAAGTATAAGATTTTTAAGATTTTATAATATAACACAATTAACACAATTTAATCCATACAATGAACACACAAACAATCATGCAGCAACTTGCTGCTAAGCATCCGGGCGAAGCAGAGTATCTGCAAGCCGTACAAGAGGTTCTCGAATCTATCGAGGAGGTTTACAACCAACATCCTGAGTTCGAACAGGCTCGTATTATCGAGCGTATGGTCGAGCCCGACCGTATCTTCACTTTCCGTGTTACATGGATCGACGATGAAGGACAGGTGCAAACCAACCTCGGCTATCGCGTTCAATTCAATAGCGCTATCGGTCCGTACAAAGGCGGTCTGCGTTTCCACCGTGCGGTTACTCCTTCTATGCTTAAGTTCCTCGGATTCGAGCAGACTTTCAAGAATGCACTCACCACGCTCCCGATGGGTGGCGCTAAGGGTGGTTCTGATTTCGACCCGGTCGGCAAATCCGATGCAGAGATCATGCGTTTCTGCCAGGCCTTTATGTTGGAACTCTGGCGTTGCATTGGCCCTGACCAGGATATTCCTGCAGGCGATGTAGGTGTTGGCGGCCGCGAGATAGGTTTCCTCAATGGTATGTACCAGAAGCTCGCACGCGAATATCACACGGGCGTGCTTACCGGCAAGGGCATGACGTGGGGTGGTTCTATTCTGCGTCCTGAGGCAACTGGCTTCGGCGCTCTCTATTTCACGCAACACCTCCTCCACGAGGCAGGCAAAGATATCAAGGGCAAGACGGTGGCTATCTCCGGTTTCGGTAACGTAGCTTGGGGCGCTGCTACCAAGGCTATCGAACTTGGAGCAAAAGTAGTGGCTATCTCTGGTCCGGATGGCGTAGTAGCTATTCCTAACGGCATTACCAAAGAGATGATTGACTATATGCTCGTTATGCGTGCTTCTAACCGCAACAAGGTACAAGATATGGCCGATAAGTTCCCAAAGGAGTGCCAATTCACGGCTGATAAGAAAGCATGGTCTGTCAAGTGCGATATCGCTCTTCCGTGCGCATTCCAGAATGAGCTCTCCGAATACGATGCTAAGCAACTCAAGGCTAATGGTTGTTGGTGCTGCTGTGAGGTTTCTAACATGGGCTGCCAACCGGGCGCTATCCATTTCTTCCAGTCCAACGGCGTTCTCTTTGCTCCGGGCAAAGCAGTCAACGCAGGCGGCGTAGCTACCTCGGGCCTCGAGATGACCCAAAACGCTGAGCACCTCAGCTGGAAAGCCGAAGAAGTAGACGACCGTCTCCACCATATTATGCAGTCTATCCACGAGCAGTGCGTTAAGTTCGGCCGCCAAGCAGACGGACATATCGACTATGTCAAAGGTGCTAACATCGCCGGATTCATGAAAGTGGCAACTGCCATGCTTGAACAGGGTATCATTTAAAACAAAATCCTTCTCCCCTCCTTTTAGGGAGGGGTGGGGGTAGGCTAATTATGTACACCGATTTTCAAAAACACCTGCAATCTACCTTGGCGGAGATCAAGGAGGCAGGACTATACAAGAACGAGCGTATCATCATTACGCCGCAATCATCGGCTATTCAGGTCGAGGGAGGCAAAGATGTCATCAACTTCTGCGCCAACAACTATCTTGGCCTCGCCGATAACAAAGAACTGATTCAGGCAGCCAAAGATCGCATGGATGCCCGCGGCTATGGCATGGCTTCCGTACGTTTCATCTGTGGCACGCAGGATACGCACAAAGAGTTGGAACGCGTTATCTCCGATTTCTTCGGAACCGAAGATACGATCCTCTATGCCGCTTGTTTTGATGCGAATGGCGGTCTCTTCGAACCATTGTTGACCGAAGAAGATGCTATCATCTCCGACGCGCTCAACCATGCTTCGATCATCGATGGCGTACGTCTGTGCAAGGCCGTTCGTTATCGTTATGCCAATGGCGACATGGCTGATCTCGAGGCAAAACTCAAAGAGGCACAGGCGCAGCGTTTCCGCATCATTGCTACCGATGGAGTATTCTCCATGGACGGAAATGTGTGCCCACTCGATAAAATATACGAACTCGCCCAGAAATACAATGCCCTCGTCATGGTGGATGAGAGCCATTCTGCCGGAGTGGTAGGCAAGACAGGTCATGGCGTAACCGAACTCTATAACCTCCGCGGCAAAGTGGAGATTATTACCGGCACCCTAGGAAAAGCCTTTGGCGGTTCTGTCGGTGGATTCACTACGGGTCGCAAAGAGATTATCGACCTTCTGCGCCAACGCAGTCGCCCGTACCTATTCTCGAATTCCATTCCGCCAATGATCGCTGCGGCTGGCATCAAGACCTTTGAGATCCTTACTCGTTCCAACGAACTGCAGGACCGCTTGCACGAAAATACCGCTTATTTCATCGAACGCATGCAGGCCGCAGGTTTCGATATCAAACCGACGCAGTCCGCTATCTGTGCAGTCATGCTCTACGACGCACGTCTCTCGCAAGAGTTTGCTGCTGCGCTTCAGGAAGAAGGAATCTACGTGACAGGTTTCTATTATCCTGTGGTACCGAAAGGCCAAGCGCGTATCCGCGTACAGGTTTCTGCGGCGCATACACGAGAGCAACTTGACCGAGGCATAGCCGCCTTTACCAAGATTGGCAAAAAACTAGGCGTATTAAAATAAACAATAAACATTATACAGTATACAATGAAGGCATTAGTTAAGCGTTACGCCAAACCTGGTATCTGGATGGAAGATGTTCCAATGCCAGAAGTGGGAGTCAACGACGTTCTGATTCGTGTCAAGAAGGCCGCTATCTGTGGCACCGATCTCCATATGTATCGTTGGGACGCATGGTCGCAAGCCCATTGTCGTCCGCCTTATACTATGGGACATGAGTTCGTGGGCGTGGTTGCTGACGTGGGACCGGGTGTACGAAATATCAAGGTGGGTGAACGCGTCACGGCCGAAGGACACATCGTTTGTGGTCATTGCCGTAATTGTCGCCGAGGTATGGGACACGTGTGCGAAAACACCATTTCCGTAGGTATAATGGGCAAGGACGGCTGTTTTGCCGAATATGTTACTATTCCTGAGTCCAACGTGGTCAAACTGCGTCCGGAGATCCCCGATGATTTTGCGGCTATCATGGACCCGTTTGGCAATGCCACCCACACGGCGCTCGCTTTCCCGTTGCTTGGCGAAGATGTGCTTATCACGGGTGCAGGACTTATCGGAACTATGGCCGCAGGTATATGTCGCTATGCGGGAGCTAAGCATATTGTGGTAACCGATATTAATCCTCTCCGCCTAGAGATAGCCAAGAAAATGGGTGCCACGCTGACCGTAGATGGCTCCAAAGGCGAGACTATCGAAGGGGCAATGCGTCAACTCGGCATACGTGGCTTTGACGTAGGTCTGGAAATGTCTGGTGCTCCTTCCGCCTTCAACGATATGATCGAACATATGTACAAAGGTGCCAATATTGCCCAACTGGGTATTCTGCCTTCCGACACACAGGTCAACTGGTCCGACGTTATCTTCAATGCCCTGACTATCAAGGGGATAACGGGCCGCCGTATGTGGGAAACTTGGTACCAGATGGAGCAGATGTTGCTGGGCGGACTCGACCTTTCGCCGGTTATTACCCATCGCTTTGCGTTCGACGATTTCCAGCAGGGATTCGATATCATGGACCGCGGACAGTGCGGCAAAGTGCTCCTCGAACTCTAAAATGGCACTATTTTTGTAGTGAAACTGAAGTAAATTTGTGGTGAACAAATTATGTATAGAAGATTACTTAATATTGAAACATTTATCTGCTGCATGTTCGTGTGCTGTTTCGTGTCATGTAGTAACGACATCGCGGATGATCTAGAGACAAATAGGACATCAAGACAACAGATACATGAATTGTACATGGATGATAATGATGGCCAAGCTGCTTTATTTCATATGCCACTCGCTTCAATATGGGAGTTAGATGGTTTTGCAACAATATTAGATAATGATGAGGGTATCATTCCTTATCGGTTGGCTAGACAGTATGCATTCATTGAATTTATGGCAAGCGCTCAAACCTTCCTGCCAGACTATGCCAGGCAGGCTTTGGACTTATCGATGGCAGCAGGTACCCCTATCCCAATAGCATTGACAAATCGTCCGGCCATTGTTTATAATTACGATGATACTCCTTATTATTATGAATTCGGTGTAATTATGGGGGACCAATTGTTGAACACGATTACAGTATATGCTCATAAGATGACGGATCAATTAATAGCATTCGTTGGCGCAGCAAGTTATGAGGAATATGATTTCCGATACAAGCGTTACGTAGGAATGTATCCTTCGGTGTATTATGCGGACTGGGATATGTCGTATAGTATTCCTGTCTATAATGAAGATTATAATCGTTTTGAAATGCAAGGAGTGGATGACTTCTGTTCCCCTCTTTCTACAAATCCTCTTGATATTTTGGCAGACAAACTATCTAATATCCCTCAAGCAGATAAAGATTTAATGAATGAGGACTTATTATATGCAGAACCTATTGAGACAAATGACGGGGAGATAATGCCTCCTATCATGTCCTTGCAAGGCTATGAGGCTCTTTGTGCTATCAAATATGACTCTTCTATGGTGAAATTAAATAGCCGTCTTGCTTGGTTAGCGGAGGATACTATCGGAGATGGATTTTATTTGTCTCGCGAACAAAAAGATACGATTGCGGCTGTACTGAGCAATGTACAAACATATACGTACTATTTGCCGGAATACGAAGATTGTCAGTTACGTTTTACGCGTTGGAAAGGATATTGCGGACCTGCAGCAATGGCATGGTTGTACAGAGGGAAATGGGATTCATTTGGGGGAGCATATCTGCCTCTGTATGGTAATGGTTGGTATGAATCAGAAAATGTAAAACTTTATGACTATCTGGGATCCTATGCTTATTACAGTACATCTTCTGCGGTATGTGAAAGATACGGAGAAATTTGTAATACTGCTTCTTGGGTTATGATGAGTATGGAGTATGATAATGGTTTATGTGGAGTGTGGTATGAACATTGTCATTATTTGTTTGAAGGGCAAGCCCTATTTGAGGAAGGAATGAGAGAAGGATTAGAATCTGCAACATATAATAGGGATAACCATTATACAATTAATTTTACAATTGTACCAAGATTGTGGATATACAATAGTCACGAACCTGTCGTGATAGAAGGTAGTCCTCAGGGGGAACCGCATTATTGGGCGGCAATAGGCGTGACATTTAATACAGGGTTGTTAGGCGTACCTAAAAATAGGTTCTTTTTGGTGACAGACAATGGTTCTCTAACTCAATATCATGGGTATTATCCGTTCTGGAAAGCCTATAATTTTTGGAATTTGCATTATGGTTGGAAACAACAAAATATCTAATAATTTTTATACATATCATATGAAACCTATAAAAAGTATAGTGTTCTCCTTGATGGTTTTACTGTTAATATCATGTCGTGGTACAACAATATTGGAAGAGAATGTCATAGGTGTGTACGCTCCTAATAATTCTGTGGAAGTAAGAAGCATAACTCAAACTCATGAAAAGAAAACGATACCGATAGTGGAAAATATTTCGGGCGAAGAAATACATTGTGTAGAATGTAAAATTCTGAATACGGAACCAGGGGCTATTTATTATCCGGACATGGATTATAATTTTTATTTGACAGCTTCTGATGCAAATGAGTATTATGTATTTCCTTATGTATTGGTAATAAGAATAAACGATAGTGTTAGAATTCCGTTATCAAGAGCATGTGAACTATATGGCACAGATGTTGTTGTTGCAGCATTGAAAGAGCAGGCGCCACAAAGCTTGATTACGGTTTCAACGACTCAAACACAAACTATACAGGGGTGTTTTTTTCAACCGCAATATAACGTAGATTTGCTAATTCATTAATTATTTTACATTACAGACAACACAAATAGTTATAAACCAAATTTAAGTACAAAAATGAGAAAAATTCTACTTAGCGCATTGCTGCTTATGTGTGGCATGACGCTTGTCTCCGCTCAATCCCGTGAAGGGCTCTCGGAGTACAAATTAGACAATGGACTCACTGTTATCCTGTGGGAAGATCATGACCAACCGGATATCGAGGGCTACGTAGTAGTTCGCGCCGGTGCTGTGGATGAACCTGCTGAATACACAGGTTTGGCCCACTACCTCGAGCACATGCTCTTCAAGGGTACCCAACGTATCGGTGCTCTCGATTGGGAGGCTGAGAAGCCTATCTACGATTCCATCATCGCGCTTTACGACAAGTATAGCGAGAGCACGGACGAAAAGGTACGTGCCGAATTGGCTAAGCAAATCAACGAATGTTCCATGCGCGAGGCGAAGATCTCTTCCACCGAGGATTTCTTCAATCTGCTTGACCTCATCGGTGCTGAAGGTGTTAACGCATACACATCTTATGATGTGACGTGCTACCACAACACCTTCCCAGAGGCAGAAATGTATCGTTGGCTGACTATCTTCTCCGATCGTCTTATCAACCCTGTCTTCCGTACGTTCCAGGCTGAGTTGGAGAATGTGTTCGAGGAGTACAATATGTATGCTAACGAACCGTCGTCTCAAGTGTCCAAACAGCTCTTCGAGGATATCTACAAAGGATGTCCGTACGAGCGTGACGTAATCGGTAAACCTGAGCACCTCAAGAACCCGCGTCTGTCGAAACTGATCGAGTTCTACGAGACTTGGTATGTGCCTAACAATATGGCGCTTGTCCTTGTCGGCGATTTCGATACGCAGAAGGCCAAACCAATGATTGCCGAGACTTTCTCGCGTCTCCAACCTAAGGAGTTGCCTATCCGTCCTACCTATCCTGAGGTAAAACTGACGGGCAAGAAACACTACAACTTAGGCTACAACCCAATGGTTACCTGGATCTATCCGGGCGTTAAGTCTGGCGATCCTGACGAGGATGTTCTCGACTTTGTTTGTATGTTGCTCTCCAATGGCCAGACGGGTCTTCTCGACCAAGTCAACACCAAGGGTGACGTGCAGTTTGCAGGCGTTTCTGTTGATTCACGCCGTAACACCGGTCGTATCATCATCGAGGCCGTGCCTTACTACGATGCTAACCAACAGATGTTCGAGGACGACAAGACTACCGAGAAGATCATCATGAAGGAGGTTAACCGCCTTAAGAATGGTGATATTCCTGACGAAATCATCGCTTCGGTTAAGCGCATGTACGCTCAGTCGTTCAAGGTGGCTGAAGAGTCGGCTTCTACTAAGATGAACTGGCTCGTCAATGCCTTTACCTACAATCAGCCTCTCGACGATATCTTCACGCTCAACGAGAAGATTCAGAACCTCTCTAAGGACGAGATTATTCGCGTAGCGAAGAAGTATTTCGGTGCTGACTGCATGACTATCTCTTTCGACGAGGCTACCAAGTCCATGAAGGGCAAAACGCTGCCGAAACCGGATATCAAACCGTTGGATCCGGTCAAGGATGCTCATACTCCTTATGCTGAGGCCTTCAAACAACTGCCGAAGGGTGAACTCAAGCAGACTTTCAACGATTTCAACGATGTTGAGATTAGCTCGCTGGGCGAAAACGTAACGCTGCGCTACACCAAGAATACCAAGAATGATATCTTCACTCTTAATCTTCGTTATGGTGTGGGTGAGCATGAGATGCCGTTGCTGCCTTATGCTGCTACCCTCATGAACGATGCGGGTATCATGGGTAACCCTGCTACCGAAGGTAAGGACTTCAACCAGCAGATGGCCGCTCTTGGCGCTTCTGTTTCCTATGGTTGCGACGATTCCTACTTCTACATCTCTATTTCTGGTGAAGATGGCAATATGAAGGAGATTATGAATCTTGTCAATCGTCAACTCCTTATGCCGTACCTCGAGCAGAAGCAGTTGGATGGTGTCAAGGGTTCTGAGTTCTTCAATCGTCTGACCCGTCAGAAACGTACGGCTGTGCAGAAATCTGCGCTTCTCCAGTATGCTATGTATGGCAAGAAATCGTCTTACTTGGACGAGGTGCCGTTTGCTGATATCTGGGGCCTTGGCCTGCCACGCGTTCAGTCGCTTATCGCTCAAGCGCGTACCTATGCTTTGGATGTATTCTACTGCGGTACGCTGCCTAAGGAGAAACTCGTTCCTGAGCTTCCTCTGACCGAGGGTATGCAACCTTCCAAGTCTCCGTACGTTCAGGATCGTCAGAACTACGAGAAACCGACTATTCTTTTCTTGCCGAATAGCGAGGTACAACAGGCTGACCTCTACTTCTATATCAAGGGTAAACCGTACGATATCGCTATTGACGTAGCTTCCGATGCGTTCAACCAGTATATGTCTGGTGGCTTCACGGGTATCGTTATGAACGAGATTCGTGTAAAACGCTCAATGGCTTATAGCGCTTACGGTGTCAATGCTACTCCTATTCTGCCGGGTAAGGATTGCTTCTTCTACGGCTATGTTGGTACGCAGAGCGACAAGGTCGTTGACGCTATCAATGTGTACATGGATATTCTCAACGATATGCCGAAAGACTCGACCCAGATCGACGCTCTACGCGCTGCGCTCAAGCAGGCGGCTCAAACGGCTAAACCATCTATGCGTGCCAAGGCTGCTACCTTCGAGCGTTGGCAACGTCTCGGCTACACCGACGACCCGTCTAAGGTCAATGCGGCAGCTATCGACGCTGTTTCGTTCAACGATATCGAGCGCTTCTACGAGGAGAATGTCAAGGGCAAACCGGTGGTTATTATCCTCATGGGCGATCCTAAGAAAATCAATCTGAAGGATATCGAGAAGAAGTGTGGCTGCAAGGTTACCAAACTCTCGCCGGCTAAACTCTTCAACTCTGTTGACGAGCTCTACGACGCAGTTATGTAACCGCTTCGGCAACGATTATTTTTAATGTTTTTGCCGACATAGCTATTACCTCGTAAGAGGTGTTGTTTAGACTGATAAGGCGCGCTGCAAGTTTGCTTGTGAGCGTGTCTTATCGGACTAAAGAACTTGAGTTCGCAAGAGCGAATAGGTATGGAGGTGTTTTTTATGTTTTTTTTCTTTTTATAATGGATCATCGTAGCGGATTTGTGAATATTGTCGGCAATCCTAACGTCGGCAAATCGACACTCATGAATGCCTTGGTGGGCGAGCGCCTTTCTATCATTACGTCTAAGGCACAAACCACCCGTCATCGCATTCTGGGTATTGTCAATGGTGAGGATTTCCAAATGGTCTATTCCGATACTCCGGGAGTCCTGTCGCCTAACTATCGCCTGCAGGAAAAGATGCTTGAGTTCTCGCGCTCAGCCCTGGTGGATGCTGATGTGCTGCTCTATGTTACCGATGTCAATGACACACCCGACCGTAACGCTGACTTCCTCGAGAAGGTTAAGCGTATTTCCTCCATTCCTTCAGGAAGGGGTGGGGTAGGCTCCCCTCGTGTCTTCCTTATTATCAACAAGATCGATCTTACTACTCAGGATACCTTAGAGCGCCTGGTCGATTTCTGGCACACCCAATTGCCCGAGGCTACTATTTTTCCTATCTCCGCGCAAGAACGTTTCGGCGTAGCGCAACTCTTCGACGCTATACGCGATGCCTTGCCTGTCGGACCGCCGTTCTTCCCCAAGGACCAACTGACCGACAAATCCGAACGCTTCTTTGTCAACGAGATTATCCGCGAGAAGATTCTCCTCAACTATGACAAGGAGATTCCTTATTCCGTAGAAGTCGAAGTCGAATCCTTCAAAGAAATTCCGCCCACGACAAACTCCCTTCCCTCTAGGGAGGGGCAGGGGGTAGGCCGCTCAACACTGCACATTAGTGCAGTCATCTACTGTGAACGTGAGTCGCAAAAGGGTATTATTATCGGCAAGGCCGGTTCTGCGTTGAAGCGAGTAGGGGCTATGGCACGCAAGGATATTGAGGAGTTCTTCCAGCGCCCGGTCTATCTCCAACTTTTCGTCAAGGTGGATAAGGACTGGCGATCCAATTCTGGCCGTCTCCGCCACTATGGCTACGACCTAACCTGACATTCGCCAATAACCAATAACCAATAACCTATAAAAGTCTGCCAAACATGACAAATTGGCAGATTTTTTTGTGCAAAAACCTCCAAAATTCCCTTTGGCATAACCTTTGTCCTATTCTTTGTGACGTCGCTCTCGCTGGGCGACCGACAATCCAAAACGTGAAATATTAATTTAAAAATCATACAACTATGTCTAAGATTATTGGAATTGACCTCGGTACCACCAATTCGTGTGTAGCCGTTATGGAGGGTAACGAACCTATCGTCATTGCTAACGCTGAAGGTAAGCGTACTACTCCTTCTGTTGTTGGATTTATCGATGGCGGCGAACGTAAAGTAGGTGACCCTGCTAAGCGTCAAGCTATTACAAACCCAACCAAAACTATCTATTCTATCAAGCGTTTCATGGGTGAAACCTACGATCGCTTGCAATCTGAAATCGCGCGTGTTCCTTATAAGGTAACCAAGGGCGACAACAACACTCCGCGTGTAGATATTGACGGACGTCTCTATACGCCGCAAGAGATCTCGGCTATCATCCTTCAGAAGATGAAGAAGACTGCTGAGGACTACCTCGGACAAGAGGTTACGGAGGCTGTCATCACCGTTCCGGCTTACTTCAACGATAGCCAACGTCAGGCTACTAAAGAGGCAGGCGAGATCGCAGGTCTCAACGTACGCCGTATTGTCAACGAGCCTACTGCAGCGGCCCTGGCTTATGGTCTTGATAAGTCCAACAAGGATATGAAGATCGTTGTATTCGACTGCGGTGGCGGTACACACGATGTATCTGTCCTCGAACTCGGCGACGGTGTCTTCGAAGTAAAAGCTACCGATGGTGATACCCACCTCGGCGGTGATGATTTCGACCATCGTATTATCGACTGGCTCGTTCAGGAGTTCAAGTCCGATAACGGCGGCGCTGACCTCAGCAAGGACCCAATGGCTATGCAACGTCTGAAAGAGGCTGCTGAGAAGGCTAAAATCGAGCTTTCGTCCGGTACTTCTACCGAAATCAACCTGCCGTATATCATGCCTGTCAATGGCGTTCCGGCTCACTTGGTTAAGACCCTGACACGTGCTAAATTCGAGCAACTCATCGACGATCTCATCCAACGTACTATCGCGCCGTGTAAGACTGCTCTGCAGAACGCAGGACTCTCTACTTCCGATATCGACGAAATCATCCTGGTAGGTGGTTCTACACGTATCCCGGCTATCCAGGCTGCCGTTGAGAAATTCTTCGGCAAAGCTCCGTCCAAAGGCGTTAACCCGGACGAGGTTGTCGCAGTCGGTGCTGCTATCCAGGGTGGCGTACTCACAGGCGATGTCAAGGATGTCCTCTTGCTCGATGTAACCCCGCTGAGCCTTGGTATCGAGACCATGGGTGGCGTCATGACTAAGATGATTGAGGCTAATACGACTATCCCGACCAAGAAAACCGAGATCTTCACCACCGCTGTGGATAATCAGCCATCTGTGGAGATTAAGGTGCTTCAGGGCGAGCGTCCTATGGCCGCGCAAAATAAGCAAATCGGTATCTTCCACCTTGATGGAATCATGCCTGCACGTCGTGGCGAACCGCAAATCGAAGTCACCTTCGATATCGATGCCAATGGTATCCTCAATGTTACTGCGAAGGACAAGGCAACCGGCAAGGAACAGAAGATTCGCATCGAGGCTTCCAGTGGTCTGTCTGACGAAGAGATCAAGCGTATGAAGGCGGAGGCGGAAGCTAACGCTGAGGCTGATAAAAAGGCCAAAGAGCAGGCTGACAAACTCAACAAAGCCGACGCTACTATCTTCCAGACAGAGAAGCAGTTAGCCGAACTCGGCGATAAGATTCCTGCTGACAAAAAGGCACCTATCGAGGAAGCGCTCAAGAAACTCAAAGAGGCTTACGAGAAACGCGATGCAGATGCCTGCGAAGCGGCTAACAACGAACTCATGACCGCATTCCAAGCTGCATCGGCTGAGATGTATGCTGCCCAACAGCAAGCGCAACAATCTCAACCTAACGGCGGAGCTACTGCCGGCGATGCTTCTTCTGACGCCAACAATGGTTCCAATACCGCAGAAGACGTTGATTTCGAGGAAGTGAAATAATGCCTTGAATGCATTATGCGGAGCGTCCTTCCAGAGTAGTGGAAGGAGCGGCCTCCGCCTAGAAAGGCAATTAGAACGGCGCGACCCTTGCGGTCGCGCTGCTTGTTTACAAGCAATAGGGTAAGCGGCGTACAGGGTGGAGGAGTGCCTTGACTTGGCACTCCGAATGGCCATAGCAGCGGGGAGCGTAGCTATGGCATAGAGGGCGACCGCCTTTCTGTATTAGCGTCGAGTCGGGCGGGCTTTTTCTTTGTAGATTTTGAGAACAAAATCGTTGTTTTCGCTGGCGGAGTTATAAGTGATTTACCTCCTGTTTTTATTGTTTTAACTCTAAGAGAGAGAATGGGAAGCGAAAACGAACTGTTTTTATTGTTTTTGCCCGAGCGGTGTGATACATGGGCTTTAAGCAGCTTAAGCTGCGCGGAATTGGATATTAAGTTGTGTGTTGAGCTCGCTCAAAAACGCGAATTAGTAGACAAATACGCTAAGGCCGCGTAGGCCGAAAGACCAAGTAGCACAGCGGCAGGGTGTTTTCGTGAGCGATAAGCGTGTTTTTGTTTATAATTATTATTTTCTCCGCGAAGCGGTATTTTTATTATTTTTTTTCTTAGATTTATTATTGTCTCTTTTCTAAAATTTTGGTATCATTTTTCATCAAAAAACACATTGATTTTATATAAAAATATAAAAAAAAATCACAAAATACTTGCATATGTCAAATATTTTTTGTACTTTTGCGGCGTTTTTGATACAAAACGGTCTAAAATGCTGTAAATGTGTCAAAAAGAGGTTTTCGACCCAAACCGAAAAACCGTGAGATGCCTTTAGCAGAGGCGTCCCTATTTGTTATGAAATCACGCGCGCAACGCACGCACATACGCAAAATTAAGCACGCATATACACACGACTAAATACTCGCGATTATGAAAACGAAATTTCAGTTGTTACTCCTAGCTCTCATTGCCTCCACGCTTTCCGCGCTGGCAGTGCAAGTAAATATTACTTTCCATGCTGACGGAAGTGAGACTACAGTGAAAAGAGAAGCAGGGACAGCATATAGGATTAATACGCTTATCAGTGATCCTGTTGGTTGTCGTGGGTATAACTTTGTAGGGTGGAAGATAGATGGACCGGTAGAGGGAGATGGAACTCCTGCGTACCAGGCTTCAAATACTAACATTACTCCATCGGCAAATATGAATCTGTACGCAGTTTATCGACGTACAGGTGCTGCGGCTGACCGCTACACACGTATTACCTCAACCTCTGATTTGCATGCAGGTAGCCAATATCTCATTGTGTGCTATTATGACCATGATGGCGACACTTATTACGGCCCATCCTATTATGCAATGGGAAATACGCAAAGTGTTGGGGAGCGCGAGGCAACATCATACACTTATACTCCATACAATACAACATATGATGTGTATGCAACATGCTATCGAATTTCGGCTACACAAGTGACCCCCAATGCGGGTGTAATAGAGAATCCTGCCAATGCTGTTGTATGGAATCTGACGGGCAGTGAAAATGCTTGGTATTGGACAAATTCGGCAAATAATAAGCAACTATATTTGCGTCGTGGTTGGCAAACTGCTTACTATCTTAGAAATGGTACTTGGAATACAATAGGTACTTATAATGAAGAAATCTTGGCTAATTCGGGAGCTTCTTGTTCTGTAACAGCGGCCAATGGCGCTTTTAATTTTGAATCGGGAGGGTACTATTTGACATATAGCGAAGATGAAGAAGATTATTTCCGTATGGGCACAAGCAATGATTGGACATTCTATATTTACAAAAAAGAGGCCGAGTATACGTCCTTTCCAAATTGTTCTCAGTGGACAGTTCATCTTGATGCCTTAGATGGAACTATATCTGGTACTTCGCCCGCTGCATCCACAACGGATGTTCTTGAGACCGCAAGTGGGAGCCAAATAGTAAACTTGCCCACAGCATCTATAGTTGACGATGCTTGTTCCGCTTGGTCTTTTGCAGGTTGGTATCCGGAAACGCCTATTCAGGGAACTACGGAAACATTAACCCTCTATAACGGGACATATTCTCCTACATACGATGGTACGACCCTTTATGCCGTCTATCAAGCGGGTGAAGATGCAACGTATTATGAGTTAATAACGAATAAAGACCAAATAATTCAGGGAGAAGTGTATGTTCTGGTTTGTAACAATAGGGCAGTGACCTATAGTGACAGAAATGATCGCTGGAATGGTACACCTGTTAATGTAGCAAATAATAGAATTACTACCGACGTCACGGCTGCTATGGAGTGGACATATAGCGGTACTTATTTTTTCAATGGTACTGATAATAATACATATCGTTTAGCCAATGGTGGAGGTGCCGCTTCGGCAGGTTCGGTAACGAACAATAACTCTCCCTTTAAGTTACGATATGTAGAATCAGGTTGGTTTAGTGATACATATTATTATTTGAGGTGGCGTGGAAATCAAAATCGTTTCGAATATCAAAATGATGATTCCAATAATACTTTTTATATTTACAAAAAAGTTACAACTTATGCCACGCGTTCTTCTTTCCCGCACTGTACTCCATTTAGTGTGACATTAAATCCTGCAGGAGGAAAATTTACAGATACTCAAAGTCGTGAACTAAGACCGGGAAAAGAAACTGCAGCAGGTAGTGGTATTCCTCTTCCGGAAGTCGAACCTCTTTGTCCGGAAGATGGATGGGAGTTCGCCGGTTGGCAAGAGGGAAGTGAAGTCGGTTCTGTGAAAGAACTTGATTATACAGGCTTGCATAAAGATTCATATGCGCCATCCAGAAATGGCGTGACGCTTTATGCTGTGTTTAAACGAAATATTCCCAAATTCCAGATACTCTATCAGCCAACAGAAATGGTGGCGGGTGATAAATATATTATTACCGGATACGATGGAACATACGATTGGGAGATAACATCCACTCAGTATAGTAATAACTATTTGTTGGGTACGCGTGCAGCTGCACCGATGGGCGAAGAAGGTTATTTCATTGAGGAAGATGAGGAAAATGCTATGTGGGTAATGAACGGAACACACGATAATTGTACTTTCCAAAATGTGGCAACTGCGAAATATCTGGCATCGGATAATACTAATCCTAATGGACATACTACTACAGCCAATACAGGAACGGCATATAATTTTGCAAGGCCTACTACAGCGTTCTATTTTACAATGCGAGATAGGACAACCTCAAAATATATGCGCTATGAAGGAACAAATCACTATTTTTATACAAATAATAGTTCAAATGAGAGATTCTATGTCTATCGCCAAATGAGTGAATTTACCTCTTGGCCGCACTGTGATCCGTTCACGGTTAACTTTGATGGTTGCGGTGGTAATGCAGGTGCGGCTTCGTTGACAGAAGAAGCCGCATATGCGGGAATTACTCTTCCGGATGCATATGCCAACTCCGATTGTAGTAAAGAAGGCTGGGAGTTTGTTGGTTGGGCTACCGAACCGATTTCTGAAGAATCAAGCAGTCTACCTCTCGATGTTTTGCCGGCAGGTACTACATATAATCCTCCTGTAAATAATGGAACCCTCTACGCTGTTTATCAGCAGAAGACAAATACTTACAAGCGAATTTCTTCTTTGGCTGACTTACGTATAGGTCTCAATTATATCATCGCTACTTCCGGTAACCGTGCGATGAGCAATACTGCACAAAATACTAATTATGTTGCATCTAAAACCGTAACACCGGCATCCAATGTTATTACTTCTGATGATGTTGCTCTTGAGTGGCGCGTACAAGGAACTCGTGGAGCTTTTGAGTTCTATAATGCAGACCGCAACGTATATTTGGATTTGAGTACTGCTGGCTATGCGTTGCTTACATCAGGCAGTGCAAATGACCAATTTGTGATTATTGTTCAAAGTGGAGTGTTCTATGTCCGCTCAATACAAGCATTGACCAATACGAAATATTTAGGATTCACATCTAACTATTTCAATACGGTTGATGATGAAAACTTGCCGACTCTCTATTTTTACCAACAGCAAGCGACCTACCATTCTTATCCTATGTGTGCGGAAAGTGTAGATGCACTTCGTTGGGACAAAGAGGGTGATGATTACTATGTTTATGTGGAATCCTATGTTCTCTCGGGCACACCGAATATGACTGGTGCTATGGGTGACCCGACACCACAGGATGATGGAACATACAAGTTCTTGTATAATACAACCGCTGCTCCTGCTGGTTCCAAGAAACCTCTTACATGGGCAGGTACTACTTCGCGTCTGAACATCCCATTCGTGGTGGCTGCTAACGCGAATATCAATGCCATCGGTTTGCCTGCGAAAAGTGAAGAATGTGATGTGGTTGTTTTGTCTGGCAAGACGTTAACTGTTAATGCTAATAAGACAATACACAACCTCACGCTCTATGATAATGCTTCGTTGGTTGTGAACACGGGTGTTACGCTTACAGTAAACTCGCTTATCCTCTTTACGGAAGGAGATGTGTTCACAAATACTAATAGCGGACAGAATATCACTTTCAATGGCACGGGTAATATTGTGCTAAAGAATGGAGAAATGTATCATGACCGCCGTATTGATGAGAACCGTTACTATTGGATGACACTTCCGTTCGATGCACAAGTACAGCAAGTTTCATATTCTAACTTGGAAGCAAATGGTAAATCACCTGTATATCGTACTGATTTCTGGGTAAAATACTACAACGGTGCTCTCCGTGCTGCAGATGTGAACGGTAGTTCTTTGGCTACTACATATTGGTCACACGTCGCTGCTAAGGGCGGAGACTATACAATCCAAGCAGGTCAAGGATATAATGTTGGTATTGCGGATCAAGCCAATACAACACAAGCAGACGGTCGTATGCACACTAAACGTGTTCTTCGTTTCACAATGAAACCGGGCGACTCTTGGGCTGCGGCAGAGAAAAACTCTACAAAGGTTGTTAATGTAGAACCTTCTTCCGCAAACGATGACAAAAATGCAGCACACGTAGGATGGAACCTTGTGGGTAATCCTTATCTCCATGCTTATGCACCCGGAGATGCTAATGATATTGTAACCGGAGTGTGGGAGAAAGATGATGATGGCTACTATGTCATTACCGAAGGCGCAACAGCTACGGTTCCGTATTTCACATTGTACAATCCGTCTGCTGAAAAAGGAAAGCGCTACTCTCAAGTACGTACAAGTACTCACACGTTGCGTCCGTATGAAGCAGTATTTGTGCAAATCAACTCGGGCAACCAGATGTACTTCAAGTCTACAGGTATCAACCGTAATAGCGCACCTGCATACATGCGTGCTGCTGATCCGGATGTACCCTTCTATACCGGTATTGAACTGCGTGGAAATAACATCATGGACCGTACAGGTGTAGTTCTCTGTGACGAATACACGCCTGCGTATGAGATTGGTGCGGACCTTATTAAGATATCCAACGAAGGTGCGTTGAATCTCTATACCATCAATCAGTATGAGCAACCATTGGCGTTCAATGGTCTCTCTGACGACGATGCTATCGCGCCGATACCTGTAGGTGTTACATTCCCGGCTACAGGAGAATATACCTTCGCATTCGACTTTGATCACTATGATATCTATGGCCTCGAGGTTCTCGAACTTATTGATAAGGCACAAGGAACAACGACTGATTTGTTGTTGAATGATTATAGCTTCGTTGCCAACCAAACTGGCGCTGTTAATGATCGTTTCCAGATCATCGTTCGCCGTGCGCAAGCTCCGCAGACGCCTACTGGAATAGACGAGATTTACGATGCCGCTAAACCTCGCAAGATTATCCACAATGGTCAGTTATTTATAATCTATGACGATAAAGTATACAATGCCGTTGGTGTAGAGATTAAATGAGATAGAACTTTACTCCCTTTCTTTCAGACGGAGAAAGTCCGGTGGACATTCGAATCGAGTGGGGTGGGGCTAGGCTAAGAAATTGAAAATAAATAGAATCTTCATATTATTACTGCTTGTCTGCGCGATGTGCGTGCAGACGGTGTACGCATCTCCTGCACTTACGTCTTCCTCGCTTGCAAGGTACAATGCGGCAGTGTTTCCGGAGGCTAATATGCAGTCCACGTCTGCATTCCTCAATTCGTCTGCGCCGCAGATGAGTTATAAACCGGTTTCTGCACGACGCAATATGCCTTCTACCCAAGTCTCTATGCGAGCGCTGCGCACTACATCTGCCGCGCAAGTACAGACTATAGGCGCACAGGGTGGAGTATCCGCAGGTTCTCTCTCTTCTGGATCAAGCACTGGACGTACTTATTCGGCTAGTTCTTCCGGTACAGCGGGAATGGCTACTATCGCCTTGCCGGCTCTTTCTATTACGGACAAGAATCTGGCATCTGCTGCACGTTCTCTGGCAGACGAAGAAGCCTATAGCACGACTTCTCGTCCGCGCCGAGTAAACGGAGAGGATGAGGGTGGTAACTCGGATGATCCTTTCATTGATGGTAATCACACTCCCGTAGGTTCTACTCCTTGGTTGCTCTTTGTTCTGCTTGCGGGAGTCTATGTGGCTTTCCGTCTCCGTTCCCGCAAACAGCAATCAACCAAATCTCTCTAAACGCAACCTTTGGTTGCACTAAACGGAGCGCAGTCCCTCTAAACGCCGTAGGCTCTAAACGCAGCTCTGCTGCTCTACACGCGCCATAGGCGCATCAAACACCCTTTCGCCTTTAACCTTTCGTCCTCTCACCTTTCATCTAGATTTTGATAACAAAATCGTTGTTTTTGCTGACTCCAAGTTGTTTGCCTCCTATGTGGAGGTGTAGGCGCGCAATATGGTGACGCGTTAAGCTTGCTTATAAGCGGCGCTATAGAGCGTGGATACGTAAACTCGTAGAGTTACAACTTGGAGACAGTGTTTTTATTGTTTTTGTTTGTTTTCGTAAGCGAAGCGCGTTTTTGTTTATAATTATTATTTTTGGCGCGCAGCGCTATTTTTATTATTTTCTTCTTATTTTTTATTATTTTCCTTTGTTTCTCAGCTTGGTCCTTTTTTGAAAACCTCTAAAAAATCGCATGAGACAGTTGAGATTCTTGAGAAACTTTCCTTCCTACTGTCTCAACTATCTCAAGAATCTTATGTAAATTTTTGCATGGCACTTTTGGCACAATTGACACTTTCTACCCTAGAACCAACAATGCTGCCACTACATTTTTCCTCCCAAAGTGCCAAAAGTGTCAATAGTGCCAGTACATTTTTTCTGACCGTCTTTGCCAAGCGCAATCGTTATGGATTCCTTAGATATTCCTTACATATTCCTTGTTCATTCCCCGGATAATCAGACTACCATTTGTTGTTCATGTTAGTTAGAGAGGAATAAAAATGTTTTTGCTGCGTGATGAGATCGTTAGAAATTTGAGCAATGCATCCTTCTGTTCCTATCGGATAGCGAGAATAAAATTGTTCTTGCAGGATGAAAAAAAATGTTTTTATTGTTTTTGACCCGACGGTGTGACAAGTGCTTTACACCCTTAGGGTGTGAGGTGTAGCCGCAAGGGCTACCGAAAAGCTCGCTTTTAAGGTGGCACT
>JAEESF010000011.1:0-81027 GCA_016286205.1 Paludibacteraceae bacterium | reverse complement strand
GTCACAAAACAAACCTACTACAACTGGTTCGAGAAATACAACCGCGACTATAAGCAATGTAAAAAAGATAGCGAGACACAAGTCTAAAAATTAGACTTTTAGGTCAAAAATTAGCAGTACTTTTGCAGCGTCTTTCGAAAGAGAGGCGCTGTAACTTTATTTATTAACCGCGAAAGTTTTGAGACTTGTGTACACGTGAACGGCCGTTCGATCAAAGCCAAGCACAAAACTTTCAAAACAATGGCAACACTAAATTTAGAAACTATCAAACTGATTGGTAACGGAGTATTGGATGCAAAGCACGTAGCAGTATTGCTGCAAGCAGACCTGCTGGCCGAAGAGGCAGAAGTAGATGCACTACAGATGAACCGCGTATGCGCTATCCTGAGCGATGCAGAGGAACTGCTGGTGAAGGGCGACGCGCAAAACAACAAAGGTATGGCCGATTTCGGTATCGAGTTGGCGCAGATAATGCACCCTGCAGAGTACGAGAGCGGCACTGAATTCGAGCACAAAGGTGGTCGATTCTACGTGGAGAAAAAAGAGAAAGTGATTCTTGAAGACGCGGAAGGCAATCCGCTGGAAGGTCGCGATTTCGAACAGATTTACCGCATCGATGAGCAGAAGAAAGAGCTGGCTCGCCGACAGGCTGAACTGACCGTGAAACGTAAGCTGCAAATCAATAAACTGCTGGAGAAACACCCGTACCTGCAGCGCGAAGTGAAACGTACGCTCAAAGTGAAACGGTAAATGGTGATAGGGTAACGAGCCTACCCCTAACCCCTCCCTAAAAGGAGGGGAACTTGGGGGCCCCGGGTTGACCAAAAGAAAACCAATAAAAGAAAGTAAGCAAAGAAAATTAAAAAAGAAAAGCCTGCCTGCTTGCTGTGTATATACTATGCCCCTAAATCCCCAAACGGATGGGGGCGGGCAGGCGGCAGGCAAATTTAAGATTTAAGATTTAACATTTAGGATTGAAGATTTTATGCAAAACGATTTTGATATATTTTGGGACAGTTTCCAGGTGCCGGCTGAATTCACCAATCGTCACAATGCGTGCTACGATCTGTGGTGCAGGCAGGCGGAGGAAAAGAAGAAAGCCATATTGGCGGAGTTGCAACAACATCAGGCGGCTGGCACGCAGACAAAACAGAGAAATCCGTACTACTACTTGCAGGATTTTGCTACGCCTAAGCGGCAAGTGTTGACATTCAAAGAGTACTATGAACGATTTGGAACGACAGAGGCGAGAGATGGGTGGCGGATGGAGAATCCGACAGGAGAACAAGTCGTTTATGTCAGGTAGATGTCTCGGTAAAGTTACGAGTAAATGGCAAAATGTTATGTAGAAAATGATGCAGATATGCGCTCGTTGCGCAGGCTGCTGAAAAGAAGAGGTTACGTGCTGAGATGTTATCGTCGCAACGGCGGGGTGATGTTCAGCATAAGACGTAACACATACAGAAAGGAAAAAGAAAATGAGGAAGATAAGTAAAGAACAATTAGCAAAGAATTTGGATGCGGCCATAAATGCCAATGTGGGTCTGAAAGGCTTGAATACCCTACTCTGCGGCTGGCTGCGCTACCGTAAATTCGGAAAGAAATACAAACATGCGGTGCATGCACGTAAATTCCTGTTTATCACCGAAGTACACGATTTGAGCAACTACGCAGGGTACGACCTTTCGACGAAAAAGTCAGCATGATGACCAAACAGAAGGCGGAGATTTGTTGGTCTCCGCTTTTTGTATTACTTTTGCAGCAGATTTTAGAAAAAAGGACCAAGCTATGAAAAAGAAATCAAACATCAACCAAATCATCAAACTGGTGGCAGGCATTTTGGCAGTGGCATGTGCAACCGTTGTGGCCGGATTAGGCCTGCAGAGCTGCAATGTCGTCCGCACCATCACCAACCAAAGTGAGTACTATCAGAAAGGAGACACCTCCGTGATGATCCAAACCCGCACCGTAGAATCGTACGATGCAAGTAAGAAACTCTAGTTATTAACCCTTAAAACCTTAATTATTATGGCAGAAGTAAAATGGATGAAAGGAATCGAGTATGTTTCCGGATTATTGAGTAAGCGACCTAAGAAAGGGTCGGCTCACAGTTCACACAGCAGCGCGCTCCTGGCGACACACCGCACAGCACCGACGCTGAACCCCGTATGCACCAGGCTCTACGCCATCGGCGAGTACAACCGCTCTACCCTGCCCGACCAGGATGAGTTGAACCGCCGTACTAAGTTCGCAGCAGTTAGCCGCGCAGTCGCAGCACGTCGTCAGAACCTGGGTACTATCGCAGCCGACCAAGCCGCTTTCGTCGCGCAGAAAGACCAACCCGATGGCAAGAAGACCTTCACGGCGTACCTGTGGAAAGTATGCGGTGATGCTTACGACCAGAATAACGGCTAACGCCGTTGGTCGAAAGTCGATAGTCGAAAGACGAAAGACAAAAAAAGGGCGGCCCGGATGGGCGCGTTCGGCAAGGCATCGCACGGAAGTCCGCTTGGCGGCCTTAAAGCTCAGCCTGCCTCCGCTCTCCCCAAAAAATAAAATTGTTTGGGGACCCCGGATACAAAAAAAGAGCGGCCCGGAGGTCACTCTCTTTTCTATTGACGGGTTAGTGGTTAGGGGGCCTATCCCCGACCCTTCCCTGAAAGGAAGGGAGGTTGGTTCGCCCCTAGCCTTTCGCCTTTTACTTAACTCGTTGGCCGGTGATGTTGAAGATACCGTTAGGAGTCTGGATGTAGATATGGCCATTGTAGAGGAACTTACGAACCTCGAAGGTCTTATCTTCATCCACATTGTCGATACCCTCGCCGTACGGCAGGACTTCGATAGCCACTTCGATCCACTCGGTAGCCTCTGCGAAGCGGTAGCCTACAGGCAGGTCACTCTCGTTCGCCTCGAAGCGAGCCTTGTTGTTGAGGAGATCTACTTGCCAGTAAGCGCTATTGTTGCGGATAGTAGCGATAGTAGCACCCGTAGCGGCGTCGACAGCCGAGAGATCCAATGCGCTGAGAGCAGCAATAGCCTCGAGTTCGCCCTGGTTGTTGTAGATAGTGATCTTATCCTGACTAGCCACACCCTTAGCGATATCCTGCTGACGGAGGTTCTTCATACCCAACTCGATACGCAGACTCCATTCGCCACCGTCGAGCTCGGTATCGTACTCAGTGATAACGACGTAGTACATCTTAGCCATCCTGTTGGTGTTGACAAAGACGCTAATCTCGAACGGATAGCCTTCACCTTCTTCGTCGATGACGCGTGGACTCTTAGCATTGTCTTCGGACGAGAAGTCGTAGACATAAATCATGACATCCTTGTCGCCACCGTGCTCAATCAGCAAGGTATCACCGGCAGGAACGATAACCATATACGCCTTCGCGTTGTAGATTCCGCCGTTGTAATAGAAGGCGTCAGAACTCGGACCCTGGAACTTGTAGGTATCGTTGTAGAGCACCTTGGTCGAAGCCGAAGTGTAGCTACCCGACTCGATATACGGCGTAGCGACATACTCAGCACTGTTGATCAGATCGATGAACTCGATATAATCGGTGATGAGGAACTCGTAACGGAGCGTATCTTGAGCCATGTAATCTTCGTAGAGCTGATGCTCGAACATCGCAACATAGTCGCCCGTAGAATCCGGAGTGAAATTGGTGACGAACCAGCCCGAGGTCTCACCATTGCCAGCGGAAACGAGGTTGCCACCGTAGGTACCCTTCTTGCGCAACGGGTTGAGGACGGAGATAGCTATCTCGTTAGTGTTGTAGCGGCAGTAGGTAAGGTGCATGTAGAGCTTGTAGTTCTTACCCTTCTCGGCATGGAAGCGGAACGACTGAGCCGAAGCATTCGTATCATGGTAAGTAAACTCATCGAAGAGCGTCATCTCGCTCGTATAGAGCTGACCTACCTCGACCGTAGCGAGCACATTAGGATTGTCGTAATCCATCTCACGGCGGAAATGGAGATTGAACGGCAGTCCACTGAGCGAATAAGCGGAGTAATCGACGATAGCGATATAGTAGTGGGTTCCTTCCGCACTACCGAACAGCGTGAGCGTACTCATGTCGTCATCGAAATACGTATAGCCCCCGTTCAAATCGAGCGTATCCTTGTAGATACGTCCGGAGAACGGCATATAGCCACTCATACCCGGGAGCGTATCGGTCAGGAAGAGGCCAAGCGCCACGTGCTCTTCCTTGTAAGCTACGTACTCGTACACACGTACCAGTTGGTTGGTAGAACTTACGAAGTCATCCTCGGTGATGAGACCGCTTACTATAGTATCCGGCTCGATCACAGCCGTTACCTTAGGTTCGGTCTTCTCCGTCAGTTCAGAGAAGCTGATCTGGTAGGTATCGGTCGGCTTACCACCGTATATAGGTATCGAGCTGAGGACGAAGATATAGGTCGAATCCTTGAGACACGTGATACGAGTCATGGTAGGACAAGCCTCTCCACTAATCATAGTCTCGAGGTTACCGCGGAAGGTGAATATACCTGCCGCACTCGGTGCGTTGTCGCCGCTCACATGGATCAGTACATCGACGGTATCGGTCGGCGTGAAGGCGAATGCCTTGGAAACGGTAGACATACCGAAGTATGGGTTAGACCAGTCGACAGCATCGGTATAATCGCCCGACTCGGTATAAGGCAGCGTAATGGTCTTAGCCACCAACGGCTGCGCCTGCTTGAGCGTGACAGTATAGTCATCGGTCAGAAGACCACCCGCATCCGGACAGAGACAGACAGCGAAGTAGTAGGTATGTCCCTTCTGCAGCTCGGCAACGAAAGCAGTCCCGATAACATATGCGGCCAACAAATGGTTGAGATCCAGCGTATCCTGGAAGACGAAGTATGCCATAGACGGCATGGATGAGAAGCTGATAGGAGTATTGGTTGTCGCCTCGAAGATGACATTAACCACCGAATCGGTCGGCGTATAGCTGAAGAGGTGAGTCGGACATTCGCCACTGAGAAGCGGAGCAGGCCAAGGCAGTGCTTCGGTGAAGTCGCCCGTCTCGGTATACCCCAAGTCGATAGGCTTAGCCGTCAGATACTTCGGTTTAGTTAAGCTGAGGGTGTACTCATCCAGTTGGCCCTCATTGAGCACCATGATGTAGGTATTGCCCCACAGATTGCGCAAGGTATCGCCACGATAGAACTCACCGAGCCTCTCCCACGGGCCGGTGCCATTGGTAGTATCGCGGAAGAGTAGAACGTAGGTGTTGTTGTAGTCCGTCAGGTTCTCCCATCGGAACGAGAAGACAACATCGGTGGTGTCGGTCAGGTTGAGCCGGTAAGGTAATATCGGGAAGAATTCAGGCCTACCAGGTGAACCCATAGCGGCATTCTGCAGCATATCGCCCGTCTCGGTATAATCGAGCTCGATAGACTTAGCATTAGTCATGGCCCAGAGTGTAGGATCGAACAGTCCCTCGAAGACGAAGGCGTGCGCCCATGCGCCCGGAACAGTATCGTCGCAGATAGCACGTACATAGGCGTTTTAGCCCATCCACGGCTTGCCCGTCCAGATATAAGAGGTAGAATCCTGGCGGAAAGCAATCGCCTCGAGGTCGGCATCGGTAGGATTGGACTTCTGGGTGATAGCTACATCGTAGCTAACTCCGTCAGGTCCCGTCCAGTCGATACGGAAATCAGCGCTATCGACATCGAACGTCAGCGACTGCACCTTAGCGGCACATGCCCAGCACAGCGTTCCACGGAAGAGCAACTGGCCAGGTGCGAAATATTCTGCATCGCCCGAATTGATAGTCAGCAACGGACGACCGGTAGCATCCGCAACGGTGCACGATACTTCATCCGCATAGCTACCCTTTACCCAGTAGATAGATACCGGTTTAGCGGAAGACTGGTAGGTAGCGGTGCCGGAAGAACCCTCCGTGAGGGTAATGGTTTGTACGTTGCCGTCCTCAACGAAGCGGAGAGCGTTGCCATTCCAACCATCTCCCCAACGATCGTTCATAGTGATAATAAACTCGCAATCGTCAGCAGGCTCCCAATTGAAGTCTTCAGGCTCGGTATAAATGGCGCGGAAAGTAGTTTCGAAGACCCCAGACATCTCCGGCTTGGTACCTACGATATAGAGATAGTAGTACTGTCCCGGCGTGAGCGTATCGACAGTCAGTTCGCGGCTGTTGACGTAGGTCATACCCTTGGCATAACGCGGGTCCTGGTTAAGCTCGACAGGCGTGATGAGCACCTTAGACTCGGTGAAGATACCTGTCCAGGTGATATACGCCGTAGTAGAATCGAGCATATCAATCATAGCAGACGGTGGCGTGATGCGGATATAGTCAGCGTAGCCCCGGATGCGGAGAGTATCGTTCTGAGGCATAAAGCGCTCGATAACAAAAGAGGCGGTGTAAGCAGTATCGCCATTGTCGAACTCGTAGCCATAATCCAGCACATACTGGTAGAACAGCGTATCGTGCGGCATAACGATTCCACCATTCTCGAACGGCTGGCTATTGACCTTAAGCGTCAGGGTAGCATGCGCAGGCTCCTCAGCCAGCAGGACGTACCGAGGAATCTCGACAGCCTTGTTGTAGGAGCAAACGAAACGGATAGTATCGCCATAATCTACGGTAGGCGAACTAAGCGTGAAGCCACTCTGGTAGGTAGTGATATCCACTGCAAACTCATAGCCCTCGTCTGCACGGTAGCGGTACTCAACATAATCTCCTTCCCTTACCATGAAATCGTTTTCGAGCATAGGAGTGTCGTTGAGCCAAACGGAATCGAGATGGAAGTGCCACCCACCGTTGAAATGCACGAAGTACACCTGCATAATAGTAGGCGCAGGGCAAGTGATAGTGAACTTGGCGTCGTCATCGGCCAAGTCGGAGGACAGCACCGTATCGAAGGTGAGGGTTGTGTTACCTGTACCTTCTCCAAACTCGTAGAGAGGCTCGGCCTGGAGACTGACAGTAAGTGTGTCATCCGCTTCCACCGTTTCGCCGGTCCACTCGGCATCGTTGATCTGGATAGCGGTGATGGTAGCATGCTCAGGAGCAACCACCTCGAGCGTATAGGCAACTGCAGCCAGCATTCCACTAACGCACACCAACATGGCTGCCATTAATGTAAAAAATCGTTTCATAAAAATAGTAATAAGATAGTTAAACTATATGGTGTGTAAAGGGTTAGCGGTGAGGGGTTAGGGGTTAGGGGGCCTATCCCCGACCCTTCCCTAAAAGGAAGGGGGTAAAGGAAGGGGGTTAGGGGTAAATTTAAGATTGCAGATTGCAGATTGCAGATTGCAAATTTCAAATTTAGTTAGCCCCTAGCCTCTCGCCTTTAGCCTTTTACTTAACTCGTTGGCCGGTGATAGTGAAGATACCGTTCGGAGTCTGGATGTAGATATGTCCGTTGTGGAGGAACTTGCGTACCTCGACGGTCTCTTCTTCATCCACATTGTCGATACCCTCGCCGTACGGCAGGACTTCGATAGATACTTCGATCCACTCGGTAGCCTCTGCGAAGCGGTAACCTACAGGCAGGTCACTGTCGTTCGCCTCGAAGCGAGCCTTGTTGTTGAGGAGATCAACAACCCAGTAAGCGCTATTGTTGCGGATCGAACCGATAGTAGCACCCGTAGCGGCGTCGATAGCGGAGAGTTGGAGAGCACTAAGTGCTGCCACTGCCTCGAGTTCGCCCTGGTTGTTGTAGATCGTTACCTTATCCTGGCTAGCGACCGCCTTAGCGATATCCGGTTCGAGCGTCTGTCGGCCAATACCGATACGCAGGCTCCATTCGTCGTCACCCAGATCCATCTTAGACTGCGAAACCACTACGTAAAGCATCTTAGAGGTAGAACTACCATTGTAGATGTAGCCTGTCTCGTACGGATAAGCGTAGGAATAGTAGTCGAACGTACTAGGATAGTGAGCAGTCGACTCGGTAGAGAAGTCGTAGATCTGGATCCTAACATCCTTCTGGCTACCAAACTCAACGTAGAGCTCTTGACCGGCAGGAACAATAACCATGTAGGCCTTAGCATTGTAGATACCTGCAGCGGAAGAGGTGCTGGAGTACGGATAATGGAAGGCATACTCGGTATTGTAGAATACCTTGGTCGAAGCCGAAGTGAAGACACCCGACTCGGTATACGGCGTAGCCACATACTCGGCATCAGCGATCATATCCCAGAACTCGATATACTCGGAAATGAGGAACTCGTAGCCGAGGGTATCCATATTCATGTAGCTCGAGTTGAGGTACGTGTCGAACATTACCACATAGTTGCCGGTAGAATCCGGAGTGAAACTACAAGAGCACCAGTTAGCGTCTTGAGTATAGTTGGTAGATACAATGTTGCCACCGTAGGTACCCTTCTTCAGTCTCGTGTCAAGCACAGAAGCATAGAGAGTTCCACTGCTGTAGTTCGGGTTGGTAGCACGCATGTAGATCTTGTAGGTCTTGCCCTTCTCTGCGTGGAACTCGAACGACTGAGCCGAGCCCGGCCAATAGTGGTAGGTATAGTCATCGAAGAACGTCAGTTCGCGTATGTAGTTCTGACCTACCTCGACGGTTTGGAGCACGTTAGGATTGTCGTAATCCATCTCACGGCGGAAATGGAAATTGAACGGCAGACCGAGGACTCCCATAGACGTGCTAGCAGCGATAACGAAGTAGTAGTGGGTACCCTCCTTGCTACCGGTAAGCTCAGTCAGAGACATATAAGGACTGATCGATGCGAACGACGAGCCAGAGGAGTTGATCGAGTCCTTATATACAGACCCGTGGAACGGCATTAACATCATACCACCAGAAATACCCGGTATAGTATCGTTGACAAAGAGACCGAACGATACCTTTTCGTTCTTGTAAGCTACGTACTCGTAGATCTTGATAAGATCATCCGCAGTGCTTGAATAGTCATCGAGCGTGAGAATATCTCTGATGAGCGTATCCGGTTCGATCACAGCCGTTACCTCCGGCTCGATCTGTTCCTTCAGTTGCTCGATACGCAGCTCGTAGGTATCGGTGCGTTTGCCACCGTACATAGGCAACGAACTGAGGACGAGGATATAGGTAGAGTCCTTAGCGCACATCATACTGCCGATAGTAGGAACTGCCACGGCATTGAACATAGTAGATGGAGAGATCTCATTACGGAAGAGGAAGATACCTGCCCCACTCAGTGCGTTGTTGCCATTGACGGTCAAGAGCACCTCGACAGAGTCGGTCGGAGTGAAACTATACGCCTTGGCGTAGGTCTCCATACCGAAGTAAGGATTGGTCCACTCGACAGCGTCGGTATAGTTGCCTGTCTCAACGAAGTCGAGCGTAATGACCTTGGTTGGCAGCGGAGCTACATGCTTGAGCGTGATAGTATAGTCATCGGTCAACTCGCCATCACTGTCCGTGTCAAAGAGGATCGCTACATAGTAGGTGTGACCCATCTCAAACTTACCCGGGAAGGTACTTTGACCGACCGGATCGGAGTAGATGAGATGATTATAATCGAGAGTATCACGATAGACAAGATAGTAGATATACGGCGAGTAGAGCATACCGGTCGAACCATAGGCCGTAGTCGTTAGCGAGAGCATCACGTTGGCCGCTGAATCGGTAGGCGTATAGCTGTACAATACAGTTGGATATTCGCCTCCGAACGGAGCAGGCCAGATGAGCGCTTCGGTGAAGTCGCCGGTCTCGGTAAAGTCAGGCACCATAGGCTTAGCCACCAGATACTTAGGCGTCTTCAGGCTGAAGGTATACTCATCCAGTTGGTCCTCGGTGAGAACAAAGATATACTCTCCGTCCACCAGATTACGCAGCGTATCGCCCGGCATGAAGAATTGGACAACTGCCATAGGATCAGTGCCGTTAGCAGCGGTGTCGGCCAAGACTACACCATAGGAGTAGTTGGAAGTCTGGTGCTCCAGTTTGAACGAGAGGACCGCATCGGTGGTATCGGCCAGACTGAGCTTGTAGCACAACGTTGGCGTAATACCGTATCCTTCTTTGAAAATCACAGCATTCTGCAGCAAGTCGCCCGTCTCGGTATAATCCGGTGTAATGGTCTTAGCGTGCAGACGTGCCCATGGCTCCGGATCAGTAGATTGCTCATATACCAAGAATCGCTTCCATGCGCCCGGAACACTGTCGGCACAGATACCACGCACGAATACGTTGTAGCCCATCTGTGGCTCGCCTGTCCAAGCGATATAGGCAGACTCCTGGCGGACAGCCAGTTCTTCGAGTTCTGCAGCCTTCGGATTAGACTTCTGGGTAACCACTACGTCGTAAGCAATCGAGTTGACAGCCGACCAACCAATAGAGAAGCTGGTACTGTCGGCAGAGTAGATAGCGTCATCCTCGATCATAGCCTTACAGCCATTACACAGGACGCCGCGGAAGAGCAATTGGCCATTCTGGAAATCGCTTGCCTGGCCCGGTTCAATCTCCAATACTACGGAGCCATAAGCATCGGTTACGGTAGCACCGATTTCGCTCTTGTAACTACCCTCTACGAAGTAGATAGATACTTCCTTACCGGCAGACTCGTAGGTATCTGTAGCAGAGTAGTACTCTCTGGTATTAGTCGGGTTCGCGATAGTGAAGAACTTCTCGTTGCCGTCCTCTACGAAGCGGAGAGCGCAACCATTCCAGCCGTCGCCATAGCTATCGGTCATACTGATAGTAAAGCCGCAATCGGCAGAAGGAGTCCATTCGGATTCGCCGCCCTCTTTGTAAGTGGCTTGGAAAGAAATATAAGCCACTTCGGACATCTCAGGCTTGGTACCTACTACATATATATAATAGGTCTCGCCCGGTGTGAGCGTATCGACAACCAGCTCGCGCTCGTTGACGAAAGTAAAGCCCTTGGCATAACGAGGATCAACGCCCTCCAGACTAACAGGCGTAACGAGGATCTTCGACTCAGTAAAGATACCGGTCCAAGAAATATGCGCCGTAGTGGAATCGAGCATCTCAACTTTGATCTGCGGATTCTTGATCGTAGCGTCGCCATAGCCATAGAAGACGCGGATAGTGTCGTTGGTAGCCATATCACGATAGACGACAAGCGTGTTGTCGTAAATGGTATCGCCATTGTAGAACTCATAGCCATGGTCGGCTACATACTGGTAGAATACCGTATCGAGCGGACGTACGATGCCACCATTCTCGAACGGCTGTCCGTTGACCTCAAGCGTGAGCGTAACGTGCTTAGCCTCGTAGGCAGTCAGCACGAACTCAGGGCTTAACGATGCAGGAGGACACTCAAATTTGACAATACCGTCCGCATCTGCCTTGCTTTCATCAACCGGCATTTTGGCTCCTAATTCAAAGCCCTCATCGTGTGTTACCTCGAAGAAATCATATCCCTGGTCTGCTACGAAAGCAAAATCGATAGTATCACCGTTCCATGCATAACCGCCGTCATAATCAACACCATTCAACTTGGCGTACTTCAGACTGTTGTGCGTGCTCGCAACGAACTGAAGCGTTACACCCGGCACAAAAATAGCAACAGGACAGGAGATAATAATCTCGTTGTTATCGTTTGCCATGGACGCATAGATGGTACGACTGCCAAAGAAATAACTATCATCCAAATCTTTGAACTTGTAGTGTTTCTCAGCTACGAATTCATAGTCCACTACGTCTCCTGCTACTACTGGTCCGTCCCAGTTTACACCATTGACCTTAGCTGATTTCAACGATGCGTGCTCGGGAATGTCGAATATTAATGTGTAGTAAATTAACTGCTGAACTGCAGGACTGTTGATGGTGATCTTCTTGTCCGCATCGGCCATAGCAGCGGAGATGGTCACTGTGTTCTCTTTGACCGTAGTGTTATCGTCGAACGCCCAACCGTCATCCGTACGGAATCTGTAGTAGAGTTGATCACTCGTGCTGACATTGTCGCCCAGATTATAGGGCGCATTGTTCAGACTGATGGAGTCTAAGCTGACATGCTCTGCCAAATTGAAAATCAGAGTATATTGTTGGATTTGCTCGGGTACTTCGGTTGTGAAGGCAAAGCGCTTGTCGGAACCAACCGTCTCAAGCAGAGCTTCGGTCAGCGTTACGGTAAACTCTTTCTCGGTAGTCTGATCCAAGAAGGTCCAACCGGCGTCGGTCCTGAGACGATAGTAGAGCACTTGGTCCACCTTAGCCGAATCGCCACTGGCGAACGGCTGGCCATCCAGGCTAATAGAATCCAGGTTGACATGATCGGCCAACGTGATTATGACCGGATATTGGGGGTCAACATCCAACTCAGCCGTCTTAGTACAACTGATAGTGAACCTCTTTGCGCTCTCGTTGTAACCACTAAGGTCACCATTCAGCATAACCGATTTCGATTCAGAAGTCGAACCGTCAGTGAAGCGGTAGCCCGGCGCCGGAGTGAAGGTATAGGACACGTGTCTATCCCAAGGCGCATAGCCGCCATCGGTGATAGCCCGGCCGTCTTCAGTAACCGTAGCCGAAACATTGATATGTTCGCCCCTCGAGAAGAATATTTGGTACATCTGCTCTACACCTATCGGCTCAAGGAAGTAGTCGCCGCCACCCAAGAGGTGGATAGAACCAATGTACCACCAACGACCGTCGTCGCCCCACGAACCTTTGTCGACTTTCTCGCCCGTAAAGCCAAGAACATCGCCTTCGCTCAGCGTTACCGTAATGGTGTCGTAGAGCAAGGTGTGACCTGGGCGATTGTACGTAGATGTGAAATCGCGCACAGCGGTAGTCTGGACAGTAGCATTCTTCGACCAATACAGTTTGAACTTGCCCCACTGCGTGAAATCGCTGTTCATGCCGCGGATGATACTGAAAGTGACAGTACCCGTGACGGGCGGTGTGAACGACAGGGTTGACACCTCTGAGGTTGCCCCGTAGTAACCAGGGAACCGGTGCTTCCATCCGTCCGCAGCGTAGCCCAAAAAGCTGTCCCCACCTGCTGCACACTTGATGAAACCCTGGGATTCACCGTCGGCCAAGAAGGTCCAGTCTTGACAGAAGTCGTTGTCCGTCAGAGTGAGCGTTCTCTCGAGATAGTACACTCTGGGACCACCAATGCAATAGCCCTCGTCTGGGGTAAAGCTGGCATGGAGCACATCGCCCGACCAGACAGAGTCGCCGTCAGCCAATGTAGTGCCGCCTCGTGTCACAACGACCGTCATGTGATCCATAGCGGGGATACGCAATTTGCCTCCCACAGCGGCCATGATTCCACTAACGCACACCAACATGGCTGCCATTAATGTAAAAAATCTTTTCATAAAATGTTGATAAGTTAGTTAAACTATAGAAAATGTGTACCTTAAGTAAACTAAGCACATTTTTTCCCACTTTTGACGCTGCAAAGTTACAAATAATTTTTCGAACGAGCAAGAAACTTTCAACTTTTTTTTCAACTTTTTTGGCACTTTGGACATATGCAAAATAAAATCATAGATTTTTCGGTTAGTGGTTAGGAGACAAAAAAAAGAGACCCAAATGAGTCTCTCTTGTTTAGTTTAATTAGCTTTTTCTCCATTAGCGGGATGTTGCAGGAGGTTGCCTTTGGCATCGTAGAAACGCATCTCGAGCATGCCTAGCGACTGGTTCTCCAGTACGCGTACGCCATAGCGGCGGTGCCATTTGCTTTTGAGCGAACCGAGATAACCTCGCGACACATAGGCAAAGACATACGGATGGAGGTGCAATCGGAGCCCTCGTCCGTAATGCTCAGTCATGTGTTCACACTCTTCGGCTACGCGGTCGGTAAAGAGTACGGAGGACTGTATCTTGCCCTTCCCCAGACAGGTAGGACATACCTCAGTGACATCTATCTCGACGGCAGGGCGCACCCGTTGGCGCGTGATCTGCATGAGGCCGAACTTGCTGAGCGGCAAGACATTATGTTTAGCTCTGTCGCGATCCATCAGCTTGCGCACATAGTCGAAGAGTTGCTGTTGGTGTTCCTTAGAGTCCATGTCGATAAAATCGACAATGATAATGCCGCCTATATCCCTCAGACGTAACTGATGCACCAATTCTTCTGCAGCCAGCATATTGAATTGGAATGCATTCTCCTCCTGGTCCTCATAGAGTTTTTTGCTGCCGGAGTTGACATCAATGGAGAACAGTGCTTCGGTCTTGTCGATGATGAGATATCCACCATGCTTAAATCCGACCGTTCTACCGAGTCCCGTTTTTGTCTGACGGGTAATGTCAAAATGGTCGAAGATAGGTTGCGCGCCTTTGTAGAGTTTGACTATCTTAGCACTCTCGGGTGCTATCAGTTCCAAGTAACGACGTACATCCTGATAGATGTTTTGGTCGTTGATTTGGATAGAAGTAAAATCAGGCGTGAGCACATCACGGATAATACCTAGTGTGCGGCCCATCTCTTCGCTGACCAGACTAACCGGCTCGCATTGCTGTAGATTGCGGATGGATTCGTGCCACCGCTCGGTCAGCAGTCGGAGTTCGTTGTCGAGTTCAGCTACGCGTTTATCTTCTGCAACAGTGCGAACGATAACGCCAAACCCTTGTGGTTTGATGGAGAGCAAGAGTTGCTTCAATCGTTGGCGTTCCGCTTCGCGTTTGATCTTCTGCGACACCATAACGCCGTCGGCAAAGGGAATAAGCACGATATTACGGCCTGCGATAGAAATTTCGGCTGTGAGGCGCGGTCCTTTGGTATTGATCGGTTCCTTAGAAACTTGAACCAGAATAGGATCGCCCACCTTGAGTACATCGGCTATCTGTCCCTCCTTGCCTACTTCCGGTTGACGTTGTATCTTCTGTATGGCGGGTACACGTCGACGGTCGGAAACGGCCTTGGTGACATAGGCTTGCAGCGTTCTAAACTGAGAACCTAAATCCAGATAATGAAGAAAAGCTTCTTTCTCGTAACCTACATCCACGAAAACGGCGTTGAGCGCAGGCATGACTTTCTTGACCCGACCGTAGTAGATATTGCCTACGGCAAAATTGTCTTGGTCGCGTTTTTCACGCGCCACTTCTTGCAATCGGTCATCCTCAGTCAATGCTATAGCGATTTCGTTGGGCTGTACGTCCACAATCAATTCGCTTTTCATACTTGATAGGGATTAATAAAAATAAATTAAAGGCTTTGCGGCAGTCTGCCTACACCTAGACACACCTGAAGCCACAAAGCCAAAACTGTCGTCAATTACTTATGCTTATGACGATTCTTACGCAAGCGTTTTTTACGCTTATGCGTGGACATCTTATGTCTCTTATGCTTCTTTCCGTTTGGCATAATGTGTTAGTTATTAAAAAAAACGTTTATATTATATTGCTAATTGTCTGATTTTAACGAACTTCGTCGAGGAACTCTGCAGCCGGCTTGAAAGCAGGGATATTGTGTGCAGGCACCTTGATAGAAGTGTTCTGGCTAATGTTACGAGCTACCTTAGCAGCGCGTTTTTTGGTAATGAAACTACCAAAACCACGGAGGTAAACATTCTCTCCAGTGGCTACATTTTTCTTGATACTGCTCATCATCGACTCCACAACAATACCGATGGTCGTTTTGTCATAGCCCGTCGAGATAGCAATTTCGTTAATAAGTTGAGCTTTAGTCATAATTTTATGAATATTTTGTGTTGGAATAATCAAAAAAGCGTGCAAAATTACTATAAATAATTGAAATACAAAAGTTTTTCGCAAAAAAAATTTCAAAATTCGTTATTTTTTTGTACTTTTGCAGTCGAAAACGTTTTTTTGCGGTCGAAAAATTGCTGAAAAGATGCTCAACTCCCTATTGCATAGCAGATTATACAGATGGTACGAGTCGAATCGACGCGTCCTACCATGGCGTGAAACGGAGGACGGATACTGTATCTGGCTGAGCGAAATAATTCTGCAGCAAACTCGCGTAGCACAGGGAATGGAATACTATATGCGTTTCGTAGAGCGTTGGCCACGCGTAGAAGACCTGGCACAAGCCACAGAAGACGAGGTGCTGCGGGAATGGCAAGGCCTAGGTTATTACAGCCGTGCGCGCAATCTGCACAAAGCGGCGCAACAAATAGTAGAAAGCCAAAAGCAGAAAGTAGAAAGCGGTCAACAAGATACATACCACTTCCCCACCCGCTTTGAGGATATTCGTCAGTTGCCCGGCGTAGGCGATTATACGGCGGGCGCGATTGCCTCGTTTGCCTACAATCAGCCCTATCCGGCCATGGACGGCAATGTATATCGCGTTGTAGCTCGCTTGCTGGACATAGACGAGCCTTTCGATACTACAGCAGGAAAGAAACTGTTTCGGCAAAAAATGGAGACTCTCTTCGACCGCGAGAACCCAAGACTGTACAATTCGGCAATCATGGAGTTTGGTGCGCTATACTGCACTCCTACGTTGGGCGACAACTGCGAGAACTGTCCGCTGCAAGACGCGTGCATGGGCTATGCGCATGGCACAGCCGCATTGCTGCCCGTCAGAAAGCCACGCCCGAAAATAAGAGAGAGATGGCTGAACTACCATATCTACCTGTGCAAGGATGGCGAGCAGACGTACACTCTACTCCATCAGCGCAACGAAAAAGACATCTGGTATCATCTGTATGAATTTCCGTGCGATGAGCTCTCAGCGCCCGTAAAAAAGCCTTCTAAACTGAGTTTTACACACGTACTGAGTCATCAGCGCCTACACGCCAACTTCTATATCCATCGCGTAGAAGAACTGCCAGAGACGGCAGAGACCATAAAAATAGCGTGGGAGGATATCGATCGATATGCACTCTCACGCTTAACGCTACGGGCGTTAGAAAAAATCCGCTAGGATAAGAAACCCCTTAAATTACCTTCCTAGGACATTACGAATCTGAGCTATATGTTGGCGCAGCGGCGCATCGTACTCCATTTGCTCGCGAATCATCGTGATGGAGTGCAACATAGTTGCGTGGGTACGACGGCCCATTTGCAAGCCGATCTCGTTGAGCGAACTATCGGTCAGCATACGACTCAGATATATGGCGACGTGGCGTGCCTGAGCAATCTCGCGACTGCGATTCTGCGCCACAATAGCTTTCTCCGGAATATTGAAGTGTTCGGACACCGCTTTCATCACATCAGAAACGGATGTCTGCTTCTCCTGAACCGTAACCAAGCGACTCACCACTTTCTCTGCCAATTTCAGGTCGATCTCTGCGTTGGTGAAAGTGGAGTGAGCCACCAATGACGCTAAGACACCTTCCAAGTCGCGAACGGAATCACGCACATTCTGTGCGATGAAGTCCACTACTTCTTCCGACAGCTCAATACCATCGCGATGCATCTTGCTCAAGAAGATGTCACGACGCAACTGGTAGTCCGGACGAGCGATCTCGGCCGTCAGACCATATTTGAAACGAGTGAGGAGTCGATCATCCACATCCTTCAACTCAACCGGAGCCTTATCGGACGTGAAAATCAGTTGCTTACGGCTCTGTTGGAGATAATTGAAGATATGGAAGAAGGTGTCTTGCGTTCCCTTCAGTCCCGCAAAATACTGAATGTCGTCTACTATAAGCACATCGACAGACTGGTAGAAATTGAGGAAATCAGGGATTCGGTTGGCATTTCGAGCGTCTTGGAACTGAAGTTTGAACGTGTTCGCACTAACATAGAGGACACGTGCCTGCGGGTAATACACGCGTATCTGGTTGCCAATGGCATTGGCCAGGTGGGTTTTTCCCACTCCACTGCCACCATAGATGAACAGCGGATTGAAAGCGGTGAAGCCCGGTTGCTTAGCAATAGCTAAGCCGGCAGTACGCGCCAGTTTGTTAGGTTCGCCCGACACGAAGGTATCGAACGTGTAAAGGCTGCTCAATTGAGAATCGAACGGGTTAGTGTTCGGCGTTTGAGGCAGAACAGCTTGAGCCGGATTCTGGTAAGAGCCGTTGGCAGCCGACGAAGGCAACATTGTGCCCGCGCCACTCGCGCTATCTATAAGTACGCGATACTCGAGGCACGTACCTTGTCCGAACACGCGATAGATAACCGAGGAAAGAAGGGAGATATAATTCTCCTCAATATACTCGGCTACGAACGAGGATTTAACCTGTAGAACCAAAACACCATCCGCAAACTGCAACGGAACAATGGGTGCGAACCACATCTGGTACACACTGCTCGTCAAATTGTCAGCCAAGATGGTCTGGCATTGAGCCCATTGTTGTTGTAAAGTTTGTGTCATGTTTTTCGAAATGGACTGCAAAAGTACAACAAATTTTTTAATTGGCAAAATTGCCATTCATATGGTACAAAAAACGGAATTGCTAACTGCCGCATTATTAGGCAGTTACGCTTAAACAACTGAAAATCAGCAGATTACAAAAGTTATCAACACGTAACTTGCTGATTTATAGGGCTTTTGAGTTTTGCAAGAGCAAGGTGCATTTTTTTGCAAAAAAAAAGCTCGCTACACGAAAAATCAAGGGGTGTAGCGAGTTTGTTATTTTTTTTTGAATTTAGAAAACTGAAAAATAAGAAATGCTGTTTTTGGGTACGTTTTCCAACAATTATTTTTCTTTTTTTCCGAATACAGATATCTGTACGTAGCGTTTAGGATGCGCCTTGAGATCGGTGAGCAACGAATCGGCAGAAATGACAGTCGCATCGATGTGATTGTAGAGCGACTTATCATAGATAAGTTTTCCGATTGTACCTTGATCGGAGCGCACGTCAGAGATGAGTGCGTTGACTCCATCCACCGCGTTATCTACGCGCTTGACAGTGGACTTGAGGTCGGCCTCCTTGAGATCGGCTACGACCGTATTCAGATTGGCCACCGCAGTGTCGGCATTGTTAACAATAGTAGGCACTTGGTTCTTCATCAGATACTTGAGATCGGACGAAACTCCCGTGAGGTCTCCGGAGATACGATCGACATTCTGGAGCGTAGTCTGAATATGGTTGCCTGCCAGTTCATTTTGGAGCTGCAGAACCAACGAATCAACATCGCTAACGGCTTCGTCGATATGCGCCAACAGATTGCCTTGGAGACTCTCGACAAGTCCGGGAACAAAGACCGTAGGCAGGAAAGAGCCATGGTCGATAGCTTCGCCATCACCCAATTGCAGCTCAATAGCCATACCACCAAGCAGCCCATCAGCGACCAAGGCCATTTGCGTACCTTGCGGCAACACGATGTCGCGATTGATGGAAATATCCAGTACGAACGCACTATCGGCAGTGAAATCGTAGTGGATACGATCTACCTGGCCCACTTTGAGTCCGCGGATATAGACAGCCGCCTGCTCTTCCACGCCATGGATATTGTCGAAACGGCCGTGGTAGGAATTGGTCGGCGAGAAAATATTAACACCTTTTAGAAAATTGAATCCAAAGAAAAGGAGGAAAAGGCAGAGCGCTGCCAGAACTCCTACTTTTATCTCTCTTGCGTACTTCATAAACAGTTGATTATATGCGTATTATATTATTTTTCGAATTTGGTTATCCAACAATCAGGGAAGAGCTTTTTGATCTCTTTCTGCTTCTCGACCACCTTGTTGCGGTCGGTGTCTACAATGGCGTAATACTTGTACCAATCGCCGACTTTGCGTGACTCGCATTGCAGTCCTTTCAGCTTTGGGTCATTGGGTTCAAGCGGCGTGCGAGAAGCACAAATCTGGATAGCATAATAAGTGGTAGTGCTCTCGGTAACGTCTCGTTCACTTCTCGTGTTTGTCTCGTCTCGATTCTCTGTCGATTCTCTGTCGTTAGTCTGATTTTCGCTCGGTGTGTTGACAGTCTCCTGTTTGACCGCTTGTTTGCGAGTGTAGATAGCGAACGCATCGACCAGAGCCTGCGCCATGCAGTTCTGCGCCGAATCGGTATTGAGGAACACTTCTTCGTCAGGATTGCTGATAAAGCCTATCTCGAAGAGGATGCTCGGACATGCGGATTTGAGTAGCACCCAGAAAGATGCCTGTTGCACGCCACGGTTGTAACGACGAAGCTTGCCGACGAACTGGTTCTGGACTTGCGTAGCAAACTGAAGCGACTGGTCCATGTAGTTATTCTGCAGCAACTCGAACATGATGTAGGAATCGATGGAATTCGGGTCGAAGCCATGGTAAGTGGTTTTGTAGTCGGTCTCGAGCTTCATCACCGCATTTTCGCGCATCGCCACGTCCAAATTCTTCTCCATCTTCTCAGTACCCAACACAAAAGTCTCGACACCGCATGCGGCCTTATTTTCCGAGGCATTGGTATGGATAGAGATGAAGAGATCGGCGTTGTTTTTATTAGCAATATCCGCACGTGTCTGCAGTGGGATAAAGACATCGGTGGAACGGGTATAAACGACCTTGACATCTGGGAACTGCTCCGTGAGTTTCTGGCCAGTGAGCAGCGCGACAGAGAGGTTGAGATCTTTCTCCTGTGAGAATTTGCCTACGGCGCCAGGATCTTTGCCTCCATGTCCGGGGTCGATGACCACAGTAAACGGTTTAGCCGCCATGATCGGCCAGGCCATAACGGCGAGCAGTATAACGAGTATTTTTCGCATAATAAGCCAATTAAACGATTGCAAAATTACAAAAAAAAATTTCATTCACCATACATGTAATACATTTTTCGTGCCAAAATGCATTTTTTTTCATTTTTTATGCGCGCGCACTTGCGCATTTCATTTTTTTGTTGTACCTTTGCGCGATATTTTGCATGTCAGTATGGAAAAAAGTGAATTTACACCCCAAGAAGAGCAAATGATCCAACGTGAGTTTGAGGCTCTGCTCGACGACTATGCGCATACACCGCATAGGCAGAAAATCGAGCTGATTACTCATGCGTTCAATTTTGCGAACAAGGCGCACTATGGCGTGCGTCGTTTGAGTGGTGAGCCATACATCATGCATCCATTGGCCGTAGCACGTATCTGTGTTCGCGAAATCGGACTAGGTAGTACGAGTATCTGCTCTGCCCTGCTGCACGACGTAGTAGAAGACACCGATTATACGACAGAAGATATAGCAGGCCTATTTGGCGACAAGATTGCCCAGATAGTTTCCGGTCTGACGAAGATAAGCGGAGGTGTATTCGGCAGTCAAGCTTCGGAACAGGCGGAGAATTTCCGCAAACTGCTGCTGACCATCTCGGACGATATTCGCGTAGTGCTAGTCAAGATAGCCGACCGACTGCATAACATGCGTACGTTGGGCGCTCAGCCGAAGGACAAGCAATACAAGATAGCCGGCGAGACACAATATATCTATGCTCCGCTAGCTCATCGTCTGGGTTTGTTCCCCATCAAGACAGAACTGGAAGACCTGAGCTTCAAATACGAACATCCGGACACATGGCAAGAGATACACGACAAACTGGAGAACGTGAAGACTCGCCAACTAGAGAACTTTGAACAGTTTGCCGTTCCTATCCGTGAACGCCTACAGTCGATGGGCTACCAGTTCACGCTGAAAGCACGTATCAAGTCGGTCTATTCGATCTGGAAGAAAATGGCACAACGCCATATCCAGTTTGAAGATGTATATGACCTGCTGGCCGTACGCATTGTGTTCACGCCGAACGAGTCGATGAGCGAGAAAGACCAGTGTTGGATGATCTATTCGGCCATCACAGAGATATACCGTCCACATCCGGAGCGTATACGCGACTGGATTTCCACGCCCAAAGCAAACGGCTATGAGGCGCTACATGTGACAGTAATGGCTACGAACGGCGAATGGGTGGAAGTGCAGATTCGTACGGACCGCATGCACGAGATAGCAGAACGAGGTCTGGCTGCGCACTGGAAATACAAGACCGGAGAGTCGGATGACAGCGAACTAGACAAGTGGCTGAGAGAGATCAAGGAGATACTGGAACACCCGGAGAAAGACGCGATGGAGTTCCTAGGCACATTCAAACTGAATCTGTTTGCACAAGAAGTATTTGTGTTCACGCCAAAGGGTGAGATTATGACGATGCCTCTGGGTTCGACCGCACTAGACTTTGCCTTCCTACTCCACTCAGAACTAGGAGAGCACTGTATAGGCGCTAAAGTGAACCACTCGCTTGTTCCTCTATCATACAAGTTGAAAGGTGGTGACCAAGTGGAGATACTAACCTCCACAAGCCAACATCCTCAACCCGAATGGTTAGAATACGCTACGACTGCAAAAGCGCATAACTGTCTGAATCAATATTTCCGCCGTGAAGAAAGACGCTACATCAAGCACGGCGAGCGATTGGTACACGATGCGATACAGATGGACAAGGACTTGGCTGCCAATCCAGATTTGGCTTTGGCACGATTGTTGAACTACCATCATATATCGAAGCCCAATGAGCTATATGCGCAAGTAGGTCAAGGACTGGTAAGACTGGATAACTTCCACGACATCGTATTCCCTAAACGGTCATGGTGGTCGCATATGTCCTTCTTCGGTAAAAACGACGATGAACCAGTCCAACAACCTGAGGAAACCAAGACAGAGAAGAAAGAAGCACCAAAGGGCGAGAAAAAGAAGAAACCGCATGCGATAGTGCTGACGGACGAAAATCTGGGCAAGGAATACTTCCTGAGCAACTGTTGCCACCCGATTCCGGGAGACGAAGTACTGGGATACATGGATGACGGAGGCAAGATGCGGATACACAAACTGGATTGTCCTGAGGCTCAACTACTAAAGACCAGTTACGGCAAGAGAATATATTCCGCCGTATGGAATACACATCGCGTGCAATCATTCGTAGAGACAATAGAACTGAAGGGAATAGATAAATTTGGTGTGTTCATACAAGTACTGAAAACCCTGACCACCGAATTCCACATCAATATGCGTTCGATCAACGTATCAAGCGATGACGGAATATTCAAAGGAACTATGGAAATTTACGTCTATGACCGCAAGGAACTGGACGAACTGCTGAAAGCAATAAAGAAAATAGACGATATCAAAGAAGTTCGCCGCGTAACAACGGTGGATAATTGACAAGTATACTAACTAATAAATTCGTATAACAATGAAAAAGATTTTTGCAACACTCTGCATGGCAATGACAGCAATCGCCATGTTTGCACAAGACCCAGTTCTCACTTTTGAGAAAACCGAGCATGATTTTGGTAAGATCAATGAATCAGACGGTCGTGTATCAACCGTATTCACATTCAAAAACGAAGGTATGACTCCGCTCGTACTGAGCAACGTACGTGCCAGTTGCGGTTGTACCACTCCTACATGGACTAAGGAACCGGTAGAACCTGGTCAGACTGGTAGTATCACCGTGACCTATAACCCGAACGGTCGTCCAGGACGTTTCCAAAAGACCATCACGATTACGTCCAACGCAACCGAGCCGACCAAGAAACTGTATATCAAGGGCGAAGTGATACCAAAGCCAGCCAAGCCTTCGACTAAATACAATGTGCAGGTAGGCGACCTGAGTATGCGTAGCAAAACAATCGATCTGGGCACTATCAAGAAAGGTACTGTATTGTCCGGAGAACTGGAATACGCCAACCTGACTCAAGCCGCTCACAACGTAGAGTTGGCTGTAAATGCTGCAGATGCCTTCCTGATCAATCAAGTAACTCTGCCTACCGTCAATGCTAACGAGACCGGTAAGTTCGTGTTTGCCATCGATAGCAAAAAGACTAAGTTGTACGGTCCAGTTGAGGCATATGCTTACGTGGTTATTGATGGCAAGAAAGAGATAAGCGAGACCTACAAACTGACTATCAAGGCTAATATCGCTGAAGATTTCTCCCAGTTGACAGAAGAAGAGCGTCTCCTTTCGCCGAAAATGGTAACCGAAAGTGTAGTTGACCTAGGAACTGTAGCCAAAGGCAAAGTAGTGAAAGGCCAGTTGACTCTGCTGAACGTAGGTGTTAATCCTCTGCAGATTCGTCGCGTTTACTCGACCGATAAGAATATTGCCATCAAAGCAGCTAAACCTATCAAATCGGGTAAGAAAGGCGCTATCGCATTCGAAATCAATGTTGCAGGCAAAGAGGCCGGCAAATATACCCGTCAAATAGTGGTTATCACCAATGATCCACAACAGCCACAAAAAACCGTGACCGTAAACTGGACTATCCAATAAAATAAGCATTCATCCGAGCATGGAACATCCTGAGAACAGTGCGGAATACAAGGGACTGACGGTAAATGCAGGCGTAGAGAATCTACCGAGCGTTAATCCGTATGCCACATTTCGTCGCAAGAAATGTGTGTTGAGTCCCGAGGAATATTTTGAGGGTATACGTCGTGGCGACATGACGATACTCAGTCAGGCTGTGACATTGGTTGAAAGCAATCTGTTGGCCGACCAGGCCATTGCACAAAAGGTCATTGAGCTATGTCTACCCTATGCAGGCAAATCGATTCGCGTAGGCATAACAGGTGTTCCAGGTGCGGGTAAATCGACCTTTATCGAAGCATTAGGAACAGAGCTATGCGATGAGGGCAAGCATCTGGCAGTATTAGCCATTGACCCGTCGAGCGAACGTAGCAAAGGATCTATTCTTGGCGACAAGACTCGTATGAATGAGCTATCGGTCAAATCGAATGCCTTCATACGCCCCAGTCCATCGGCGGGTTCTCTAGGCGGCGTAGCGCGCAAGACACGCGAGACAATCGTACTGTGTGAAGCTGCGGGATTTGATACGATTCTACTGGAGACAGTAGGCGTCGGACAATCGGAAACAGCCGCTCATTCGATGGTGGATTATTTCCTTTTGCTGCAAGTAACGGGCACAGGAGACGAGCTACAGGGCATCAAGCGCGGCATCATGGAAATGGCCGATGGAATAGCCATAAACAAATGCGACGGGAATAATATAGAACGCGCGCGCGCAGCACGAGTGGGATTTAAGAACGCTTTAGCCCTGTTCCCTCCTACTCCGTCAGGATGGAAACCAGATGCCATATGTTGCTCCTCGATAGACCATAGCGGCATCATGGATGTCTGGAAAAATATAGAAGAATACGTAGAGTTTACCAAGAAGAACGGTTTCTTCGAGCAACATCGCACAGAACAAGCTAAATATTGGATGTACGAAACCATCAACCAAGCCCTACTGGACGGTTTCTACAAGAACGAACACATGGAGCATCAGATAGAAGTAGCCGAACGACAAGTATTAAACAACGAAATTAGCAGTTTTATTGCAGCGAACAACTTACTAACCGAGTATGGCAGAAACAAGCAGAAATAATAAGAAACGAGCACCTCAGACCACGATAATCAAGGTCGGAGCCAATGAGATGGGTAAACTGCCACCTCAAGCTCCGGAACTAGAAGATTCAGTTCTGGGAGCCATCATGCTAGAGAAGGAAGCATACGGAACCGTGGCAGATTTGCTACGTCCGGAGGTATTCTATAAAGACCAAAACCGTTTGGTTTTTGAGGCCATACGTGAACTGGCTTCGAAGGATTTGCCTATTGACCTTCTTTCCGTAAGCGAGAAACTAAAGAGCCAAGGTCACCTAGAGGCAGTGGGTGGTTCGGTATATTTGGCTGAACTGACACGTCGTGTGGCATCATCCGCACACCTACGTTACCATGCTCAGATAGTAGCACAGAAAGCTACGGCTCGTGACCTGATTGCCTTCGCCGCTCGTATAGAGGAGCACGGATTTGATGAGACGCAAGATGTAGATGAACTGATGCAAGAGGCCGAGGCTGGTATCTTTGAGATATCGCAACGCTCGCAGAAACGTGATGTCACACAGATTGACCCAGTGATAGAAGAAGCGTTCCGACGCATGGACAAAGCAGCCAAGAACGATGGCTCGATTTCCGGTATTCCGTCCGGATTCCACGCCTTGGATAAGATAACATCCGGTTGGCAAACACCCGACTTGATTATTATTGCTGCTCGTCCAGCCATGGGTAAGACTGCGTTTGTGCTCTCGATGGCTAAGAATATAGCCGTTGATCACCAGATACCTGTAGCCATCTTCTCACTGGAAATGTCGAATGTACAATTGGTGAACCGTTTGATTATGAACGTCTGCGAGATAGAAGGCGACAAAATCAAAACCGGCAAACTAACCGAGACAGAACACAAACGACTCAATACGAAGATCAATGCGCTGAAAGGCGCACCGCTATACATGGATGATACTCCATCGTTGTCAATCTTCGAGTTGCGTTCGAAAGCGCGTAAGTTGGTACGCGAACATGGTATTCGCATGATTATCATCGATTATCTGCAACTGATGAATGCGCAAGGTTCGAGTTTCGGCAGTCGTGAGCAAGAGGTAAGTATCATCTCACGAAGCCTGAAAGCCTTGGCTAAAGAGTTGGATATTCCGGTGATAGCCCTTTCGCAGTTGAACCGTGGTGTAGAAGCTCGTTCTGGTGTAGAAGGTAAAGTGCCTCAACTAGCCGACCTACGTGAATCGGGTGCCATAGAACAAGATGCGGATATGGTTTGCTTTATTCACCGCCCTGCTTACTATCGTATCTATAACGACGAGAAAACAGGAAAAGACCTACGCGGCCTAGCGCAAATCATTATAGCGAAACACCGTAATGGTGCCACGGATTCCATCTGGTTGCGTTTCCGCGACAAGTATGCTAAATTCCAGAACGAAGATGACGCCATTGATCAGGATGAACTTCAGCCAATGCCAATGCCAGATAACGGCGTGACTATTTCGTCCAGTATGAATAATCAGATGGGTCCTGTTGCTGACGGTCAGCAAATGTATCAAGACGGAGCGAGTCTCAACAGTTTAGGAGAAGTCACAGATCGTCCTTTCTGAAAATAGACAAAGAAAAAAAAGACATAACAGATAATATATGCAAAGAACAGTAATCATAGATGCGCTCAAGCGTACTGATTTCGGAGCAGAGATCAATGTGCGCGGTTGGGTACGCAGCAGACGAGGCAACAAAAGCATCTCGTTTATTGCGCTGAACGATGGTTCCACTATCAAGAATATTCAGATAGTTGTGGACCTGGAAAAATTTGATGAAGAACGTCTGAAACCCGTAACTACAGGTTCATGCATCTCGGCAACAGGAATACTGGTAGAAAGCCAGGGTGCGGGACAGGCAGTTGAGATTCAATTGACCGATTTAGAAGTGTACGGTACAGCAGATCCAGAGAAATATCCTCTGCAAAAGAAAGGTCTCTCGATGGAATATCTGCGCACCATTGCGCATCTGCGCCCACGTACCAACACGTTTGGGGCGGTATTCCGTATTCGCCACAACATGGCTATGGCTATCCACACCTATTTTCACGAGCATGGCTACTTCTACTTCCATACGCCACTGATTACCGCAAGCGATTGTGAAGGAGCGGGCCAGATGTTCCAAGTAACCACGAAGAACCTATACAACCTGAAATACGACGAGCAAGGACATATAGACTACTCGGACGATTTCTTTGGCAAACAAGCGTCCTTGACCGTAAGTGGTCAGTTGGAAGGCGAGTTAGCTGCCATGGCGTTAGGTAAGATATACACCTTTGGTCCGACATTCCGCGCCGAGAATAGCAATACGCCTCGTCACTTAGCTGAATTCTGGATGATAGAACCGGAGGTGGCTTTTATTCAAAAAGACGAGTTGATGGATCTGGAGGAAGACTTCATCAAATATTGCGTACGTTGGGCGTTAGACCATTGTATGGATGACCTAGAGTTCTTGAACCAATTTGTGGACAAAGGTTTGATTGAACGTCTGCGTTCGGTGATTGACACAGAGTTTGTTCGTCTGCCTTATACTGAAGGTATCAACATCCTACAAGAGGCCATCAAGAATGGCAAGAAATTTGAGTTCCCATGCAATTGGGGCGATGATCTCAGTTCTGAACACGAACGCTATCTGGTAGAAGAGCATTTTGGCAAACCGGTGATTATGACCGATTACCCAAAGGACATCAAAGCCTTCTATATGAAACTGAACGAAGACGGCAAGACGGTACAAGGTACGGATGTGCTATTCCCACAGATAGGCGAAATCATCGGAGGTTCAGTTCGTGAAGAGAACATGGACAAACTCAACGATGAGATTGAACGGAGACATATACCGATGAAAGATATGTGGTGGTATTTGGACACTCGCCGTTTTGGTAGTGCTCCTCATGCCGGATTTGGTTTGGGATTTGAGCGCTTGATGCTCTTTGTCACGGGCATGCAGAACATCCGCGACGTCATCCCATTCCCACGTACCCCCAAAAGTGCAGAATTTTAAGAATATAAACCATAAAAACACTAACAAACAATCCTATGAGAAAAATTCTTTCTTTGATGTTCGTGCTAGCGCTCTCGGTAGTTGCTTTTGCACAAACGTCACTCAAGGGCACTGTCATTGATGAATCCACCCAAGAACCTGTGGTGGGGGCAAAAGTGACACTGGCCAATCAGAACATTTCCACCACGACTAATTCGGCGGGTGAGTTTTCTCTACTCTATCTGGAGGCAATGGATGAGGAAGTGATTGTTGAATCGGATGGCTATATTGCAGCCATTGAGTTGATTCAACTAAACGCAGACCAAGTCAACCAGATGGAGGCTATTCAGTTACAGCAAAACATCGTCAGTCAAGCACAAGACGAGATCTTGCTGAACCTAACAGAAGAAGAGATGAGTGATGACGAAGGCCGTTCGCAGGCTCAAGCTTCCTCCTCCTCTGCATCGACAGATGTGTTTAATTCCACCATCTCATTTGCCTGGTCTACAGCACGTTACCGCAATCGTGGTTACGCATCGAATGTTGAGACCTACTACATTGAGGGTTTGAATTTCAACTCGCAAGAGCGTGGTAATTTCAACTACTCGGCTATGGGAGGTCTGAATGACGCAAGTCGTTACAAAGAAGTGCTGAATCCAATGGAGGCCACCAATTTCTCGTTTGGTGGTGTAGCACAAGCCACCAACTACCTGATGGGAGCTTCGCGTTATGCACAAGGTTGGAAAGTAGGTGCTGCGGGAACTAATCGTAACTACAAAGCCCGTATTAATGCAACGTATGCCAGTGGTGTGATGCCAAGTGGCTGGGCAGTGGTAGCTCAGTTGGCATACCGCTTCTCGCCGTATATTGACAACAAAGGAATCATCGGTGAAGGTATCAAGTACTATTCGCTCGGTTACTTTGTTTCGGCAGAGAAGATTTGGGATAATGCCCGCCTGAAACTCATCACATTTGGTGCCCCGACAGAGCGTGGTCAGAATGCAGCAGTGACGCAAGAGGTATACGACCTGACCGGTACGATCAACTACAACCCCTACTGGGGCTACCAGAACGGCAAGGTACGCAACTCGCGTATCGTGAAATCGTATGACCCGACCTTTATTGCATCGTACGAGATCAATCTGGACGAGCAGCAGAAACTGAAAGTAGCAGCGGGATATCACTACTCTATGTACTCTAATTCTGCGCTCAACTTCTACAATGCTCCGGATCCTCGTCCGGACTACTATCGCAATCTGCCATCATTCTTTTGGGATGGTCAAATCGCGAACAACTATTATGAGCCATCTGGCCAACAATTGTTCAACGAAGATGGTGTACACTATCCTTGGGGACTCTTCATTGGTCAGGATATGAATAGTACTTATCTTGGCTCCGGTTTCTGGGGTGAGGATGGCAATCTGATTGGCCCGTCTATCGACATGGCACAATATAACAACTTGGTTCATCTGTGGAAGACACGTGACAACAAGACTACGCAGATTGACTGGGACAATATCTACGCAGCCAACTTTGCTAACAACTATAACAATCCTGACGGTTCTGCACGTTACATCATTGAACGTCGTCACAACGACATACAAGAAGGCATGGCTTCGCTCAACTATGTTAACACACAGTTTAACCACCTGAAGATGACGTTAGGTGCAGAAGCTAAAGTATCGCAAGGTATCCATTACAAGACTATTGATGACTTGCTAGGTGGTAATCAGTGGATTGATGTAGATGCTTTTGCTGACCGTGATATCAAAGAGTTGGCTAGCAATAGCGGATTCACACAAGCTGATATTGAGAATGTTCGCAAGAACGAGATCGCGGCTGACTATGACACCCGGATTACAGACAATGGACGTCGTTTCGGCTACGACTATCGCATCAATATGGCCAACCTAAAGGCTTGGTTCCAAAACGAGTGGAGCTTCAACGAAGTAGATCTCTACTACGCTTTGTCGCTCGAGTACAGTATGATGCAACGTTCCACTAACATGCTGAATGGTCGTGCTTGGTATCTGACCAAGATTGCTGAAGAAAAGACCGGTGCAGAGGCCTGGAAATACTATGGCAACAACTCGTATCAGTTGATCAAAGATGCAGAGGCCAATGGCACATTGCAAGCGGGAACAACTTACATGGGCGATGCTCACCACTTCTTTGACCCTGGCTTCAAAGCGGGAGCTACCTATAAGATTAACGGTCGTAATCGTTTAAAACTGAATGGTTTGTTCGAGATTCGCTCACCGTACGCACGCGATGCTTATCTATCGCAGCGTGTGCATGACCGCGTTGTAGACAAGATTTATATTCATGACAATGCCAAGTCATTGCATGATTTCTATGCAGCTAGCGAGAACGTTGTTTCTACTGACCTGACTTATGAGTTCAACTACCCGATTGTTCGCGGTCGTATCACCGGTTTCTTCACTCAAAGTTGGAACGGAACAGAGCTGAACGGCTACTATGACGACGAGGCTCGTACGTTTGTGAACCAAGCTATGACCGGCATCGACAAACGCTATATGGGTATTGAGGCAGCCGCCGCTGTTAAAATGGGTACCTACTTCACCTTGACCGGTGCCATGAGCGTAGGCGACTACCGCTATACGAGCAATCCACAAGTGGTGACATCTGCTGAGAATGGAATGCCTATGACGCAAAACCTGGTGACCAAGGACTTGGTATTCGAGACCCGAGATAAAGTTCTGTTAAAAGGTGTCAAACTAAGTACAGGTCCGCAAGTTAATGCTAGCTTGAAACTCTCGTTCTTCCACCCGAAGATGTGGTTTGCTGACATTACTGTGAACTATCACGACTGGAACTATCTGTCGGTTGCTCCTTCGCGTCGTATGCAAGGTTTGTATACGGGTATGCGTATTGACGGAACAGCTGTCAATGGTTGGTTCGGTGATAGCTACGCAAATGCTATTGAGACCACTGATGGTCAGGCATTGCGCGTTGAGATCGACATGAATACCGGTGACCCGGTATATGAGAATGCTGTTCTGGACAAGAATGGTGTGCCAGTACTGAAATATCCGTACAATGTGATGACAATGCAAGAGAGCTTGGCGGCTACCAATCCTCTGTATCGCTTCATCTTTGATGCTTCTGTAGGTAAACTGATTTACCTGCCGAATCGTCAGTCTGTATCTATCAACCTGAGTGTGACTAACCTCACCAACAACACACACTTCAAGACCGGTGGTTACCAACAAGCCCGTCTGCCACGTGCTATTCGTCAGGGAGAGAAAGACTATCAGAACTCTGTGATTACGGCTAACGCATGGAAATACCCATCTAAGTATTACTATGCTTGGGGAGCCAATTTCTTCTTAACTGTAACTTATAAATTCTAAGCATCATGAGAAAGTCTATTTATATGTATGCAATGATCCTGGCGATGCCAGTAGTTGCTCTGATGACCTCTTGCGAACCCCGCGCTCTAACCGAGGAGGATGTATTCACTCCAGAACAGTCGATAGACCAAATACTGAGCGAGGAGAATCCACAAGGTTATCGTATCTACACATTGAATGAGTTCCAAGATGCCTTTATGACAGAGAAAGGTAATTTTGCCAGTGACACGTGTCCTTATCGTACACGTTCAACAAATGGCAACGGACTATATCTCTACTCTGTGGATACTATTCCTACCAATGGTCAGGGTATCTATATTCGCGGCCGCGTAGCCACAGACGACTATGCCGGCAACTTCTACAAAGCACTGGTTATTCAGCAAGTTGTAGGAGGCGAACAGCAGAGTCTGCGTGTTTCGGTTGATATGGGTTCGAGCGGTGGTATGTATCAACTCGGTCAGGAAATCCTGATTCGTTGTAATGGTCTGGCTGTAGGTCGCTACGCTAACCAACCACAACTCTGTGTACCATCGTACAACAACAATATCTATGCGATGAACGCATCGCAAAAGGTAGGTTGGTGCCCGGGACGTATTCCGAGTGCCGTATTCCGTCGTAACACACGTATGATTGGTGTTCCTGATCAGACGAAACTGAAATACGACACGCTGACCTTGGCACAACTCTTTGCGCAAATTCCTCTAAAGCCATCCGTCGATGCTAACGGCATGGACCGTATTCGTAAGGCAGACGGCCGACTGATAGTGCTTAAGGATGTTCACTTCACAGGCGAGACCGATGATAACGGAACTATCACTCCTTGTATTTATGCTCACCCGGATTCTTCCGGTCTAGCCAATGTGTTTGCTCCATCTACGCAAAACATCGGTTATCCGCAGAGCCGTATTCTACAAGATCCTGCTAGCAACTTCATCTGTTGCTCCAGTTCTGAGTATTGCAAATTTGCTTGCTATTACCTGCCTGGCGCCAATGAGAGTGGTGTAAGTGGCTGTCCTAACTGGGAAGGTACGGTTACCGGTATTCTGGGATGGTATCTAGACAAGGCCGCCAACTTGACAACAAGCAGTCTGAAGGGTTATGAGTGGTCTATCACTCCTCGTGGTATTCCTGGAGTTGGAGTTCCTGATATCCGTATGTTCTATCAAGGCGATTCAGACAAGCCTTGGACTCCTAGGGAATTTGACCCGAAGACTTTCAACCAATAATTCCACAAGATGAATTGGCTGGACGTACTATTGCTACTACCGCTATTGGTTGGTCTTGTTAGAGGCCTGATGCGCGGCTTAGTCTCCGAGATAATCGCCATTTTGGTGGTTATTCTCGGAGTACTGGGCGCACGCTTCATGATGCCCGATTTCTCTGCTTGGCTATGGGGCCAATGGGGATGGCCGGAAGGCGTATGCGATGTAGTGGCATATGTGCTGATTTTCCTGGCGATTGCGATATTGCTTACGCTTCTGGCACGTGGTTTGACCAAGTTTATGCGTGCTATCCATCTGGGGTGGGCCAATCGTCTGTTCGGAGGTATCTTCGGCTTACTGAAATACGGGCTGCTTGTTCTTGTAGTGGTATTTGCCATGGATCGCACCAATCAGAGTTTTCATTGGCTAGATGAAGCACAAGTAGTCAAGACTTCGGTGGTGTATCCTAAAATGGTGAAAGTGGTCCACAAGATACTAAAAACAGACTGGCGACAGACTAACGACAGACTATCGAGTCGAGACTAAACCGTGATGAAGTACTATCTTTCACTTGGATCCAACCTCGGCGAACGAGAACAAACGATTCAACAAGCGTTGGGAATGATTGAGCAGCAAATAGGACACGTTCTACGCTGCTCTTCTTATTACTACTCTGCCCCATGGGGATTTGATTCGACGAATAGTTTCTGCAATATATGCTGTTGTGTAGAATCGGAAATGTCGCCACAGGAACTGCTAGCCGCGACACAAGCGATTGAACGAGCGTTAGGACGCACGCACAAATCGCAAAACGGCCAGTATCAGGACCGAACCATTGATATCGATATTATCCTGGCCTTTGAGGGAGAGCGACCATTAGAATGGCAATCGGCAGAACTGCAAATACCGCACCCATTATGGCAAGAAAGAGACTTTGTCAGGGTGCCTCTAGCAGAAATAATGCAATAGATACTACTTTTTTTGCAAAAATATTTGGTCAATTCAAAAAAAAGCAGTACTTTTGCACTCGCTTTTGAAAAATAAAGCATTTATGGTGGTCATAGCTCAGTTGGCAGAGCATCGGATTGTGGTTCCGAGTGTCGTGGGTTCGAGCCCCACTCTCCACCCACGGACATCCTACGGGATGTCTTTTTTTTGTATAATGGCGTTTATCTGGCGATACTCATTATCGGTTAGCACGTCCGTTTCAGTAAACAAGTTTACTATACGCACGTACTAGCCGATAATATCCTAACGGATTAGCCTCTATACAAAAAAAAACGCAGTGGAGGTGCGGGCTCTTAAACCCAGGTTCTTATCTCGCTTCGCTCGAACGATTATTGCGAAATATCGCAATTTTCGAGCCCCACTAATTCTAGTGGAGTATCTCATAAGCTTGCGCGAGGGTTATTCCATATAGAGCACAGTAGATTTCCAGTTGATCGTGAGTGTAATGAGGCCCAAGGAGTTTCCAAACACACATGGCTTTGTGCTTGAGTTCGGTTGCTGCATCGACAGTCATTTCATCTACGTACTCCGGCTTTAGGCTAAAAGGGCAAGTCGGATGCATCTCCTTGTGAATCTGGTTTTTCATCAAAATTATAGTCACCTTCTCGATAGTTAGCATAGAAATTGATGCTAGATACAATATCTTCAAAGTACGAAATAAGTGGATCATATAACTCAGGTGCGTTGTCGTAGAATATAATCCGAACATGTTTCGTCCAACCTACACTTGCTATCAATGTGTATCTATACGGGCAAATTCTACGCTTATCGCACTTCCGAAAACGAAGTACATAAGTTGTTCCGTCTTTACGATTTAAAGCTTGAGATGCTTCTGCCACAACATCACTTGTGTAAGCAATTTCATCATTAACATCTTTAGTTACATGCACAAAATCAACGCTGAAAGATGTGAGCGTGGCAATTGTGTCCTTGAAATGGAGAAGCATGACCTTTGTAGGAATGTATGCTTTATGGGGATTGTAATCTGTATTTTCCGGAAGGATGAGTCTTGGCACATGCATCATATATGTTGTAAGAATATCTACAACATTAGTCAACTCCTTGTCCGTTTGAAAATAAGGACTATTCTTTAATTTCAGATTTTTCTTTATCGCTTCAAACATGTCATTTGGAGAGAAGCTTCTTTCCATGAGATATAAATCATTCCAATACATATAGAAAGGTTTATTGATAGACTGCCACTCATCTTCTGATAGCTTACGTTTCAATTCATGCTCCAGGACTGCACGCAACCGTTCTTCCGTGAACGCGTCATCATCGAAAGGATTGAACGGATGCCGCTTGGAAGGCTTAAAATACTTTGCATTTTGATAACCATGTTCCAAGGTGTTCCAAGTCGCGCAGTGCAGCCCTCCTCCAAGTCGCGTGAGCGACTGCGTGTATTTAATAGGATAAACCTCACAGTCAGGGAATGCCTCCTGAATGCGCTTGACTGCTGGCGCGTCAGACGGTTTACCGAGTTGCGCCATGAAGATCTTATTCCCTACGCGGAGGAAATTGAGGTATTCCCAACTAAGGTCTGTAATGAGCGAACCATCGTCAGCTATTGCCATCATCCCGTCTACATGGCCATAGATATCAGACTTGTCCCAATGCACTATCTTAATGGAGCGTGCATTAAGTGCCTTCCTTAGGTTCGCGATAAGCAAGTCACGAGGATAATTGGGGTTCTCCAAGAAGATCTTATCGGTCATATATACATTACCACTCTTATCCGTGAGCACATTACCTCCGTCAAGAACGATATCCTCATAACGAAATGGAGTCATCTCCAAATCGTCCCAGATAGGTACCATGTCTGGTTTGTACTTCCCGTAACGAGGTGCGCGCAGATAGTCCGGATCATAGCGGAACTGCGCAATGTCGCCTTTTCCATCAACCGTGATGGGCATATAGTCACGTACCCATAGACGAGACTTTTTGCTAGTGTATGGTAACTCACAATACTTGACATTAGCTGCCCTAAAAGCCGCAATAAGGCTCTTGAAAAAACGAGGAAAATGATACCGAAAAGCCATCGGTATAAATACGAAATCAGTTTGCGAATCGTGTAACATAACCTTTGCATTTATTAAGTTAATAATTAGTTATTTAACTTCTGGTGCAAAGGTCAACTTTTTTTCGCAAACATCCAAAAATTTTCTGTTAAAAATTGTTAAAAGTTTTGAAGAAGATATTAACAAAAAAAGAGACCTATGGTCTCAATTTTTGATTTATATTTTAAGATTTCCTTTATAATCCCATGGGTATGCTGTATATCCTTTGTGCTCGGTCCAAAGTTCCCTTGGAATGCAGTACCGGAAATTTTGTTTTTCAGATATATTAAACCTGGTTGCAGCAATAGGTTCAATCGCTTCTGCTCTTTGACAATACTCAAGCTTGGGAACATCTTTCTTTTCTCCAAACGCATCAAACTGGAATAGCAAGGCTCTGGTCTTTAGTGGACCATTGCAAAATTTCCCGCCGCACTCGATGGAGCGGATGAGTATTCCACCGTATGATTTTTCATTACTCCTGAATGTAAGATCAACACCAAAGTCATGGTTAAACCACTCTCCAGCCTCTGTCATGCGCTCGTATGTTATATGCGCTGTGTCGGTTAAGTTATAATAAAACTCTATCTCGACCATGCGATATAACTTATCTCCCTTTCTGATGACAAAGTTGTTAAGCAAATTCTCCGCAATGTCTTTGAATATGCTTTCAATTTTAGAAGGCTCTGTCTCTGTCAAAACAAGACTATTTCTTAAACTTTCAAGTTCGGACATATATCAAACAATTTTGCGGTGCAAAATTACTCAAAAAGAATGACATACACAAGTTTTTTATTGATATTCAATCTGGAAAGTAATTTTTGCAAGTAAAACTCAAGGACTTGGATTGGTAGGTGCGAGCCACGCTATAATGCACGTAGGATTAGGCGGAGAGGACGTTTGTCGTTATCGTCGCCTTGGTATTGGAGCAGAATAGGATCGTCCGGTTGAGAAAGTTTAACGCCCACAAGTTCTGTCCAGGGCGACAATTTCTCACGCGTCCTGCGCTTACGTTGAATGGCACGAACAGACTTCTCGTGTTTCTTTTTTCTAGGCGGTGTGATTGCCCCTTTCTGCATGGCCGTATCAGTCTCGGCAATAGTAGCAACCACGAGCGGTTGTTTTGCTATTCTGCTACATCTTTCCGCAAATAGCACACGTTCGCTCAGCGACATACCAATGGCGCTACCTGCCTCTTGGGATGGTGGCTCGACGCCCATTATCCGCTTCCATTGACTGACACTAATCTCGTCTGAGATATAATACGGCTGTTCGCCAGGAACTAGAGCGAAATGGAGTTTCCGTCCGTCCACACGAATATTTCTAGATAATGCAGGCGATTCGGTCACTTCCTGCTTCATTGGGTCACCAGGCAACGTGAGAGCCACTCTGAAACCTATATATCCGGCAGATGTTTCCGGCAGATACCAGCGTCGCACAGACAGATGGCTATTGGCTTCACATTCGTCATAACTACCACCACGTACTACGTGATAACTGCCCGTATCTGCACCTTGTGGGTCAGGAAGAGTGGATAGTTGATACGCGCCATACAAATCTTGACACCATTCAGCCACATTGCCAGTCATGTCGTATAGGCCAAGTTCATTGGGGCGTTTACGAGCCACAGGATGCGTCCAATTGCCAGAACACGAATAAAGCCACCCTACGCTATCCGCGCAATTGTCTCCAGCAAAACGATAGTGTTTGCTTTTTTCGCCTCCCCTAGCAGCAAATTCCCACTCTGCCTCTGTGGGAAGGCGAAAAGGAAGGCCGGTAATGCTGTCTAAGCGACGAACAAACTCCTGGCAATCGTTCCAATTGACATAAGAAACAGGGTGAAAAGGATAACCCGATGGACTTAGCGTCTCTTTATCCGGCATAACAGCCTTCCACAACCGATTGGTAACTTCTGTAGTGGCTATGTAAAACGGAGAAAGGAAGACTAAGTGTGCGGGTTTGTCTGTATAGATGTCCGGATCATACTGGTCGAACGTTGCACCCATAAGAAAAGATCCACCTTCTATGCGCTGCATAGTAAATGGCACCCCATTCACCTCAATGGTAATCGCACACAGAGAATCAGGAATCTGCGTACGTTTTTTAGCCCACAGAGTAGATGGGAGCAACAACAGGAAAAGAATGCCCAAAAGCCAATGTCTATGCATAGTAGTGAACGCATGAAAAACATGCACTCAGTTACTCAGCAAAAAACGTGCCATGAGAGCAAAAAAAAGAGTCCTTTCGGGCTCTATTTTTTTTGTAGCAAATCGGAAAGGAGTTGATAGACGGCTTTCTCTTCAGGCGTGCGGAGGAGTTGCAGATGATGGGCTATGACTTCGGTGTCACCACGTTGGGCGGGACCAGTCTGCGCCTCACGAGGTGTGAGCGTGTGCACCTTAGCGGCAGTTTGGTCGATGAGAGGCAACAGAGCAGCGAAAGGAATCTGTGTGTCACGGAGAATATCTGCAGCCATGCGATACATCAGATTGGAGAAGTTGTTGGCAAAAACTCCCGCCACATGCAATCGTTCGCGGTCACGTTGCGGACACTCGTATATCCGACTGGTCAAGTTCTGTGCCAAGGAATAGATAGCTGCGATGTCATCGATGTTGCGTCCTTCAATGAAAGCGGGAATGCCACTCCAGTCGTCGATAAGCGAAGTACGGCTAAAACTTTGGAAGAAATACAACACTCCCGCATGCGGTTTATCGGCTCCAAAAACATCTATCGGCATTGTACCTGAAGTATGGAGGTGCAAAGCCTTAGGCGCATTGACTCGCGCAACTACTTCACGCAACGCATTATCGGCAATCGCATAAATATAAACGTCCGCAGATGGGATTGGCGGAGTGGTTTGCGGATTAGCGGTTAGTGGGCGCGCATGCACCAGTTCCGTGTGGATATTTTTCAGTTCAAAAGCGTGATGCAGGTTGGTTCCTACGCTACCTGCTCCTAGAATGACGATTTTCATGAGGGGTTAGTGGTTAGAGGCATAAGCCTTATAAAATTCGGTAACAGCAATGATTCCTTTTTCCCAGACCTCGAGGTCCATTGATTCGTTAGGCGAGTGAATGGCATTTTGCTCGAGTCCGAATCCCATCAGTATGGTTTTGCAGCCCAGAATCTGTTCGAAAGAAGAGATGATAGGAATACTTCCTCCGCGTCGCGCCGCCAATGGTCGTTTGCCGAAAGCGAGTGTGAAGCCTTGCTCTGCGGCCTTGTATGCGGGAATATCAATCGGGCAGACGTATCCTTGTCCTCCGTGCATCGGCATCACTTTCACACGCACGCCCGTGGGTGCGAGCGCTTGCATATAATCAATGAACGCGCGCGAGATACGTTCGTGATCTTGATTGGCTACCAAGCGGCAAGAAACCTTTGCGAAGGCTTTTGACGGAAGAACCGTTTTGCTACCTTCGCCAGTATAACCTCCCCAGATGCCACACACATCGAACGACGGTCGGCAGGAATTGCGTTCCAAGGTGCTATAACCGGTTTCGCCAAAGACATCAGGCACATCGATAGCACGGTTGTAAGCCTCTTGGGAAAAAGGAATCTGGGCAATCATCTTGCGCTCTTCGTCAGGAATAGGCAACACATCGTCGTAGAAATGCGGAATAGTGATTCGTCCATTGTTATCAACCACCTTTGACAACATCTCACAGAGAGCATTTATAGGATTCTTGACCGCTCCGCCAAAATGGCCCGAGTGCAAATCGCGATTCGGCCCATCTACTTCGATTTGCCAGTAAGCCAAACCGCGCAAACCGGTTGTGATAGAAGGCGTATCCTTGCCAATCATCGAAGTGTCGGAGACCAGAATAATATCGGATTTGAGTAAATCCTTATGCTCGCTGATAAAGGTCTCAAGCGATGGCGAACCGATTTCTTCTTCTCCCTCGAAGATAAATTTCACATTGCAGCGAAGTTGGCCCGCACGAACCATATACTCAAAGGCTTTCGCTTGAATCATAGCCTGTCCCTTATCATCATCTGCGCCGCGCGCGTAGAGTCGCCCATCGCGGATAGATGGCTCCCATGGGTCGGAAAGCCATTGGTCTAACGGTTCGACCGGCATCACATCGTAGTGAGCGTAGATTAAAACGGTTGGTATGGAGCCTACCCCTTGCCCCTCCCTGAAGGGAAGGGAATATTCTGCGTAAACGAATGGATTGCCTGCGGACGGCAAGACCTCCGCGTTTTGGCAGCCTGCCTCGAGCAAGAGTTCGCGCCAACGGTTGGCACAACGTAGCATATCAGTTTTGTGTTCCTCTTGGCAACTGACAGAAGGAATACGAATCAGACTACTCCACTCCTCGATGAAGCGGTCACGATTGGCGGCAATATAATCTTGAATGGTCATATTGGTATGTTGTATTTTTCTCGAAGTTGTCTCGATATTGTCTCGGTAGTAAATTAAGTATATATACTATGTATATATAAAAATTTAGTTTTTGTATTGTATAAATAGGCGGTCGCTCCTACCCTGTACGTCGCTACCCTAGAGCCTGTCGGCTGCGTGACCGCAAGGGTCGCGCCATTCTATGTTTTCGCTTCTTCCGCTACCCGCGGTGCTCAAACTCGAAATGCCATCCGAGGCATTTCTTCACGTGATTGTCAGGTGAGTTTCTCGATATTTCTCGTATCGCGGAAAAATAGGACAAAATCTTAACGAGAGTACATTTTGTTGTTCGGTGCAAAATTACAAAAAGATTTGGACATACGCAAGAAAACGATGCGTTTTTTGAGAAATATTTGCATATGTAAAATATTTGTTGTAAATTTGCAGCGCAAATTATGTGAAGCCATGAAAAAAGTATTCTTATTGGTATGTATTTCCCTTTGTGCTATCAGTTGCCATCGGAAGAATATCGCTGAGCAAATAGCCCTAGCAGATCCCATTATGCCCGTTCGTATGACGAGCGACACAAGTCACATAGTGCTGACGGATTATGTGCCCGTACTATTCGGCGACACCAATCTATGGGAAGATATACACTGGCTAGTTACCGACCAAATAGACTGCATCAATCTGGTAGGTAGTCCCAAAGTAGTCAGAGAGATGGATATAGTAAATCGCAACAGAAGCATACAAAGTCTTGGATTCTACAATCGCGATTTCAGTTTCTCCATCGTTGTTTTGCCCGCTAAACCCATTCGGCAAAGTCTGATTTCGCTAGCATACGAAGACCAGAAACTACGCGTGGGTTTTGTAGATACGGTACTTAACCCGACTCTGGTGGCGTATGTGCAGAACATACCTGTTCGTTATAACAGTTGGGAACGCCAGGAAGACGGCACATGGCTGCTAGACATGGATGCCGTGAGAGAACAATTGCGCGATTTCTGCGGAGAACCGATGAGCGGACGTGCGTATCTGCGCATTTTTGCTGAGGATGAGAGCAATCTGTACAATGACCTGTTGCTGCCTCTGCAAGATGGCGAGATAGTGACCGACGCAAGTCAACTGAACCGTCACGACCAACAGGCACAAGTACTCTACTCGCTAATGATTGACCGCTTTGAGAACGGTAACAAGGAGAACGACTGGAAGATGAATTCGCCCGAAGTTCTGGATATTGTGGATTATCAGGGTGGTGATATTGCGGGAGTGACCAAGAAAATAAGTGATGGTTATTTTGACCAACTAGGCGTTAACACTCTGTGGATCAGCCCAATCACTCAGAACCCATGGGATGCTTGGGGACTTTATCCATTCCCGAACGGCAACAAATATGATAGCACGAAGACCTACACCAAATTCAGCGGCTATCATGGTTACTGGCCAATTTTTGCGACCAAACTAGATGACCGTTTTGCGACCGACAAGGAGATGCGTGCCCTACTGGACACCGCTCATGCGCATGGCATCAATGTGATTTTGGACTATGTGGCCAATCATATGCATATCAATTCGCCTACGTTTCAGGCTCATCCAGACTGGCATACTGATTCGATTCTGCCTGATGGGCGGCGTAACTTCGAGCTATGGGACGAGGCACGTCTGACGACCTGGTTTGACAAGCATATCCCGACCTTGGACCTGGAGCGTGAGGAAGTGTGCGAAGCAATGACCGACAGTGCACTCTATTGGCTTCAAACCTACGAATTGGACGGATTCCGTCACGATGCGTGCAAGCATATACCAGAAGGCTATTGGCGTATGTTGGGCCAGAAAATAGCTTCCCGTTGGCCAGGCAGACCTATATGGATGATTGGCGAGACCTACGGAAGTCCTGAACTAATAGGTAGTTACGTCAAGACGGGTATGCTGAACGCCCAATTCGACTTCAACGTATATTTCACAGCACGTGAGGCACTATGCGGGTTGAAAGGTATGGACGAAGTGATGAACAACGAGTTGACATCGCTTCACACCTACGGTTCGCACCACACGATGGGTAACATCAGCGGTAACCACGACCAGATACGCTTTGCCAGCATAGCAGGCGGTGCAATAGACATCTACTGTCACGGCAAAGAAGAAGGTTGGACGCAAGAGATAGGCATCGGTGACACGGCTATAGCTTACGACCGCGCGATGCTACTGGAGGTACTGAACATGACGCTTCCCGGCGTGCCGTGTATTTATCAAGGCGATGAATATGGCGAAGTGGGCGGCAATGACCCGGACAACCGCCACATGATGCGATTTGAGAACCTGAACAACGACGAGAAAGGAATGAGGCAACAAGTAGCGGAACTGATTCACATGCGTCGTAACTCGATGCCCCTACTCTACGGTGAGTTTATCCCGCTGGAGAGTACGCCGGAAGAGATATCGTTCCAACGTGTCTATCTGGGCAAACGCGTGACCGTGACCATCAATCGCGAAGATATGACCTATCAGATAATTAATAATTAAAATTTAATATTGCAGATTTAATATTTATGAAAAAGACTCTTCTGTTAGCGATGGCAGCCATGATGCTAGTTGGCTGCGCACAAAAAGAAATGCGTCACCCACGTTGGGCTTACGACGCTACTATCTATGAACTGAACACCCGTCAACTGACCGAGGAAGGTACATTCAAGGCCGCTGAAGCCATTCTGCCGGAATTACGCAAGAACGGCATTGACATCATCTGGGTGATGCCATGTCAGCCGATTGGCGTAATTACCCGCAAAGGAACACTGGGCAGCTACTACTCGATTATCGACTATTGTCAGATAAACCCCGAATTCGGCACACGCGAGGACTTCGAGCATTTTCTGAGCGAGGCGCATCGTCTGGGATTTAAGGTGATACTGGACTGGGTAGCTAACCACACGGCTCCGGATAGCGAATGGACGGAAAACGAAGGTTGGCACTATCGCGATAGTCTGGGTAACCTGATGGTACAATACGACTGGACCGACATCAGCAAACTGAATTACGACAATCAGGATATGCGCGCCGAGATGCTGAAAGCGATGCACTGGTGGATGGACAGTATCGGTATAGATGGTTTCCGCTGCGATGTGGCAGGCGAAGTACCGACCGACTTCTGGAACTGGGCCATGGGAGATCTGCACCTCACGCATCCGGATATGTTCACGCTGGCAGAGGATGAGGACAAAGCACAAGAACTGACCGAGAGTGCATTTGACATGTACTATGGTTGGACGCTACACCACATCATGAATGATGTAGCACAAGGAAAAAAGGGCGTGGAAGACCTATGGGCTTATTTCGCCAAAGCAGATAGTACTATTCGTCCGGAGGCTATCCGTATGAACTTCATCAGCAATCACGACGAGAATAGTTGGAACGGCACAGAGCAAGAACGCATGGGCGATGCAGTCAATCTGTTTGCAGCCTTCTGCTATGTAGTGCCCGGCATGCCGATGATCTACACCGGTCAACTAAGCGGCAACCATCATCGTCTAGAGTTCTTCGAGAAAGACCTAATAGACCGCGATGAGGCTTATGCACAGGCAGATTTGTACAAACAGTTGAATAGTCTGCGCGAGAAGAACAAAGCGATCTTTAGCCCCGAAGTAGGTGCGCCTATGGTTCGTATCCCTGCCGACAACGAGCACATCTTCGCTTGCGCACGTCAGAAAGAAGGACGTTGGTACACCAACACCATGCTTGCCGTGATGAACATGAGCAACGAGGAACAAACGGTTACACTCGACCTAACCGGATACGAGGGAAAATACACCTGTATTTGTGGCAAGGCGAAAGAATTGGCCGCTAGCCAAACATTCACCTTGAAACCTTGGGAATACAAGATACTGACCAAATAAGAAGGTAGGCTACCAAAAGAAAATCCCCCGCAGCAATGCGAGGGATTTTTTTGTTTTAGGCCATGGCTCCATTGACTTGAATCACCTGACCTGAGACATACGAACTGAGATCACTGGCTAAGAAGAGAGCCACCTTAGCCACCTCTTCCGGCTCACCGCCACGACGCATTGGAATCAGTTGTACAAACTGGTTAAGCGTTTCTTCGCTGAGCGCCTTAGTCATATCAGTCAAGATAAATCCAGGGGCAATGGCATTAGCGCGGATACCACGACTGCCGAGTTCCTTAGCCACCGATTTGGTCAAAGCGATAATTCCAGCCTTGCTAGCTGCATAATTGGCCTGTCCCGCATTACCGTTGATGCCCACAACCGAACTCAGCGAGATAATAGAACCACTACGTTGACGCATCATGACGAGCGTCACAGCATGCGTGAAATTGAAGGCAGACTTCAGGTTTACCTGAATCACCTGATCCCACATCTGTTCGGTCATACGCATCAGTAGTGTGTCGCGTGTGATGCCTGCGTTATTGACCAGAATATCGAGTTGGCCAAAATCCTTTACCACCGATTCTACTACCTGATGCGCTGCTTCAAAATCGGCTGCATTGCTAGCATAGAACTGCACCTTGACACCCAACGCGGCTATCTCGTCGCGCGTTGCTTTGGCTTGGTCGTTGAGTTCCAAATCGGTAAAAGCAATATTGCAACCTTCTGCAGCATACGTCAACGCAATTTGTTTGCCGATACCGCGCGCTGCTCCTGTGATAAGCGCTGTTTTTCCTTGTAGTAACATTTCTCTGGATATTATTCGTCTCGGATAGGGAATACGCCAGTCGGATTGAGAATGGTGTACTTGCTCATCTCCTCATTCGATTCGAACCCTACTCCTTCAATAATACTGGTTTCTCGCGTAATATGAATAGCCGAATCAGACCACACGCGATGTTCGGTTTGATTCCATATCAGTTCAGGCGTATCAAATTGCTCGCCTTTGAGATTGAGCGCATGCACATTACCTCGCAAAATCCAAATCTGCATCGTCTCGTTGTAGTAAGCATAATCGGCCTGCAACGAAGCCTGTACATTCAGGTTCTGGTCGAACTGCTCCAGATAGATTCCCTTTGGGAATTCCTGGAATGGCGGTTCTGTCTTATCGTAGATAAGCCATTCTGCCGCCTCGATACGATAGCGCGTGATACCAGAATCGGAAATCAACGTACTGACCGTATCCGTAGCCAAAACAGGCATTAGTTGCCTTTCAACGGAATAAGGAGACTGCTCAGCCTCCTCCTTATGACATGCAGAAAATGCCAAAGCGAGTAACACGAGGCTACTCGCTATGACAAAGGATTTACTATGTAAAGTGTGCGTATACAAGATTTAACGAATTGTGGTTGTCTCACCAATCCATCCACCTACGTAGAAGGTTGAACCCGCGAACTCACCCGGCAAGTCGAAACGTTCCTCTTTGGTCGGATAGTAACGGCTGTAGGAAGATATATATTCGTTGGCTGTACTCTCGACAGACGGATCTACCTGTTTTGCCTTGACGAACTTATCAACAGCAACCCAATATACAGTCTTGTTCAAGATAGCACCCTTTGCATCGTTTGCGTATGGACGACTAGCCGCATAAGCCATACCAATGATGATGTAACAACGTCCTTGACCCTTGCTGATACCAAGGTCTTGCAGAGTAGCAATCGAAGCCAACGCATATTGGCGAGCAGCAGGGTAACGCTTCAGGTTAGCGAAGCAATATACAGCCGCATTGTACTGATAATCAGCCACATCCTCCATCTCATTCTCAATCTGAGCCAAGTTGATAGCCTGGTCATAGTAGCGGATAGCACCTTCGTAATCACCCTTCTTGGCGCTCATCGAAGCACAGCCTGCAGCAGACTCCTGAGTAGGTTGCAACTTGTGTGCAGCCTCGCAAGCAGCGAAGTAAACATCGCTCTCGGTGCAACGAACACGACGATAGAGTTTAGCTATCTTCTGCAGCATATCCAGGTTACCGAGGTTATCGTTAACCACTTGAGCGTAGATCTCGTCCAATTTTGAGCACTCTGCAGCGCCGGAGATAGCGAAGATATTGTCTACATAATCTTTCTGCTTGCCGGCCGATTCAGCATTCTTGTTGTTTGGATCGGCTGATTGTGCAGCCAGAAGCGAACTTGACAACTCATAATCTGCGATGAACTGCTCTGCACGTCCGTTAGGGTCCTTCTTGTAGAGGGCATACGAAACATCCACCAGTTTTACCAACACTTGTTGCTTGCTTTGTACTCCAAAACCGGAAACCGATTTCTGCAGACATTCGCGTGCTTCTTCCAACTTCTCATCGCCAAAGAAGGTCAGATAAGCCAGACCCTTTTCGCCCAAGATATAATCGGTAGGATACTTAGGATCATTGCCAAAGTAGCGGATACGCTTGTCTTGCATCTCAATGGCCAGATTTGCCAAACGCTCTTTCTCCTTCTCATCGGTAGCGGCCTTGTAGAGAGCCTCTACTATCTTAACACCATCGGTATAGATGGCCTTGTTAGCGTTCGGACAGGTAGAATAAACTTCCCACCAAGGCTCGTAAGCATCTGCGTACTGTTTGTTCTTCACCGACTCGTGGAAGAGCGACACATTGATCACACATTCCTCGGTGATAACCGGTTCTGCCTCAGGTTCTTGAACTGTTTTCTTTGCCTCAGGCTCGGCATCTACTTTCTTTGGTTTCTTAGCGCATGCCAGTGCCGGAACGGCAGCCGCGAGCGCCAATACAACTAGAGTTCTGAATTTCATAATAGTATAATTTTTTAGTGATTAAATATTCGTTGTCAAATTAGGTGTTTCAATAACCGTGCCAAAGTGTTACAGTTTGCGTTTGAAGAACCAGTTCTCGCCTATCGAAGCGCCGATAGTCAAACGTAGTGCATTGTCCTCGAGACCTGTCACAGAGCCACGGTGAGAGTACTCAACCGTCGTATTGATGACCGTTCCTATGGTATAGAGCGGGAAGCCGAAACCGATAGAGGCGGTTATCTTCTTGGCTCCAATCGATGCCAGATATTCGTCTTGCACGCTCAGACCCGCACGCCAAATCATACGCTCCACATATTTGCGTCCTTGCGCATTGTGACGATACTCTGCACCAAAGGCATAACGATTGCGGTCTTGCAAGCCGCTCCAACTACCCGGAAAACCATTATACAACGCAGAAGCCATACATTGGCGCTCAAAATCAAAGCCGAGAGTCAAACGGTTTGCCCAAGTGTAACTGGCGCCTACGCCATAAACCATCGGTAGTTGCCAACCATCTCGATAGATAGGAATCGAATCCTCTGTCTGCGTCTCTATAATAATGAGGTCGCTATTCAGTTTCATCTTCTGCTCGAAGATGGCTCCCAGATTAATCGTGTGGTTTCCCCAAGTATGGAAGAACTGCGCACCATAGCGCAAGCGGACACTACTAACGCTCAACATCTCGTCTTGAATAGTTGGATTCAGGCCCGTCTCTTCAAACGACAAAGCGCGTAGGTGATTCAGGTCGCCCCACATATAATATACGTTCGCTCCTACGGCAAACCAATCCAGGACATTGAAACTCAAGCCGCCATATACCTCGCTGATATTACCTGTTCCGCTGTAGGTCTTTGTATAGTGGTAGTCCGAATTGAGCGAATCGGAAAGAACGATGTCATAACCCACTGAACTATACGGCAACAGTCCCACGGAGAAAGCTATCCAACGCTTCCAGATAGGGAATTGCATAGTTAGGTATTCCAGGTTACCGTTTGCCTTGTTGCGTACACCGCTAGCATCTTGATAACGACTCCAGTTGACGCAAGCAGCCACATCCATCATGAATGTCAGCGAGTCGCAAGCGGTGTATGAAGCAGGCTGAGCAGGGCAAATAGCCTTGTTGCTACGCATACCAATGCCTACTCCACCCATTCCACGATAGCCTGTCGGCACATTCTCGTTCAGGTCGCCATAGGCGTGACGCGAGAAGGGAGAACTAGTCATGTTCTGTCCCCACATCACACCGCTCGACAAGAGCGCTATATATAGTATGATTGTTCTAATTTTCATTCTTGTTAAATACCAAAATTGAATTCAGTCCCATCAGCACAAGATTTTTCTCGTAGTGCATTTCTCTGCGCACATTATTCAATATGTATGGTGCGTTACCGCCTGTTAGGAAAGTCTGGAAATGCGGCATTCGATCTTTGAGAGTGCGCATATACCCTTTTACTTCGTAGGCCACGCCGCGAATCACTCCCGCAGCAATAGCATCGCGCGTATTCTTGCCAAACAGCGGAATCAGTTCGTTTTCTTCCGGGTCCACAAGTGGTAGTTTCTTGGTCATGCGTTGCAAGATGGTGAAGCGCATCTTCAGTCCAGGAGCGATGTTGCCTCCCATATATTCGCCTTCGGCCGACACAAAATCGTATGTAATAGCCGAGCCTGCATCTATAATCAGCAAATTTTCGTTTGGGCAAAGCCTCATGGCTCCCACCGAAGCCGCCAATCGGTCTTGTCCCAAGGTTTCCGGCGTATCGTAAGCATTACGGATAGGCACGGGTGTATTGTGGTCGAACAGCACAAAGTGCTTGGAGCAGCGATTCAGCGTATTGACTATGGCGGGTTCAATATTGATGACCGACGAAATGATGGAATCCGATATCGGATACAGTTCGAATAGCCGTTCTACGTCGGCTGAGGAGAAGGTCTTATAGATAAAATGGTTGATTATCTGTCCTTCGTCCGTCATCAGCGCCACTTTGGTGCGGCTATTTCCCTGATCGATACAAAGATTCATCCTATTTCACCATATTTGTGTACAAGAATCGCTTAATCGATTTCTTCGGTGTCTTCTCAAACTCGTGCGGATAGAGTTTGACAATCGCAATCTGCTCGTACGCCGCCAATTCAGAGTTAACCTGTTTGCGCGCATCCTCCATATATTCGTCAAACTGCTCGCGCGTCATGCCACTTGCGTCCACTTCGTTGTAATCCGGACAAACAAGGGCTACAAGGCGATTGTCTTCTTGCTGCAGAACCAATGATTCCAACACGTAAGGCATATTGTTGATTTTGGCCTCTATCTCTTCCGGATAGATATTCTGTCCACTCGGGCCGAGCAGCATAGTCTTGCAACGTCCTTTGATGAAGAGGAAGCCATCCTCGTCTATCAGTCCCAAATCGCCTGTACGTAGCCAACCATCTTTGGTGAACGACTCCTTGGTGGCTTTCGGATTCTTGAAGTAGCCGGTCATGGTATTCTCGCCACGCGTTACAATCTCGCCAATTCCATCTTCGTTCGGATCCAGTACTTTCACTTCCATGATACCCGGTAACGGTCTGCCGCACGAATACTGCTTGCTGCCATCCTCATACTGAGTGAAGCATATAAGCGGAGCACATTCGGTCATACCATAGCCCACCGACATTGGGAACTTGATGCGATTGAGGAACGCCTCCACTTCCGGATTCAACGGAGCGCCACCAATGATGATCTGTTTGAACTCGCCGCCAAAAGCCTGTACCAATTGTTCGCGAATCTTGCCGCATACCACTTCATCCAAGAATGGCACTTTGAGCACCCAACTTACAGGCGGTTTCTGAATCTGCGGAACAATCATCTTCTTGTATATCTTCTCCAGAATCAAAGGTACGGAGAGAATCAATGTCGGTTTCACTTCCGCAAAAGCCTGTAGCAAGATCTTCGGCGAAGGAGTACGGCCTACCAGATAGGAGTGTCCTCCGGCAGCCAGGCAAGCCAAGAAGTCAAATGCACATCCGTACGCGTGAGCCAATGGAAGGAAAGCCACGTGGCGCGCACCGCGGAAAGTCAGATGCGACTCGATGCCGTAACGGATATTGCCTGCCAGACCATTGAGAGGCATGATAACGCCTTTGCTAAAACCGGTTGTACCACTGGTATAGTTGATTGAACCAATTTCGCTATTCGGACGCTCCTCGTAGCGCACGTCGGCTGCGGTATAACCTTTCGGATAACGCTTGTGGAACAGCGCATTTATGCCCTCCAGGCTGATCTTCTTCGGATCTAGCGTCAAAGAGAACGGATGCCAATCGTTCAAACTAACAGCGACCAGCACGTTCGGAATCTGGTCCAGTTCGATGCCTTCCCAGTTCAGATTGCTGATAAAGAGCAGTTTGGACTCCGAATGATTGACAATATGAATGGCATCATTGGCATGAAAATCCTGCAGAATAGGTACAATAATCGCGCCATAAGTAACTGTCGCCAGATAGACAGCCACCCAATTGCTATTGTTACGGCCCATTACTGCTATCTTGTCATTCTTCTTGATGCCACACTCTTTGAACAAGATATGCAGTTTGGCAATCTTCGTGGCCAACTGGCCATAGGTCAGCGTCACGTCTGTGCCATAGTCAGTCACAGCTTCTGCGTCCCAGTTCTCGCGAAACGAGCGCTCGAAGTACTTGACAAAATTATATTTCTCTTCTGTCATCATAGTTGACTCAGAATACTATTGTTTCGGTTTTGCAGTATAGACGCTATCAACGATAAACTGGCTGTTGCCACGCCATGGCAGAGTACCTCTGTAGCGTTTCCAGTGGAGTTTAACGCCTGTATTGGCGCCTTCGTTCAATTTTTGTGCCACGCGCTCGTCCACTACCGAGAACTTAAATTCGTTCGACTGAATCGAGCCTTGCACCTTGGTATTCTTCAGACCTGTCTGAATCATCTTGCCTTCGTAGGTCTTGAATAACCAACCTTCTTTTTGGAAATAGTTGATATCTCCTTCATTCACGCCATCGGCATATACGAAGCAGAACTTAAAGTAGATGTACAGGCCCAATGCCAATACGGCAATGACCGAAATCCATGTAAAAACTTTTCCTCCAGTAGTCATAACTATTTGATTTTTTATTGATTTTCTTTTATCATCAGGGCACTCTTTCGGCCGCAAAAAGCCATAATACCCAATTTCGGCTGCAAAAATACTACTTTTATTTCACATATGCAAGCGCGCGCGAACTTTTTTCGCTTTTTTTCGTAAAAATTTGCATATATCCGAAAAAAGTTGTACCTTTGCACCGCAAAGGTTTTGCAAGACAAATACAGCGCGAGGCGTCGCGCTAAGACATATTAAAATAATTAAGCTGACTATTATTTCGTGTCGCCGAAAACCCGCCAAGTTAAACGGAGATAAAACACAGAAATAATTAGTAAGGTTCCGCATATGGAGCCTTTACCTCAATCGATAATAGGGCTTACACCATTCGGTGGGTTCCTTGGATTGAGGTGAGGTCTCCTTGGCGGGTTACCTTGGCGCACGATAAGGAGCTCACCTTTTCTTATTGTGCTATTACGGATTGATAGTCGCAAAAAAGCTATCAGTCCATGCCCCAAAGAAACACTCTAAATGCTGCAAGAGTAGCAAGAAAAGATGAGTTCTATACGCAATTTGATGACATTGCTAAAGAAGTCAAGTATTACAAGCACTATTTCAAAGACAAAGTCGTTCTCTGTAATTGTGATGACCCCTATGAGAGCAATTTCTTCAAATATTTTGCGCTCAACTTCAACGCGCTCGGTCTCAAGAAACTGATTGCTACGTGCTATGATGGTTCGCCTGTTTCCGGTAATGAATTACTTTTAGACTTTGGGGATACTGTTGATGACCCTAAAAAGATTGCCTACAAAGTAGAGATCACCGAAGTTACGGATGTCAATGGTGATGGGGCAATCAATTTGGCAGACGTCCAATACCTTATGCAAAATGACAAAAATGTCATTTCCATATTGAAAGAGAATGGTGATTTTCGTTCTGAAGAGTGCGTAAAATTATTGGAAGAGGCCGATATAGTTGTAACTAACCCTCCTTTTTCTCTTTTTCGAGAATATATCGCCCAATTAGTTAAATACAATAAGCTGTTTCTAATAATTGGAAATGTAAATGCTGTGACTTACAAGGAGGTCTTCCCCTTGATAAATAGCAACAAGTTATGGATGGGAGTAAGTATCCATAGTGGAGATAGAGAATTTAGAGTTCCTGATTCCTATCCTTTAGATGCGGCTGGGTGTAGAATAGATGAAAATGGAGTGAAATACATTAGGGTTAAAGGCGTTAGATGGTATACTAATATGGACAATCCACAAAGGCACGAGCAGATGGATCTAATACGGGAATACAATGAAATTGAAAATCCGCACTATGCCAATTATGATGCCATCAATGTAAACGTAAGCGCAGATATTCCAAAAAATTACGGTGGAGTAATGGGTGTTCCTATTACATTTATGGATAAATTCAATTCTGATCAATTTGAGATTGTCGGTTGTTGTGAGCCAGCAATAGAATTGGAAACCTTTAGAAAGTGCTCATATTTCAAAGAGTACAAATCTCGTCAAATTATGTACAAAGGGATTCTTTGTCAAAAGACATACCATAGAATGCTTATCCGCAAAAAAACAATAAAGCCATGATGAAAATAGATTTGCACGAAATTACAATCCGCGACCTGTGCGCGAGTTACGAGGACCTCAGTATTCAAGAGGAGGGAATTACTGGTTATGGCGGACGTCTGAATATTCGTCCAAAGTACCAACGCGAGTTCGTCTACGACGAAAAGAAACGTAATGCCGTCATGGATACTGTGTGGCAGAATTTTCCGCTGAATGTGATGTATTGGGTGCGTGTCGGCAATGACCAATATGAATTATTGGACGGTCAGCAACGCACGATTTCCATTTGTTCGTTTATCGCAGGCGAATACATGATGGTTTTCGATGGTAACTTGCTTGGGTTCAACAACATGACCATCGACCAACAAAATCGAATTTTGGACTACAAACTGCAAGTATATATCTGCGAGGGCTCAGACGAAGAAAAACTCAAATGGTTCCAAACCATCAATATCGCCGGAGAGAAACTGACTGACCAGGAGATCCGAAACGCAATTTATTCGGGTTCGTGGGTAACGCAAGCAAAGCGCCGCTTCTCTAAAACAGGCTGCGTAGCCTACAAAATTGGTTCGGACTTCATGAGTGGTTCCACTATCCGACAAGATTATTTTGAGAAAGCTCTCAAATGGATTGGTGACAAACAAGGAAAGTCCATCGAGCAATATATGTGCGACCATCAGCACGATACGGATGCTGATGAAATTTGGCAGTATTATCAGGATGTTATCCATTGGGAGGACAAACTCTTTGGACGTAAGTATAAAAAGGAGATGAAAGGTGTCGAATGGGGACTGCTGTACAATCGTCATAAAGATACTACACTCACCGCTACGGCAATTGACAAGCAAATGTCCAAACTGATGGCTGACTCCGACGTTCAGAAGAAGCCTGGCATCTTTGCCTATATTTTGGATGGCGATGAGCATCATCTTGGCATTCGTGCCTTCGACACTAACACACGTCGCGAAGTCTACGAGCGCCAAGGCGGCAAATGTGCCATCTGCGGCAAAGCGTTTGATATCGAGGTCATGGAAGCCGATCATATCACCCCTTGGGTGGAAGGCGGACGAACGATTGCCTCCAACTGTCAGATGCTTTGCCGCGACTGTAACCGCCGTAAAAGCAGCAAATAATAGAAAATACCACTTTTGCAATTTTAATGACATTTCCAAACGCAAAAATTTGGAAATGTCATTTTTTTGTAGTACCTTTGCAGCGGATTTGAATTTGAAATATAGAAATTTTATTATAAATCATTGAAATATAGCTGTTTATCATAATATAAGAAAGAACAAAGTCTAGGATTGTCTATGTCGCGGCATTTGAAAAGTATAATTATTGCTCGTTTAGAAGACAGAGGAATGTGTTTCGCCTCTCTTCCTTCGGACGCCACCCCTCACACCAGAGGCGTGCGATATTTTCATACAGTCCGTGGCATCGCATCAATTCGGGGTGCCATGGATCGCTATGATGAAGGCCAAAAATACAAAAAGCGCGTTGTAGTAAGACCGTCGCGTTTCCGTAAAGGTCTTCACGAACTCTATATCTACCACTTCCCGAAACACTGGTCGGCAGCCTGTGTGGCGAACCGCGAACTGATCAAAGAGGCGCAGCGTCAGGCACATGCCCTCGAGCATGACCATTCCATCGAAGCACTCGAATGGCGGATCCGTTTCTTCAACCATTATTTCAGGGTTTTCAAAGGCGGCGCCAAGCCGGAACCGGGCATGAAGCCTTATTCCCGTTTCTACCAATATACCTACGTCGCGATTTATCGCCAATTAAAAGAAGAGGCTGCAAAACAACAAGCCCTGCAACCTCAACAGCCAGAAGAAATATCCTTCGAACCGATTGTGTCTGCATTTACTATTCGTCCGCATCGCCGTATGGAGAAGAATATACTTGAGTTAGCTTTTATAAAGCGTGACCAATTGTATTTTCCTCCTCCCGATATATAAAACTGCAAACATCAATCTTTTCAACAAAAAAATACGCTTGTACAAGCACAGACGATATTTTTTCGTAGAAAATCTTGCAGATTTGGAAAATTTGTAGTAAATTTGCGCCGCAAATTTGAATGAAATAATGGAAGACGAACGCTATTTACGTTTACTGAGTGAGAAATTTCCGAACGCCCAAGCCGTTGTGACAGAGTTGATTAACCTGCGCGCCATTCTCTCGCTACCGAAAGGTACCGAGCATTTTGTGAGTGACCTACACGGCGAATCGAGTGCGTTCATACACATGATAAAAAACGCCTCCGGCGTGGTACGCAAAAAAGTGGATGAAGTCTATGGAGACACACTAAGCGAAGACGAGAAACGGGCACTCTGCGCACTCATCTACTATCCGGATGAGCGACTGGAGCTCGTGAAACGAGCATACGAAGAGCCTACCCTAACCCTCCCTGAAGGGAAGGAACTAAAAAACCTAGACGATTGGTATCGGATACGTTTGAGTCAAGTGGTAGAAATTGCGCGTGCCGTGACTATCAAATACAGCCGTTCGAAAGTGGAAAAACTGTTGCCGCAAGACTATGCGTACGTTATCCGCGAACTGCTACACGAATCGAACCTGGAGCAGCACGACCGCCAGACCTACTACAACGCTATCATTGAAGCGATAATAGAGACCGGTTGCGCGGACCAACTACTGATTGCTATCAGCTATCTGATACATGGATTGACCATTGACACACTGCATATTGTGGGCGATATCTTCGACCGCGGACCGGGTGCAAGCAAGATTCTCGATGTACTGTCCACCGTACGCGATTTTGATGTCCAATGGGGCAATCATGATATCGAATGGATGGGCGCTATGGCAGGTAATTTAGCGCTTCTGGCAACTGTGCTTCGCGTATCTATCCGCTACGCGAACATCGAAACCCTCGAAGAGGGTTATGGTATCAATCTGCTGCCTTTGGCCAATTTCGCCATGACCATCTACGGCGATGATGCTTGCACCATCTGGCAGACCAAAGATTTCGAAAACAATCCTCGCCTGACGCGTTCGGCACAACTGATGGCTAAGATGCACAAAGCTATCTCCATCATCCAATTCAAATTGGAAGGCCAGACTGTACTTCGCCATCCGGAGTGGAACATGAGCCATCGCGCCTTGCTAGACAAAATCGATCTGACGAAAGGAACGATAACGATAGAAGGCAAGACTTATCCGTTGCAGGACACCAATCTGCCGACTATCGATCCGAACGATCCATACGCGTTGAGCAAACACGAACAAGACCTGATGAACCAACTTTGGCGTTCGTTCCGCAAGAGTGAGAAGATGCAGAAACATCTGCGCATGCTCTTTGAGCATGGTTCGCTCTTCCTTGTACGAAACGGATTCCTACTCTACCACGCGGCTATTCCTCTGAATGCGGATGGCAGTTTCACCGAGGCCGATGTTTGCGGCAAGCGTGTCAAAGGACGCGAACTGATGGAGCGCACAGACGAAATCATCCGCACGGCTTACTATGGCACCGGTCGCGCCAAAGAAGATGCATTGGATTATATGCTTTATCTCTGGGAAGGAGAGTTCTCGCCGCTCTACAACAAGGATAGGATGACTACTTTCGAGCGCTATTTCATTGCCGACAAGGCTACGCACGAAGAGCAAAAAGGCGCTTATTTCACGTTGGCAGACGACGAAAAAATCTGCAAGCAGATACTTCGCGAGTTTGGGTTGGATCCACAGACCGGCCGCATCGTAAACGGTCATGTACCAGTTCGTACAATCAAGGGCGAGACACCGATGCGCGCCAATGGCCAACGATTCGTCATCGATGGCGGATTCTCCAAACCCTACCAGGAGAAAACGGGCATCGCGGGCTATACGCTTATCTACAACAGTCACGGCATTCAATTGGTAGAACACGACTCGTTTGAGAGCCGCGAGCAAGCCGTTCGTTCGGGCAACGATATTCACAACCGAATGTTGCTACAAGACTTCTCCGGCAAACGTATCCGTATCAAAGATACGGACAAAGGCAAAGAGTTGCTCGAACAGATTAACAGTCTCGAACAACTTCTACAAGCTTATCGCAGCGGTTCTCTACGAGAAAGATAGTCTCAAGGTAATTGTTCCTTAACGCGCTTCAGAAACAGGCGTAACGAGGATAAATGGCTGCCGTATTTGCCAAAATCGTACGTAACACTCGGCACATCGCCCCAACAGCGTTGTAGATGTGCTGCGTTGGTAAAGCACACCACGTCATCATTGGTGGAATGAAATACATATACCGGCGTTTTCGGTCTCCAACTCGGACAAATGGTTTCTCCGCCTACAGGATCATTATCCAAAGGATAATGCACCAAACTGGAACGCAATAGGCCTTCGTACAAACGCTTGGTCTGCGGTTGTGTTTTGTCCATTCCTTCTTTCGTCATCCATAGATCCAAATCCGTACCGGGCATTCGGAGAAAAAGAGAAATAACCGAATATTTCTTCGACGCAATATTCTCGTCGAACATATTATCCAAATGTGAAGTAAAGAAGTCGCTCCGCTGCAAATTCAAGCCATACGCCACACTGGTTCCCATGACAAGCAATGGGACTGTCATCGCCAATCCCACTCGATTGGTAGAAACCGCTTCATCGTACGTTGCCGCTACATCGTAAGGCCCGCTTCCTGCAAAACAAGCCTTCACCGGAAAACGATTGGCATACTTTTCTTCCAACAGTTTGAGCGTCCATAGAGAAGTGGCCCCTCCTTGCGAGAAACCGACAATATAGATACTGTCGTTTGTCTTAATCTGCAGGCTATCTAGCACATGGCGCGACGCCGTCAACATATCAACACAATTGACAGCTGTCAGTTCGCCATTCAGATACGGAGGAAAACTGTCACGCGTCACGCCATACCCCATATAATCTGGCATGACGAGCACATAATCATCGCGAAAAACCTTTGCCTCAATAGGCGTACAACTAGATGGCACTTCGCTATTTGCGCCAATCGTATAATGCGTGATGAGCATCAGGCCTTTTGCGGGCTGATCAACCGGATAACTGATTTTACCGGACAGACGGATAGGCTTACCGTACTGATCCTCGGACGGATAGAGCACTACGTGCTCATTCACACGGACAGCCGCACTGAGACTCAGCGCCACCAACAGAAGAAACCCTATTGCGCGTATTCTAGACACTAGACAAGTGCTTTGACATTATCTTCTACACTACCAGGCAACAAATCCACCGGACGCAACTCAATCATCGTCTTAGCGCCGTATTCGCCACGTTGCTGCATGCGCACAGCGGCACGGGCACAACTGACCATTACTTGGCCTGTCAACGCGGGATTATTGATTTGCATATTGAATTCAAAGCGCTGATTGTGCGTTTCACCCGAGACACCCGAACGAACCAAATTAACGCCGTGTGCCACATTATTGAGGGCATCGACGCTCTCTACTGCTATCACATGAGTCTCGTCGTGTGCAAAATAATCGTCCTTCAGCAGAGCCGCCTCAACTTGCTTAAAATCAGCACCATCTTCGAGTTCGATATATACCATACGGCGATGAACACCTGTGCCCAATGGAATCGTCATACTGAGCGCATTCTTCACTCCGGGGATAGCCTTTGCTGCTACCGAATGGCCCATCGAACGACCAGGACCAAAATTGGTATACGTAATGCCCTTGGGCGCCATAGCCATCAGCAATGCCCGCACCACGCTATCACTTCCCGGATCCCATCCTGCCGAGAGGATACTGACCGAACGATTTGCCACACACAGAGAGTCCTGCTGCGCACGGAAAGACGAAATCTGGCCGTGAATATCAAAACTATCTACCGTACAAATGCCACGTGCGGCAAAAAGTGCAGCAAATTTAGGCACCTCACGCGTTGGAGTACAAAGCAGTACTGCGTCTGCCTCGATACTATTCATGCAGTCATCATGGTGAAAGATGCCGGCCAACTCCATATCCGGAGAAGCACAAACAGCTTGTTCTACGGCACGGCCTATATTGCCGTAACCGACAATAGCAACTCTAATCTTTTGCATGATTATCAATATAATTTAATATATTCTCGATTCGTTTCTTTTCCGCTTCCATCCGTTCTATAAACTGATTTATCTCCTCTGCTTCCTCTTCCTTTAGCGCCTGACGGTAAGAAGTACGCATAATGCTCGCCAAAATCCACAATGCAACACCTATTATCGCGAGAAAAATCAAAACTATATTATCGATTGGAAAAGCGTAAAGCAGGCAGAAGACGCCCAATGCCAACATGCCAAACAGGCTGTATAGCACAGCCGCCCAGCGAAGATATTTCTGGCTCTTTTTCATTCCACAGTCACGGACTTAGCCAAGTTACGCGGTTGGTCCACATCGCAACCTTTGACTACCGCAATATGGTATGCCAGCAATTGGAGTGGGACAACCGTCAAAAGCGGCGTCAGGCACTCTTCTGTAGCAGGCACTTCGATCGTATAGTCAGCCATGCGTTGCACTTGTTCGTCTCCTTCACTCACTACAGCAATCACCCTACCCTTACGAGCTTTGATCTCCTGAATATTGCTAACCACCTTCTCGTACGTGCCGCAATGCGGAGCAACCACCACAACAGGCATCTCTTGCGAGACAAGCGCTATCGGGCCATGCTTCATCTCTGCGGCAGGATAACCTTCTGCATGGATATAGCTGATTTCCTTCAGTTTGAGAGCCCCCTCCATAGCCACCGGATAATTGTATCCGCGCCCTAGATAAATGAAATTCTGCGCATAGGTGAAGGTCTTTGCAAACTCAGCAATCTTCTTATCCTGTTTCAGCACACGCTCCATCTTAGTAGGAATTCGACCTAGTTCGCGAACGATATTCAGATATTGCTCCTGAGCTATTGTCCCCTTCTCGCGACCGATACACAGTGCCAACATCGTAAGCGCTACCACTTGTGCTGTAAAGGCTTTCGTACTGGCAACACCTATCTCCGGCCCAACGTGCGTATAGCATCCACTGTCGCTAACACGCGGAATCGACGCTCCTACCACATTACAAATAGAGAAGATAAACGCCCCTTTCTCCTTCGCCAACTGGATAGCAGCCAACGTATCTGCCGTCTCGCCCGATTGAGATATTGCTATCACCACATCATCTTTGTTGATAACGGGTTTGCGATAACGGAACTCGCTGGAATACTCTACTTCCACAGGAATTTGAGCGAACTCTTCGATGGCATACATAGCTATCAGACCGGCATGCCAACTGGTTCCACATGCGGTAATGATAATGCGTTTAGCATTGAGAAAACGCTCTTTGTTGTCGATAAAGCCCGACAAAGCGATGTTATCTTGCCGCACATTGACACGGCCTCGCATCGAATCGGCCAACGTACGTGGTTGCTCGTATATCTCCTTGAGCATGAAGTGCGGATAACCGCCTTTCTCCAGTTGACTGAGCGACAACTCCAGACGTTTGATTTCCGGAGTCTTTTGCACATTGCCGATAGTCGTGATATCGACATCCTTGCCCAGTTGCAGATTTACCACTTCCTCGTCTTCAATATATATTACCTGGTCAGTATATTCTACGATCGGCGTCGCGTCAGAGGCCAGAAAATACTCTTCTTTACCAATACCCACAACCAGCGGAGAACCTTTGCGCGCAGCTATCAAACGGTCAGGATGATCCTTATCCAAGATAGCTATTGCATACGCTCCAACCACTTGTTGCAAAGCTAGTTGTACCGCTGTCTTCAAGTCCACATGCTTGTTCTCCTGCGTATACTCAATCAGCTGAACCAGAACCTCTGTGTCAGTATCCGATTTGAACGTATAGCCTGCCTGTTGTAGACCTGCTTTCAGTACGGCATAGTTCTCGATAATGCCATTGTGAATGATGGCCAAGCGTTCACTCTCAGAATAGTGAGGGTGCGCATTGACGGCATTGGGCTCGCCGTGAGTAGCCCAACGGGTATGAGCAATGCCGATAAAACCGGTTGTGTCTTTCTCTGCTGCAAACGATTCCAGTTCGGCCACTTTGCCTTTGGCCTTATAGACATTCAATCGTCCCTCGGGATTGATTAGCGCTACACCAGCACTGTCGTAACCGCGATACTCGAGACGATGAAGACCTTTGATCAAAATCGGATACGCATCACGTTTGCCTATATATCCTACTATACCACACATGTTATCTTCTGTATTTTAGATTTTGGCTGCAAAAATACTGCTTTTTTCTGAAATATGCAAGATTTTTCTTCCTTTTTAATGCCTTTGGGGCATTATTGCGTCTTATAACGCACTACAAGCCTTGAAAAAACTCATGAAGAGAGGATGCGGATGAAGGACCGTAGACGAATATTCCGGATGAAATTGTGTTCCGATGAACCACTTATGACTAGGTATTTCGACTATTTCCACCAGGTCTGCCGATGGATTGATACCCACGCACTGCATACCTTTGCGTTCATAGTCCTCTTTGTAGGCATTATTAAATTCGTAACGATGACGATGCCTCTCCATGATACTCTTCTGACGACCGTAAGCCTCATAGGCACGACTACCCTCACGCAGCAAGCACTCGTAGGCACCCAAACGCATAGTGCCACCTTTCTGCGTAATCGTCTTCTGCTCCTCCATCATATCGATGACGTTATGCGGCGTCTGTTCATCCATCTCGCGACTGTTGGCATCCTGGTAGCCCAGCACGTTTCGAGCAAACTCGATAACCATCATCTGCATGCCCAGGCAGATACCCAAAGTAGGGATATCATGCGTACGAGTATACTGGATGGTTATGATCTTGCCCTCTGTACCACGCTGACCGAAGCCCGGGCAAATGATTACGCCAGCCATACCAGCCAACTGTTCAGACACATTCTCCTTCGTAATCTGTTCGCTATTGATGAAGTGCAGAACGGCCTTCGTATCATTGTATATGGCTGCTAGGTTTAGACTCTCACGGATACTTTTGTAGGCATCTTGCAAGTCGTATTTACCCACCAACCCAATATGTACTTCTCTGGTAGCATGGCGTTGTTTCTCCAGAAAATCAAACCACGACTGCATGTCTATCGTCTCTCCTACGGGCAGGCCTGTTTTGCGCAAAATAGCGGTGTCGAGTCCTTGCTGCAACATACTGACTGGCACCTCGTAAATGCTAGGCATATCTTCACTGAGAATGACGCAATCCAAATCGACATTACAGAACGAAGCCACCTTCATGCGCATATGATCGTCCAGATGGCGTTCCGTACGCAAAACCAGTATATCCGGCTGAATTCCCATACTTTGCAACTCCTTCACACTGTGCTGCGTCGGTTTGGTCTTCATCTCCTCGGCCGCCTTCAGATAAGGTACGTACGTCAAGTGCACACTCACGGCATTGCGTCCCAACTGCCAACGTAGTTGACGTATAGCCTCCATGAACGGAGCACTCTCTATATCGCCGATAGTGCCGCCTACCTCAGTTATCACAAAATCGAGTTGCTCATTCTGCTCGTCTTCACGAAGCATACGACGCTTGATCTCGTCCGTAATATGAGGCACTACCTGAATGGTTTTGCCCAAATAATCTCCACGACGTTCGCGGTCAATAACCGTCTTGTAGATGCGTCCCGTGGTGATAGAATTGCTGCGCGTTGTGTGGATGCCCGTGAAGCGCTCATAATGGCCTAGATCTAGATCCGTCTCCATGCCATCCATCGTCACATAGCATTCACCGTGCTCGTACGGATTTAATGTTCCCGGGTCAATATTGATGTAGGGGTCGAACTTCTGAATAGTAACTTTGTATCCACGTGCTTGCAGCAGTTTGCCTAAACTGGCCGAGATGATACCTTTGCCTAGCGACGAAACGACGCCACCGGTAATAAAAATATATTTGGTTTGCGTTTCCATTTACAATTCTTTCATTCTGATTAACGCTTCTTCACAGTCTTTTCTAGGCGAGAAGGCTGAAAAACGAACATATCCCTCACCTGCAGGACCAAAGCCAGAACCTGGCGTACAAACCACTTGGCATTGGTTCAGAAGCAGATCGAAAAATTCCCACGAAGCCATCTTATTAGGCGTCCGACACCATATATACGGTGCATTCTCTCCACCATATACCTCGTATCCCAAGGCTGTAAGTCCGCCTGAGATAACCTGTGCCGTCTGTTTGTAGTAGTTCAGATTGGCCGCCAAGCCCTTCTTGCCTTCTGGGGTATAAGTAGCCATAGCAGCACGTTGAGCCACATAGGATGTGCCATTGTATTTGGTACACTGACGACGTAGCCACATAGTCTGTAGGCCTGTCTCCTTCGGCACGATGGTATAACCGCAACGCACAGCTGTAAATCCGGCTACCTTGCTGTAACTGCGAACCTCTATGGCCACCTCCTTCGCACCAGGAATCTCATATATCGAGTGTGGGATATTCTTATCCTGGATAAAGCATTCGTATGCCGCGTCAAAAATGATGATACTCTTATGTTCGCGAGCATAATCAACCCATAGTTTGAGCTGATCAAGCGTCAGAACGGCACCGGTTGGATTATTCGGGAAACAGAGATAGATAATGTCTGCTTGCTGTTTAGGCAGGTCAGGCACAAACTTATTCTCCGCATGGCTAGGCAGAAAAATAATATCGCGTCCGGCCATCTTGCTCGAATCGACATACGCCGGATAAGAAGGATCCAGTATGGCCACCCGATTGGTGCTGTCGAACAGTTCGCTCAGGTTACCTAGATCACTGCCTGCACCATCTGAGATGAACACTTCCGCCAGGCCCAGTTCTACGCCACGCGGACGATACTCATTGTCTATGATAGCCTGTTTGAGCCAAACGTAACCTTCCTCCGGTCCATAGCCGCGGAAAGTCTTGCTAGCAGCCAGCTCATCCACCGCTCGATGCATAGCATCGATGATAGCTGGTGGTAATGGTCGTGTGACATCTCCGACGCCCAGTCGCAGGATATGTGCATCCGGATGAACTGTCTTGTAGGCCTGCGTTCGATTGACAATTTCCGTGAATAGATAACTGCCTTTCAGTTGTTGCAGATGGGTATTGATGGTCATTGTTTCTCCTCCCAAGTATAAATCCCACGAAATACTTCCGTAGCCGGACCTGTCATATAGACTTCTCCGTCTTCGTCGATACGGACCAATAGGTCTCCGCCCAACATATGCACAGTCACTTGCCTGTCAGTCAGTCCTTTTTCTACGGCCGCCATAACAGTTGCGCAAGCACCTGTGCCACAGGCCATTGTCTCGCCCGTTCCTCGTTCACACACACGCATCTGAACTTCCTTCCTATTAAGAACGCACACACATTCTATGTTCGTTTGCTTGCGTTCTTCTGCCCAGTCGTCGGCCTTCTGGATATATTCAAAATGGGTATTCAAAGCATCTAGGCTATCCACAAACAGCACTTGGTGCGGATTGCCCATCACTTTGCCCATATCGACCGTTACGCCTGTTATCGTTTTTTCGCGTGTAGTTTGTATCGAGAGATGCTTCAGGCCTGCTAGCGTTTCCAGAGTCATCTGACTGTCACATAGGCCCTGCTCAAAACCATATTTGGCTACGCAGCGCGATGCATTGCCACACATCTCCGCCTCGCTGCCATCGGCATTGAACATACGCATTCTCAGATCAGCTACCTGGCTGGGCAAGATCAGCACAAGACCATCCGAGCCTACACCACGATGGCGGTCGCTTATATCGCGTGCCAACGTGTGCAGGTCGACTTCGGCCAGCATTTGTGCTGTCTCGGGCACACAATAGTCTATATAGACATAGTCGTTGCCAAGACCATGCATCTTGATGAAAGGAATCTGCATATTAGTGAACGAACAGCAGTTCGCGATACTTAGGTAGAGTCCACATCTCGTCGTCCACGATCATCTCCAGCGAATCAGCATGCTCGCGAATCTCGGCCATCAGAGGCAACACATTGTCATGATAGGCAAGAGCCTTACTGCGTTCATCCGGTTGATGATTTGCATTACGGCGTGCATCAGTCATCTTCTCCACTCCCTCAAGAATGGCACTTGAGTGGTGCTCTATCTGACGAATGATGCTATAGTCCTGTTCATTCAGGCTGGCTACTTCGTCTGCGCTGAATATCTGTTTAACGGCCAATACGTTCTGTAGAAGCATCGTCTGGTAGCGCTTAGCAGCAGGCAATACATGATTAACAACCAGATCGCCCATAACGCGGCTCTCTATCTGAATCTTCTTCGTATAGGTTTCCCATTTCACTTCGCAACGACTGTTCAACTCGGCCTCGCTCAGCACACTTGTTGTCTTGAACATACTGATAGTCTCAGGCGACAGATAGCGGTCGATCACCAATGGCACACTGGTCTCGCAGTCCAATCCACGCTTAGCGGCTTCTACCTTCCATTCATCGCTATAACCGTTGCCGTCGAAACGAATGGCCTTGCATGCCACGATATATTTCTTGATGACGTCAAATAGAGCGCGCTCTTTGGGTTCTCCCTTCTCGATACGCTTATCCACTTCGTCCTTGAAGTTGATCAGCTGTTCTGCAACCGCCGCATTTAGAGCCAGCATAGCGGCTCCGCAGTTTGCACTGGAACCAACAGCACGGAACTCAAATCGGTTACCCGTAAAAGCAAACGGCGATGTACGGTTGCGATCTGTATTGTCTAGTAATATCTCAGGAATATTAGCTACACCTAGTTTCATCTCCTTCTTGGCGTTGATAATGATTCCTTCATCTGCCGACGCACGCTCCAACTTATCCAGCACTTCAGTTATTTGCTTACCTAAGAAAACGGAAATGATAGCTGGAGGTGCCTCGTTTGCACCTAGACGGTGTTCGTTGGTTGCACTTACTATACTGGCTTTCAGCAGGCCATTGTGACGCTGAACGGCCATCAGCACATTTACCAAGAAGGTAACAAACTGTAGGTTCTGATAAGGATTCTTTCCCGGTGCAAGCAGATTGATGCCCGTATTGGTCTGTAGCGACCAGTTGCAGTGTTTACCACTTCCGTTAACACCAGCATAAGGTTTCTCGTGCAGCAGTACGCGGAAATGATGGCGCTGTGCTACACGGTCCATAATGCTCATTACCAGCAGGTTATGGTCATTGGCTAGATTAACATCCTCAAAGATAGGCGCCATCTCAAACTGATTAGGTGCTACCTCATTATGTCGCGTACGAACAGGTATTCCTGCCTTGAGTGCCTCATATTCCAAGTCGCGCATGAAGGCTAACACGCGCTCAGGTATTGCGCCAAAATAATGATCTTCCAATTGCTGATTCTTGGCACTAGCATGTCCCATCAGCGTACGACCGGTCAGCATCAAATCCGGACGAGCGTGATAGAGCGCTTCGTCCACCAGGAAATATTCTTGCTCCCAGCCCAAACTCGCATGAACATGTTTTACCTGCTTGTCAAAATAAGCACATACCTCACGAGCTGCATGGCATAGCGAAGCCGTCGAACGCAACAATGGAGTCTTGTAATCCAACGCCTCACCGGTATATGCTACAAAAACCGTAGGAATACATAGCGTATCTCCAATCAAAAATACTGGAGAGGAAGGATCCCATGCTGAATAGCCACGGGCTTCGAATGTATTACGTATACCACCACTCGGGAACGATGAAGCGTCCGGTTCTTGCTGATAAAGGCTATCCCCACTAAACTCTTCGATCAGCGCGCCGTTCTTCAATGTAAAGAATGCGTCATGTTTCTCTGCCGTACCGCCTGTCAATGGCTGGAACCAGTGAGTAAAGTGCGTTGCTCCATGCTCCATAGCCCACTTGCGAATACCAATTGCCACGATGTCAGCAATGTCGCGATGAATAGTGCGACCGTTATCGACATCGTCAAAAAGCTGATCCAAGACCTCCTGCGCGATAAACTCTTTCATTCTGTCGCGCGTAAACACGTCACGTGCAAAATAGTCCTTCACTTTGCCTTCCGGCTCAATAACCTCGACGGGTTTATGCTCGGCGGCTGTTTTTAACGCTTCGAATCGGATGTTACTCATACTTTTGACGTTGATTTTTGTTTTTAATCGGATTAATTCTCAAAATTCGTGGCAAAAATACTACTTTTTTTTGATTTGTGCAAATAAAAATGAATTTTTTACGTATTTTTTCTTTTGAGCCAATCATTTTGCAAGATTTACTTTGCAAAAATCGAAAACTATTTGCGCCTATGCAAAATGATTACTACTTTTGTAGCAAAATTTTGCGATATGGACCCATTAAAACATGAGTGTGGTGTGGCATTAGTTAGACTCTTGAAGCCACTAAACTACTACAAAGAGAAATACGGCACATCATCGTACGGTCTGAACAAACTCTATCTCATGATGGAGAAGCAACACAACCGCGGTCAAGAAGGTGCTGGAATCGCATGCGTCAATATGCATGCTGAAGTAGGGACAGAATACATGCTGCGAGAGAAAGCAATGGGCAAAGATGCCATCTCCGAAATTTTCAGCCGAGTATCCACCGAATGGACCGAAGCGCAGCTATACATGGGACATCTACGCTACTCCACTACTGGAAAAAGCGGTTTGCAATATATTCATCCATTTCTCCGTCGCAACAACTGGCGAGCCAAAAACCTCTGTCTGTGCGGAAACTTCAATATGACTAATATTGATGAAATCTTCAACAAGATAGTACAACAAGGACAGTCGCCTCGTATATACAGCGATTCGTACATTACCCTCGAATGGATGGGTCATCGCCTCGATCGCGAGGTGGAGCGCTGTTTCATAGAAGCCAAAGAGAAAGGATTAGAGAACATAGCCATAACGCACTATATAGACGACCACGTAGACATGGCTAACGTGCTACGCACGACTATGAGCGACTATGACGGTGGTTACGTGATGTGTGGTATGACTGGTTCGGGCGAAATGTTTGCCATGCGTGACCCATGGGGTATTCGTCCTGGCTTTTATTACCAAAATGACGAGGTAATAGCTGTCGCAAGCGAACGTGCTGTGCTACAAACCACCTTTGACCTAGTGTGTGAAGATGTGCAGGAGTTGCCTTCCGGCAAGGCACTCATCATCCACAAAGATGGCACATCCAAGATCGAGACCATCCTGCCGGCTCAGAAACAGGCACCGTGTTCGTTTGAGAGCATCTACTTCAGCCGAGGTTCAGACCGTGATATCTACCATGAGCGCAAACAGCTGGGAGTACAACTGGCCGAACCGATACTGAAAGCCATTGACTACGACACTGAGCATAGTGTATTCTCTTTCATTCCCAACACAGCCGAAGTGGCCTTTTACGGCATGATGGAAGGGTTGCGTAGCCGCGGTCTAAACGTTCGCAGCGAAAAAGTGGCATGGAAAGACATCAAGCTACGCACATTCATAACAGAAGCTGGCTCTAGAAACGACCTTGCATCGCATGTCTACGACATTACGTATGGGTCGCTTCGTCCCTATATCGACAATTTAGTTATCATTGACGACTCTATAGTACGAGGCACCACATTGCGCGAGAGTATCTTGAAGATACTCGATCGGTTGCACCCGAAGAAGATTGTGATTGTATCTAGTTCGCCACAGATTCGCTATCCCGATTATTATGGCATCGACATGGCTCATGTCGAGGAATTCTGTGCTTTCCAGGCCGCGATGGAACTTCTTAAGGACAACGGACTATGGTCTATCGCGGAACAGACCTATTGGGCCTGCAAAGCCGAGATACAACGTCCCAAAGAGGAGCAACGCAATTGTGTATGCGACATATACAAACCCTTCTCCGTAGAAGAGATCAACCGCAAAATGGCAGAAATGCTTCGTCCCGCAGGTATGCAAGCACCTGTTGAGCTAGTGTTTCAGACCCTAGAAGGACTGCACACTGCCTGTCCTGACCACCCTGGCGATTGGTATTTCAGTGGCCACTATCCCACACCAGGAGGCAACAACCTCGTCAACCTAGCCTTTGTAAAATACATGCAAAGCAGCAAGCTACTGAACAAGTAGTTTCTTCGTATGCCATTGTCCGTCATAGAAGGCCTTTAGGAAATAGACGCCGGACGACAAACCGTAACGGTCACGAAGTTGCCAGCCGGTCAGTTCGCCCATATCGCCATTCAGCGATGCTATCAGTTTGCCTGTGATATCCATCAGGTAAAGCGCTGTCGGGCCATGCGCAATAGTCGGATCTTGCTCCAGGTCCTTGATATCAAACGGATTAGGAATGAACTGCTCATCAACGCCCTCATCTTGCTGTTCACTAACTTGCTCTACGCACTCTGGCATATAGCTGAATTCTACAATCGTTCGAACCAGCATATCGTTTAGGTGTTCCACTTTTAGGCTATCGGTTGTAGGTCTCAAATGCGGATGGCCTATACCCGAATCATCGGTCAGGAAGAACGATGTGCCATTGGTCGCTAGAGCGATAGTTCGCATCAGTAGTTCCCCACTCTCGCCTAAACCGCTACATACCACAGGGACTATACGCACACCTTGCGAGGCTGCATTCAGTATCTGTTCTTGCATCAAAGCCACAGTAGCAGAATCCTGATGACACGGAGCATCTAATATAAGGAACGCGATACGCGTGCGTGCCTGATCGTCCCAACCGCCACTATTCAGCGCAGCCATCAGCGCCTCAGGAACAGCTTCCTCATAATCGCCTCCACCGCCTGCATGCTGCTTGTCGATAAACTGCTGAGTGGTACTGATATCGTCCGTCAGACGGCTGATTCTGGTTAGATACTCATCGCCATGGTCGCGATAAACCAACGCACCCGTACGGATATTCAATCCACCGGTCGCCTCTTTAGCGCGAGCGATCACATCTTTCATCTCCGCCTGCAGATAGCGCAACTCATCGCCCATCGAACCCGTAGCGTCAAACACAAACATCACATCTACGCCACCCGGTGCCTCGCATGGCTCGTCGATTGTTAAAACGGTTAAAGGCGAAAGGTTGGAGGTTAAAGGGTTAGTAGTGAGGGGGTATTTCCGGCCATCCACGCGGACCATTAAGTTTTCGCCTTTCGCTTCTTGCCTTTCGCTTTTAAAGACTAACCCGCGCCACAGCTCTGCTTTGCCCGTATTGTCGGTCACGGTCTGAAAGAGAGTGTTTCCCTGCGCGTCTAGCAAGTCCACCGAGCGATTGGCCAGCGGATAACCGGCCTGATTGGTCAACTGAACCGTATAGCGTTCACGCGCTTCCATACGCCAGTCGCTGATGAAGCGCTTGTGCGTGTCGTTGAGGACGTGTTGCCAGAAATTCCAACGGGCAAAATCGTTCACTTCGCCTGCTGTGAGGCGGCCTGCGGAGACGTTGCTGTTGATTGCAGCACCACCCTTCTTGCCTCCGTAGGCAGCCTCTGTGTGCGCCGTTGCGGATGCCATATAGACCTTCGCGTCTGCTGCCTCATCGACAGCATAATAGAGTCCATCTTCAGTTTCAGCCGCTTTGCTGCAGAGTATCACTTCGCCAATACGCGTTCTGCCTTTACCGACATGGCCGTTCTTGCCGGACGATTGACCTGGTTTGGGAGTCAAGGCAACGACAAGCGGAGAGGAGAAAGGACCGGTGATTTTCTTGGTCTCGTACCCCTCGCAGGCCACACTAATGGCTTTCTCGCCACTCATCTGACCGGAGGCAAGCACTACGCGACCGTCGAAAGAGGTACGAAAAACGGTTTTGCCAATCGTCACTTCGGCAAAAGGCAACAGAGCTTGTGTCGTGTCCATCACTATAAGCACAAACTTAGTCTCATCCGAAGCTTGAGCGGCGATGGGCGCTGATTTTTTCAAACAGGCAGATGCAGGCGATGCACTTGCTATCATAGCCACACTCAGGGCTAACAAGGGTAAAAAACGTTTCATATCTTAGTATATTTGGTTCTTCTGTCTCTATCATAGCAAACTCCGTGCCAAAACAAAAAAAATCACTCAGATAGTTGCATATATCAAAATTTTGTTGTACCTTTGCAGCCGCAAAGGTGTTACATATCGATATCGAGTCTTGTAGTAAAAATTGAATATGTCGGAGTTGGAGAGAAGAAATATTTTTCAACGCCTGGCTGCGCAAGATGTGCGTAGTGAACGACGTAAACGGTTATCCAGATTCTATTATGACTACCGTTCCGAATTTGTGTTCGGAATAGTCCTTTCTGCTGTTGTGGTAATCAGTTACTGGCTATCGCAATTTATCCCTGTCGATATGTTTGAGGACGTTATCAGTCCGATGCAGAATGCGTGTTTATTAACCGTATGCGCTTGTGGTGCTTGGTTGCTGTTGCGTCATAACGAGGGCATTCAGGTACGTAAGACTTGGGCGCATGTCTTGATTTTATGGGGGACATTGGAACTTCTTCTTCTGGTGCTCTCCTTGTTATACGATATACCTGTAGTGAAGGCAGGAGACAGTCCTCTGCGTGGATCAGCAATGGTGCTGGGGAATATGTACGCATGGATGCTTTTGGTTTATCCCACGGAGGTTCTTCGGCCGGGTTGGTTGAACGTTTGGCGTTCGTTACTACAAATTCTACCATTGCCTTTGTTAGCCGTGTTAGATTATATTTTTCAGGTGGATTTGCGTTGGCTTATTGCCCTATACCCGATGTTCTTATTATGCTTGTTGCTGGCGCATGTTCGCGCTTATCGCAAGTGGTGTGAAGATAACTATTCGTCCATGGAGAATATCGAAGTGCAATGGGTGGTAAGGTATATGGTCATGCTGTTTATCGTAGGAGCATCGTACTACTATGTTTGCTTCTCGCATGAGCCCTCGCGTGTGTTTACGCAGCAGTTATTGTTATTCTTTATGATGGCGTATAGTACCGGCCAGATTTTATATCGCCATGACCCATGGGAAGGGCTGAAACACAATGAAGTGGAAGAGAAAGAAGAAACTATTAACGAGGATGAGTCCACGGCTTATTGTGCTAAATTAGAAGCATGGATGGAGGAGGAGAAACCGTGGTTGAATCCGGAGTTCCGCTTGATGGATTTACGCCGAGTACTACCGCTAAACCGAACCTATCTCTCGCAATTGATAAATGCTAAATACGGGTGTAATTTCTATCAGTTTGTGACCAACTACCGCATAGAGGAAGCGAAGCGTTTGATGCGTGAGAATCCGAGGATGAAGATTCAGGATATAGCGCAGCAATGCGGATTCTCTTCGCCTACTATTTTTACGCGCGTTTTTGCTCGCGAAATAGGCGAAACGCCTAAGTCTTGGAGCAAAAAAAATGACAATTCGTAAAAATCAGCGTAGTTCCTCAACTCTCGTTTAATATATAATATAGTACGCTTGCGCGGGTGTGAAATTCATTGTAATTTTACACTCGATTTTTTTATATAGTATTTGACTCGCATAATTTTAGGTACAATGAAGATTCAACCTTGGTTTCTACACATTCTTCTCTGCGCAGCGTTAATTCTTCCATCCACAGCGCAAGCGCAATTCACACTAAACCATCAGTTAGGTGCGTATAACTCGTTCCTACCTAACGGAATGCAACAAGTGCATACAGAGACGCAGATACTGTATGCCAAACCCGGTGATTGGGTATATCTCTATCGTCCGGAGCGTTCTTCATTAGTTTCCTATGTTCGGTGGTATAATTATGATACCGATCGAGCTATTCCGGCCTGGTATTCTGCAGAAGAATCACCTGTTGTAAATAAAACAACGCAAGAGCCCATTGCCGCAACACGCATAGAGAGTACATGGCAAAAAGATACAACACAGAATAAATTCAAACCTAAAAACAGTTACGGTTGGTTTGCTTGCGACTATGCTACGGACCGAGTAACCAGCACTGACGTCAATTATATCGAAATTAAATACCGGATGCATAAAGGTGATTCTATCTATCGTATTGCCTGCGATGAGTCTATCTGGTTGGACAACTTTACATGGAATGCCTCCGGTGCGGTTACTGAACCGACACTCTCCAAACGAATCATTTTCGAAATACACCCTGCATCCGAAATTGCGGATAGGATTGAACTCTGCAAAGACATGGACGGGACCAATGACCTGTTCTTGGAAGAATATGACATGATTGCTCCTACCGGAAGGCAACTCTATATTGGTCCGAAGTATATGTATCGTGGTAGTGGTAAACAAATCAAATTGAAACAATACTACTATTATTGCCACTCCAATTATTATTATATCAACAGCCAAGGTAATTTAACACAACCTACTCAGGATGCCAGTTGGAAATGGTACAAGAATGGGGAGGAGGATCCATCTATTCAGTTAGGGGATCAAGCATCTCAGTTTGCACCGGTAAGCAGTACTACGCCTGGCACGGTTGTTTATGAATTGAAATACAACTCAGCAGATGGTGTTTATTTCAATGTGGCGCGATTCAGAGTAACGTACATGGATAAAAATGCAGTAGGTCCTGCCGTTTCACTATCCACTACAACCAAGAATTTAGCCATGATTTACGAGCAGACCTTCAATTTTGAAGCCCCAAATACCACTAATTTTGCCTTCTGGCTTGATCATTTGGACGTAGAAGAGTCCACATACGCCTACTATAACAAAAACTTAGACGAGTCGCCTTCCTATCGAAAAGTTCGTAAAGGTAATGTAACATGGAGTGAATATGCCATAACCAACAGAAAACAAGTTTGGGTGGATAGCGGAACCGCTCCGCAGGTTTACCAACATAAAGATTCCACGGAAAACGTAGCTAATAATGCCAAAGAGGGATATATGCTTTATGTCGATGGTTCGCAGCAACCGGGACAAGTATTCGACCTGAAAGTAAGTACAGATCTGTGCCCGGGGGCAATTATGTATTTCTCGGCTTGGTTATGCGATGTATCCAGTGAAAAAAACGGTAGCAACGGACGTAGTGCGCCTAATATGGACTTTATCGTTGTGGGCATAGACGAATTTGGCGAAGAACATGCGTTAACGACGTTTACTACCGGTGAATTCGGTATCAATGCTCCTGAAGATTTAGCCAATGGAGCATGGAGTTCATCTAATAGAATGCAGCGTGCTAAATGGCACCAGATCATGTTCCCTGTACAATTTACGTTAGAGACGACTTATCCGTCCTATAGAGTTCGTATCATGAATAAGAGTACGTCTTCTGACGGTAATGATTTTGCCATCGACGATATACGTATCTACGTTCAGAAACCACCGGTAGTGCCTATTCAGGCTTCGACGTACGACTGTCCCGCAGGAACGACTGATTCCATCACGGCTTATCTGCGTGTGGACTATCAGGCCATAGACGAATCCAGTACAACATTCTATTACCAATGGCGCGATTTTAACAACGACCCGATAGAGACGACTTATTACAACTACTCCGGCAGTTCAAATATACGCGGCAGCATACAAATTCCTGCGAGCGAGGAGGATATTATCGCTAGTGGAGATACGTGTTCGTCGCTTCTCTCGTTCGATGCGAAGTATTATAATACCGAAGTTCCGGTAGTGAAATACGTGAAGGAACATGTGGATGCAGACGTCGAGCGGTACATCATGTATATCGCCCAACCGCTGGTAGTACGAACCAACCATACGTACAATGGTTTTGTTTCTATTCGCGAGGAGGACCTCGGCGACAAATCCGGTTGCGGTACGTTTGCCGAGCTGATGATTGCCGGCGGTACGCGAATCACTATTGACGGAGAGGCGAAAGGTGACTCAGTGGTTGATATTTGTGGTAATCGCTCTTATACACTGGATATCGAATTGACCTATATCTCCCAAAACGCCACTACGGGCGAACTGGAAGAACATAGTACACCGTGTCGGGCCGATTGGTTGATCGGCGATTCCACATACGTCAATGCAAATCCAGAAGTCTATCGTTACTCTTTCCGCCAGATTGAGGCTGCCGTAGAAGATTATCGAACGACAGACCCATTGGAGACCTCGAAGACGATTATCAATTATCTGCTTCGTCAGCGTTTGTTGGTTTTGGATACAGTTACGACGACCATGCAACCTTCCGTCTCGCTCAGTTATACGGCTTTCCCGGTTAACGGTTCAGCAGAAAACGGAATGGCGGTTTGTCTTACTCCGCGTTTCCTGCATATCCATCCTAGCACGCAGACGACGAATATAATGATGATTGGTGATGATGAGGAAGAATTGCCGGCGGCTATTGCGGACAGACCACGTGTGATGCGTATCTCTAATGCTAAAAAATCGCAAGGAGAGTTCTACCTCAAGACCTATATCAGGGGAGACGATGGCGTGGAATATAAAGTGGATACGGTTATCCTAGTTTCTTCTACATGTCCATCGTGGACTCCTATTGGATTGCGTGCCAGTTCGACCAACGAGTTGATGTCCGCGGAAGATAGTATTCGTATCTTCGGTCCTGCACTTGCAACTCTGGAAGCAGGTTACGACTATACTTTCCATGTGCAGTTTAAGGACGAGGACGAAGGGTGCGAACGAGGATTTACCTATTTTACGTTGCGTATCATCCCTGATGAGGTCACATGGAACGGAGGACCGTGGAATGTGGATGACAGTTGGAGTTCGTTCATCCCTATGGCGGAGACGAATGTGTTGCTGCAACCCAACAAGGACTACAATGTCACTTTCTCTACCACAGACTCAATCTACGATCTCAATTATACCCGCAGCGAGTGCGAAAATATCTATCTGCCAGATGATGCATCGATGGCCGGACAAGAGAAAATACAAATCCACGGAAAGGCCTTCATCGACATCAAGGAATATGCGTGGAAATGGACACTGACATCTATTCCTATTCAGGGTGTTGTCAGCGGAGATCTCTTTGTATCTGCTTCTGAGAGTACGCTGCCTTTTGTTGTGGCTCCTATTAACCAAACAGTTGGCGCAGCGGCAGACGACCGCTCTATCTTCGAGATCTATCTCTCTGAGTACAATGCGGCTAGCGACAAGTGGAAAACAGCTAGCAAAAACATGAGCACGCCTTTTGAACCGGGAGCTGCTGCAATGGTGGGAATCGATTGTGACAACGATGATGTCAATCCGATTATTCGTCTGCCTAAGCAGGATCATATGTATCACTACTACGACCGCAAGAAGCACACATGGATGGCAGAAGCCGAATACATCACGCGTGACGCCAATTATGGTAAACCAATATACAACGGTGAAAACTTGCTGACTCTCAAAGAGATATACGAAAATGTATATCTTTTCGGAAATCCGACACTCGCCTACGTGGATATCACCAAACTGGTGGAGGACAATTCTGATAAACTAACCGGCCGCTACTATCTGGAGGCTACAGGAACAGCCAGTGCACCGAAGAAACAAGAGATGACCACTTTCAATCGCGATGTGAATACGGATGAATATCATGTGTTGCTGCCGCCGTATCGAGGCATTCTGCTAGAAGGCAAAGCCGCTTCGCAAGAAATCACTATCAATGTCTCTTCACCGCTCATCAATCCGACTGGCAGAAAACCACTACGCAGACAAAACCATACTGGAGAAGTGGCTACAGGCATAGAGAATCCTAACAATAGTACAGACTGCAGAATGATTTACGATATATTCGGCCGACTGATGGGACACGACTTGAATAATCTGCCCGACGGAGTATATATCATTAGAGAAGGAAGTGTCAGCCGCAAAGTGCTGATTAGGAAATGAGAAAATTAATAAACATCATAATACTTCTACTATGTATATGCACTGCAGCGCATGCTGTGGTGTATGGTTCAGGGTATAAAGCACCTACCGACAGAGGTATCTACAGCACAGCCGAGATGGCTATCAGTGCATCGGCAGAGAAACCCAAAGTAGTGTTCTGCAGCACTAGTCCTGTCTATCTGATAACAACAACCCGGACCAATGTCCAAGAACTTAATGCAGATGGAACGGTACGTGTGCCATATACTACTAACGCTCCTCAACCACGCCGAGGAGGAGGATTGGATATAGATGACGATGATGAACCTATTGGTGGAATGGTTCCGGTTGGAGATGTTCCGTTCGGATTCCTTCTGACAGCAGCTCTTGCTATGATACTCCTCAAAATCCGGAATGATAAAATGATAGAAAAAAACGCCAAAGGGGGTTAAGAAGAGGGATTTCTGCGTAATCCATAAAGTCTGCCGATGGCATCCTTGCAACCAAAACAAAAGACCTGCTTGCTCAAGTAAACTTGGACAGACAGGTCTCATGTTTTGTTTGCGGAAAGTGAGGGATTCGAACCCCCGGAAACATACTTCTTCCGGACAATTCTTGAATTTTTGTTACAGCCACGTTACGGCAACAAATCTTCAATCACTCACAACCCTTGATTTTACAAGCCTTGCGGAGAGTGAGGGATTCGAACCCCCGAAAACAATCCGCTATCGTAAATCGTTTATTCTCAATGGTTACCAGTTAATAATTTATGTTACATTTGCGTATCACTTGTTACACTTGTGTTACGCTAATCGTTGCAAAAATCTATCTCATAAGGTTCGTTTCCGAACCACTCGTTATCACGTATAATCTTCTCGACATTCAAATGGTCATATTGGCATTCAAATTGCCAAAGAACATTACCAAGCAGAGAAGCCTTTACATGAAATAAAACTTTCTTTGAACTAAAGCCATTTTGAAGTTCTTTGGCATACATCGCCCAATAGGCTCGATCATGGAAAGAATTCTCATGCTTATATATAATAGGTACATAGCAATCGTCTTTATACCTTATATACTTAGGCAATTTCTCAAACTGCTCTATAATCTTCAACGCATCTTCCATACGATTATAAATTTTTCTCGATATCCAAGATACCAAGATGATTCAAGAATTCTCTACTCGGTAACAGATAAGACATGATCATTTCAAAGTCACGCGCATTCACAGGAGCTACGCCCATGTAAATAACATCCGTTAATCCATCACAATCTGCTGATATCTTCATGTCTAACCGCGTATCACTAATATACGATTTATTAAACTCGACAGTGATATCGCGGCCAAACAAATCGATAAAACCAAAAGCAACCATACGTGCTTTATCACTCTCATGAACATCAAAACCCATCGCTACTAACGCACGCTCCAGGTTAAAAGATTCATCAATTGCCGGCATATACATTATCGTTTGGGTTTCTGGACCAAAGTAACCTTACCCTCTAACAAGGATATGTAATTCGTTAATTGCTGAATCAGTTTATCCTTCTCCTTGCACGCTTCGCATGCTACGGACTCGGATTCCTTCACCCACTTCTCCGGATAGACTATAATATCAACCACGGAAACACCCAATTTATCAGCAATCTGTGATAATCGTCCTAACTTGATATCCTCATTTCGAGTGATATACTGTGAATACGTGTTCTGGCGCACACCAAGCATTTTTGCCAAAACTTCTTGCTTTACGCCCTTTTCGCGACGTATCGCTTCAATGTTTTTCAAAATCTCTTTCATAATGCAAAGTTAATTAAAAAAAATTATATAAAAAACGATAAAAATGAAAAAAATATCTCAAAAATTTTGCATATATCGTAAAAAAGTGATACCTTTGCACCGTAATTTATTTTAACAATGTTAAACAAATATCGTACCAAAGCAATGGAACAAAAGGAATTACTAAGGAATTTCCTCATTAGAGGAGAAGTAAATGCCGAAACGGCAGCGTTGATAAAACAAAAAATCTTTGAAGCTTGTAAGATGAATATACAAGAATCAAAAGATAGAGTTTTATGGTCCAACTGGATCAATGCAAAGAACAAACCTACTCGATTCGCAATGATTAAGATCGACGAGGTTCTCAATGAATTAGGTTACCCAAAACTTTACGAACAATGTTAGGAAATGTAGAACTAATTACCGTACAAAAAATCGGAATGCCATTACCAAACGGTCAAATAAACTTCGTAGCAAGTTTCACAGCTACTAATAGAGAAGACGGATTGGTAATCATCGAAAGAATACGAGAAGATTTATTAAGACCATTCGCTATCGACTATGTAGACAAAACCGAAGCGTTATACGAAATCAATGGTCACGTAATCAACTTCCCCGAAATATCTTTCGAGACATATTACAAAAAAAGAATCAGTGATTACTTAAAAGACATAATCTTATAAGAGTATGGATCTAAAACAAAAAATCTTCGACAACACCGATGGTGGTCGAAAGATATTCGAAAAACTCTATCCGGAATCACGCGATATCTTTGCTAAAAACGGCAAAGGTATGTTTCGTATCAGAGACGAAAAGACCGCAAGCGCCGGATTCAAATTCGTGGAGAAAGGCAAGTACTGGATCCTACACGACTTCGGTTCGGACGTTTCGCTGAACGCTATCGACGCCTACATGCAAGAACGCATGATTAACCATTTTAACGAAGCCTTATACCGCATCGCCGAAGAATTCGGCATCAGCTACGGCCTCGACGCAAAGGTTAATAAAGCAAGAATCAGTTCACGCCCTGCCACCGAAGAGGACGAAGAAGGACAAGTCAAATGGGAAGAGAAAGAACTCTCAGACGCAGAACTCGCCGTAATGGGAGCCACAGTCACAAAAGAAGCCATGGCTAAGTACAAGTACAAAGCACTTGCCTGGTACTCCATCTGCAAAAACGGAAAAGTAACTACTTTCAAATCCTCGGACGATTACCCGATCTTCCTCCACAATTGCGGTTCTTTCCAAAAGATCTACAAGCCACTCGAAATCGAGAAGGCTTATCGCTTCTTTTATGTCGGAAAGAAACCGATGAATTACATCAACGGTCTCGAAGAAGCACAAAGAGAACACAGTCAATTGATGAAAACCATCAACAACGAACTCGAGCACAATGGCGGAAAAGCCGAGGACTTATATAAGACTTACGGCTTAGTCAACGGCAAATTGCCCGAGATTATCATCTGCTCAGGCGAACGTGACGCCATGTGCCTTGCAGGAATGGGCTATTACCCGGTATGGTTCAATTCAGAGACGGCTAAGAAAACCAACGATGATATCGACAAACTCTTCGCCATCGCAGATAAGGTATATAATGTGCCCGACAAAGATGATACCGGCATAGCACAAGGCAAAAGCCTGGCCCTGCAGTACATCTCCATCTACACCATTATATTACCTGAATGGCTTGCGCAATTCAAAGATGCACGCATGCGTCCATGTAAGGACTTGCGCGACTATATCGAGCTGCGCCCTTCTAAAGCCGAATTCGTAAAGATGCTCAATTCTGCGAAAAGAGCCAAATTCTGGACCAAAATCGAAGGAAAGAAACAAAGCAAGGTCAACATTCAGACCTTGAATTTGCTTTACTTCCTCCGGCTTAACGGCTTCTACAAGTACAAAGACCCTATCTCCACCGAGATAAAGCTGATACGCATAAAAGGCTATACCGTCACGGAATACCAACCGGTACAGATCCGGGACTTTGTACGCGAAAGCCTTGAAACCATGCAAGCCGGCAATGATGTGCTCGAAACCTTCATCAACTCCAAGAAAACGGCGAAACAGATGTACGATGATCTCGATACGATTGATATCGACTTCGAAAGCAGTACCAAAGACAGCCGAACGCTGTTCTTCCAAAACGTATGCTGCACGCTATCAAACAACTACGACAACACCAAAACCGAAGACGGAAAAGACAAGGATCCCAAAGATGTAGGTATAGAAATCACTACTAAACCCAATAGCGGAAAATACATCTGGGACACAAAAATCATTCCCCATCGGTTCACTCGACTCGCTCCTTCTTTTACCTATAATTGGGAAGACAACACGCTGCACATCAACCTGGACAATAATCCGTCCCTCTTTTTCCGCTTCCTTATCAACGCAAGCCGTTTATACTGGCGTGAAGAAACGGAATTCTGGAAAGACGACAAATTATCGGACCAGGAAAACAATAAGGCCAACCTTGCCTACGCACAGGCGAACCGGTTTAACTTGTATGGTCCGAGACTCGAGTCCATTCCGGACGCGCTTCTCAACCAAGCACAATGTATGCTCAACAAGATATACATCCTCGGTTACCTGATCCATCGATACAAAGTGGCTTCCAATGCCAAAGCAATATGGGCAATGGAATGGAAGAACTCCCACGAGGGCGTATCGAATGGAGGTTCCGGTAAATCCCTGATGTTCTCCGCACTCGAGAAACTCGGTCTATCGGAAATCGTTACCTTACAGGGCCGGTCCGCAAAGCTGACCGACAATAACTTCTTCCTCGACCGCGTTTCCAAGTCTACCGATATCATCGTAATCGATGACTTGAAAAAGAATGCAGACTTCGATACGTTCTACACGATGATTACCGGGTCGATAACTATCAACCCGAAGAACGAGAAGTCCTTCGAACTCAAATACGAGGACGCTCCGAACATCGTCTTTACCTCCAACTTCGCACCGCCGAATCTCGATTCGTCAACGCTACGTCGATTGCTGTTCATGGCCAATAGCGATTACTACCACACCATGACAGATGAGACGAACTACAAAGAAACAAGACAAGTATCAGATGATACGGACGGTGACCTCTGGAAAGAAGGCTACTCCGAGGAACTCTACAACGCTGATATCAACTTCTGTATCGATTGCCTTCAATTCTATCTCGTTTGCAAGCAATACGGAGTGCCGGCGATTACACCGCCTATGCAATCCGTCATGAAACGAGCAGAAAGACAAGGCATGGGAGAAGC
>JAEESF010000019.1:0-24709 GCA_016286205.1 Paludibacteraceae bacterium | reverse complement strand
CCGCAAGGGCTACCGAAAAGCTCGCTTTTAAGGTGGCACTTAAGGATGCAACTCGCAAGCGCGACCAGCGCGAAAATCGCTTGTAACAACGGAAGGGTGTTTTTGTAAGCGATAGCGCGTTTTTGTTATAATTATTATTTTCTCCGCGTAGCGGTATTTTTATTATTTTTTTCAATTATTAACCTTTAAAACCTTAATTATTATGGCTATTGTAAAATGGATGAAAGGAATCGACTATGTATCGGGCCTTTTGAACAAACGACCGAAAGCCGGTCAAGCACACAGCTCGCACAGCTCTGCGCTCTTGGCTACCCACCGTACAGCTCCGACGACCAGCTCCGAGTGTACGCGTCTCTACGCTGTAGGCGCTTATGTACGCTCCACCTTGCCCAATCAGGATGAGTTGGACCGCCGTACTAAGTTCGCAGCAGTTAGCCGCGCAGTCGCAGCACGTCGTCAAAACCTCGGTACCATCGCAGCCGACCAAGCCGCTTTCGTGGCTCAAAAAGACCAACCCGATGGCAAGAAGACCTTCACGGCCTATCTGTGGAAAGTCTGTGGCCAGGCGTATGACCAAAACAACGGTTAACGGTTAGGGGTTAGAGGTTAGGGGAGTTCTTTCGCCTTTAGCCTCTCGCCTTTAGCCTAAAAAAAAAGGAGCAACCCGTGTATAGGTTGCTCCTTTTTCTATCGACTATTAACTATCGACTATCGACTTCTACATCATTCCTCCCATACCCGGGTTAGGCATAGCGGGAGCAGGGTGCTCCTCCGGATGCTCCACGATGACGCACTCGGTCGTCAGGAACATACCTGCTATCGAAGCTGCGTTCTCCAGCGCTACACGGGTCACCTTAGCCGGGTCGATCACTCCTGCTTCATACAGGTTCTCGTACTGCTCCGTACGCGCGTTGTAACCGAAATCAGCCTTGCCGCTACGTACTTTATCAACCACTACAGCTCCTTCTTCGCCTGCATTAGCCACGATCTGACGAAGCGGCTCCTCTATGGCACGACGAACGATCTCGATACCTGTCTGCTCGTCCTCGTTAGCACCTTTCAGCGCATCCAAGGCTTTCTGAGCACGGATATACATCACGCCGCCACCGGGCACTACACCTTCCTCTATGGCTGCACGCGTTGCCGACAGAGCATCGTCCACGCGGTCTTTCTTCTCTTTCATCTCTACCTCGCTGGCTGCACCTACGTTCAGTTGAGCTACACCACCGGCCAGTTTAGCCAGGCGCTCCTGCAGTTTCTCCTTGTCGTAGGTCGATTTGGTGGCAGCTATCTGAGCCTTGATCTGAGCCACACGCGCTGCAATCTGCTCCTTGTCGCCTGCACCGTTGACGATAGTCGTGTTGTCCTTGCTTACGGTGATAGTCTCGGCTGTTCCCAGCATCTCCAGCGTTGCCTGGTCGAGTTTGATTCCTTTCTCCTCGCTGATAACCGTTCCGCCGGTCAGGATAGCTATATCCTCCAGCATCTCTTTTCTGCGGTCACCGAATCCCGGAGCCTTTACGGCACAGATCTTCAACTGCGCACGCAGACGGTTAACAACGAGTGCCGTCAATGCCTCGCTATCCACGTCTTCTGCTATGATCAGCAGCGGACGGCCGCTCTGTACTGCCGGTTCCAGAACTGGCAACAGTTCCTTCAGATTGCTGATCTTCTTGTCGTAAATCAGCACGTACGGCTTGTCCATCTCTACCAGCATCGCCTCGGTGTTGGTAACGAAATACGGACTGATATAGCCTCGGTCGAACTGCATTCCTTGTACCACGTCAATAGTGGTGTCCATACCCTTGGCTTCGCCAATGGTAATCACGCCGTCTTTGCTCACTTTGCGCATAGCGTCAGCAATCAGTTTGCCTATCTCTGCATCGTTGTTAGCACTCACGGTAGCCACTTGCTCGATCTTGTCGAAATCATTGCCGACAACTACGGCATTCTTCTTGATCTCTTCTACTACAGCGCTCACGGCCTTGTCGATACCGCGTTTCAGGTCGAGTGGGTTAGCACCCGCTGCTACGTTCTTTAGGCCTACGCCTACGATAGCTTGAGCCAATACAGTAGCGGTGGTGGTGCCGTCACCAGCCTGATCACCGGTCTTGCTGGCTACTTCTTTCACCAGTTGAGCACCCAGGTTCTCTGCCGGATCTTTCAGTTCGATCTCCTTAGCCACGGTCACACCGTCTTTGGTAATGTGCGGAGCTCCGTATTTCTTGTCAATCACTACGTTTCTGCCCTTTGGGCCAAGCGTTACTTTTACGGCGTCTGCCAATTGGTCTACGCCACGCTTCAGCGCCTCTCGCGCCTCCGTATTGTATGTAATATCTTTCGACATAATGTTTGTGTAAAGTTTAAAGTTTAAAGTTAAATTCTCCCTTCCTTTCAGGGAAGGGCCGGGGTTAGGCTCCTTATTTTATAATTGCCAGCACATCGCTCTGACGCATAATCAGGTATTTCTCTCCGTCCAGTTCCAGTTCCGTACCTGCATACTTGCCGTACAGCACTTGGTCGCCGGCTTTCAGTACCATCGCCTCGTCTTTGGTTCCTTCGCCTGCGGCGAGAACTTCACCGCGAAGCGGTTTCTCTTTGGCGCTGTCAGGGATTATAATTCCGCCAACAGTCTTTTCTTCTGCAGCAGCGGGCTTAATGAGCACGCGGTCTGCCAATGGTTGAATCTTACTCATAGTATTGTTGTTTTATTAAAAATTTTCAATTTTCAATTTCCCATTTTCAATTTGTCAAATCTCGTGCCAACGGCATCAAAACTGCCAAAATGGCATATATTGCCAAAATTCGTGACAAAGATACACTTTTTTTTGCACATGTGCAAATTTTTTTGTACCTTTGCAGCGTAATGGAAGAGAAACAACATATAGGGCAGTTATTTGACCGGATTGCGAGAACATACGACGGTTTGAATCACGGGTTATCGCTCAATATTGACCGCATCTGGCGTCGCAAAACGGTTGCGGTTATGCCTCATGCCGAACAGGTGTTAGACGTAGCTATCGGTACTGCCGACCTGACTATAGAAATGTTGCGCCAAGGCAAAGCAGAGCAGGTGACAGGTCTCGACCTCTCCACAGAGATGATGCGCATCGGCCGCGAAAAGGTGGAAAAAACAAAACCCTTCCCTTCAGGGAGGGGTGGGGGTAGGCCTCTGAAAGTAGACTTCGTCTATGGCAACGCGCAGCAGATGCCGTTCGACGATAATTTGTTTGACGGCGTGACTTGTGCGTTCGGTTGCCGTAATTTCAGTGACCTCGATGCCGGTTTGCGTGAGATGTACCGTGTACTCAAGCCCGGCGGTCAAGTGACGATATTGGAGTTCTCTTATCCATCTAACAAGTGCGTGCGCGCGCTATACGATATATATTTCACGCGCCTGCTGCCATGGATTGGTAGAGTGGTGAGCCGCGACAAGACGGCCTATACCTATCTGAACAAGAGCGTGAAGGGCTTCTGCTGGGGCGAGGCGTTCGCGCAGCACCTGCATGACGCGGGATTCCGCGATGAGCGTTTCCGCCCTCTCACATTCGGAATAGCAACAATTTATACAGCGATAAAATGGTAAAGCACATTATCTTATGGAAACTGCGCTCAGACTTGAGCGAAGCAGAGAAACGCGAGGCTGCTGTGGCTATTAAGCGCGGACTGGAAGGACTGAAAGGACAAGTGCCGGGATTGCTCGATATACACGTCCAGATAGACGGCCGACTGGAGACCAGCAACGCCGATATCATGCTCGATAGCACCTTAGACTCGTTCGAGTCGCTCCGTGGTTATGCCGTTCATCCGGCACACGTAGCAGTAGCGAACGGAGTAGTCCGTCCGAACACAGAATCGCGTACTTGCTTAGATTACGAGGAATAATTAACGACGGCCTTGTATCTCGCCGTAGTTGTTGATCAAGCGGCAGTGCTCGCAGTTACGCCAGCGATACGAGATAGTCAGACCCAATTGGAACCAACCGTCGTTCCAGTGGATGTGCTCCTTGCCGTAACGATCGGTCCATTTACCGAAACTCTCACCCAAACGCACACCTTCGCTGTTCTGCGACGGATCAAGTGGGAAAGCATCCAGGTTCATGTATTGCGTATCTATCAGACCTTCCTGTACGTCAAACTCTACGCTCAGGTTCCACGACTGACTCAGACGCCAGCTGTAACCGATACCCAGTTGAACCATAGGCAGGAAACCAAAAGTCTTGCCCGTCAACGGTTTCTCTTGACGGATATTATGCTGATAGTACCAGAATTCGTAATTGGTGATAATGCTCGCGGTCAGAGCTATACCTCCGTAGAGGAAGAAGCCCGCGTTGTTGAACGGATAATACTCAACGCCTACTGCAGGCTGAATAATCACGGATTGGAATTTTCGGTAGTCGTCACGAGGCTCGGGTAGGTTGTCAAATTTCACTTTGTTGTTTCCGCGCAACGTACCGCCCATCAGCGTGTAGCGCATGTTACAGTGATTGCCTACCGGCATCAGATAGCCGAACACAAACGAACCGCCGTAACTCACATTCTCCTTGTTGAAGCCTCCGGTGAAAGCAACGCCTTCGTTATCGACGTCACCGTAGTAGTACATTGCATTGAAACTGAGGCTAAGACCATTCGTTACGAAGTAATTCTTCGTAGTATACAAACCCGTCTGCGAACTAGGCTTGGTGGACCATACTACGCGGTCTCCACGACGATGAGTATCCGCCATCAGCGTTGTCGTCAGACTCAACAGCCCAATAATCAATAGCAACGAACTTCTTCTAAATCTTTCCATAGAGACATCAAAAAAATGTGTTCACGGTATTTTCACCTTACAGCGTGCAAAATTACTAATAATTTTTCATCCACGCAAATCTTTTCTGCTTTTTTTTGAAAAAAGTGGAGATTTTACACAAATATCTCGTTTTTTTCCACATCGCTGTGCTGCGTCCAAAATCTTAAATCCGCAATCATAAATCTTAAAATCCGCCCTGTCCCTCAGGTTTATAGGAGCTTCGCTCCGTGTAGAGCCTTCGGCGTTTACGCTTCGCCGTTTAGTGGCTTCGGCGTTTACGCTTCGCTGTTTGTCGCGTTCGGCAAGGCATCGCACAGAAGCCCGCTCTGCGGCCTTAAAGCTCAGCCTGCCTCCGCTCTCTCCAAAAATTAGAAATTTTCGGAGGCCTTATGAACTTCTAAACGCTGCGTAGCAGCACTAAACCTCTAAACGAAAAAAACGACCCGCAAAGGTCGTTTTCAGTAGTGCTACCCGGACTCGAGAATTGCATTTATGCAATAATCGACAGAGCGAAGTGGCGGAGAACCCCCGGAATCGAGGCCCTAGGTAGCAAAAAACGACCCGCAAAGGTCGTTTTCAGTAGTGCTACCCGGACTCGAACCGGGGTTTACGGCGTGAGAGGCCGTTGTCCTAGGCCACTAGACGATAGCACCCGGAGCATTCTCCCGCCAATCGGGAGAAGCGGCCTCCGCCTAAGAGGGCATAAATCCACTCCTCGGACGAAAGCGGGTGCAAAAGTACTGCTTTTTTTCCATATACGCAAATATTTTGAAAAAAAAATGAGAATTTTGGTGCATTTTGTTGCGAGTGTGCTTTTTTTTTTGTAAATTTGCACGCAATTTATGTGTGCAATCGATTTTTAAATGCTATGAATACTAATTTTGGTTTTGTGCGAGTAGCAGCTGCCGTACCGGTACTGCGTGTGGCGGACTGCCATTTCAATGCTGAGCAGATCAAATCGCAGATTGATGAAGCACTCGCTGAAGGAGTTGAGATTGTCTCGTTTCCGGAACTTAGCCTAACAGGCTACACCTGTGCAGACCTCTTCTTCACGCAACAGCTCCAGCAGACTGCTATGCGCGAACTGGAAGCTATCTGCGACTACACGCGTGGCAAAGCGATTATTGTACTCGTAGGCGCACCCCTGCAGGTAGATAACGACCTGTTCAACTGCGCTTTTGTCATCACCGATGGTGAGGTGCTGGGTATAGTGCCTAAGGTCAATCTGCCTAATACGGGCGAGTTCTACGAGAAACGTTGGTTTACCAGCGGACGCGCTACGCGCGAGTATACGCCCGGAGGCGTTGCGCCGCGTATTCCTAAGATTGAGATTTGGAGCGGAGAAGTGCCTTTCGGTACCGACTTGCTCTTTACTACGCGCAACTATACCTTTGGTATAGAGATATGCGAAGACCTCTGGTCGCCACTACCTCCGTCCACTCAGTTGTCTATCCAGGGCGCAGAGCTGATCTTCAATCTCTCGTCCAGCAATTGTCTGGTGGGCAAACACGCTTTCCGCCGTCAGATGATTACCCAGCAGTCGGCACGTGTCCACTGCGGATATATCTATACTTCTTCCGGCGTAGGCGAATCGACGACCGATGTTGTCTTCTCCGGCAGTACCTATATTGCCGAGAATGGCCAAATGCTCTGCGAGGGCGAACGTTTCCAGCGAGAGAGCACGATGATTATCCAGGAACTCGATATAGAGCGCCTACGTACAGACCGTCAGCGTAATACCAATTTCACGAAGGACAAAACCGGCCATTACCGCCGCATCAACGTGGCGCCTATCGAGCGCGAGGAAGAGTTTACCGAACCTATCCATCGTCAGTTCTCTACCAATCCTTTCCTGCCCGCTAAGGTCGATGAAGACTCCTACTGCACCGATGTGTTCTCTATCCAGACCAGCGCACTCATGCGTCGTTGGGAACATACGCACGCGCAGACACTCATCATAGGTGTGTCAGGCGGACTGGACAGCACATTGGCGCTGCTGGTTTGCGTTCAGGCGGCGGACCGTCTGGGATACGACCGCCAACAAGTGGTGGGCGTTACCATGCCCGGTTTCGGCACTAGCGACCGCACCTATCAGAATGCATTGGAACTGATGAAACTGCTGGGCATTACCCACCGCGAGATCTCTATCTGCGATGTGGCTACCCAACACCTGAACGATATAGCGCATAACATCGACAATCACGATATCACCTACGAGAATGCGCAAGCGCGTATCCGCACGCTTATCCTCATGGACCTGGCTAACGAACTGAATGGTATCGTAGTCGGCACAGGCGACCTGAGCGAACTGGCGCTGGGATGGTGTACCTACTGCGGCGACCAGATGTCGATGTATGGCGTCAACGCAGGTATTCCTAAGACCCTCGTTCGTTATCTGGTGCGCTATGCCGCAGAAAATCTCTTCGGCGAAGACCTCCGCCATGTTCTGTTCGACATTGTCGATACGCCTGTTTCACCGGAACTGCTTCCAACCGACGACGAAGGACAGATAGCTCAGAAGACCGAAGACAAAGTTGGGCCGTACGAACTGCACGATTTCTTCCTCTACTATTTCCTCCGTTACGGATTTACACGCGACAAAATCAAGTATATGGCCGTTCAAGCCTTTGACGACAAGTTCGACGAAGCTACTATCGATCGTTGGCTCAACGTCTTCATGCGCCGTTTCTGCCAGCAGCAGTTCAAGCGTAGTGCGATGCCCGACGGACCTAAAGTAGTCTGCGTCAGCCTCTCGCCACGTGGCGATTGGCGTATGCCTTCCGATGCCACGTGCATCTAAAATCAACAATTACCAATGGCAAATTACCAATATCCCATCCCTAATACTTTCGGCCTGGATGTCAAGGCTCGAGTCTTAGCCGAATACTCCTCGGTGGAACAGTTGCGCGAACTGCTGAATAAGTATCGCGGCGAACGCCTTTTGCACATGGGCGCCGGCAGCAATCTGCTTTTCACACGCGACTTCGATGGAGTAGTTCTCCATTCAGCCATGCGTCGGGCTCGTGCGTTAGACGAAGACAGCGACACGGTGCTCATCGAGGCAGACAACGGACTGGTGATGGACGAACTGATCGAGCAACTCTGCGAGATGGGCCTGTCGGGCATGGAGAACCTGAGTTACATCCCGGGCGAAGTGGGTGCATCGGCTGTGCAGAACGTAGGTGCTTATGGCGTCGAAGCCAAGGACGTTATCGTTTCAGTACGCGCCATCTCCGTGGCCGACGGCACCGAACGTACATTCACCAACGAGGAGTGTTGCTATGGTTACCGCGATAGTATTTTCAAGAACCAACTGCGTGGTCAATACATCATTACCCACGTCGTTTACCGCCTCAACAAACATCTGCAACCGCAATTGGATTACGGCAATCTACGTAGCGAAGTAGGCGAAAACCCGTCCGTGATGGATATTCGCAACGCAGTCATTCGCATTCGTCAGCAGAAATTGCCTGAGGTCAGCGAACTGGGTTCAGCAGGTTCGTTCTTCAAAAACCCCATGGTTCCCGAGGAGCAAGCCAACGCTCTCCTCGCCCAATATCCGACCATGCCTAATTTCCCTTCCCTTCAGGGAGGGGGCAGGGGTAGGCTCGTGAAGATTCCTGCAGCCTGGCTCATCGAGCAATGCGGATGGAAAGGAAAGATGCTAGGCGGAGCACAATGCTACCCAAAACAACCGCTCGTTTTGGTTAACGCCAACAATGCTACGCCGGACGATATTATCCGCCTTGCAGATGCTATCTGCGCAGATGTCAAAGCGAAATTCGGAATAGAAATACACCCCGAGGTCAACTATATATAAACGTTACACATTCAACATTCCACAATAATGGCAAGTTTTATCGTAGAAGGAGGACACAAACTGCACGGGTCAATCACCCCGCAAGGCGCTAAGAACGAGGCACTGCAAGTGCTGTGCGCTGTTTTGTTAACCAAGGAGACGGTGGTTATCGACAATCTGCCGGATATTCTCGATGTCAATAATCTCATCGATCTGTTGGCATCTATAGGCGTGCGGGTGGAGCGACTTGCCAAAGGCAAGTGTGCTTTCACAGCGAGCGATATCGACACGGCGTATCTTAGCAGCCAGGATTTCCTGAAGAAATGCAACAAACTGCGCGGCTCCGTCATGCTTATTGGTCCGCTTTTGGCACGTCTGGGCGAAGTGACGTATGCTAAACCCGGAGGAGACAAAATCGGTCGCCGTCGTCTTGACACCCATTTCCAGGGCATGGTCAATCTGGGTGCTACGTTCCGCTACGACCAGCAACTGATGGCCTACCGCTTCAGCGGAAAGAAACTGAAAGGCAGTTATATGCTTCTCGACGAGGCATCCGTCACAGGTACAGCAAATATCATCATGGCAGCCGTTATGGCTGAAGGAACCACCACTATCTACAACGCAGCTTGTGAGCCATACTTGCAGCAACTTTGCAAAATGCTCAATAATATGGGCGCCAAGATCAGCGGAGTAGGGTCGAATCTCCTGACGATTGAGGGAGTCAAAACCCTTCACGGCACCCAACACACGCTTCTTCCCGACATGATTGAGGTTGGCTCTTTCATCGGAATGGCGGCTATCACGGGCTCGGAACTGCGTATATGCAAGGTTGGCTACAAGGACCTGGGTATCATACCTGACGCTTTCCGTCGTTTGGGCATCCGTATCGATGTCGATGGCGACGATATCATCATTCCGGCCCAGGAACACTATCAGATCGAGTCTTTCCTCGATGGTTCTATACTCACGGTTGCAGATGCACCATGGCCTGGATTGACGCCTGACTTGCTCTCTGTTATCTTAGTCGTAGCCACACAGGCACGAGGATCCGTTCTGATTCACCAGAAGATGTTCGAATCGCGCCTCTTCTTTGTGGACAATTTGCTTTCTATGGGCGCACAGATTATCCTCTGCGACCCACACCGCGCCGTGGTTATCGGACACGACCATCAGCGCCAACTCAAGCATAATAACATGACCAGCCCCGATATCCGTGCCGGTATTGCTATGCTTATCGCAGCTATGTCGGCGGAAGGAACAAGCCGTATCGACCACATCGACCAGATTGACCGCGGCTACGAAGATATCGAATCCCGCCTCAACGCCATCGGCGCCCACATCCGCCGCGAAGAATAACGGAGTAGCATCGTGCTAGATACCTGTCAAAGACGGCAACGACACGGCAACAAGACGGCAACGACACGGCAACGAGTGCTGAGAGAGTAATAGTCTAACCGAACCCAAAAGCATATATGGCAAGAGCAAAACTGGCAATACCATTTGAGAGTCTGAGTGGCAAACTCGATGGCAAAAGCGAGGTGTACATGACCAATCGCTTTGGTCGTATCGTGATGAGCAATTATCCGAAACATCGCGACCCGAAAACTATCACGCCGCACCAACGTGAACTGAATTCCAAGTTCGCGCAAAGTGTCCGGCAAACTAAGCTCGAAATGGCAGATCCCGCACGTAGAGCCTACTGGCAGCAACTCTTTGACCAACAAAAGCCACGCCTATACGCCACTCTCCGTGGCTTCATCATCGCCCAACTGAATAAAGAATAAATAGTATTTAACTTATGAGAAAAGGTTATCGGAAAAGCACTCAATTAGGTAGTACCATAACGAAAGGCGCAAAGGTACTTGATAGAGCCATAACATCTTCTAGAAAGCAGCAATATAAACGTGGAAGTTCTGCTCAGTCTATGACTACAAGTAGTACGTCAGATAATGTTAGTTTTGCGTTATTTATATTTTTCGGCTTTCTAGCGGCAGGGGTCATTGTCGCTTTTTGTTGTGATAGTATACTTATTGGAATGTTATATGGCCTTCTTATATGGTTTATTGGCTTTATTATAGCAATCGTTGTTGCGGTTATCGTCCCAAAAGACAAGGGCTCTTCTGAAAGTACTGTTGTTATAAATAAGGCGGATACTAAACCGATTAGTGACATTGCGTTAAAGAAATCCGAAGAAATTATAGATATGGTGATGGAGCAATGTAGTCCGCAAGAAATTGATATTACATTGGAGGAGTTTGATCTAGATGACAAGAAGGAAATAACGAAAAGAGCAATTAGTGGTGTTCTCTCCAAATACAAAAATGGGATTGAGGAACTTTCGTTAGAATTTGTTACTTATATAGATGAAATTATAGATTATTTCGGTGTGCATGACTTTGCGTCCATGGATAATGCTATATATGTGCAATATTGTCAGAATGTAACATTACTGAAGGTTCTTAATGGAATTATGCCAAATAATACTATCGATTGCCCGATAAATTGGCAGAAGGACGAACATTTTATAATGGCATTTACAGGAGTAGTTTATTACGAAGAACAAGTACAAACGATTCGTGTTGGACACTCTTCTGGCATGAGCATCAGAGTAGCAAAAGGTGTGTATTATAGGACAGGGGCATTCCAGTCTCATCCTGTTTCCGAATCTCATATGCAGGCAAAAGGAAGAGGTGCTTTGATTATTACTAACAAAAATGTATATTTCTATTCCATTGATAAATCGCTTAGATTACCATACGGTAAAATTATAGCATTTGTCCCATTTTCAGATGCTATGGGCATACAACTTGATAAAGAAAACTCAAAAACTATGTATTTCCAAGGACTTGATGGAACATATGCATATAACTTAGTATCAAATATAGGAAATGTTCAGTGAACAAAGTTATGATAGGTAAAGATGTTTGGCAAACCGAACTATCCATTGAACTCCTGAGAACCATTAATCTCGAATGAAGAAACTACTAACTATATTACTTGCTTTCCTGCCGCTCTTTGCCGCTGCGCAACTGGTGCAGCCTGTTAAATGGAGTGGGGAAAACGTTGGCGATAGTGTGCGATTGACCGCCACTATTCAAAGTGGCTGGCACATGACCCTAATCTCCATCGGCGACGAGGAAATAGGCGAAGAAATCTACGAGAGCCCTTATACGCTCACTCTGGCCGAAGCACAACCTATCCGCTTCAACGCCTGCGACGACAAGATGTGCACCGCCCCGGAGATTTGGAGTTATGACGAAGCCTACTCCCAACCTCTCCCTGAAGGGAAGGACTTGTCCGATACCCCTCCTTTTACGGGTGAAGAGCAAAGCTCGATCGAACGTCCGGTGGACGCTCGTAGAACAACGCATGGGGTAGGCTCTCGCTCATTTTGGCTCATCTTCCTTCTCGGCCTTTTGGGCGGCCTGTTAGCCATTTTTACGCCCTGCGTATGGCCGATTATTCCTATGACCGTTTCCTTCTTCCTCAAGAAAGGCGGCGGACTTCGAGATGCCATTCTTTATGGGCTGAGTATTGTTATTCTGTATGTTGGATTAGGACTTTTAGTAACTATCCTTTTTGGCGCATCGGCACTTAATGACCTCAGTACCAACGCAATAGTCAATATTTTCTTCTTTCTGTTGCTTGTGGTCTTTGCGCTTTCGTTCTTTGGATTGTTCGAAATCACATTGCCGGATAGTTGGTCCACGGCCTTGGATAACAAAGCCCGCAATACAGGCGGTTTCCTCAGTATTCTGCTCATGGCGTTTACGTTGGTGATTGTCAGTTTCTCATGTACGGGACCGATTATCGGCACGCTGTTAGTAGAAGCAGCTGGCAAGTCTTTATTGGCTCCTGCGATGGGTATGTTGGGCTTTGCTATTGCACTCGCTTTGCCGTTCTCGCTGTTTGCCATGTTCCCACAATGGCTCAAGAGTGCGCCTAAGTCTGGAGATTGGATGACTGCTTTCAAAGTTGTCTTGGCCTTCCTTGAATTAGCTCTCTCGCTCAAATTCCTCTCGGTGGCAGATATGGCGTACGGATGGGGAATACTGCCACGTTGGCTCTTCATTGTCATCTGGATTGCGTGTTTCCTCGGCATTGGCATCTATCTCTTGTGGAATATCCGCAAGGTCTCGCTGACCCGCAAAATCATTCGCATCATTTGCATCATTCCCTCATTAGTCTTTGCTTGTTATCTTGTCCCGGGTTTATGGGGCGCACCGGTAAAAGCGATTAGTGCTTTTGCGCCTCCTATGAAGATTGAGGGACGCGAAGTCTTCAACGATTACGAAGAAGGCATGGCCTATGCGCGTCAAGAAGGCAAACCGGTTATCATCGATTTTACCGGCTATGGATGTGTCAACTGCCGTAAGATGGAAGCATACGTCTTGAATGACGATAGTGTCAAAGCCCGCCTGCAGAACTACGTCTTCATCGAACTCTTCGTCGATGACAAACGTAATGGAGTAGGTGATAAAAACTCTGCCATCCAACGTGAACAATTTGGCGCCAATGCACAGCCATTCTACGTTCAACTGGATCCGTTCGGTAACCAAATAGCCGAACCGATGGCGTTTACCACTGACCCATTAGAATTTATCAACTGGCTAATATATTAAGGAATGAGAAAGTGGATTTTTATAGGACTTCTTTTGCTCTGCGGGCATTTAGTCGCAGATGACTATATGGAATGGAACTGGCCTGTCACGGATGCTCCGCCGGAGTACCCGGGTGGTCAGAATGCCCTCTTTCGGTATTTGTCAGACAGCATACACTATCCGGAAGAAGCCAAAATCAATCAAGTAGAAGGACGGACTGTTGTTCAGTTTATAGTGGATACCCTTGGATATGTATGTGAAGTGGAGATATATAAGTCCAGTGGCGACTCTGCTCTTGACGCGGAAGCAGTACGTGTCTGCCGGTCTATGCCCCAATGGAAACCTGCATGGCAGATTGTGAATTATAAAACAGGGGAGAGACGCACTCTCAGAACAAGATACACAGTCCCTATACATTTCAGTTTGTCGGGATCCGAACACAATGATAAAACAACTATACAATGATACAGAAGAAACAATACGAAACACGCCGTCCGAAAGAGAAAGAGATGATTTTCGGCGTGCGCGCTGTGATGGAAGCGATTGACGCAGGAAAAGTATTGGATAAAGTACTCATCCGACGCGATATGAGCTCTTCTATCGGCAGAGAACTACTACAGAAACTCGAAGGCACCGGCACACAAGTCCAACGCGTACCTATCGAGAAACTCAATCAGTTCACGGACAAGAACCACCAAGGCGTGATTGCTTTTCTGAGTCCAATAGAGTTCACACCGTTGGATAGTTTGGTCCAGAGTCTCTACGATGAAGGTAAGACACCGCTTCTGATGCTCCTGGACGGAGTAACCGACGTACGTAATTTCGGTGCCATTGCGCGTACATGTGCATGCGCCGGCGTACATGCGCTTATCATCGGTACGCGCGGGAGCGCTGCCATCAATGGCGATGCAGTCAAGGCATCTGCCGGCGCACTCCATACTTTGCCTATCTGCAAAGTGGAAAATCTGCAAAACGCGCTTCAATATCTCCGCGATAGTGGTCTCCGCATCGTAGCAGCAACCGAACATACCGAGCGTAATTATACGGAAGTCGATATGACCGTTCCGACCTGTATCGTTATGGGAAGCGAGGAAAAGGGCATCTACGAAGAAAACCTCAAACTCTGCACCGACCAAGTGCGTCTGCCTATGACAGGCGTTATTGAGTCGCTCAATGTCTCTGTCGCTGCGGGAGTCTTTATCTACGAAGCCGTTCGCCAACGTGGACTATGACCGTTTTATACGAAGATAATCATATTATTGCCGTCAACAAGACTTGCAACGAAATCGTGCAAGGCGACAAGACAGGCGACACTCCGCTTTCGGAAATCGTCAAGGCGTATATCAAGGAGAAATACAACAAGCCTGGCGAGGTCTTTCTTGGCGTAACCCATCGTCTCGATAGGCCAACGAGTGGAGTAGTCCTCTTTGCACGAACTAGCAAAGCGCTGACACGTCTTAACGCGATGTTTCAGACGCATGATCAGATCAAGAAGACGTACTGGGCGATTGTACAAGGCGTGCCAAAACAATCGGAAGCACGTTTGGAGAACTGGCTCACGCGCAACGAACAACTCAACAAATCGTTCATTGCCAAGCCTAACGCCAAAGAAGCCAAGCAGGCAATACTGACCTACAAAACGCTCGCAACCGGAGAACACTATACGCTCTTGGAAATCAATCTTGAGACCGGTCGTCATCACCAGATTCGCTGCCAATTGGCGGCTATTGGTTGCCCGGTCAAAGGAGACCTCAAATATGGTGCTAAGCGCTCCAATCCGGACGGAGGCATCTGTCTCCATGCGCGACAAATAGAATTTATTCACCCTGTTAGCAAACAACCTATATGTATCACAGCTCCTATTCCGGAAGACTCCTTGTGGCAGCAACTCTCTGCCTCTGTTCGCTAATTGCCTCTGCGGGCTTACTGCCTGATACCATCGTTGCTTTCCCCGGCGCAGAAGGTTTCGGCAAGTACACCTCTGGTGGACGTGGCGGTAAGGTCGTATATGTTACGACGCTTGCCGATGATGCAAACGGAGAGACTGAAGGCTCGCTCCGCTGGGCAATCAAGCAATATCCAGGTGAACCATTGACTGTTTGCTTTGCCGTAACAGGTGAAATTCGCTTGGTAGATCGTCTCTACTTCAATCGCAGAGAGAATTTCACGCTTGCAGGCCAGACCGCTCCCGGAGTGGGCGTTGTAATCACGCACCACAAAGTGGAATTCGGCGGCTCCAAGAATTTCATTGTGCGTAATCTGCGTTTCCGCATAGGACGTTTTAGTACGGATAGTGTGTTCCTTACGAAGAATGCCGTGGGGGCAGAGAACTGTGAAAACTATATCTTCGACCACTGTGAGATCGGATGGTCAGCCGAAGAGAATTTCAATACCAACGATAGCCATTTTATAACGGTACAGTATTGCATCGTTCATGAGGGACTAAATTCTTCCGGTCACCCGAAGGGTGCGCGTGGCTATGGCTGTCAATGGGGTGGCTCACCTGCTACGTATCACCACAACCTATTGGTCAACAACAACAAACGTTCTTGCCGCTTCAACGGTGCGCAGAGTAATGACTACGTGGTGTACCTCGACTATATTAACAATGTCAACTATAATTTCGAAGGCGGTTCAAACGGATGCTACGGAGGAGAGAACACAGCCAAGATTGACAGTTTCAACGGCTTGAACTCGGCGCATGAGTGCAATTTCGTCAACAACTACTATAAAGTTGGCCCTAACACCACAAATACAAAACTGTTTGTGTCGGTTGAGAAAAACCGTAGCGGAGCCACCAGTTGGGGACCAAGCAAATGGTATTTCAATGGTAATATCTTCGATGGAGTGGCTTCCGCAACCGCAGACAACTGGTCAGCAGTCAATATTAAAGGTTATACCAAGGACGAGAGCCGTGTAGATACGCTTATTCGCCCTGCTACTCCTTGGTGGCGTTGGACCGAGGACTCGGTCTACGGTCGCTACGATTTCGATAAATACGCTTATGCCGCAGAAACCTACGAAACGGCAGAAGAGGCATATGCGACTGTGCTGAATGAAGTTGGCTGCATGCCGCACGACCACGTAGGCAATCGTCTTATCCTGGACACACGCGATGGCACACACACATATGTGGGATCTGTAGTTGGCAAGAAGGGCATTATTGACCTAGAGACAGATGCAGAAGGCTTCTACGATTATACGGTAGTAGCGCCGCTGACTGATACCGACCTTGATGGCATGCCAGATGAATGGGAACTGGCTAACGGTTGCGACCCCAATACACCGGATAATAACGTGCGCCACGAGAGCGGTTATACCATGCTGGAAATGTATCTGGACTACGCTATCACGCATAAAGAACCGATGGACGATGGTTATCAAGAGCCACAATCCATTCTGAACACCGAATATCGAACACGGAGTAAAAAAATAATCCGCGATGGACATCTGTATATCCAACGCGGAGAGAAAGTATATACCGTGACCGGTTCTTACATTGGCAAGTAAATCACTTGCTTGGTCTCAAACCATTCACCGGAGAAGAATTGACTGCAGGGGGTAACTTCTGCAGTTTTTATATATGGTGCTAATTCTGCCTTCAGGTCACCGCCTTTCAGCACAACAATCCCATTAGGAACAGCATTGTGCTGCTTGGTCGAGATATTCTTTCTCACCAGTTTGACTAAGTCGGGTAGGGGCATCACCGCACGACTAACCACAAAATCAAATTTCTGTTTCTCTTCTTCAGCACGTTCTTGTTTGCAGACCACGTTCTGTAGTCCGAGCGCTTGAGCTACTTCTGTAGCGACCTTGATTTTCTTTCCTATCGAATCAATCAGTAGAAATTGGCACTCAGGAAATAGTATAGCCAACGGAATACCAGGGAAACCGCCTCCTGTGCCAATGTCCATAATTGTGCTGTTAGGCTGGAAGGGAATTACCTTGGCGATGGCCAACGAATGTAAAACATGATGCTCATACAAATTGTCAATATCTTTGCGCGAGATGACGTTTATCTTGCTATTCCAGTCTCTATACAGCGCGTCAAGCTGAGCGAATTGCTCAGCCTGACGTTCCGTTAGTTTGAAGTAATCAGAAATGATATTCATGATTAATCAGCCAGATTGGTGAATACGTTTTGTACATCCTCATCTTCCTCAATCTTATCGATGAGTTTCTGTACCGATTCACGTTGGTCTTCTGGCAATTGTTTGGTGTCGTTAGGAATACGAACAAACTCACAGGATTGAATCTCAAAGCCATTTTCCTCCAGATATTTCTGCATGTTAATGGCTTCGTTGAAGTCCGAGTAGATCACAATAGTGTTCTCTTCCTCATCTACACCGAGTTCTTCTACTCCGAAATCAATCAATTCCAACTCCAGTTCATCCAAATCAATGCCATCCTTCATCGTCACGGTAAAGCATGCTTTGCGGTCGAACAAGAACTGCAGCGAGCCTTGGGTTCCTAGCGTACCACCGAATTTGGTGAAGTAGGAGCGGATATTGGCTACTGTACGCATGTGGTTGTCAGTCGCCGTTTCCACAAAGATAGCTATGCCGTGTGGACCGTATCCTTCGTAATTGATTTCCTTGTATCCCTCAGACGATTTATCGGTCGCTTTCTTAATGGCGCGATCAATATTGTCCTTTGGCATGTTCTCGCGCTTACACTGCTGAATCAGCGTACGCAGACGAGGATTAGAATCAGGATCGGCACCGCCCTCACGAGCAGCAATAGTGATTTCTTTTCCCAGTTTGGTAAATGTGCGGGACATATGTCCCCATCTTTTCAGTTTAGTTGCTTTGCGATATTCAAATGCGCGTCCCATAAAATATATGTTTTGTTATTAATGACTTATTGGGCAGGTTGAGGATCTGCGTGGTCAAGAACGGTCTCGTAGTGTACTTCCTCGAAGCTGATCTTGAACTCTACACGACGGTTCTTAGCACGGCCGGCCTTTGTCTTGTTGTCTGCAATAGGCACTTCCATTCCATAACCATGTGCGCTTAGACGATCCTCAGGCACGCCTTGGCTGATCAAGTACTTCATTACGGAGTTAGCACGTTGCTCAGACAGTTTCTTGTTCAGTTCTGCCTTACCTACGTTGTCTGTGTGACCTTGAACCTCAACGATATAATTGCCGTTCTCAACAAAGATAGCTGCAATTTGGTTCAACAGAGGGAAGGATTTCTTCTTGATAGCTGCCTTACCGGTCTCAAACTCGATACCTTGCATTGCTTTTTGCAGAAGTTGACGTACTTCGCGTTTCACTTCCGGACAACCCTTATTCTCCTTCACACCTGCTACCATCGGACATTCATCCAGATAATCAGGTACACCGTCACCATCGCTATCCAGTTCACAACCCTTAGCATCTACGTGACCGATGGCTTGCTCCGGAGTATTCGGACATTCATCGATATAATCTGGAACACCGTCCTTATCTGTATCAAGCGGACAACCCAACGAGTCTACTTGACCCCATGCAGCCTCTGGCGTGCCAGGACAAGCATCCTTATAATCAGGTACTCCATCACCATCCAGATCCAACGGACAACCCTTCTGGTCAATCATGCCATAAGCGGCTTCCGGAGTCTCAGGACATTCATCCAGATAATCAGGTACTCCGTCACCATCGGTATCCAGAGGACAACCAACCGAGTCAACTTTACCCCAAGCGGCTTCCGGAGTATTCGGACATTCGTCACGATAGTCTTCTATGCCATCACCGTCGGTATCCAACATACAACCTACCGAGTCAACAAATCCGATAGCAGCGGCAGGCGTTCCCAGACAGTGGTCGAGATAATCAGGTACACCGTCATGGTCTTCATCCAGAGGACAACCAACCGAGTCAACCAATACGCCACGCGGAGTATCCGGACACAGATCCAGTTTGTCCCATACACCATCTTTATCTTTATCCTTGCGGTTGCTACCCCAACAGATAGAGAAGCCAAGAGCGATGTTGAACATCTTCATCTTGTCTGGAATAACGTACTTCTGTTGACCGTTGATATTGGCTGCCGCATACGATGTTGGCATATAGTCCATTGTCAGGGTCATGTTAACACCGTCATACGGCATCAAGCTGATACCCGCACCGATATTGCTGAATTTACCGTTGTCCATGAAGGAGTAGGAGGCAGCAATATTGAACCAGTTAACAGGTCTAAATGCTACACCTAGCGTGATTTCCTCGTACAGACGAGCATTGTACAGACGTGTAGCGGAAACGATGCCCACACCAATTCTGTTTTCCCAGAAATTAGCATCCAAGCCAACATTCAAGCGAGCGGATGGCATCTTAACCGGACATTTGTTGTTGTCATATAGGCGGAAACCTTCAACCAATCCCATCATGTTCGATTTAATGGTATCGGCCAAACGGTTCCCATCGAATTTGCCGTCATCACCTACATAGTCATTGTAGTCAAACTCACCTACGCCCGTGAAGGTGGTATCTATGGTGCAATTCAGTTTCTTGCCTTTGTACCAATAGATGAATCCCAGGTCGGTCAAAGCAGCCGAAATCTGCAGATTCTCAATAGGTTTGTATGTGAAACCGAAGTCGATAGCAGCACCAATACCCGAAGGAGTCAACATCGAACCAATGTTAGTGTAGTCGATAAAGTCTTCTGCCTTATAGTCGGCAGCCTTGATATCATTAACCACATCTTCTACGGTTCTGTTGTTCATCGGAGGCAGTTTAGCAAAACTAACTGGACCTGCTACGTCGAGATAAGCATCACCTAGCAGTTCCCATTCTTCAATGCTGGCATTGATGGCTAGATTCTTACTGTTGAATCCTGCATAGAACTGCCCAAACAGCAATTTGAATTTACCACCGATGGTCCATTGGTCATTCAGTTGGTGGCTATAACCTCCTGCTACCTCTGTATAAGCCGTTGCACCAAGGCCAAGACCGCCCAATCCAAAGTAGTTCTTTCCGCCGTCCAGGTCCTTCATGCCACCATCTAGCAAGAAAGTGAACATCGATTTAGGAAGAGTAACGCCCATCGAGATGCGCTCATTCACACCAACGGTCACGTAACCTACGTCGTTAACGCGGAAACCAAAGTTGAACAAACCTAGGTTTATGTCACCATTAATATAAGTCATGGTGCGGAATTGCTTCAGGAATTTCTGCTTGTCTGCATCCGGATGGAGCGGGGTAATGGTCTTGCCTGTCACTGGGTCAACATAGAATATGTCGCTCATTGTCAGCGAGTTATTACCAAAACTCATGCTCATCCATCCCAGCGGGCTAAAGTTAACAAAACCATTGCTAACCGGCTGGAATGCAGGGTTAATCGTGTGACGCATAGGGGCATTCTCAAGGAAGTAGAGAGTGTTTACCTGTTGTGCGTTCACAACGGTACTAATCGTTAGGAGAATAGTTGCTCCGAGTGTAATTCTTTTCAAAAATGTTGTCATAGCTCTGTTCTCCTATTTATTCGTTATTTCCTTTTCCGTCCAAATTGAGGAACGCATCCACGTTAGCAGCAACGCCCAATTGGATCTTCAGACCCGATACATTGCGTACGTTCACCCACTTGTTGTCTCTGAACGACTGACTGTTGGTGTTCAGCGTTGCAGTATAGACAAACTTGGTTGCTTTCGTTATCTTGTTGAATTGTTCTGCCGACAGATTCATCCAAATTACGGTGCTTGTCGGTACTTGTTGACCGCCAATGGTACTTACGTTTCCGCCGGTCTCAACATTCTCTGCGGCCTTGATGTAAACCGAATCAGAAGCCGTCTTGCCTTCTTCTGTAATCTCCAGTCCACTTAGGTCGATTGGAGTGCCACTGTCGTCCAAGAACGCAAATTTCAAGCGGACATCCAGAGGAATCGTATTGTCAATCTTCAGACGCAGTTTTACGTTGCTTGCACCGAGCGAGTCGATAAAATCAGTCTTCGCGGTCAGCGAATCAAGCGATACGCCTGCCCAGTTGATAGAAGTCGTATCCGAATAATCCACTTTCATGCCTTCCATAAATTGGAATGGAACGGTCGTTGTGATATCTGTATGAATCATCGTGTTGTCGTTCAAACGGTGTTGGACTTTCTCTCCGTCTGCACGTATCTGTAACTCGTAGTCCCAGTGTACATAGTCCGGACGAATGAGGAACATGCGGTCCAGTTTGCCGCGTGTCGGCTCTTCATTCAGATAGAACGAGTTGGTAATGGAGTCTTCCAATGGTGAGTTGATAGGCAGCACGTTGTAGAAGTCGAAATATCTGTTCGGGCGTACGCCTTCTTCATCGAAGGTAGCATTGCGAACCTCTCCGGTCTCTGCGTTCTCTACGTAGATGGAATTAACTTTGACGGTCAGCGGAGCTGCTACTGCACAAGTGATAGCTAGGTCAATACGCGGCTTAGCCAAAGCTAATTGCACGTTCTTCAGCGATTTCCATGCAGCCCATTCTTTCTCAATGGTGTCGGTCTCGTTATCGATCATGAACTTACTCGGTTTGAAATATCCGTACAGAGCCTTGTATTTCAAGAAGTCGATGATGAACTGGTATTGGAATGCCGAAGTGCTACTGATGGTAATATCGGTGGTCGGTTTCAGGTAGAATTTGAACTCAAACGCCAATTTGTTAACTGCGTTCTCATTAGCTTCTGCCTGAGTGTTGTACTCGGTTTTGTTGACCTTCATCAGGTAGATGTCGAAGTTATCAATCTCGATAGGTACATCGGCACCAAAACCATTGGTCTTAAATCCGGCAACCTCGAATGTATAGTCGGCACTTGCAGGTGTATGACCTTCTTTGACGAAGAAACCTTGGGTGCGTGCACTAGGAGCAAGACTCTCGTTGCGGTTCGAACCAGGGAGCACGATTTCTACCTTCTGGATATCATCCTTACTGATACTCAGGTTTTTAGGGGTGATGTTCGAGATAAAGTTAGCTGCGCTGATGGTCATTCGGTCCAGACGCTCTTCGGTCAGGTTGTTGTTGATACCCGTCAGTGTCATCTCCAGCGGGAAGGTCAACGTCAACTCTGTGCCGGCAGGAATGCTTGTGCCGGAGTATACGTCGCTGATCTTAAATTCCTGACTGACGTTCTGCATGTAGGTGGTCAAGTCAATAGGGTGGTAGTTCTTGTCGTTGGTCTTGAGGAAACGATAGAACAAAACGCCTTTGTCAACACCGTTACCGCCGTCGATGACGGGACCGGTACCTACTTGAATCTCTTCAACCATTTTGCCGTCTCCAAAGAAATCGCCCAATGTGGCACTTGCGGTTGCCACAGGAATGGCCACTCCCATTTGGACTTCGGCTGTCGGATCAATGTTGTCTAAGTCAATTTTTGACTTACAACCGAGCAATAGACTGCTACTCAATGTGAGCACTACGATTGTGCGTAAGGGATTGAATTTCATTGTATTACAAAATATTATTAGTTGTCTTCTTGCGAGCGCGCACGACACATGCGCACAAAATCGGCTGCAAAGTTACAACAAAAAAATTAAATATGCAAATATTTTTGCATAAAAAGCACCTTTTTTTGTGTAATGGGTGTGAACGAGACAAACACGAGACCCTATCGAGACAAACACGAGACAAACACGAGACTTTATCGAGACAATCACGAGACATTACCGAGCGCACTATCTCCCGTTTTCGCGAGTTTTCTATCTCAGCAAATAGATCTTTTCGGTAGCACGAGTAATGGCTGTGTAGAGCCAACGGAGATATTCGTAGCGTTCTTCCTGACCTAAACCGCTAATCCATTCTTCTCCTAAACCATTATCAATATACACGTGCTTCCATTGTCCGCCTTGCGCTTTATGGCAGGTCACGGCATATGCAAAACGGATCTGAAGAGCATTGTAATACGGTGATTCATAGATTTTCTTCACCAGTTCTTTCCTGTTCCGTATTTCCGGATAATCTTCCGCTACGCGGGCAAAAAGTTCTTTCTGCAGGGCATAATTGGCTTCCGGACTATCGGTCGTCAGTGTATCTAGCCAAACTAGCGCATCTATCTCCCAATCATAATCTACGGCTCTCAAACTAGCTTTCGCGAAATGGAAACCGTACATCTCATGATGATTGTGCAATCGCTTGATTTCCAGCATATCTCCGTTGGCGAGAAACTCCAGATCTTTGTATTCTTGTGCCCAGAAATAGTTGTTTTTGCTCACCATCACTCGGTCGCCGTTCGACAGCTCATCTTCCTTCCAAAGAACTCGCGCACGAACACCTTGGTTATAGAGATTGGTCATTTTGTTACTGCGTGTGATGATCAGCGTTTCTTCTGCGCCCACGTCATGCCAACTCTGTTCCAGAGTTTCGATGACTTCTTCACCCTTCAGTTGTATGATATCCGAACCATTATGCTGAATAGTGAGTTTCTGGGGCTCCAAATCCAGCGATGCCAAGTTTTCTCGCAATCTGGTCGCTTCGCGCAGAATACCCGAGTCCAATGCTTGTCGCGCCACTTGTTTCAATGCAAACCAACTGACATTCAGTCCGTAACCGCTCATATGTTTCTCATCCAAAGCAGGACTCAGCATACTTCCTACTGGCGGCAATTGGGCATCATCACCTAGGAGCAACAGACTGCATCCTTGCCCATTGTACACATATTTTACCAGATCGTCCAACAGACATCCACTACCAAAGTTGCCATTGTCTCGTTGACCGCTCAGCATAGATGCTTCATCTATGATGAACAGTGTCCGTGAATGGCGATTGTCGCTTAACGAAAATGCTTCCAGGCCCAACTGATTTTGTCGGTAGATATATTTGTGAATCGTATAGGCCGCAGAACCGGAATATCGGCTCAGCACTTTTGCCGCGCGGCCTGTTGGAGCAAGCAAAACACATGGTTGCTTCAGACTTTCTAAGGCACGAACCAAAGCGCTGACAACGCTCGTTTTGCCCGTTCCTGCATAACCGCGTAAGATAAACGCTTTCTGTTCGTCACGCGATACAAGAAATCGACCTAATGCTTGTAGCAAAACGTCTTTCTCTTCGTTGGGTTCGAATGGTAATTCGGCTCGAATTCGTCCTATAATAAAGTCCTCAAGCACTTTTTTTGCTCAAAAATTTGGATATATCAAAAAAAAGCAGTACTTTTGCCGCAGATTTTGAGATTTAGAGCAAGTCCTATACGACCAGCTCCCTCTGAATTCCCCCAGGTCTTGACCGAAGCAAGGGTAGGAGGTTGTAGCGGTGCGATATAGTCCGCTTACCCTTTTTTCGTGTCGTTTATCGTAGTTTCTGACCTGTCGGCAGGTAGCGTACACCGTCTATGAGAATGTACAACTGACAGTTAATCAGCACTTTCTCGCGTTGATGTATAAAGGGTACGTTCTCTGTACCTGTTTCCGTGCGTGCGTCTTCATAAACTTTCCACGCATTAGGAATGCCGTATCCTACCCGTATGTCGTGTTGCGGGTAGAGGTGGGCGGATTGGATGATTCTCTCGCGCAGTTCCATAGCGGTAAGGTGTGGTAGTGCCTGCCAGAGGCATGCTGCCATTCCCGCCACCAGAG
>JAEESF010000018.1:0-25573 GCA_016286205.1 Paludibacteraceae bacterium | reverse complement strand
TCTCCCGCGCTGCCCCTCGACTTGCATGTGTTAGGCCTGTCGCTAGCGTTCATCCTGAGCCAGGATCAAACTCTTCGTTGTAAAAGAAATTATAAGATAGCTCAGAATAATCGATTTATCAAGTGTATTGACTAGGACCATTTAAATAGTCTTGTACTACACTAATTGTTTCAATCTGTCAATTTGTTTTCGTTTCGCAGAGCGCAAAAAAATTAGGTCCTTCGTGGAAGAATCTGAATTTTAATGCCCAACTGCGGGAGAAAATAGAAACGCACTTGTTTCTCAAAAGCGGGTGCAAAATTACTGCTTTTTTTTGAACTGACCAAATATTTCTGCATTTTTTTTGCATTTTCTTTGTAACTGCCTGATAATCAGGCGTGGTATTTTTAGACCTATTTTGGCCGATTTGGGCCATCCGGCCATTTCTGGCGCATCAGCGGGCAGAAAGCACGATATTTTAATATATAAAGGAACGCGCACGTACGCGTAAGAAGGAAATATAGAACACAATCTTAAAAAACGTACACTTTTTTGTCAGGTGATTGTCTCGTGATCGTCAGGTTAAAGTCTCGTGTTTCCTCGTGAGACGGAAAAATTGGACAAAATCTTAATGAGAGTACATTTTGAGAGCTCAAAATCACTCCGAACCAGTTAGATGGTAAAAAAATGCGAGTTTTAGGTACTTGTACGCGCGAAGAAAAAGCAGTATCTTTGCAGCGTGAAAAAAAATGCGTTCAAACAATTCTCAATATTAATTAACTCAAATTTAACAATTATGAAAAAACATTTTCTTTCTTTTGCCTTGGCGCTCATGGCGCTGATGGCAGGAATGCCGTTGACGGCGGAGAACGTCGTAGATGTAAGTAATTACGCGGGCTTGTACGAAAGTCTAGAGAAACAAAATGGTGCGTGCACTGTGCGGTTGACAGACGATATCATCTTGGACGATAAATGGTTCGAGGATGTCTGCTTGGCCAGTAGCGATCAGGTCCTTCGTTTGCAGGCCAACGAGACGGATGCTCACGCGCATGTTTTCGTGCGCGAACGCACAGCCACTTTTATCCACGTAACCGGTCGCAAGCAACTGGATTTGAATGGTCATACGATTCAATTCAACTGGTATGGAGAAAACGCGAAGAAGTTCGTTGCCGCTTATTCGGCAGGCGATTATCCCAATGTAAATCCAACTCGTATCAGCCTTTTCAACTTGATGTATTGTGAGTCCTTCGGAATCCGCGATTCGCACGGTGGCGGACAAGTAATTTTATACAGTTATGAAGGTCATGCCAAAGAAGTAGCGGCAGTATATGTACCGATTGGTTCGCATTGCCACACCTTGGATATCTCTGGCGGTAATATCGTCGGCAAAGCTCCGTGGGCAACAGGTAATCCTGACTACTGCGGAATCGTTTTGGAAGAAGAAGGCGTAGTGTTTAATCTGCGCGGTGGCAAGGTAAGCCAGATAGAATCCATTACTGAGGCATATGTAAACATTCTAGGCGGCGAGGTAACCGCTAATGCCGGCATCACCATCTTCAAATACGCCGCCAATTCGAATACCCCCGGCACGTACGTTAAAGTATGGCAAGCAGATGACCACTTCTTCTTCGGGAACGGTATGATCCACGGTTTGGCGATGGGTGTATTGAATTCGCAAACCGTTGACGAATGGAAAGCATGTATTCCATCAGGAAAGAAATATTTCTATAGTTTTGACAACAAAGAAACCACTTATGACGATTTCATCACAACATTCCGTAGTGCGCCCGTAATGCAGTTCCGTATTATGAATGGTGATTATGTACCCGTTGTCGTCAATGGAACTGGCCTGACGGATGAGAATGCCGGTGATATGCTGGGCGACGGAGGCAGTGTAAGTTGGAACGAAGCCACCAGAACCCTACTACTGCGCAATGCGGATGTAAGCAGTGTGGTAATGAACTATACCGGTAGCGAAAATCTGGAGTATGTTATCAAGGTGGAAGGCACGAGCCGCGTACACGGCAGTGGAATCAAATGTACCGGTGCTCACTTATCCATTGAGGGTTCGGAAGAAGATACGTTGGTTGTCTTCGGTGCCGGCTGCAAAGCCATTGAGTGCGACAACCAGATTCTGCTGCACGACCTGTATGTAGATGCTTCGGCTACTACGACGAATGCGATTGCTGCTACCACATTGGTTATTGACGGCGCTCCGCTGAAGGCCGAAGCACAGTCACGCGCAGTGAGTTGCGACATATCCTATTGGCAAGATATTATCTACACCTACAATTATACTTCCGGAAGTGCCACGTCCGCTTCGTTTGTGCTCGACGTGGACTTGCGCAAATATAAAATATGGATTGCCGGAAAGCAGATGAATATCCGTAATGCGGACGATTTCAAAAGCGAATATACTACCGGAAAAATCTCTATTGCAGACATTTCGAGAGGTAAATGGACAGAAGGTGGGAAGATCATTTTAATGTTAGAGAATGCTTCCATCAATGCACAAAGTTTATACAACGGTTATAGCGGAATGAACCCGAAAGGTGTTCCTGCGATAGAGATTCAGGAGGACAGTGTGACCGTCATTATGGATAATGTGACCATTTATTCCGGCGACCCTGCAGGCGTCAAATACGATGGAATCGATACTCGTTATTATGCAGACGGCGGTCATGGTATCTATTTCAAACCTGCTCACAACAACTGCGAGTTGATACTTCGTTCTCAATCCACAGAAATACTAGGAGAAAACGGTTCGCTCTATATCAACACTTACGGCAAAGGCCAGAGTTCGTATCCTATCCGCTGTGAGGGTCCGCGTTTGTACGTGGAGTGCAACGGTACAGCAGACTCCATCGTGGTTCATAGCGAGCGAGAGGTGTATTGCAAGACCGGTTTGACATTAGATGATGCTACTATCTTCAGTCAGAGTGGCTTTAAAACCAGCAATACGCCGGTGATAACAGAAAATAATCTCGGCAAATCGTGTTATATAGCTTGGCCGCGTGCAGCAAGTTTTACCTCTACAGGTGGTGTGAGCGGTTCAACCGATAATACCAACCAGGGAGTACTGGTTCTTGGAAACAGCCGCCATCCGCTTCCTTATTTCGTGGAACCGAACGACGAATCGATGGGCTATTGCAACCCGTCTTCCTTCGAAACTAATTACGGACGTGCCCTGAATATCAAAGCAGATCCGAACAGTGGTTACCAGTTCAAGGAGTGGCACATCTATCGCAAGGGCAAAACCGGTTTCGTTACAAATACGGAGCAGAATACGACCGTAGAAATTCTCTCAGAGACACGCTGCGTAGCGATGTTTGAACCCGCAGGTGGCACACCGGAAGAATATCCGTTGTGGCTCAAAGGAACCAAAGTGACCAGTGCAAACTGCTTAGACCCTGCGGGCGACAAGAAATCCGAATACAAACATAAGGATGGTTTAGGTCAGGTCACGCTCAATGGTGTTAATTGGAATATTGACGAATCCGGCATCTACTCCAATCTGCCGGGCGAAGTGCGCGTTTATTGTAATGGTAGCAATACCATCAAAGGTCAATCTGACTGGACACTATATTTCGACGAGGCAGATATAGTACGTATCTATTTCGACACCCTTAATGTGGGCTTCCATGAGGCAAATACCGACGATAAAGGTATCCAATTTGTCAACACATCTAATACTGCAGTCCTCGAATTACGTAATAAGTTGACAAAGATTACCGGTAACAGTGAGGACCATGTGGCTATAATTACCGATACACTCAAACTGATTGAAGGCAACGAACTGCAAGTGTCGGGTTGCGGCATGGAGATTCGTGGCGGATTGGTTATACCGGAGAACTATATGATCTACCCGGAGGGCACTTATCTCGCTGAGAACGGTACCATGCGCGATGCGAACAATAACGAAGTTCGTACCTTCCGTATCGCTCCTAAAGATCCCGAGACTCCGAAATATACCATCACCGTCAATGTCAATGATCCGATTATGGGTAGTGCTACTGGCGGCGGTATCTTCGAAGAAGGAGAAGAAGTAATGCTGATTGCAACTCCAAACGCAGGCTATGAGTTCGTCGAATGGTCTAATGGCTCGACCGAGAACCCATTTATAGCACCGGCATGTATGGATGCAACTATTACCGCTATTTTCCAGGAGAAAGCTCCTGAAGGCTTTGAAACGATAGAGAGTGGCGAGTCCGTCGAATATCGTAAGATCATTCGTGACGGCGTGCTCTATATTGAGAAAAACGGGAAAATATACACAGTGCAAGGTCAAGAAATTCGTTGATTGATTCAAAAATTTGCATAACTGAAAAAAAAGTAGTATCTTTGCGGCAAATTCAGTATGCTTAGACACATCTGCACATACCTCACTATCTTCTCCGTCGTGGCTGTACAGGCCGTGACGCGAGAGGAAGTGGATGTGTATGTCGATAGCGCCTACAACGCAGCGATGAGCGGACATCTAGCAGAAGCCATTTGCATTAACGAAGACGGATTGGCGTTAGTGCCAGATGATTCCCTTGCGCTGCGCTGCGAGTTCTATTCATGCCTACTCTACTGTTACCATCGTTTGGGCGACTACGAGCAAGCATTGAAGTACGGTGAGATGTGTCTGCAGTATGATGAAGAGCAAGGCACACCTGAAGATCTGTCTGCTTCGTTAGGCAACCTAGCCGGTGTCTATTCGTCAGCAGGCAAACACGACGTAGCTATCGACTATCTGCAACGCGCGATAGAAATAGAAGACTCCTTATTGGCATCCGACACCACCCATACTCCTAAGTCGCTCGCGATTCGCAAAGCAATGTTGGGAGAAGTGCTCGTAGCAAAGTCCAAAGGAGGTGATCCGAAAGACCTGGAACGGGCACTCCAGCTGACCGAAGAAGCGCTACAGATAGACCGACAACTAGGCCGCCGTCCACAAGAAGGGATGCGTCTAGCCCAACTGGCGAACATCTACGATGCCCTGGGTCAAGCAGAGCGTGCACAAATATACAACACGCAAGCTCTGGCTATTGCCCGCGAGACCGGGAATAGGCCTTCTGAACTCATCATCCTACTGCAATTGGGTGAATTGCACGAAGCTGTACAATTGGCACAAGAACTGGGAATGCGCAAGCAGGAATTCGAAGCCTGCGACCGACTATACAAGCAGTCTGCCGCAAAAGGAAAATCGGCAGAAGCGTTGAGATGGTTGGAGCGTGCCCGCGCATTGCACGAACAGATACAAAGCGAAGAGGCACAACGCCAACTGACCATCGCGCAGGTGCGCTATGATAGTTTCCGCAAAGAACAACAGATTAAGGAACAACAACAATTATTAAAGCAACGTAAAATGCGAGAAGGGATATTGGTCATTTTCTCCGTTTTGGTGCTTCTCATCGTGGTTCTACTGACCACCATAGTGCTGCTACTACGCAAACGCAAGAATATATTAGAACAGAAAGTAATGGACCAGGAGCAACAATATGCTAAACTGGCATTCGAGCTCAAGCAATTCTACGGAAAAGATATTTCTGCCTTGTTGCAAGATATAGCAGACGCAAAAGCGAAAAACATCAAGGAGTCCAAACTGACCAAACGTGAACAAGAAATAGTAAAACTCTTATGCGAAGGATACAGGGGCAAAGAGATTGCCGACAAACTCTTTATTTCCATCCGCGCAGTGAATAGTCACAAGACCAACATATTCAACAAGCTCGGCCTTTCCTCATCCGTCGAATTGGTTCGATTCGCCCTTGAGCATGGGATTATATAGATTGAAAATCGTAGATTTGGTATTGAAAATAGAAAAAGGAGTGCTTTGGCACTCTTTTTTTGTAAAAATGTTGCACATGTCAATAATTTGTAGTAACTTTGCGGCGCAAAGTTGATCCGAAGTAAATAACAGAAGACCAATGCATTATTGAGCGAATAAATTAATACAAATATATGAAAGAAATAACCACGAAGAGACTAGCGGATGCTATCATAGAAGGCATTCGCAATCGCAAAGGTCAGCGAATTGTAACTATTGACCTAAAGAAAATCAAAGAAGCACCGGTAGAAATGATGATTATCTGCGAGGGGCAGAGCAACACACAAGTGGCTGCCATCGGCGACGAAGTGGACGATTTTGTTCGCACCACGACACACGTGCATCCGCTATCGGTTGCGGGCCAAGATAATGCAGAATGGATAGCAATGGATTACGGCACGATATTTGTGCACATTATGCAACGCGAGCCACGTGCGTTCTATGACATAGAACACCTATGGAGCGACGGAAAAATAACGGAACTCGAAGAGGTGTGATTAATTATAAATAATTAATATTGCACATTTGACATTTTAGATTGCAGAATTAAGAAAAATATATGGCAGAACAGAAGAACAAACAAAACCAACCTAATCCGCAAGGACAGAAACCCGGTCGCAGATGGCTGAGCTTGATTTTCTATACCATCGCGTTTGCATTGCTGGGATTCTACCTGTTTGGAGGTAAAGATACCGCGGCCAACAGTAAGGCGCTGAGTTACACCAAACTGACGGCGTACATCGAGGCGGATGCGATAGAGAAAGTGACCGTAAAAGACGACCTGAGTGCACAAGCTATTGTACGCCCCAAATCGTATGCGGTGGTTTTTCATTCTCAAAGAGAAGGAGAGGATGCAAAAGGAATCCTGAAGACGCAGGTGCCGAGTGTGGAGGAGTTTGACAAATTCATGAGCGGCATCAACGCAGCGCGCAAAGCGAATGGTCAGGCAGCAATAGACGTGACGTACGAGAAATCGAGAGACTACTGGTATCTGATTCTGGTCAATGTGCTGCCGTTTGTACTGATAGTACTCTTCTTTGTCTATCTGAGCCGTGGAGTAAGCGGCGGCATGGGCGCAGGAGGTGGTATCTTCGGCGTAGGCAAAGCCAAGGCGCAACTATTTGACCGCGACAAGAAAGATAAAGTAACATTCAAGGATGTGGCAGGTCTGTATGGCGCGAAACAGGAAGTGCAGGAGATAGTGGAATTTTTGAAGAATTCGAAGAAATATACCGACATAGGCGCCAAGATACCTAAAGGTGCGTTGCTGGTAGGCCCTCCGGGAACGGGTAAGACATTGCTGGCCAAGGCCGTAGCCGGTGAGGCAGATGTGCCATTCTTCTCGATGAGCGGTAGCGATTTTGTGGAGATGTTTGTCGGCGTAGGTGCCAGTCGCGTGCGTGACCTCTTCCGCCAGGCCAAGGAGAAAGCGCCTGCGATAGTCTTCATCGATGAGATAGATGCCATAGGCCGTGCGCGCGGGAAGAGTGTGATGACGGGTGGTAACGATGAACGCGAGAGCACGCTGAACCAACTGCTGACCGAGATGGACGGCTTTGGCACCAACAGCGGTGTGATCATCCTGGCTGCGACCAACCGTGCGGATGTGCTGGATCCGGCCTTGCTTCGCGCGGGCCGTTTCGACCGTCAGATACATGTGGAATTGCCTGATCTGCAAGAGCGTAAGGAGATCTTCGAAGTGCATCTGCGTCCGCTGAAACTGGATGATTCGCTGGATATCGATTTTCTGGCTAAACAGACTCCGGGTTTCTCGGGAGCTGACATTGCCAATGTATGCAACGAGGCAGCTCTGATAGCTGCTCGTGGCGGGCATAAGAAAGTGAACAAACAGGATTTCATGGACGCCGTAGATCGCATCGTAGGTGGATTGGAACGCAAGAACAAGATCATGACCGAGGACGAGAAACGCTCGATAGCTTATCACGAAGCCGGTCACGCTACCATCAGTTGGTTGCTGCGTTGGGCTAATCCGCTAGTGAAAGTGACCATCGTGCCTCGTGGTGTGGCGCTGGGCGCTGCGTGGTATCTACCTGAAGAACGTCAGTTGACGCAGGAAGATCACATACTGGACGAACTCTGTTCGTTGCTGGGCGGCCGTGCGGCAGAGCAACTGTTCCTGGAGCAGACTTCGACCGGCGCGCTGAATGACCTGGAGCGTGCTACCAAACAGGCGTATGCCATGGTGGCCTACTACGGCATGAGCGACAAACTGAAAGATGTCAGTTTCTACGACTCGACCGGACGTTACGATTACGGATTTACCAAACCCTATTCGGACAAGACGGCCGATGTGATTGACCAAGAGACCCAACGCATCATCGCTGATCAGATGGCTCGCGCCAAGAAGATACTGAGCGAGAACGCAGAAGGTCACCACAAGATAGCCGAACTGCTGATAGAGCGCGAGGTGATCACGCACGACGACGTAGAAGCTATACTCGGCCCGCGTCCGTGGAAGAGCCGCGGCGACGAAGTGCTGGAGGCGAATAAAGAAAAAAGTCAAGAGTCGAAAGTGAAAAGTAAGAAAGCCAAAAGCGAGAAGCCCGAGGCCCCTAAAGAAAGTACAAAAAAGAGAACAACCCGAAAAAAAAAAGTAGATAATGAAACGAATCCTGCTTAACATTGCGCTGCTGGGAGCAGCCACAATGATGTGGGCGCAAGGCCCATCAGAGAAACTGCCTATAGACGGCGAAGTACGTTTCGGCCAGCTGGAGAACGGATTGACCTATTACATCCGTCACAACGAGCAACCCAAGCAACGCTGCGAATTTCATATTGCGCAGGCAGTAGGCGCCATCTTGGAAGAAGACCATCAGAATGGTCTGGCTCACTTCTTGGAGCATATGGCCTTCAACGGCACACAGCATTTTCCGGGCAAAGGAATCATCAACTATTTTGAGTCGGTTGGTGTTAATTTTGGCGGAAATATCAATGCTTATACTTCGATTGACGAGACTGTCTATCGTCTGTCGGACGTGCCAACCTATCGCGAGGGCATCGTTGATTCGGCCCTATTGGTTATGCACGACTGGAGTTGCGGATTGCTGCTCTTGCCGGAAGAGATAGACGCTGAGCGCGGTGTGATTCTGGAAGAATGGCGTACCGGCCGTACGGCACAACGCCGCATCTGGAAAGAGATGAACGCCAAGATGTATCCGGGTAGTCAATATGCTAAGCGCGACGTGATAGGTGATACCGCTGTGATCAACAATTTTGCATACGATGCACTGCGCGATTACTACCACAAATGGTATGGTCCGGACAACCAGGCCATCATCGTAGTGGGTGATATTGATGTAGATGCTATCGAGGCAAAGATCAAGGCCCTGTGGGCTGATGTGCCTGAGCGTAGCAACCGTGGCGAACGTCCGCTCTATACCATTGAGCATCCGACAGAACCGCGCATCGCTATCGTGACTGACAAGGAGGCGCAGAACAGCCGTATCCTGCTGGAATACACCGCTGACCAACTGCCTGAGGCTATCCGCGGAACAGCACAGGAATATATGATTGACCTGTTGCGCAGCCTGGCATGCGACATGCTGAACAACCGATTTGAGGAACTGGCACTCGACCCGAAAGCATCGTTCACCGGTGCAGCTAGTTTCTACGGCGAGTGCGTCAAACTGAAAGACGCGTTCGATGCTATCTATGTGCCTAAAGAGGGCCGCGAGACAGAAGCGCTGAACGACCTGTTGCTGCAACTGGAGAAGATGCGTCGCTACGGTTTTACCGAGGCTGAATGGGACCGCGTACGCACCGAGAAACTGAATGATCTGGAGAAGAGTTACAACGAGCGTAACACCCGCAAGAACATCACTCTGGCACGCGAGTGCATCCGCAATTTTGAGAACGGCGAAGTGATGCCGGGCATCGAATGGGAATACGAATTCGCCAAGGCTACGCTGCCTATGATTGGCGTAGATGTGCTAAACCAGTTGGCTGCTTCGTTTGTTCACGACCACCCGATTGTAGGTATTTCGGGGCCGGAGAAAGAGGGAGTGAATATTCCTTCGGAGGAGACTGTTCTGGCTGCGCTGAAAGGCATGGCTGACCTGAAGATTGAGGCGCCGAAAGAGGAAGTTATCGACACCGAACTAGTGAAGAAAGCGCCGCACAAAGGCAAGATCAAAAAGACCGTTAAGAACGAGGAACTGGGAACGACCGAATGGACGCTGAGCAATGGTGTCCGCGTCATCATCAAGCCGACCGAATTTAAGGCTGACGAGATACTGATGCAAGCTTTCTCTAAGGGCGGTTACTCGCTGGTAGCTACCGAAGATCTAGCTTCGGCTCAACTGACCACCTATGCTATCCAGATGATGGGTCTGGGACGATTCTCGATGAACCAACTGAACAAAGCGCTGACCGGCAAGACCGCCAACGTAAGCCCGGACATCAGCGAATGTACGGAGAGTCTCAACGGTTCGTCTTCGGTTAAGGATCTGGAGACCATGCTGCAACTGACCTATCTGCATTTCACTGCTCCGCGTCGCGATGAACAAGGCTACGAGACGCTGATGGGCATGCTGCGCAACCAACTGCTGAACCGCGACAAGAATCCGAAATATGTATTCTCCGATTCCATCCAGATGATGGCCAACAACCACTCTGAGCGCGTAGTGCTGATGAATATGGATAACCTGGAGCGCGTCAGTCTGGACAAGATCATGAAGGTGTACAAAGAGCGTTTTGCCAATCCGGCCGACTTCACCTTTACCTTCGTGGGTAACATCAATCCGGAGGATCCGGCCACCAAAGCGCTGATTTGTCAATGGCTGGGCGGACTGAAGACCAAGAAAACGCGCGAAGAAGTAGTGGATCACCACGTGACCGTAGCGCTGGGCAACCAGAAGAACTACTTCAGCCGCGAGATGGAAACCACCACCGCCAGCAACCGCATTCAGTACACCTCGTACGACATGCCTTACAACATGGCGAATGACCTGAATATGGAAATCATTGGCCGTATTCTCAGCACACGTTATCTGGAGTCAATTCGTGAGCGCGAAGGTGGTTCGTACGGCGTAGGCACATACGGCTATATGGTCATTCTGCCGCGTCCACGCGCCGGACTGATCATGCAGTTCGACACCGATCCTAAGAAACAAGAGCGACTGATGGAGATCATCCACGAAGAGGTGAACACGATCATCGAGAATGGACCTCTGGCCAGCGACTTGCAGAAAGAGAAAGAGTCGATGCTGAAGGATTATGCAGAAGATCTAGAGAAGAACAGCTACTGGAAACGCGCGCTCTATATGTACTACATGTACGGCGAGAACAACATACGCGACTACAAGGCAACTGTTGAGGGCATTACGGCCGAGACTGTGCAATCGACACTGAAGCAACTGGTTAGCGCAGGCAATGTGTTCGAAGTAGTGATGTTCCCGGAGGAAAAATAAAGGCGAAAGGTTAAAGGCGAGCGGCGAAAGTGAAGAGATATTTTCTGATAGCAGGTGAGGCGTCGGGTGACCGCCATGCGGCAGCGCTGATCAAGCGTTTGCGGCAAGACGACCCGCAGGCGGAATTCTGTGGCCTAGGTGGCGACCGGATGGCTGCAGAGGGATGCCGTCTCTATCAGGATTATCGCCGAATGGCCTTTATGGGTTTCGCGGCAGTGCTGAGCAATCTGGGGCAGATCCGGAGTAATTTTCGCATAGCCCGCGAGGCACTGCTGAGCGAAAAGCCCGACGTGCTGATACTGGTCGATTATCCTTCGTTCAATCTGAAGATGGCCGATTTTTGCCGCCGCCATCTGCCGGAAACACGGATCATCTACTATATCCCGCCCAAAGTGTGGGCATGGAAGCGTTGGCGTATTCATCAGATTGCCCGCTTGTGCGACGAGGTGTGGGCTATCTTTCCTTTCGAACCCGCCTACTACGCACGCTACGGATACCAATGTACCTATGTGGGTAATCCGACTGCAGCAGAGATTGAGAAAGTCAAGAGTCAAAAGTCTAAAGGCGAAAAGGACCAGACGATAGCTATTCTGCCGGGCAGCCGGCGTAGCGAAGTGAGCCACTGTCTGCCTGTGATGCTGGAGGCGGCGCGACGTATGGAAGGTTATCGCATCGTGGTGACGGCTGCTCCGGGACTGGACGACTCGTGCTATACGCCCCTTCTGCGGCCGAACGAGACACTGACACGCGAGACCTATGCTGCGGTACAGAATGCCAAGGCGGCAGTGGTCAATTCCGGCACAGCCACACTGGAAACGGCCCTGCTGGGTTGTCCGCAAGTGGCGGTCTACCATCTGGCTTGCTCGTGGCTGATTGGTATCTTGCGTTGGGCACAACCGCTGGTCTTCCACATCCGCTATTTCACGCTGGTGAACATACTGGCCGGCAAACAGGTAATTCGTGAACTGGTAGCGAACGAATTCACGGCAGACAAGATAGAGACTGAGCTGAGCCGACTGTTGACGGACAATCATTACCGAGACAATATGCTGACAGAATACCGACAAATAAAGGACATTTTGCGTGTAAAAAACAATAAATAAATCCGAAAATTTGCATATGTACAAAATTATTTGTACTTTTGCGCCGAATTTGAAACTAAACACTCACAAAAATGAAAAAGATTGCACTATTGCTCGCGTTAGGAATGATAATGCCTATGCAAGCGCAATTTCTTAACCGCCTGGTTCACTCGGCCCACCGTGCCGCGGAGAATGCCGTAGAGCGCAACGTGGAAAACAAAGTGGAAGAAGGTGTGAACAAAGCTTTTGAAGATCGTGATGACGACGATGATCGTCAGCAACAAGAGCAGCAACAGAAGCAAAAGGCTGACAGCAAGAAAGATACCTGGAAATGCCCGGCATGCGGTCATAAAGGTAATACCGGTAAGTTCTGCGCCGAGTGCGGAGCCAAGAAACCCGAGCCAAACGATGGCACATGGACCTGCCCTGCATGTGGTACAAAAGGCAATACCGGCAAATTCTGCAACGAATGTGGCGCCAAGAAGCCTGAGGCAGGCGCTAGCAACCAACAGGCAGCTAGCAACAATCAGCAAGCCGCTCAACCGACACAGCCGACAGAGAAAAAAGTCGCCGAGAGTGTATACGCAAAATCTGACTTTGTACGCGGAGACGAAGTGTTCTTCGAAGATGATTTTGCTAACGAGCAAATGGGTGAGTTCCCATCCAAATGGGATATGAATGAAGGATCCGTCGAAGTGGCATCGCTCAATGGACAGAAATACATGCTGGGTACAGAGTGGGAATATAACGTAGAGCCGCTAATGAAGAACCAAAAGAACTGGTTGCCTGATCAGTTTACACTCGAATTTGACCTTTATGTCAGTGATAAAGAGGAAGATGGAGAGGCTACATGGCAACTATTCCTTGTGTCGAGTAAGAGCAACTGGAATGAGACAGTAGGTGTTATCGATTTCTGGTGGAGATCCTGGGACGAAGGCATTACAGTTCATTATGGTAGTATGCGTAAACCCGATAACGATAACACGGTGGATGGCGAGGAAGAGGTGCTCGTTCGTAAAGTGCTGAAAAAAGGCGACTGGAACCATTTTGCGCTCTCGTTCAACAAGCGTGCGCTTAAGTTCTACATGAACGGTACACGTATTTTCCAAATACCGAATATGATGGCGCCGGAGAAGATTCAGTTCCACTGTGTAGGAGATTATAAATACCGCGGCTATGCCAATGTAGTGCTCGCCAAAGGTGCTGTGCCTTTGTATAACCGCCTAGCAACTGACGGAAAGATTATTACCTATGGCATCACTTTCGACATCGGCAAGGCTACTATCAAGCCGGAATCCATGACAGAAATCAACCGTATTTTTGATCTTATGAACCAAAATCCGGACCTTAAGTTTGAGGTACAAGGACATACCGACAATACGGGCAATGCAGCTAGCAACCAGACGCTGAGCGAGAAACGCGCACAAGCTATCGTGGCTAAACTCGTTGAGATGGGCATCAAGGCTGACCGTTTGACAGCTGTCGGCAAAGGCCAGACCAGTCCGATTGCGGACAACAGCACCGACGAAGGTCGTGCTAAGAACCGTCGTGTAGAATTTGTAAAGAAATAATAACGTTCGACTGAGAACAAAGTCAAACCATAAAAAAACAACACTATTATGAAAAAAATCTTATTAGCACTTATGTGCACCGGCCTACTGGCCTCTTGCGCCTTTGGCGACCTGATTAAGTATTCTGAGGAAATCAACTCGGGTACCGACAGCAACTTTGATGAGTATCCCGGAATGAATGTCAATGATAACGCGTTGACCGGAATTCCGTTTGTATTGCCTGCAGGTATCACGATGGAAGCTATTACCGGTCAGCAGAACCAAGAGGACGAAGAAAACCAAAACGAGATGGCCATCACCGAAAGCATGTACGGTAGCGGTTTGTTCATCATCGTTTCGCTCAAAATTAACAACGCGAGCGACAAGGCTCAGACCGTGAAACTGCCTGCAGGACTGCTGATGCAATCCAGCAACGGCGACTACCAGAACGGTATCTTGGTAAAGGATGTGAATATCCGCGTGAAGGCAGAAGCCAGCCGCGAGGTTACCGTTCGCTTCTACTGCTTGAACAACTCTCTCCACGGCTCGGACGTAGATGCTGAGTACGGCCCATTCAAGTACGTGACCAACATCGCAGCTTTCCAACCGCTGTTCAACGTATGCGAGGAGAAGAAGATCAACGTCGAAGAATACGCGTCGATCGGTATCCTGAAGTACTACACTTCTTGCACTATTGTACAAGAAATCGTGTGGGCTATCACCAAGGGTAAAACCTTCAAGGAGAAAGATATCCGCAAGTATCTGAAGCACGTGAAGGACGCTTAATCGCTTCCTCACATAGATATTAGCAACGCTGCTAATATATACGGCATGGCGCCTATGAGTACACCTTTACTCAGGCGCCATGTGTCTGTAGTATAGAATACAAAAATCAGTGCCAGATCGGGAAAAACACTGACCAGCAGCAGTTTACTCAGCACGCCTCCTGCTTCGAACTGTAAAGTCTGCAAGGGGTACCAGAGATTCATCACCTCGATATAGGTGAGTCCAAACGTAGCCGGCAGTATGAGACCGACCAGAATACCTATCCAGTAGCGGTCAAAGCGATCCATAGGCCGTTAGGTCAATCGTAGTAGGAGCGATAGAGAGCAGCTGATGCTCCATGGCCCAAATATCGGTATCGGTGGCAGCAGGCTCATCGTTGACAAACTCACCCGCCAGTCGCCATACGCCCAGGCAGTCGGCCGGAACGGGCTCGTCCACGGCCGTTACCAGTTCATTCTGCCAGTGACAACTGCACTGACGCGTCCAACGCATACCTTCTATCTCGCCCACAGGCGCATTGATATTGTAGCACGTACGGGGAGGAAAACCTTCGTCCAATAGGTGTTTGGTAACGTCATATAGAAATGGTTGCAACCAATGCAGATCGACGTCCATCTCATGACTATTGATTGACCATCCTACAGCGGGAATGCCTTTCTCTGCGGCAACCATACAAGCCCCCATCGTGCCCGAATAGATCACGTTGATGCCCGCATTGCTACCATGATTGATTCCGGATACCAGCAGGTCGATTGGCTTGTCGCGGAAGAGCACTTCGCGTGCCAGTTTGACGCAATCGGCAGGCGAGCCGTTGGTCACATATACCTCGGCGCCATTCAGGTCCTGCTCGTCTATGCGGCGCAGTGTCATAGGTTGTGTCACGGTGATGCATGCTCCGCTACCGCTGCGCGGCCCGTCGGGCGCTACTACGGTGACCTGTCCCAGACGAGTCATCTCGCGGGCTAGCAGGCGGATACCTGCCGTTCCCCAACCGTCGTCATTGACTACAACGATATTCATGTTTGGTGTTTAGCGTTTAGTGTTTAGGGATCAATGAACCATAGCCATCACTCGCTGTGCCAGTTGATTGGCTTCGTCCATGGTGGCAGCCTCTGAATAGACACGAATGATAGGTTCGGTGTTGCTCTTGCGAAGATGGACCCAACCTTCAGCGAAATCTATCTTCACACCATCGCGATCGTCCACTTGCTCATTGCGATAGAGTTCTTTCACGCGCGCCAGGATAGCATCTACGTCGGTATCGGGTGTCAGGTCTATGCGGTTCTTGCTGATCGAATACTCGGGCAGGGTCTTACGTATCTCACTCACGCGGCGGTCGGTGTGAGCCAACATAGATAGGAACAGTGCCACGCCTACCAGCGCATCGCGGCCGTAGTGGCACTCGGGATAGATCACTCCACCATTGCCTTCGCCGCCGATAACGGCACCCACACGCTTCATCTCTGCCACCACATTGACTTCGCCTACTGCGGCAGCGCTATACTCGCCGCCATGGGCACGCGTGATGTCGCGCAGCGCACGGCTGGACGACAGGTTGCTAACCGTATTACCTACGGTGTGACTCAGCACATAATCGGCTACGCTGACCAAGGTATATTCTTCGCCGAACATATCGCCATTCTCGCATATGATAGCCAGTCGGTCCACATCCGGATCTACTACAAATCCCACATCGGCTTTGCCGTCGCGCAGCAGATTGCTAATCTCGGTCAGATGTTGCGGCAGTGGTTCAGGGTTATGCGGGAATCGTCCGTCGGGCGTACAGTTGAGTTCGATGATATTCTTCACTCCCAGGGCACGCAGCATAGCGGGTATAGCCAGTCCGCCCACCGAGTTGACACAATCGATAGCTACGGTGAAATTACGGCGAGCGATAGCGTCTGCATCTACTAGTTTCAGACCCAACACTTGCTCTACATGGTATGGCAGATAATCCTTGCTCTCCATATGGCCCAGTTGGTCCACTTCAGCAAAGCTGAAATCCTCGGCTTCGGCTATCGCCAGCACACCCTTGCCCTCTTTGTCGTTGAGAAACTCACCGCGCTCATTCAGCAGTTTGAGTGCATTCCATTGTTTGGGATTATGGCTGGCCGTCAGAATGATTCCTCCGGCAGCTTTTTCGCCCGTAACGGCCAGTTCGGTAGTAGGTGTCGTGGCCAGACCTATGTTAACCACATCGTAACCCATACCCATCAGTGTGCCGCATACTATCTGCTCCACCATCTGTCCGCTCAGTCGTGCATCGCGACCTACCACTATCTTGTTATTGTCGGGCAGTGCCGCACGACGCTGCGTAGCATAAGCGGCTGTAAAACGAACGATATCTACGGGATTGAGGCCCTCACCTACGCGACCACCTATTGTGCCGCGAATACCGGAAATACTCTTAACTAAACTCATCTCTATTGCTTCACTTTGATTTTCATTATGTAGCCGTATGGCGTTACGCTGTTCTGCTCTTCGGAGAAGCCCATCTTGCTGGGTTGGATAATCTCGCACTCCGAGTCAGGATACTTCATATAGCGCACAGCCAGATGCCATCCTGCAGCCTCGCAGTCGGCCATGTTGCCGTAGTGGAATTCGAACGGATAGGCCTGGTCGAGCGTAGTCCAATAACTGAGCGTATCGGCATTCTCGGTCAGTGCAAACTGCTTGTAGCGCAGCACTATCAGCGCATTGGGTTCGATGGTCAGATCCACGGTGTCGATGCGATCCGGGCTAATAGAATCGATGCGTACAGAGTCGCCGCGATGACGCAGATGGAAATAGTAGTTGTCGTAACCGGGCACGAGCAGAAAATCCTTCTCGCCCCAGACATAGTTGGCTGCAGGCTCTTCTTTCAGGATATTGAGCCCGTTGCGACGAATATAGTTGGCTATCAGTTTGTCCTCTTTGTCTCGCAGACGCGAATAGGTGTTTTGCGTACAACCGGACATTATCATCGTCAGTCCGACCAACGCGAGCAATACATGTTGTTTCATCTAGTGTATCTCTATTTCTATGATTACATTTTCGTAGGGCGGTATATCGTCCGTCCCTTTCAGTCCGTAGGCGGAGTACCACGGCGCCAGTATACGTACACGGCTATGGTGGTTCCAATTGGTGATATTGCGGTCGACGGCCAGCGGCAGTTCATATCGTCCGATGCGCCATGGCTGTTCTACGTCGGTCAGCAGTTGGCCGCTCAGGTTGTACGTACTCAGTCTGACCACACATTCCTCGTCACGCATCACGGCGGGCGAAGTGGTATCGCCTTTGTCCAGTATGCACACCCACGCACCGCCGTCGTAGAGAGCATATGTTTCGTCGCTCTCTTGGGCCATGCGTAGCAGTTCGGCGTCGGCAGCAATAGCCAGTTGCTGATTCAGTTCGAGCAATGCCAACGTGGCGCTATCCGGTTCGGGTTCGCGACCCAACCAATGGCTCGGGCGCTGCGGACCTTTGCCTCCGCAACTCATCAGCACACACGCCAAACATCCTATCAGCAGAAACTTAGTTCTCACCACTAACCGCTAACCACTAACCACTAATCCTTTTTCTCCAACACCGACCGGCGGTATTCGCTTGGCGTCACACCATACGTATTCTTGAAGCACTTAGCGAAATAGCGAGAGTCGTTCATACCGACCATATAGGTTACTTCGGTGATGTTGTACTGGCGTTCTTCCAGCAGTTGCGCAGCACGTTTGATACGCATCTCGCGGATGAACTCAACCGGACTGAGACCGGTCATGCTCTTCAGTTTGTTGAAGAAGACCGTACGTCCCATACCCATCTCGTCCACCAGTTCGTCCACGGTCAGGGTATTGTTGTCCATCTGTTTCTCCATGATGTCAAGCAGTTTGGCCAGGAAGGCATCGCCCGGTACCTGTTCGTCGCTCTTCTGCGGCTCCAGACGCATCAGACGCTGACGGTAGCTCTGCTCCATCTGGTCGCGACGCGAGATGATATTGCGTACACGCGCCTTCAGATATTCGGGTTCGAACGGTTTGGTTACGTAGTCATCTGCGCCATACTCCAGTGCCGACAGGCGACTCTCGATGGCCGTTTTGGCAGTCAGCAGGATAACCGGTATATAATCCAAGTCCGGATTTTTCTTGATAAACTGCGTCAGTTCCAGTCCATCTACCTTAGGCATCATCAGGTCGGTCACTACAACGTCTATCTGTTGGGTGCGCAGTATACGCTCGGCCTCTTCACCGTCTTCGGCGGTAACGATATTGTAGTCGTGGCTCAACATGCCTGCCAGGAACTGGCGCATATCTTGGCTGTCATCAACTACGAGGATCGTACGACGGTTGTTGCTCGGTTCTTGCTCCAGTTGCTCGAGTTTATCTTCCAGCGTGATGGAGGCCTGCGCTTGCTCTGTACTATGGTCATCGGCAATGAAATCGACATCATGGTCAAAATGCTCCTTGCCCGTGTGCAGCAGGATGGTGATTGTCGTACCTACTCCCACTTCGCTCTCTACCTCAATATGACCGTGGTGCAGATCTACCAGTTCCTTCACCAGATTCATACCAATACCTGTTCCGGTAGTGGTATTGCCGTTCAGCTCGTTGTTGCTGGCGAAACGCTCGAAGAGCAGACTACGTTTCTCCAACGGAATACCTACTCCTTCATCCTTGACGGCCAGTGTCAGGAAGCCCGGTTTGGAATCGATGATGACGGTGATGCTCTTGCCCGACGGAGTGAACTTAAAGGCATTGCTCAGCAGGTTCCACAGCACGGTATCCATACGTCCTCGATCGACCCATACGGTGGTATCCTCAGCGCGGTTGTCAATGCTGAAATTGATATGCTTGTCGTACGCCTCTTTCTTGAAGTTGGCACTCGTCTCTTCGGCCAGTTCGATCAGCAGCGTCTTCTGCACTTTCAGTTTCATCTTCTGATTCTGTATCTTGCGGAATTCGAGCAGCTGATTGACCATGCGCAGCATACGTTGACTATTGCTCTGAACCAGTTCCAGTTGGTTGCGCACCGACTGGCTAATACGTTCGGTCTGCAAGATATTCTCCACCGGACCGATGATAAGCGTCAGCGGAGTGCGCAGCTCGTGGCTGATATTGGTGAAGAAGCGCAATTTGATATCCGTTACCTGTTGCTCTACCTGCACTTTCTGACGCAGACGGGTGAAGGTGATGATGGTGTAGAGGATGATGAATATCAGCACGCCGATGATGAGTGCATAGAATAGTATTGCCCACCACGACAGCCACCATGGGCGATGAACGATGATGGTCAGCACTTTCTCATTGTCCACTTCGGCACCCTCACGATTGGTCGAGCGCACATGGAACTGATAGTGGCCGTGGGTCAGATTGGTATAGGTCACGCGGCGTTGATCCAGAGCGTGTCTCCAGTCTTTATCCACGCCGTCCATGCGATAGAAATAGACGATTTTTTCGGCTGCCACATATTCGATAGCCGCATATTCGATGGTCAGATTGCTGCCGTCCTCCAGTTCGATGGTATCGCCTTCCAGCAGTTGGTCATTGCTGGTGCAGCGGGTGATGTGCATCGGCGGCACAGTCTCCGAACGACGTACGCGCGATGGGTCGAACGAGACGTAACCGTTGGAGTAACCGAACAGTATCGTTCCGTTAGCCAGACGCTCGGCTTCGGCCTCGGTGAAGTAGGCATTATGCTCGCTGGCCAGTGCATCGTAGTAGTGCAGTTCGCCGGTCTGGATATTGTACTGCGCGATATCGCTCTCCGATGTGAACCACAGGTTCTTTCCGTCGCCGGCTATGCTGAGGATGATGTCGTGGAAAGTCTCCACACGCTGGATGCCGTCCTCGGGTTTGTTCGGATCATATACCATCAGTCCGCCACCGAACGTACCCAGCCAAATCTTGTCGTTGCTATAGTAGACGGCACGTATATCATAGCTGGGAATCACCTCCATCTCCATTTTCGGCATCTGAATGCGCATCAGTCCCGTGGTCGTTCCGCACCAGATAGTATTGTCCACTATCTCTATGTCACGCACTTTCATGCCAGGACCTACTACCACCGGCGCATTGTAGCTATTGGTGTGACGATTCCAGTGGAAGATATTGACGCCGCCGCCGTAGGTAGCCACAAAGAGCGTTCCATAGCGGCTCTCCTCGATATCGTATATATCCTGATTGTTGGTCGGCATATGCTCTCCCGTTGTGATGTTCTTCAGTCCGTGACCCTTGGTTCCGTACATCATGCCGTGCGAAGTCTCAAGTGCACAATAGACATCCGTCTGCGATTTGATCAGTGGGGTGAAACCACCATCTTTCCTCCTAGCGAAAGCACGTACCTCGCCGTTGTCGCGGCGGGCGCTACGCATATCGTGCAGTTCGTACGGAGCAGGCTCCATATTGACACAATCGACTCCTCCGTCATAGGTGGCTATCCACATCTGTCCTTCGCGATCAACATAGGCGGTGTGGATCATATTGGTTAGTCCGCGCAGCGGATAAACCAGTTCGTCTTTCTCATAATCGTAGTAACTCCAACCGCCACCGGTCGGGTTGACCCATGTACGACCTTGCGCATCCTCCAGCATGAAGAAGTGGATACGCAGTCGACCTGCATAGCGCTTGTCCAACGGAGGAGTAAAGCGTTTCCACTGGCCGTAACGATAGCGCATGATACCCTGGTGCTCATCGGCCTGCCAGATGATGCCGTGCGAATCAACCTGGGTACGTTTGAAGCGGGCGTTCAGTGTCTCGGTCATATCTTCCGGTAGCGAATCAACACTCACCTCTTCGGTGTGCTTACGGTCGGCCGACATACGGAAGAATCGACCGCTATAGGTCAACCACCATATACGCTCTTGCTCATCCTCGTAGATGAAATCCACACGGTTGTTTACTTGTGTATTCTCGCCATTGTCGCTGGCCTTGAATACCTCGAAGGTGTAGCCGTCAAAACGGTTCAGACCGTCCCATGTACCAAACCACATGTAGCCCTGCTTGTCCTGCAGAATCGACATGACGGTGTTCTGACTCATACCATCCTGTATCGAATAGTGCTGAATCACATAGTGTTCACGTGCCGTTAGCGCCAGGCTCACTGTCGCAAACAGAATCAGAAGGAAATGCTTTTTCATAAGTATCTCTGTTTAGAATAAATCTCAATTCTTTCGAGTTTATAGGCTTCGCCGTTTAGAGCCTTCGGCGTTTACGCTGCGCTGTTTGTCGCGTTCGGCACTCTCCAACGCGGACTGACGATATATCGTCATTAAAGTTTACGAGGCCTCCGCTCTCTCCAAAAATTAAAAATTTTCGGAGGCCTTATTAACTTCTAAACGCTGCGCAGCAGCACTAAACCCTTAAACTTCTAAACGGAGCGTAGCTCCTTTAAACGCGGCTTGCCGCTTTATCCTCGCTCTGCGAGGCGCTCCAAATAACGTCCATAGGCGGTCTTCATCTCGCGTCCGAGGGCAGCCAATTGGTCGGTGCTGATCCACCCGTTGCGCCAAGCTATCTCCTCGATACAGCTGACGTAGAATCCCTGACGATTCTGGATAGTAGCGATGAAATTGCCGGCCTCCAGCAGACTGTCGCAGTTGCCCGTGTCGAGCCAAGCGAAACCGCGGCTGAAGAGTTTCACCCGAAGTGTTCCCTCGCTTAGATACATCTTGTTCAGGTCGGTTATCTCATATTCGCCGCGAGCACTGGGCTGCAGCACTGCGGCTTTCTCGCATACCGTAGCATCGTAGAAATAGAGACCGGGCACCGCGTAGTTGCTCTTCGGTTCTGCCGGTTTCTCCTCCAGACTCTTCACGCGCAGAATCACTTTCGACTCCTTGCCGTCGGGCGATGCAGCCATAGGTTCTTTCTCAAACTCCACTACGCCGTAGGCGCGCGGGTCGGCCACTTCGTAGCCGAAGATGCAGGCTCCCTTGCCGCTCTCTACCGATGCTGCTGCATCGCGTAGCATGGTCTTGAAATGCTGGCCGTAGAACATATTGTCGCCCAGGATGAGGCAGCCGGGTTCGCCGTTTAGAAACTCACGTCCCAACACAAAGGCCTGCGCCAAACCGTTAGGCACCTGTTGCACCTTATATGCCAGTCGCATACCTATGCGGCTGCCGTCGCCCAGTAGTTCTTCAAACATAGGTAGATCGCGTGGTGTACTGATTATCAACACTTCGCGTATGCCGGCCATCATCAGAGTGGACAGCGGGTAGTAGATCATCGGTTTGTCGTAAACAGGCATAATCTGTTTGCTGATAGCCTTACTGAGCGGATAGAGACGTGTGGCGCTTCCGCCGGCTAAGATAATTCCCTTCATAGCAAATTAAAAATAATTTGCTGCAAATATACAACAAATATTCCACACGTGCAAATTTATAGTGGATTTTTTTGCACATGTGGAAATTTTGACACGTATTTCGTCAAAAAATGCAGAGAATTTAGTTTTTGGCTTCGTCGAATTTCGCCTTCATCGTCGGATTGTTGTAGGTGAGGCGTTTGATAGTGACGTCGTCCAGTTTCTTATCGGCCTGATTGAGATTGTCGCCCGATTTGATCAGGTTCTCGCGCACTTTAGTCAGGTGGGCAATGGTCTTATCTATCTCGTCAATAGCATCGGCAAAACGATCGTTGGCCAGGCGCACATTACGCGTGAATCCTTCTTTGAAGGCCGTCAGTTTCTCCTCAAAATGAGTGACGTCTATCTGTTGCGCCTTTACCAGCGCCAGTTCGCGTTTGGCATCCAGACTCTTGCGGCTGGTCTGCGAAAGCAGGGTGATGAGCGGTACGAAGAACTGCGGACGGATGACGTACATCTTGTCAAATCGGTGACACATATCAACGATGCCGCCATTGTAGAGTTCGCTCTCGGGTTCGAGCAGTGAGACCAACACTGCGTACTCGCAGTTTTTCTTGCGGCGGTCTTCGTCCAGTTTCTTCAGAAAATCCTCGTTCTTATGCTTGGTAGCCGTCTCGTCGTTCTCATTCTTCATTTCGAACATGATGGATATATACTCCACCTTGTCGTCCGAATAGTCGCGGAAGACGAAGTCGCCTTTGGTACCCTCTACTACCTCGTTGTCTTTCTCGAAATAGGCATTGGGGAAAAGGGGGCGTATGCGGGCAAATTCGGTGGCACAGTGTTGCTCGAGCGTCTCGCCCACCATCTTAGTACTCAGGCGGAGCTTCATATCCTTGTAATAGTCTATCTGCTCTTGCGCAGCCTTCAGTTGCGTCTCCATCTGCGTCCGCAGTGTAGCCAGTTCCTGGTCTTTCTTCATGTATTCCTCTGTGGCTTTCTGCCGCACCTGAGCCACAGCCAGTTGCTTCTGCTGTTCGGCTTGCTGTATCTGCGCTTGCAGGGCCTGTACCTGTTCGCGTTGTCGGGCCAACTGCTGATTATACTCTTGCTCACGACGACTCTGCTCCGCCTGTTGCTGAGCGCGCTGCAAATCCTCACGCTCGCGCAGACGACGGGCCAACTCTACCTCAAACTCGGCATTCTTCACTTGGCTCAGCAGGAGCGCATAATCAGCCTCATCCACCGTGAATGAGCTTCCACATTTCGGACATTTCAGTTCTTTCATATCGTTCAAAAAATTTGCGGTGCAAATTTACTGCTTTTTTTTCACATACGCAAATGTTTGCGAAAAAAAAAGAGCGCCGAAGCGCCCTTTTCTCCACCAAACGCTGTTTAGTCGCTGCGCTGTTTAGTGCCTTCGGCGTTTACGCCCTGCGGGCTGTTTAGTCGCTGCGCTGTTTAGTGCCGTTCGTTTTTATTGTTTTAACTATTAGATGGGGAGAATGGGAGCCGAAGAAGGTTAACCAAAAATGTTTTTGCTGGCGGTGTTATAAGTGATTTACCTCCTGCGGAGGTGAAGGTACGTCCTAACGGACTACGGGAAGTTTACTTACAAGTAGGCTGCTTGGGACGGACATTCGTAAGCGCAATTAGCGCAAAATCGCTTGTAACAACGGCAGTGTTTTTATTGTTTTTGTCTCGTTTTCGTAAGCGTCAGCGCGTTTTCGGTATAATTATTATTATCGGCGCGGAGCGCTATTTTTATTATTTTTTTCTTCAATCACAAACAAAAAAAGAGCGCCGAAGCGCCCTTTTCTACTTTCTACTTTCCACTTTTCACTAAGCGATAGCAATCTGCCTACCGGTTTTGCCTTCTTCGCGTTTGATCTTCGGCAATTCGATGGCCAGGATGCCATCTTCGACCTTGGCGCTAATCTTTGCCTCGTCCACATTGTCAGGCAGCGTGTATTTCTGCTCGAAATTGGTGTATGCGAACTCGCGTCTGAGGTAGTGCGAATGTTTGTCTTCCTCTTTGTGCTCGAATTTGTTCTCGATGGCAACGCAGAGGTTGTGGTCATCATCAACATGTACTCGGCAGTACTCATTCTTAACACCCGGCGCAGCCAGTTCGACCAGATAGCTGTGCTCATCCTCTTTGACATTGACCGATGGGGCCACATTGCTAGCCGTGTTCAGCATGTCATTGTTCAGGAACTCATCAAATACGGTTGGGAACCATCCGTTGGTCGGCAGCCAATTGTTTCTACGATACATTGCAGGTTTCATAATCAATCCTCCTAAATTAAGTTAAACAATTCGAAGCGTAGATTACGTTTTTGCGTTGTTAGCGTAGTTTGCGTATTTTGCGTTTACACCCAGATAGAGTCAATTAGTGTGCCAACCCCTGTTTTTCTGCCATTCTGTCCACATTTTGTGCCAAAATGTCCATCTTCTGCCATTTTGTCCACGCGAAGTTTTTTTTGTTTTTTCTTGCGTATATGAAAAAATCTTCGTAACTTTGCGCCGCAAAGTTGTGGAGATCAATCTTAAATTTGAAATATTATGTCTCGTAAACTTAGAATAGGCTTCAATACGCTAATGACTTTCGTCCTGGGTATACTGGGACTCGGTTGTGTCAATTCGTGCAAATACGGCGTA
>JAEESF010000001.1:0-235631 GCA_016286205.1 Paludibacteraceae bacterium | reverse complement strand
GTGCGTTTTTTCATCCATTACGTTTTAATCTATAGGGGCCCCCGGGGATTTCTAATCCTTGGGGAGAGCGGAGGCCCCGGAGACTTTAATGCCGCCAGGCGGCAGTCCTCGTCGTAGGGCACCGAACGCGACTGTTAGTGGTTCGTTGGAGATTCCTTAGTGGTTCGTTAGTTATTGCCCTGGGCATCACCTATGCGCAAGTAGATTGTTTTTTGTACAATCCATGTCGTATCTTATATACGATTCCGCTTTGCTGCCACTCCTCATTCCAGTTAAATACTGTCCGACGACTGATGCCTTGACTTTTAGCCTCTTCCACCAGTGTTTTACTTTCAAACTCATCAGGCAGAAGTGAAAGGAGGATTTGTTTCTGGTCCAATGGTTTGGCGGTGGGCAAAACGGTGCGCTCGGTGCCTTTGATGAGTTGATAGGCCTGTGCCATATGCAAAATCATCTTATTGCCTATCAGTTCAGCGGTTTGGTAATCTTCATCCGAGCATACCAACTCTCCCTTCCCTTTAGGGAGGGGTTGGGAGTAGGCCTCTATCCGCAAAGCGGATAATATCATCGCTATCCTTTCGATATGCACAGCCATACGCAGTACCACGGAGTGGAAATCTTCGCCCAGCATGCGTATGAGCGCGGGATAGGCATTCTCCAGGTGGTGGCCGAGTCGTTCGCGTTGGCTGTCTGTCAGCCGGAACTCACGCGGTTTGCTGAACAGTAGGTGCTCGTAGAGTCTGTATAGCTGATTGCTGATAGCAGACAACCGATCACTCTCATCCGAGGCTTGCACATATTGTCCGGAGAATGGTTGCACATCGTTGATGATAAGTGTGAGGAGACGGGAGAAATAGCCATTCTCGATGGACGGAACGAGTGCGTGATACTGGCTGAACGTGCCTGTCAGCACCATACTGACTTGCGGACACGGGATGACCGATGCTTCGCGGCACCGACTGCGCGAGATAGGTTCATGTTCGGCCGCTTTGCGGAGCGCCGTGTTGTAGTTGGCGGTAGAGGAACGCCAGATGTCGGTGATGACCGATCCTTCGGATTCGTGGATGTAGGCTCGGCCATGCTGTTTGGCAAGCTGCTGGTAGAACGCGGGATAAGTAGCATCACCAGGGATGATAAGCGGCATCTTCTCGTGGATAGGTCGGACGAGTTCGAGCGCCAGATTGGCGATACCTTTGCCCGAAGCAGCCGAACCGACGATGAAGAGTTGGAGATTAGGATAATAGCGTTTGGCCGCAATACCATAGCGGCAGTAGAGATTAGGCATCACGCTGCCACACGCGGTGAGCGTAGCCATGAGGAGCATGTCCTTTTCGGCTGGCGACTGAGCCAACGAGAGGACAGAACGGATGATGGCCGGCAGCGCGGCTTCATCCAAACAAGTGGAGATGTGGAGATCCGGCTCCGACTCCGTGGGTGATAAAGATTGGAATTTTTCCATAGTTGTGTAAGTTAAAGGGTTAATAAAAAAATTAATTAGGTTTTATATAATATACACAGCAAAAAAGAAATTGTCCAACTTACAAACGTTTCGGACAATTTTTTTCGCTGTTTAGGTTTTAATAATTCGGTGCAAAGGTACAAAAAAATTTTGATATATGCAAATTTTTGTCCCTCGTTTTGTCATCCAAATTCGTAAAACCGTTGCAAATATACGATGAAGACTTGTCCTTTTGCAAATATTTTTGCATTTTTTTTGCTAAATTAGAAAAATTTCCGTACCTTTGTGCGAAAATTTTTAAATGTATGTCTATGGAACCGAAAGCAGTATTTGACATTTTTGCACAAATCAATCAAGTGCCTCGTCCCAGTAAACACGAGGAGAAAATCAGTCGCTGGCTGCAAGACTGGGCAGCTGAGCATCAGATAGAATGTACGGCAGACGATGCGATGAACGTCATCATGCGTGTGCCGGCTACGCCGGGTTATGAGTCGCACCCGGGTGTGATTCTGCAGGCCCACATGGACATGGTATGCGAGAAAAACGGCGATGTGAAGCATGACTTCATGAGCGATCCGATTCGTACGTATGTAGATGGCGACTGGCTCAAGGCACAAGGTACGACGCTGGGCGCTGACAACGGCATAGGTATATCGATGGCGCTGGCTGCGATAAGCGACGAGAGTCTGCAGCACCCGGAGATAGAGTGCCTCTTCACCGTGGACGAAGAGACGGGATTGACGGGCGCGATGAAACTGCAAGACGGTATGCTGAAAAGCCGTCGACTGATCAATCTGGATTCGGAAGATGACGGGCAGATATTTATCGGTTGCGCCGGAGGAATAGATACGCTGGCGAAGATGCACTACGTGCCAGTGGAAAGTGGAAAGTCGATAGTCGATAGTCAAAAGTCGATAGTTGATAGTTGGTTCCCCGTTAGGTTGGCCGTATCGGGACTGATGGGTGGTCATTCGGGAGACGACATCAACAAGGGGCGCGCCAATGCCAATCAGCTGATTGTGTGGTTTCTGGACCGCCTATGGCCGAAGACGCCCGTGCAACTGGCGAGCATCAATGGCGGTAATCTGCGTAACGCCATAGCCCGTGAGGCAGAGGCAGTGATTTGTGTGCCGACGGCCTACAAAGAGCAGCTACGCATAGAATGGAACCTGTATGTAGCTGAGACAGAAGAACGCTACGGCGCGATAGAGAAAGAGATGCGACTGGAAATGGAATCATGCGACATGCCTGAGACCTTCATCCCCGCAGACAAAGCCTATCGACTGATACTGGCACTCAACGCGTGTCCGCACGGCATGATAGCCATGAGCCGAGACATGCCCGGGCTAGTGGAGACCAGTACCAATCTGGCGTCGGTGAAGATGCGCGACGGGTTTGTAGAAGTTAATACCTCACAGCGTTCTTCGATAGAGGCCAGCAAACATTACCTAAAAACCATAGTAGAGCAAGCACTGGCTATCGCCTGCGACGAAGTGACGCACGGGGACGGTTATCCGGGATGGAAACCCAATGTAGAGTCTCCATTGTTAGAAATCACGAAGCAAGCGTATGTGGATTTGTTCCATCAGCAACCACAAGTTCTGGCTATTCACGCCGGACTGGAATGTGGATTGTTCCTTGAGAAATATCCGTACCTGGATATGGTATCTATAGGTCCGCAGATGTACGGAGTACACTCGCCGCAAGAGCGACTGTCGATCAGTAGTACCGAGCGTTGCTACCGGTGGCTCTGCCAGGTACTTCAGAGTCTGTAGAACTGACGTTCAGCACCAATCGTAGTAGGCTCGCCGTGTCCGGGATAGACCCGGGTCTCGGCGGGCAACAGCAACAACTGATTGAGCGAGGTGAAGAGTGCCGCGGCATCTCCACCCGGTAGGTCGGTGCGTCCGTAGCCGCAGCAGAAGAGTGTATCGCCGCTGATGAGAATATGCTCCTCTGCCCAGTACAGACAAACGCTGCCGGGCGTATGGCCGGGAGTGGAGAGGAGACGAAAGTCAAGAGTGGAAAGTGGATAGTCGATTGGTGATTGGTGATTTGTGATTTGTGAGAGGGGTGAGATGGGGAATGGACGGGCAGTCAGATTGATGCCAAAGAGATCGTACTGCTCTTGCATCCGTTCGACCATAGGTATGTCCGCATCAGGAATCAACACCGGGGTATGCCATTTCTCTGCAGCCCACGCCGCACCCCACAGGTGGTCGAGATGGCCATGGGTGGCAATAATGTTTAGAGTTGAGGGTTGAGGGTTTATGGAAGAGATATACTGCTCCAACTCTTGTTGTTCCTTGATGGCGGCACACGCGGGATCGATTAGCAGAATCCGGCTGTCGGATGAGAGAACGTAGGTATTGGTTTGGAAGCACCCGAAGGTGAACGAGCGGATAGTCATGGCGGTAAGGTTTATTTCCAACATTCTTGGCAGATATCTGCCTGGTGGCGCAATGCCATCCGGCGGAAAGCGTTAGCCTCAGCCGAAGCAAAGATTTCGCGCATAGACGCGTTCATTATATTCCCGTATGCGTGCGCATGCGCTTTGTCGTAGCAGCATGGCAGCACTTCGCCCGTAGTGGTCACCACACATCCGCTCCATACACGGAAACAGCCGGGACTGATAGGTTTGCGATGGAAGAGTCCGTCCGGGCCTTTGGCATAACGACTGTACCGCGGGTTGGACGGCATCAGCGGATGGCCATGGGTATAGTCGTAGAGTTGTGCAGTCTTGAGCGTCAGCCGGTCGGCTCCAAGCGAACGATAGGTGCGACGCAGTTCGGCCCACTCATGCTCATTGCTCCGCAGCCGCAGACACTGGATTTCGATTTGAAATTTGAGATTTGAGATTTGAAATTTATCTTTCGCTTCGCGAAGGTAGCGGATGGCTGCTTTGGTTTGAGAGAGCGAGCCACCGATGCGATAGGCACCGTAGGATTGGTCGGAGAGACCATCCATAGAGACGATGATACGGTCGAGTCCGGAACGGACCAGCGCTTCGGCCAGTTCGGCAGTCATAGCTTGCGCATTGGTGCTGACGATGGTATAGAGTCCCTGAGCATGTGCGTCGGCTATCATCTGAGGAAGCGCGCTGTTGAGCAATGGTTCGCCCTGAAAATAGAACTGGATGGTCCACGCCGTACGAGAAATCTCGGCCAAGGTCCGTTGCCAAACGGCATTGGACATTTGTGATTGGTGATTGGTGATTTCCGATTTGGGATTTTTGGAGCGCATACCGACCGGGCATTCGGGACAGCGGAGTTGGCAGACCGCAGCCGGTTCGACCGAGACAAAGAGAGGTGAATGGTGAAAGGTGAAATGCGAAAGGAAAAGCACTGAACCGATGCGGTCCAGTGCATAACCTACATAACAGCGCAGCGCATTAATGCAGCGCGATCTTGTTAACGCGACGCTCATGACGGCCACCTTCGAAATCGGTTTGGAAGAAGGTACGTACGATATCCAGCGCCATAGGAGCCGAGATGAAATTTGCAGGCAAACCCAGCACATTGGCATTGTTGTGCTGACGCGCCAATTCCGCCAGTTTGGTTTCCCAACAGAGCGCGGCACGAATGCCATGATGCTTGTTAGCGGTCATACAGATACCGTTACCCGTAGAGCAGATAACGACACCGAACTCGAACTCACCATTCTCAATGGCCGTAGCCAGAGGATGAGCAAAATCCGGATAATCGCAACTCTCGGCCGAGTAGCAGCCAAAATCCTTTACACGTGCGCCGTTATCCTCGAGAAACAGTTGCACCTGTTGCTTGAGCGCAAAACCTGCGTGGTCACTGGCCAACGCGATGGATAATTCACTAAAAGGTTTCATATAGCAGATGATTTAACTAAAAGACGATAGCCAGATTGCCGAACATCAGCTTGCAAGCGATGGCCAAGACGATGATACCAAAGAACTTGCGGATGATATATAGAGCAGTATTACCTAGATATTTGGTCAACCAGTGGGTGCCGATCAGGACCAGATAGAGGACAATCATACAGAGCAACAGCGAGATACAGAGGCTGGCGATAGAATATTCGGCCGTGATAGCCAGCAAGGCGGTGAAAGCACCGGGACCGGCGTACATAGGGAATGCCAACGGAACGATAGAACTGCCACTGCTGACCTCGCCCTCGAGTTTGTCGTTCTGGAAAATAACGATATCGAGAATCATCTCCAGCGCCATGAGGAAGATAACAAAACCTCCGGCGATAGCGAAATACTCGATCTGCACGCCAAAGAGTTTGAGGATCCATTCGCCCAGGAAGAGGAAAGCCAACAGAATAATCAGACTGGCCACACAGACACTGCCGGCATGAATCTTCACACCCTTTTTCTCCATCGCTATAGTGACCGGAATATTACCAAACGGGTCGATGATAGCTATCAGAAAAATAAAGGACGAAAGGACCTGCCAGATATCCACATTGCCGAAAAAAGTACGAATAGCTTCCATAGTATCCAAATCAAATAATAGATGGTTACACACAAAATCGAGTGCAAAAATAGTGATTTTTTAGGACTTATGCAAGAAAATATGCAAAAATCTTGTATATTTGAAAAAAAAGCAGTAATTTTGCAGTCGCAAAATGAGCAAAAGGTAAATAATTCTAAATAGACAAGTTTTTATGATCAACAGTCAAGACATTAAGAACGGCGTATGCATCCGCATGGATGGTCGTCTGTATTTCGTAATTGAGTTTTTGCACGTGAAACCCGGAAAGGGTAACACGATCATGCGTGTTAAATTCAAAGATGTAGTGGATGGCCGTGTGCTGGAGCGTCGCTTCAATATCGGTGAGAAACTGGAGGATGTACGCGTAGAGCGTCGTCCGTATCAGTTCCTCTACAAAGAAGGCTCAGACTATATCTTCATGAACAACGAGACATTCGAGCAAGTGCCTATCGCACACGACTTGATTACCGGTGTGGATTTCTTGAAAGAAGGTTTCACGGTAGATGTTGTTTCGGACGCCACGACCGATACGATTCTCTTTGCCGAACTGCCGACCAAGGTAGAACTGCAGATCACCTATACCGAACCGGGCCTGAAAGGTGATACCGCTACTAACACACTGAAACCGGCAACACTGGAAACAGGTGCCGAGATTCGCGTGCCTCTGTTTATCAACGAAGGTGAGATCGTTCGCGTTGATACGCGCGACGGTAGCTACTGCGAGCGCGTCCGTTAATGGGACGCGCCGCACATGGCGGCCGCTGTCTTGGCTGCCAAGCGTGCATTATTCAGCACTAACTGTATATTAGCCTCCAGGCTGTCTCCACCCGTCAGATCTTTAACTTTGGCGAGCAGGAAGGGCGTGCATTGTTTGCCGTGAATACCTTTCTGTTCCGCTTCTGCTATGGCCTGATCGATGGCGCGATTGATCACGTCTGCCGGCATGGAATATTCTTCCGGAATAGGATTGGTGACCAGCATTCCGCCCTTCAGCCCACAGTCTAATTTCGCCTGGAAAGCCGCAGCCAGTTGTTCGGGCGTGTCGATGCGATAGTCAACGCCAAAACCGCTATGGCGCGTATAGAAAGCCGGCAGTTCATCGGTTCCGAAACCGATAACCGGTACGCCCTTAGTCTCGAGATATTCTAGCGTGAGACCCAGATCGAGGATCGATTTGGCTCCGGCACAGATGACCATAACCGGGGTTTGTGCCAGTTCTTCCAGGTCGGCTGAGATATCGAACGTCTGTTGTGCGCCACGATGAACACCGCCAATGCCGCCTGTGGCAAACACACGGATGCCCGCCATAGCGGCAATCATCATGGTTGTGGTAACGGTGGTGGCGCCATCCTCTTTGCGTGCCAACAGCACGGGCAGGTCACGGCGCGAAGCCTTAATGACTGCCTGACCTTTCTTGCCCAGATATTCTATTTCTTCAGCGGTGCAACCCGCTTTGAGTCGGCCGCCAATAATAGCGATGGTAGCCGGAACGGCACCATTGTCGCGGATAGTTTGCTCAACGCGCAGCGCCGTTTCTACATTCTGCGGATACGGCATGCCGTGACTGATGATGGTGGACTCGAGTGCTACAACGGGTTTGCCCGCGCGAAGCGCTTGCTCTACTTCCGGTGAGATGGATAGATATGGATTCATGATAGATGATGTTAAATGATAGATTACGTGTTTAGAGCAGGATATTGGCTATGTCCGGATTGACGGCCTTGTGGCTCATGAGTGTAGCTCGTGCGGCCATCAGTCCGTATTGGGCCGTTTGCGGGAATGCGATACCTTTGGCGCAAGCATACACCACGCCTGCCAGGAATGCATCGCCGGCTCCGGTAGTATTGACTATCTCGCCCGGCAGGGCAGGAAACAGCCACTCTTCGGCTGCATTGCGGCAGTAGACACCATCGCCTCCCAGTGTGATATACACATGCGCTACACCTAGATCAATCAGCCGCTGCGCTGCTTCTGCATAGGTAGCCGTCTCGGTCACAGCCAAGGCTTCCTTCAGATTGAGTTTGAGCGTATGCAGGTATGGCAATTTGCATTTGCGCAGCGCATTGACTACACGGTGCGCCTTGGTAGAACTCACGCCATCGATGAGTAGCGGCACCGTGGTCTCCTCCATCAGATAGCGGATAGCATCTTCGCTGATATTGGTATCAGCTATCAAAAAATCCGACTGCTTGAGTTCGCCGCTCCGCTTGGACAGCCATTCCGGCGTAATGAGGCGGATCGCTTCGGTATCGGCCACAGCCGCTATCATCTCGCCGCCATGATTGTTAATACAGAGATATACGCCCGAACGCTCGTCTTTGGCTTTATCCGAAAGATGTACATCGATGCCCTGCTGTTTGCAGTAGTCGTGCAGCAATCCGCCGAACAGGTCTCCGCCGAAGATAGTGAGCAATTGCACCTGCGCGCCGAGCAGACTAAGATTGTGCGCAATATTGCGCGCCACACCTCCATAACCGATGTCTATGTGTCCGGGATTGGAATCAGCTGCGATGAACGCATCGTTGAGCGTAGCAGATAGGTCGACATTAGCGCCGCCGATAACTGAGATAAGAGTGTTCATAGTATTATCCGATTTTTTTTCAAAAAGGGATGCCCAACGGACATCCCCTTTTTCTACACAACTACTTTTTTAGAGTAAGTATATTCGCTTACGCCAACTTGTTCACGTAGAGAGCCAATTTCGATTTGAGGTTGGCTGCTTTGTTAGCGTGAATAATGTTACGCTTAGCCAGTTTGTCGAGCATAGAGCTAACCTTAGGCAGAGCCTTAGCAGCTTCTGCTTTGTCGGTAGTCTTACGCAGGTCACGTACGGCATTGCGTGCTGTTTTAGCGTAATAATGGTTGTGTGCTTTGCGCGCAGCCGTTTGGCGAATACGCTTCAAAGATGATTTATGATTTGCCATCTTGTTGTTGTTTTTTGTCCGCCATGGTTCATAAAACGCGGACGTGTTGGTTAGTTAGTCCCGTCGTGGCCTTGAGAGGATTGGCCGTCCGGAGACGTTATTTTAGGGAAGGTCTTGGTAGTGCCAAGGGGAATCGAACCCCTATTGCAAGAATGAAAATCTTGAGTACTAACCGTTATACGATGGCACCTCGTCTTCCCAAAAATTAAAATTTTCGGGAGCCCTACTCACTCTAATTCTGGAAAAAGCGTGCAAAGGTACTGCTTTTTTTTGAATTGACCAAATATTTGTGCGTTTTTTTTGCAAAAGACCGTTATTTTCCTTGCGTATGTCAATTTTTTATAGTAATTTTGCACCCGATTATGAGTATAATTGCGTGCATACTACTGGCTGCATCGTTTCTGACGAGTCATCCTATTACGGGCCAGTCGAATATGTCGGTACTGATAGTGGATGCCAAAACCGGAAAAACGATAGACAGCTACCGCCCGGATCATGTGGTGCCGCCCGCCAGCGTGATGAAACTGCTGACGACGGCTGCGGCGCTGGAGATACTGGGGGCGGATTTTCGTTTCCCGACCACGCTGGAATACAGTTGTCCGCTGGAGAACGGCGTGCTGCAAGGCGATTTGTATATACACGGCAATTGTGATCCATCGCTGGGATGGAAAGGCAAGACGGGTTTTCTGGATGCCTGGGTGCGTGCTATTCGTGCCGCCGGCATCAAACGTATCGAAGGTGCCGTAGTGGCCGATATGACGACCTTGGATGGCGATGCGCAGAATCCGGGTTGGCTCTGCGAGGATGCCGGCAATTACTATGCGCCGGGCATCTTCGGCATCAACTATTACGGCAACACGATGAATATTGTGCTGAAGAGTGGCGAAGTGGGATCGGCGGCAACGGTCATCAGTACGGAGCCGAAAGTAGAAGGACTATACTTCATCAACCGCATACGTTGCACCAAGATCACGCACGATGGTGCCTTTGTCAGCGGAATGCCCTATAGCCGCGAGCGTTATTTGAGTGGTTCGGTTCCCAGCAATCTGGGTACATTTGGCGTGAAGGGCGACCTGCCTAATCCCGGTCTGCTACTGGCGCAGCACCTGACGCAACGTCTGCGTGACGCCGGCGTGGCGGTTGCTCGTGACGCTACATACGAAGCGGATTATAATCCGCTGACTCCGCCGCGCACCGTGATCTATACGCATCGGTCGGAACCTCTGCGCGAACTGGTCAAAGAAACCAATATCAACAGCAACAACCTGTATGCGGAGGCTATTTTTCGCTATATGGGAACTCGCTACGGTTTGCCCGGCACGATTCGCGCGAGTCAGGATTTCCTGCGTGATTTCTGGCGTCGCAGAGGCATCGATATAGGTGCGGCCATTATCAAAGACGGCTGCGGATTGGCGCCGCAGGATGCGGTTAGCGCGAAGACTTTTGTCCAGTTGTTGACCTATATGTCGCGCAGCAAAAATGCGGATGCGTTTGTAGCCTCGTTGCCGATTAGCGGCGTGAACGGTACGCTCAAGAATCTCGGGCCGGGAACGGTACTGGAAGGTAAGATACATGCAAAGAGCGGCACGATATCCGGAACCAAGAATTTTGCCGGTTATATCGATCTACCCAACGGCAATCAGTGGATATTTGCCATCTTGGTCAATAGTGCGCCGGGCAAAGCAAAGAGTATACAGAACGTGATACAAGAATATCTGCTCGATGTATATCCGGCAAACCCATAGTACGAATACTTTGCTCCGCGAGATGTTGACGCGAGGCGAATGGCCGCAGGATGAATTTATGCTTCGCGCAGGTTATCAAACGGCCGGAAGAGGACAAGCCGGAAACGGATGGGAAAGCGAACCGGACAAGAATCTGCTGTTCTCCGTACTGCTGCGCGAGACGGGAGTAAAACCGGAAAACCAATTCGATATTTCTGTTGCGATAAGTGTGGCACTTTATCGAGTTGTATACGAGATACTACCGAGACAATATCGAGAACATCTCACCATCAAATGGCCGAACGATTTGTACTACGGCGACCGGAAACTGGCAGGTATTCTGGTGGAAAACGCGATAGAGGGGAATCGGCTGGCATGGTCTATCGGAGGAATAGGACTGAATGTGAATCAAACGGAGTGGCAAAGCGATGCTCCGAATCCGATTTCGCTGAAGCAGATAACGGGTGCCGAATATGACCTGGACGAGTTGGCTGACGCTTATGCGCGCGCGCTAATAAATAATGTATTGCGCGAGCCACACGAACAAATCTGGGCGGAATACAAGCAGCATCTGTATCGTCGTACGGGATTTTGGCCGTTTGTAGAACGCGCAGTCAGCACAACGCCCACTATGAATGCCGGGCAAGATGCGGAAGGTCAGTTTATGGCACGCATAGCCGATATAACGCCGCAAGGAGAAATAGTGCTGGCCGACGAAGCTAACCGTCAACGAACCTATCACTTCAAACAAGTGAGGTACGTACTATAAACAGAATACTAACAAATCATATATATGAAATCTATCATCATTACCGGCGGAGCCGGATTTATTGGAAGTCATGTCGTGCGCTTGTTTGTCAACAAGTATCCGGACTATCGGATCATCAATGTGGACAAACTGACGTATGCCGGCAATCTGGCTAACCTGAAAGACATTGAGAACAAACCCAATTATCGCTTTGTTCGTGCAGACATCTGCGATTTTGATACCATATTTGCCTTGATGCAAGAAGAGAAGGTGACGGGCGTCATCCACTTGGCAGCAGAGAGTCACGTAGATCGCAGTATCAAAGATCCGTTCACTTTTGCCCGCACCAATGTGATGGGCACACTCTCAATGCTGCAAGCCGCTAAACTCTACTGGGAAAGTCTACCCGAGAAATTTGAGGGCAAGCGATTCTATCATATTTCGACTGACGAAGTATACGGTGCGCTGGAAATGACCAAACCGGAAGGCGTAGAACCGCCCTTCACTACCAAAGCGTCGAGCGGTGAGCACCATCTGGCTTACGGCGAAGATTTCTTCTATGAGACAACGAAATACAATCCTCATTCGCCCTACTCGGCCAGCAAGGCTTCGTCCGACCATTTTGTTCGCGCTTTCCACGACACGTACGGCATGCCGACCATCGTGACCAACTGCTCGAACAACTACGGCCCTTATCAATTCCCGGAAAAACTGATTCCGCTGTTTATCAATAATATACGTCATCGCAAACCGCTACCTGTTTATGGCAAAGGCGAGAATGTGCGCGACTGGCTTTTCGTAGAAGACCATGCGCGTGCGATAGACCTGATTTTCCATAAAGGCAAAGTGGCTGAAACGTACAATATCGGTGGTTTCAACGAGTGGAAAAATATCGATATTATCCGTACTGTGATTAAGACAGTCGATCGTATTCTCGGCCGTCCGGAGGGTGCTGATTTGGACCTGATCACGTTTGTCACCGATCGTGCCGGACACGATATGCGTTATGCCATCGATTCGACCAAACTGCAACGCGAACTAGATTGGGAACCCAGCCTACAGTTTGAGGAAGGTATCGAGAAAACCGTTCGCTGGTATCTGGATAACCAGGAATGGATGGACAATATCACATCCGGCGAGTACGAGAAGTACTACGAGGATATGTACAAAAACCGTTGATCGGCTCCAAAGGGCGCTTAGCTGTTGCGGTACACCTTTGGTGTAACGCCCACGTGGAGTTTGAAGAATCGGTTGAAGAACGCTACATTCTCAAAGCCTAGACTTAGCGCAATTTCTTTGATCTGCAGCGAGGTGATTTTCAGCTGCGATTTAGCATCCGTCAGGATAGCTTCTATGATGATGTCGCCGGCCGTACGTTCGCCGACAGCTTTGATAGTGGAGCAAAGATGTGGCAACGTAATACGCATAGCCTCAGCGTATTGGCTAACATGATGCCATTCCTGGTAATGCTTCAAAACCAGTTGGCAATAATCCTGATAAATCTCTGTTTTTCGATCTAGCGGACGAACCAAATACTCGTCTTGTTCACGTGCATACTTGGCGTAACTGGTCTGCATCAGATTGAATATATGCACCATTTTCTCGCTATCCAACATCGATGGTTTCGCATTGAGCGCCTTGATCAACGTGTCGTAACCGGAACAAAGCACTTGTGCATGATTTTCCGGCAAGCTGATGATGGGCGAATGGAGTTGCAGCGCTGTGAGAGACATGCGATTGTTGAACGTATGTTTCTCCAGAAATTTGCTGCCAAATACGATCCAATAGACCAACGCATCTTCAGAAAATTCACGTATCAGTAGGAAACTTCCCGGTTCGAGCAACAGCACATCGTTGGCTTTGAACTCATAATCGGTCACGTTGATTGTGGCGCGTGCTGTTCCGCGAACCAGAAGGGCATACACACCACAGATGATCTTACACGGATAGCGGCCGTATTCGTTCATCAGTTTACCGCTGGCATCGCCAATCATATAATCGCCGTACGGACAATCAACAATAGGAATATTATTCTCTTTCATCTTAACAAATGTATCAAAATTCGGTGCAAAGATACTACTTTTTTTTGAAATATCAAAATAAATGTACATTTTTTAGCACCTTCTTTTTTCGTAACATTCCGAAAGTTTCGTTTCTGTTGTGCCAGTAGGCGCATCTTTCGACTGAAAATCAGCACGATACATAGAGCAAGGCAGAAACGGCTATTTCTTCGAAATACAAAAAATAATATTTCGTTGGCCGAATTTTTGCCATTTCGAAAATTTTTTTGTACTTTTGCAACGAATTGCAAAATATCGCTCTTATGAAAAAAGTACTCTCTTTGGCTGTTCTGCTGGTTAGCAGCATGCTGACGCTTAATGCCACAACGGTAACGTATGTCTCGGACAATAAGACCATCTTCCGCAATCCCGAACGTGGTTTTACGGAGGAACTCAACGGCCAGGTGTCAGAAAGCAGTCCTTACCGTGTGAAGAATCACATAGACGCCAACTGGGGCAAGAACGACAAGATGACTATGCCCGTGGTGCTCTATAATTTCTACAATTACAAGAGTCAGGACCTGCCGGCCAAGGTTCTTAGCGGGTTTGACGAGGATATGGCGGAGTTGCGCAAGTTAGGTCTCAAATGCGTGTTGCGCTTTGCCTATACCGAGCGCGAGAGTGACAAGAAAGACGCTACGCCGACGTGGGTGAAACGTCACCTGGAGCAACTGCACCAACACCTGGTAGACAATGCGGATGTGATCTACGTACTGGAGGCGGGCTTTGTAGGCGTCTGGGGCGAGTGGTATTATTCCGAGAACTACGGCAATGAGACCCAGCATGTGACGGCCAACCGCCGGAAAGTGATACAATATCTCTTTGAGAACGCGCCGGAAGACCGCTTCATTCTCTTCCGTTATCCCATGATTCAGCAAGAATATCTGAATGACAAGACTCCGCTGAGTGCCTCGGAAGGTTTCAGTGGTACGCAGAAAGCCCGAATGGGCTGTCACAACGACGCATTCCTGCACAACTACGGCAATATGGGTACCTATGGTAGTGATGAGAATGACGACGACCCCAAGATGCGCCAGTATGTAGCGACCCAGACACTCTATGTGCCCAACGGCGGAGAGACAAACATCGATGATGATGATGCCCTAGCCGAGAAACGGTACAAGGATGCTCCGTCGGAGATGAGCAAGTACCACTGGTCCTTCTGCGGCTCCACATACGCCATGCCGGTCATCAGACGCTGGCGCAGCAGCGGCATATTCGATACACTCAATATTCACATGGGCTACCGCTACAATCTGTTGAATGCAGAGTTTAGCGATCAGGCTGCGCCAGGCGGCCGAATGAATGTGCAGATCCGCTTGCGCAACGTGGGTTATGCACCGCTCTACAACGACCGAACAGTCTATCTGGTGCTGAAAAGCAGCAGCAAGACATATCAGCTTCCGCTCCAAACCGATCCGCGCCGCTGGCTGCCGAACAACGAGATAAGCAAGATCATCGAGCAAGTGAATATACCTTCGGACATGGCGGAGGGTAGCTATCATCTGTATCTCTATATGCCGGACAAATATCCGTCTATCGCCTCCGATCCGCGTTACGCCGTACGCTTTGCTAACAAGGATGTATGGGATTCGTCCACCGGTTACAACGATCTGCAAGCCTCTGTTACTATCTCCAAATCCGCGCCTCTCGATCCGGGACCTATGCCGGAGAGTATAGAAGAGACCGGCGCAGAACAAGCGATGGCTGCGCCATACAAGATTCTGGAGAACGGCGTGCTGTATATCCAGATGCCGGACGGCAGACGCTATTCGATGCTGGGACAATAAACACTAATCAACTATCTAATACATGAAAAACCACGAAATCAATACAGTCGTCTTTGATCTGGGCGGCGTGATTATCAATCTGAATGTACCGCGTTGTGTAGGTAATTTCAAGCGCCTGATGGGCGAAGACAATGTACGCAATGTGCTGGGTATTGACGATGAGGGCGAAGGAGTTGCTGCCGTGAGTGCCGCTACGCGTCAGTTGATGCACGACTACGAGCACGGCCGGATTTCGACCGACGATTTTCTACAAGCTATACTTTCTTACTGCCATCCGGGAACCACGCTTCAGCAGGTTCGCGAAGCATGGATGAGCATGCTCAGCGATTTGCCGCAAGAGCGATTGGATTATATTGCCGGTTTGCGTCAGTTGGGTTACAGAACCGTGCTGCTATCGAATTCCAACCAGATGCATTGGGATCCGATCTACGAGCAATATCATCTAGAGCGATATTTTGATCGGATTTTTGCCTCACACCATCTACACATGGCCAAACCGACTCAGGAGATGTTCGAATATGTGGCGCGTGAAGCGCAGATAGATTCGGCGCACACCATCTATGTGGATGATCTGGATAAAAATCGTGCTGCGGCAGAGAGATATCTCGGCTGGCAGACTTGTGCTACCATAGAAGAACTGAAAATGAAAGAGATTCTTAACCATTTTGCCATTCCTAACGCAGTGGCAGATCCTCAACCGTTGAAGATTGGGTTTATCAACGATTCGTTCATCGTCCGGGCTAAAAATCCGGGCGAGAAATCGTATTTTCTGCAACGCATCAACCACCATATTTTCCAGAATGTGGAAGGACTGCAGCAGAACATACAGAAAGTGACCGATCATATTCGCCGCAAGCTGCAGGAAGCAGGGGAGAAGGATATCGAACGCAAAGTGCTGCAACTGGTTCCAACCATCGACGGAACACTCTATTACCGCACTCCGGAAGGCGATTATTGGCGAGTATATGTGCTGATAGAGAATGCCACATCGCAGGAAAAAGTAACTCCGGAATCTGCAGAACTGACCGGCGAGGCCTTTGGCCGATTCCAGCGGCAGCTGGCCGACCTGCCTTTTGATGAACTGTGCGAATCGATACCCAATTTCCACAATATTGAATTCCGCTTGCATCAACTGGATGACGCTTTAGCGGCCGACGTGGCAGGCCGAAAAGCTGCTTGTGCGGATATCATAGATGCCATCGACCGTCGGAGAGAAGAGATGTGCTTGGCCGAACGCTTGTTCCGCGAAGGCAAATTGCCGAAACACATCAACCACTGTGATACCAAGGTCAACAATATTCTCTTTGACGAAGCGGGCCGGCCGATTTGTATAGTCGATTTGGATACGGTGATGCCGGGTTTCGTATTGAGTGATTTTGGCGATTTCATGCGCACTGCAGCCAATACCGGTCAGGAAGATGATCCGAACTTGGAGAACATCCATGTTGACCTGAAGATATTTGAAGCCTATACACGAGGTTATCTCAAGGAGGCTACGTTCCTGACAGACCTCGAGAAGCAACTGCTGCCATACGGTTGCCGGCTGCTGAGTTATATGCAGACAGTACGTTTCTTTACCGACTGGCTGAACGGCGATACGTACTACAAGATACTCTATCCGGAGCATAATTTGGTTCGTACGCGCGCTCAACTCCGTCTGTTGGAGGAGCAAGAGAAAGTGGCCAACGAAATGGCGGACATTATAAAACGATTGAGCTGATATGGAATACGCGATAGATAAAGTCAATTGGCCCAATGAGTATCCCGAGAAACCGGAGGTACGCGTAGATGTAAGCAATGATCACGAGGCGCTATTTCTGAAATATCATGTTCGAGGCGAGCAGTTGCGCGCTGTGACGACGAAAGATCAGGGACCGGTTTGGGAAGACTCGTGCGTAGAGTTTTTCTGCCAAATACCGGGCGATAAACATTACATCAATTTCGAAACCAATTGTATTGGCGCGATGGTGGCTTCGCGTCGTCTCGGTCGAGCCGAAGAGGTGCAACCGTTTACGCCCGAAGAAATGGCGCAGATAGAGCGTCGCTGCTCTTTCCCGCGTCAGGCTATAGAGGAACGTGACGGCTGGTTCGAATGGACGGTAGAATTGAGGATACCACTTGCGCTGATTTTCCGTGAGATTAAGCCGACGTTTCCGCAACGGTTACGGGTCAATTTCTACAAATGTGCCGACCGAACCAAGAAACCTCATTTTCTCAGTTGGCAACCTATTCACTTGCCTAATCCGAACTTTCATTGCCCGGAATTTTTCGGAGAGATAGTTTTGAAATGACTCCTTTTCGAAATATTTTGAAACTGTAATCGAAACATTCAACATACTCATTTACAGCATTTTAGCATTTATTGTTTCGAAAATATGTTAAAAAGCATAACACGCACGTACGAATAGTTAGATAATATGTAGTAATTTTGCACCGCAAAAAGGGATATAGCCCGAACAAAAATCAACGTATAATTTCAAAACAAATACCATTGATATGACAACTTCATTCACTTTCAACGAGATTCATCAGCAACCGGCTATGTGGCGTAAAGAGCACGAGGCATTGCTGAAAGCGAAAGCAGAAATCAGTGCATTCATGCACAAGTATCTTACCCCCGACACCGACATCGTGTTGACCGGTGCCGGTACATCGGCTTTTATCGGTGATGCACTCTGTCCGGTAATGCGCGGCATGTGGCGGAATGTACGTTCAGTGCCGACGACCGACATCATCACGCACGCTGAGTACTTGCTCGACAAAGAACGTCCTTTGTTGCTAGTTAGTTTTGCTCGCTCGGGCAACAGCCCTGAGAGCGTTGGTGCAGTCAACCTGGCTAACAAACTCTGCAAGAACATAGCACATGTCTACATCACTTGCAACAAGAACGGCAAACTGGCGCAGCAAGCAGCAGGCAAGGATAATATTCTGTTACTCCTGTTGCCGGAAGAAACAGATGACAAGAGTCTGGCTATGACCAGCAGTTTCTCGACAATGTTGCTGACCTGCCTTATGCTGGGCCATATTGACACGCTGGAGAAAGACGCCGAGATGTTTGAGAAGACGGCTCAAAATGCTGAGGCTGTGATTGCCAAATACGAGGACAAACTGAAAGAGATAGCCAGTCGTCCGTTTGAGCGTGGTGTATTCTTGGGCTCCGGTGCGCTGAAGGGTATCGCCGAGGAGTGCCACCTGAAACTGCAAGAGTTGACCGACGGCGCAGTAGTTTGCAAGTTTGATAGTTTCCTTGGTTTCCGTCACGGACCAAAGGCTGTGGTAAACGACAAATCGATTGTAGTGTACCTAATGACCGATCAAGAGAGTGTGCAGCGCTATGAGCGTGACTTGGTAAAACAAGTGGACGCCAACAACAAACCGGTAGCACAGATCATCGTGATTGCAGGCGAGAAGCCAGCGTTGCCGGATGTAAAAGCCGACCTGATCGTCCAGATGCCGTTTGGCAAGAAGGAGAACGATTTCTACGGTATCGTACCGTTTGTGCTCGTAGGTCAATTGCTGGGCTACTACGCTTCGCTGGCGCACGGTCTGAATCCGGATGCTCCGTCAGTAAGCGGTAATATCCACCGCGTAGTAGAGGGCGTGACGATTTATGAATAAATCGAATGAATAATTGATATTTGAAATTTATTAGGAATACTATGGCAAAGACAGAAAACATCCTCCGCGTGATGGAGGAAAGAAAAAAAGCAACCGGAGTTCCAATGACATTGTTTGCAGCTTGTCCTAACTCCTTGTCGGTAATCAAGGCATCGTTCCGCGCAGCTAAGCGTAACAATTCGCCTATCTATTTTGCCACCACCCTTAACCAGGTGGACTGCGATGGCGGTTACACAGGCATGACTCAGGCTGAGTTTACCAAGATTTTGGCCCGTGAGGCTGCGGCTGTACACTACACCGGTCCGTACGTAGTAGCTATTGACCACGGTGGACCATGGTTGAAGGACAAACAATCGATTGAGCGCTGGGATACCGAACGTGCCATGGACGGAGTGAAGAAGAGCTACGAGGCTGCTATTCTAGCCGGCTACGACCTGATTCACGTAGATCCTACCGTTGATATTTTCTTGCCGAAAGGTGAGATTATCGATATCCACGTAGTTGTAAAACGTACCGTAGAACTCATCAAACATGCTGAGGATTTTCGCAAGGCACACAAGATAGCTCCTATCTCCTACGAAGTAGGAACCGAAGAGGTACACGGTGGTCTGGCAGACGAGAAGACCTTTGACACCTTCCTAGAGGGACTGAAGAAAGGTTTGCATGAGGTAGGTCTGGACGATATCTGGCCATGCTTCATCGTAGGTAAGGTAGGAACAGATCTGCACACCACTTTCTTTGATCCGGAGGTAGCCAAGGCACTGACCGCCAAGGTTCGTCCGTACGGCAGCTATATCAAGGGTCACTACAGCGACGATGTAGAGAATCCGGAAGATTATCCAAAGGCAGGTATGGGTGCCGCTAACGTAGGTCCTGAGTTCACCATGAACGAGTATGATGCGCTGGCAGAACTGGAAGAGGAGGAGAAAAAACTCTTTGCGGAAGGCAAGGTAGCACAATTGAGTAACATGACTCAAGTGCTGTGGCAATGTGTATACGAGTCTAACCGTTGGAAAAAATGGTTGCATGGCGATGAGGTAGGTAAAGATCTAAAAGATTGTACTCCGGAGCGCCAATTGTGGCTCGTAAAGACCGGTTGTCGCTATATCTGGCAAAAACCGGAAGCACTGGTTGCCCGTCAGATGCTATACGACAACCTGGGTCGTCTCGGTATCCAGGCAGAGGAAGTAGTACTGATGCGTATTGAACACAATATGGATAAGTATTACAATGCATTTAATATTGTCAACCTGAACGATTATCTCAAGTAATAATCAGATGTTGAAGAAATCGTTTATATACATTTTTGCCGTGCTGGTAGCCGTAGCGCTCTTCGGAGCCTGCGGCTGCGAGCGTCCTGGTGAGAACGAGGAACCGCAACAGGATACTACGAAGGTAGAACCTACGCAAAAGCCGGATCTGTCGCTCATCAAGCAGTCGGTGCCTGTAACCGACAATTGGGTGTGGAGCGGCAAACCATCTATTACCCTTCATATTGAGAACGGCAATAAGATGGCAGTCAAAGTAGGCACGAAAGTTCAAATCAAGACTGACAAGAAAGTGGCAGTAGTTACCTTGACTGACAGTGTGGAAGTTCCCGCTAACGGATCGAAAGATTTCGTTGTGACTACTACTGAAAATCTCGAACCGGGTTTCTATCGCGCTTCCTGCTTCGTCAATGATAAGGTCGCCAAGCATTTTTACTTCGGTATTGATCCGTTCGATATCGTTTCACTGCCGGACAATGAGTCGGATTTTGATACTTTCTGGCAAACAGCAAAGGAACAATTGGCCGCTGTGGATATGAAGGATACACTGATTGAAATTACTTCACATAGTAGCGCTTCGCGCAAGGTATACTTGGTGGAGATGTATTCCATACCGGACGGTTTGACAGGAGAACCGGTTAAGATTCGTGGCTACTACTGCGAGCCGCAAGACGGACAGAAACATCCGGTCATCATGCACTTCTACGGTTATGATACCCAAGGCAGCAAAGCCAAATGCGAATGTCCGTCGGGAGGATCGTCCAACTATGCGGAGTTCTATCTCTCGCATCGCGGACAATACCTGAACTGTCGTCCCGCCGGAACCAATCCGGGCATAGAAGAGGAAACGGTGAATATCTACGGAGATTGGTTTGCTTATAATTTTGGAAACAAGGATAGTTATTATTATCGCGGCGCATATATGGATGTAGTACAAGCCGTACGATTCATGGCTACACGCGAGACAAGCGATATGACCAAACTCTTTGCCGAAGGTTCAAGCCAGGGAGGGGCATTGACATATGCATGCGCAGCTCTAAGCGACTACCCATTCACAGCCATTGCAGCCAATGTAGCCTTTATGGGTGATTTTGCCGATGCGATTAAGATCGAGAGTCTGGCATATTGGGAGATGAACGACAATCGCGGTTCGATGACGGATGAGCAAATCCTGAAATGCATGTCTTATTTTGACATCAAGAATCTGACACCACATATCTCGTGTCCTGTGATGGCTAGCAGCGGATTGCAGGATAATGTATGTCCACCGCGATTGAATGTGGTGCCTTTCAACAATCTGGCAACTCCGGCCGAGAAGAAACAGTATGTGTTTGGCCCGGAGATGGGACATGATTATCCCAAGGGATGGAGTCCGATAGCATTCTTTAAGAAATATATGTAATATATAAATACAATTATAACCATGAAAAAGTTTGATATCATCGCATTAGGCGAACTGAACGTAGATCTAATACTAAATCAGATTGAGAGCGAACCAGAAATAGGTAAGGAGAAATTTGCCAAGCAGATGACTCTTACTCTAGGTAGTTCTACCGCTATTTTTGCTGCTAATGCGGCTGCCTTGGGAGCCAAGGTGGCTTTCTGCGGTATGATCGGAAACGACAGTTTCGGCGATCTAGTGGAGTCGAGTCTGCAGAAAAAGGGTGTGGACACCAGTTTCCTGATTCGTCAGGACAAATACGCTACCGGAGCCACTATATGCATGAGTTACGACGAGGATCGTGCTAACCTGACCTACCAAGGGGCGATGGATTATATGTCGCTGGACGATATCGATCCGGAAGTATTCAAACAGGCTAAGCATATTCATATCTCATCTATCTTTATGCAGAGTGGTGTGAAGCGTGATCTGATGAAGATCTTGGCGCTCTGTAAAGAGAACGGAGTAACCACTTCGCTTGATACACAATGGGATCCGGTTGAGCAATGGGATCTCGACTACAAGGCTGTACTACCGATGTTGACGGTATTTATGCCTAATGAGACCGAACTGAAATACTTGACCCATAGCGAAACTCTGGACGAAGCCGTTGAGAAGATACGTCCGTATGCTAATGCAGCTGTGATCAAGTGTGGTAGCCGTGGTTCGCTGCTGATGCGTAAGGGGCAGCCGGACCGCATGCAAGCTGCGTTGCTCAACAAGCATGTAGTGGATTGCATCGGAGCGGGCGATTCGTTCAACTCCGGTTTTATCACCCGTCTTGCAGCCGGTGATGCACTGGATGTATGCCAGCAATATGGCAATATGACCGGAGCTGTTAATACTACCGCTGCCGGTGGAACCACAGCCTTTACCAATCGCGAGGACGTAGAGCGTATAGGTCGCGAGAAGTTTGGCTGGAGATAATATAGATGAAACGTACCTTTCATATAGTGTTGTTTTGCGTAGCAGCGGCGCTTCAGGCGTCTGCTGCTACGTGGTATGTTCGTACGGATGGATTCGATGGTGATGACGGCACGTCGTGGGAAACGGCGCAAGCCACTATTCGTCTGGGTATAGACAATTGTCATGCCGGCGATACGTTGTTTGTGGAGAAGGGAATCTACTACGAAGGCATTATACTGAAAGATGGCGTTAAGATTATAGGTGGTTGCACGGCCTACGAACAGCCGGCCAGATTTAGCGACCATCAAGATAAATCCATCCTGGATGGAGAGGGTTTGGGGACGCGTCTGGTGACCACTGAAACCGATTGCGTACAGCCGACATTGCTCCAAGATTTCGTCCTGCAGAACGCACGTCACAATCAGCGGGGCGGTGCTGCATGGTTGCGTGGAAAAGTGCAAATGCGCCATTGTATCGTGCGTGGTTGCAGCGGACTGCAATGCGGCGGTGTCCTCATCAAAGGTGATTTGCCGGAAGCTTCGGCGCTAGGCGCGCAACTGGAAGATTGCTTGATATACAATTGTTCTGCTACGGGGCACGAATGGCCGGATGCCGGTGGAGTTGCCAATTTTGATGGTGTGCTGGCTAATTGCATCATAGCTAATTGCTATGGTGATCGTTACGGAGGCATTCATTCGGAGAGTTCGGTCTATAGTTGTTTGATGTGGGGCAACCGTAACGAATATGGTTTTGTAGATCCGTCCAACTACATCTCTGATGAGAGCGAATCTGGCACAAGTCGTGCCGATGAGGGGTTTGAGGCCAATTTCTTTACTCAACCATGGCTCTCAACCGACAACGAGGCCCCCGATGGCCCGCATTTCCGCGATCCCTCTACTTTTGCCGGCGTACCTACCACGGAAGCCGAGCAGGCTATTATGATGGCCGCGGATTATAGCATAGGCGAACCGACTCATCGTATAGCATCAATGGCGCCGGCAGAGCGACGTGATCGGCCTGATGACTACATATTATATAATAAGGTAGATTATACGGTTCCTTCGTTTGTATCTTTTCTCCAGAGTCGAGATTCGTCGGTATTGGTGGATAAAAACGAACCCTATTGCGTCGTGGCTACCATCAATGGTGATCCTAAGACCCGTATGGGTTTCTGTTGGTTTACCAACGAGGGAATTGCTCAGGGGCAAGTTCAGATACTGGCGAAGGCAAATGCCAAGGTCTCGGATTTTGAGAACAAAAACCGCAAACAGGAAATCATCGATGTTGCTGCTGCGGCTACGACCACCATGCCTCTGCATTATGCTATTTCGTCTTCCGGTATTTTGCGCTCGGCTAAGATAGACAAGAACACGGCATTCCGTTACGTCAGCCACAAAGCACTGGCAGAGAACCTGAAGCCCGGCACGGATTATTCGTATCGCGTGGGTTTTGCCGGTCACTGGAGCGAGGTCAGACATTTCCGTACGGCTGATGCGCAGCAGAGAGAGTTCTCCTTTATCTATATGACCGACAGTCATATCCAGAATCAGGAATATATAGATGCCGCCCGTTTGTGTGCAAAGGCAGTAGCCAGAAACGAGAAGAATGCGCGCTTCTGTGTATTCCCCGGTGATTTTGTAGATACGGGCACGGATAATAACAGCGAATGGGAATGGGAGCGTTGGTTTGAAGAGGCACTGCAGCCGGTATTGCAACAAATGCCACTAGTGCCTACGGACGGTAATCACGATGACAGTCCGCTGCTGAACTATACCTATCATTTCAATACTGACACCACATTCAATCTGGAAACTAAAATCCGCCCTCAGTTTGCCGGTATCAACTATAGTTTCTGCTACGGAGATATGCAACTGATAGCTTTCTCGGAGCAAGATTTCTGGCGTGGCGAGTATGACTATGCGGCGCAGACATCCGAATATCTGGAGCGCGACCTGGGCAATTGGTTCAAACGGCAAGTGGCCACATGTCCGAATGCTACGTGGCGCGTAGGTCTGGTGCATAAGAACCTGTTCTCCGGTTCAGATCATCAGCGTGACAAAGAGACACCGCTGCTTCGCGCAACATTGCTGCCCGTGATGAAAGAATGCCGGATGGATATGGTGCTACAGGGCCATGACCATACCTACGAGATCATTGGTCCGGTTGATCCGGACACGCGCCAACCGATAGTGTCGGCTATTACCGAGAGAGAGACGGTGGCTGCAGATTATCCAAGCAATATCACCGGTTACAAGAACGGAACGTACGATGTGCAGAAAGGTACATTGTATTTTATAGGTGCTACATGTGGCGCCAAACGCTATACTCCGTTGACACGCGAGGAGATGGACGCATCTAAGCATATCCATCAAATAGATAATTATTTCGATCTCTTCACCGGTATGTTTGGTCAACCCGGCGCACCGAGTTACACGCGTGTGACGGTCAGGAAAGATCACTTGCTATTAGAGTCTTTCAAGGTATTGGAAAACGGAAGGACAGAATTGTTTAACACCATAAAAATAATACACTAATGAAAAAGTTTTATTACCTCTTGCTATTGTGCTGTATTACGCTTGTAGCATGTAAACCAGATCCTGTTAATCCTCCAGATCCTGATCCGAAACCAGGGCCGGACACCACTGACGTTCCTTTAACGGAATGGGAGATTCTCGACACGACTTATACGCCAACCAAATACACCGTGCCGAGTCACACAGCCTTTAAGATTGCGCTGACCACTTGTGCGGCCAATCCGACGGACGAGAACCGAGCTGCCTTGCAGCAGAAGATCTCTGAACTGGTGTCGAAAGAGGAACCATATTGTATGGTAGCCACTCTCAATGGTGATCCTAAGACCCGAATGGCTTTCTGCTGGTTTACCAACGAGGGAGTAACGGATGGTGAAGTACAGATTCTAGCTAATGCTGATGCGACCGAAGCGGACTTTGAGTCCGGAGCAAACGTGATTACCGTAGAGGCAACTCCTACTGTAACCAAAAAATTGCGCTATACGGGAAAAGCTTCTTATATAGTGAAGGCTTCCGGTATCACAGGCGGTGTGAAGTACAAATATGTCAGCCATAAGGCTCTAGCATATAACTTAACACCGGGTACTGAGTACTCATGGCGCGTAGGTTATGCCGGTCACTGGAGTCCTATCGCCCATTTCCGCACCGAGGATGCTAATCAAGGTGAGTACTCGTTTATAGTCATGAGTGATAGTCATATCATGAATCAGATCTATATCGACGAGGCGCGCCGTTGCGCATTGGCAGCAGTGAAGACGGTACCGGATGCACGTTTCTGCTGCTTCCCGGGTGATTTTGTAGAAGATGGAGATGCGAATAACTCCGAATGGGAATGGGAGCGTTGGTTCGAAGAGTCGCTCGAGCCGGTCATTAAGGCAATGCCTATTGTACCTACCGATGGTAACCACGATGATAGTCCTAACATCAACTACACCTACCATTTCAACACTAGTAAAGAGTTTAATCTCATGGTTACCGACAAACCCCAGTTTGAAGGAATCGTTTATAGTTTTGTCTATGGAGATGCACTCTTCCTTGTATTCTCGATGCAGGATTTCTGGCGCGAGACGTATAATTATAGCATGGGTACGTCGGTGTATCTATCAGACCATATGAACTATTGGTTCCGTCAGCAGACAGCATTGAATCCTAACACCAAGTATCGTATCTCTTTGGCTCACTTCAATCTGTTCTCCGGATCGGACCACTCTACGGACGAAGAGCCTCCGTTGTTCCGTGCTTGTATGTTACCAACTTTCAAGGCCTGCGAGATAGATGTAGCACTGCAAGGTCACGATCATACGTACGAGGTAATTGGCCCGGTTAATCCGGATGACTGCACGCCTATTCTAAGTGCTATCTCCGACCGTGAGGATGTGGCTATAGACAGCAACAAGAACCGCACCGGCAAGAAGGGCGGAACCTATTGTACGGATGACGGTACGTTCTATTTCATCGGTGCTACTTGTGGCCGCAAGCGTTATTATCCGCATAGTCGGGAGCGTATGGAGAACGACTATACTGAAGATCCTACATTGTTGCGTGACAACAAGCATCATAACGTGAAGAACTATTTTGATCTTTTCACCGGCATGTTTGGTCAGCCCGAAGCGCCTACTTTCACAAAAGTTACAGTCAAAGACGATTGTTTGGAGTTCAACTCCTATACAGCTGATGACGATCAAGGACATGTGACGCTGCTGAATACAATGCGCGTAGTGCGCACCAAGGCACATACAACACCTTCTGCTAACTAACATTTTTTGCTCAGCCATTATAATCTGGATTTATTATGAAACGAGTTCTTTTGTCTATAGCACTTTGCGCAATAGCTCTATGCGCGTCAGCTACGATTCGCTATGTCAGTCCTAGCGGTGATAATAGCAACAATGGTACGAGTTGGGCAACAGCTAAGGCTACCATCTCAGCCGCCCTTAGCGCATCTTCGGCCGGCGATGAGATTTATGTAGCTGCCGGCACTTACAACGATGCTGTTACGGGCAAGAGCGGAGTCAATATTCGCGGCGGTTACAATCCGTCAACCGGAGCACGCGATATGATTAATTTGAAATCAATTATCGATGCGACGGGTTTGAACAAGAGCGCTATTAAGTTCTCTTCCGCTTGTTCTGAAATTACATACGTAGAAGGTATGGTGCTGCAGAACGCTGAACACTCATCGGATGGTGGTGGTGCCTATATTCGCGGAAATGTTGTGCTGGACCACTGTACTATTCGCAATTGCCGCGGCGGTAGCGGAGGCGGTGTATATGCCTATGGTTCCAGTGCCGATGTGCCGGCGATTATCAAGAACTGTACGATTGAACTCTGCGAGACAGATGGTTATGGCGGTGGAGCACGGTTGTACAATTATGCCATCATGGAAGGTTGCATTGTTCGCGGTTGTGATGGTCAACTAGGTGCAGTAGTGCTGGAAAAAGCTGGGGCTATTCTCCGTAACACAGTGATTCATAATAACTCTTGTACCATATCGGGTTGGCCTGCTTCGGCCGGTATATACAATCCAGCCGGATTTGTAGTTAACTGCACGGTGGTTAATAACTATAGTGACAGCGGTTATGCCGGAATTCACTCTGTCAGCCAAGTCTATAATTCTGTATTTTGGGGAAACAAGGGTCCGGAAGGAATGTCCGATCCTGTGAATTTCATCAGTGCAGAGAGTGGTGGTTCGAGCAATAACTATGCCGACCAAGGTTTTGATACGAAGTCTTTCTCCAAGCGCAATATGTCACTAGACAATATGGCTACAAGTGGCCCGAATTTCAATAATCCTACCACCTTTGTTGGCAAACCGACCAATGCAGGCGAAATAGCTATGATGCAAACAGCCGATTTCTCGATCCTATCTACTTCTCCGATGATTGATAAGGGAAAGGCAGACAAAGCACCTGAGACAGATATACTGGGAGTGACTCGTCCTGTTGGTAGCGGAGTGGATGTAGGAGCCTATGAGTACGATCCAAATGCGCCTGTAATAGCAGTAACGGGTATTGCTATTTATGAGGACACTGTTTGGATTATCCAGGGTGAGACGGGTGGCGTATCACCGATGATTGCTCCATCGAATGCTACCAATAAACGCTTAACATGGAGTATCGACAACGAGGCGATAGCAACAGTGAGTGCTAATGGTGTTATTACGGGTGTGACGATTGATACCACGATCGTACGTGTTACCACAGTAGATGGCGGGTTTACTGCATCGGCAGTAGTAGTGATTCTGCCTATTCCACCGGTTAAATATCCGGATGAGGTAGTAGCAGCTGATTCGCTGTACCAGATAGAGGATTATACGATTCCTAGTTTCATCCCATTCTGGGTAGCCAAAGAAGCAGCACGTATTGATAGTCTTTCTGCTTCAGCTGCTGACATTGCTTCTATCGCAAGCAAGATTGAGGCGATGAATGCTGCCATTGCCAACCTTGTCCCGAAGACAGAACCCTACAATATGGTGGCCAATATCAATGGTGATCCATCTACGCGTATGGCATTCTGCTGGTTTACCAATGAGGGTATCACAGAGGGCAAAGTAGAAATATTGCCGATGGCGAATGCTACGGCTGCGGATTTTGCATCCATCGATGGCGTTATCTCTGTTAGCGCAACTCCTACTACCACCAAGGCACTCAACTATGCTGTTTCTACTTCGGGTATCATAGCTGCCACTCACATGAACAGCAAGCAAAAATACACGTATGTAAGTCATAAAGCTATAGCAGAGCACCTGCAACCGGGTACAACCTATAGTTGGCGTGTCGGTTATGATGGTCACTGGAGCGAGATAGGCCAATTCCGCACCGAGGATGCCGAGCCGGGCGAATTCTCATTTATCTACATGAGTGATAGCCATATTCAAAATCAGGAATATGTGGATTATGCTCGCTGGTGTGCTACGGCTGCAGCCAACACGGCAGGTGATGCACGTTTCTGCCTCTTCCCCGGTGATTTCGTAGAGACTGGTGATCAGGCTAACTCTGAATGGGAATGGGAGCGTTGGTTCGAAGAATCTATCAAGCCGGTTATCATGAAGATGCCTATCGTGCCGACAGACGGTAACCATGATGATAGCGAGAACCTCAACTATACCTACCATTTTAATACCGACAATGCGTTCAACCAGATGGCTAAGACCAAGCCGCAGTTCGATGGCATTACCTATAGTTTTATGTACGGCGATGTGCTATTCCTGGTTTACTCGTTGCAAGACTGGTGGCGAGCCAGCGGTAGTAGCGCTTCTTCGCGCCGCTCGACTTATCTCTCGACCGATGTTCGCAATTGGTTCTACGATCAGGTAGAGGCACATCCGGAAGCTAAGTATCGCGTCACACTGTCGCACAAGAATATTTTCTCCGGTTCCGGTCACTCGGTGGACGAAGAAACACCTATGTTCCGCGATATTATGCTGCCTATCTTTGCAGATTGCCAGATTGACTTGGCCATCCAGGGACACGACCACTGCTACGAAGTTATCGGTCCGGTTGATCCGTGGAAACGTACTGCTATATTGGATGCTATCTCCGGCCGCGAGGATGTAACTGTGGATGCTGTCAAGAATGCTACCGGCAAGAAGGGCGGTACGTACGTGACAGACGATGGTACACTCTACTTCATTGGAGCTACTTGCGGTCGCAAACGTTATGAGCCATACAGCCGCAGCAAGATGGATTCGAACTACAGCAAGCACAAAGTGCAGAACTACTTCGATCTCTTTACGGGTATGTTCGGTCAGCCGGGTGCTCCGTCGTTCACAAAGTTCACGGTGACGGCTGATGGAATTGAGATGAATTCCTATACCGCTAACAGCAATGGCGAGGCTACGTTGCTCAACACGATGCACGTAAAACGTACGGCTCCTCATACTCCGCCGACAGGCATTGAGAATGTGGAGAGTGTTCCTACTCGCGATGGTGAGAAATTTATCCGCAACGGCCAGATTATGATTCGCATGAACGGCAATATCTACAATATGCTGGGCGAAAGAGTCGAATAAAAGTTATTCATTTATTAGATACTTACTACTTATAAATCCAACTATTATGAAAAGAATCTTTTTAGCAATGACAGCCTGCGCGATAGCGCTGTGCGCGTCAGCAAGCAACCGCTACGTCAGCCCAACGGGTAATGACGGTGACGGTAAGTCATGGGCGAATGCCAAAACTACCATCGCCGGTGCTATTTGGGATGTGGGTGTCGGAGACACGATGTTTATTGCAGAAGGCGTATACGGTGAGCGCCTTTCTACGCAAAACGGTGCTACTTATTTGGGTGGTTACAATGCCGAAACAGGAGTGCGCGACATTGAAGTATTTGAAACCATTCTGGATGGAACGGATTTAGGAAATAGCGATCGACTTGTCACTAAGTATGATAATCCGCCTGCAAGCCCGATTGTTATTGATGGTCTAATTTTGCAAAACAACAACTTTCAATATGAGGGAGGTGCGGTGAATATACGTGCCAATATGACCCTCAGCAATTGCGTTATCCGCAACTGCGAAGGATCCAGTGGCGGTGCTATCTATGTTGTTAGCGGAGGCGGTGCGCAACCTGTCATACGTAATTGTAAAATTATTTCTTGCAAAGCAAGAAGCAGTTATGGTGGCGCCATTTACAACAAAGGTGGCTTGATTGACCATTGCGTTATTGAACTTTGTGAGTCAAAAAGTCATGGAGGCGCCATCTATAATAAAGAAGGAGGAGTGGTTGAAAATACCATTATTCGCGGTTGTGGCGGCAAATATGGAGCGATTAGCAACCAAGATTCCTGTATCGTTCGCAACTGCGTATTCCATAACAATGCTGCTACAGTTGCCGGTTGGCCTGACGCCGGAGGTGTTTATGTTCCGGATGGCAATACTAAAAGTCAAGTTATCAACTGTACATTTGCCAATAACTATGGTAACCAATATGCAGGTTCATACATAGGCGGTGGCACGGTATATAACAATGTATTCTGGGGCAATAAAGCTCCCGATTCATTCACCGAGCATGTGAATAAGATTTCCAGTTCTGCTACAAAGGGTAACAATGTTACGGATGATGGTTCTTCGTCTGAGTTCATGAGCGTATCGTTGAACAAAGATAATACGGACGCGGCTGGTCCAAATTTCCGCAACCCGTCTAGCTTTGTGGGTATTCCTACGAATGCAAACGAGATTACCATCATGCGTCAGGCTGATTTCTCGCTTACAAATGCTTCCGTTGCCCTTTTAGACAAAGCAGATGCGTCAAAGGCTCCTGAAAAAGACCTTGAAGGAGTAGTGCGTACAATAGGTGAAGGTGCGGATATAGGTGCTTATGAATATGACCCCAATGCGACAACTATTGCTGTAACTGGCGTTACAATTAGTCCGGCAACGCTCACAATGAGTGTAGGGTCGAAAGGAACATTACTGGCACAAGTAGAGCCTGCTAATGCAAATAACAAGCGTGTGATTTGGTCTATTGAAGATCCAACGATTGCTACCATTGATAAAGGAAAGGTAATTGGTGTTAGTGAAGGAACGACAACGGCTTGGGTTGAGACCGAAGATGGAGGCTTTACAGCATCGGCTACAATCATTGTGAAGCCGGTTAAATATCCGCAAGAGGTATTAGACGCTGAGGCTACTTATCAGATTGAGGACTATACTATTCCGAGTTTTATACCGTTCTTAGTGGCAAAAACAGAAGCTAAGATTGATAGTGTAGATCCGGAAGCGGATATCACTATCATTGCGGAGAAATTAGTTGTTATGAATCAGCGTATCTCTGAATTGCAGCCGAAGGAGCAACCTTATAACCAGATTGCTACTTTCAATGGAGATCCTGCAACCAATATGGGCTTCTGTTGGTTTACTAACGGCGGCATCACGAACGGTGTAGTTCAGTTGCTACCGATGGCCAACGCTACTGCTGATGATTTTGCATCGGTTAACGGCGTGCTGACCTTTAGCGCGAACACTCAGAACGCCCAACTGCACTATACGCCGATTCAGGCCAGTGAAAGTCCGAAATATGATATCTGTACTGCAGCCGGTCTGCCGCGTAATACGAAATTTAATTACGTAAGCCACAAGGCAATAGCTACGAACCTGACTCCGGGTACAACCTATAGTTGGCGTGTCGGTTTCGATGGTCACTGGAGCGAAATAGGTCAGTTCGTAACGAAGGCAGAGAACCAAGGCAACTTCTCGTTCATTTACATGACGGATAGCCATATTCAAGATGCGGAGTATATAGAGCAAGCTCGCCAATGTGCTAATGCTGTAGTGCAGCATGAAACGGATGCGAAATTCTGTCTCTTCCCGGGTGACTTTGTTGATACGGGTGGTGCTACCAACTCTGAGTGGCAATGGGAACGCTGGTTCGAAGGATCGATGCGTCCGGCGCTGAACAAGATGGCCTTTGTTCCGACCGATGGTAACCACGATGATAGTCCAAGTCTGAACTACGACTACCACTTCAATACCGATTGGGGGTTTGCCAACGGAGCAGAAGTGAAACCGCAGTTCAAGGGTATTACCTATAGTTTCCAATATGGTGATGTACTCTTCATGGTATTCTCTATGCAAGACTGGTGGCGTGAGTCGGGTACGCATGAGAGCGAGATGCACTCGAAATATTTTACACAGGATCTCCGCAACTGGTTCCTCGATCAGATTGAGGCTCATCCAACAGCCAAATACCGTGTAACCCTTTCGCACAAGAATATCTTCTCCGGTGCCGGTCACCATACGGATGACGAATCGACTCTGATTCGTACGCTGATGTTGCCGATCTTCAAGGAATGTGAGATAGACTTGGCTATCCAGGGTCACGACCACTGTTACGAAGTAATCGGCCCGGTTAATCCGGATACCAAGACTGTTATTCCGGGTTCTGTAACCGATACCGTACGCTTATATCCGGAAATGAAGAAGAGATATGATCGTAGTTCCAATGCAACCGGTCTGGAAGGCGGAACCTTCACCACCAACGACGGTGCGCTCTATTTCATTGGCGCTACCTGCGGTCGCAAGCGCTATGAGCCCTATAGTCGCGCCGATATGGACGCGGAATACACGACCAATCCGAGTCTCTTGTTCGACTACAAACACCACAATGTAGAGAACCTGTTTGACCTGTTTACTTCTAAGTTCGGTCAACCCGGTACTCCGTCATGGACACGCTTCAATGTAACGAGCGAGGGTATAGAGGTAATCACCTATTATCTTGATAAAAATACAGGAGCCAAGACGGTCTTCAATACCATCAATGTAAAGCGTACACGTCCTCACGGCACAGCTACGGGGCTGGAGAATACATCCGATGCTAATATTAGCGATGGCGAGAAATTCATCCGCAACGGACAGATATTCATCCGTAAGAACGGAAGAACCTTCAACATGCTTGGCGAGGTAGTTGAATAAAATTTGATTGTCTGCTTTGCTGCTTTCGCCCGCATAAGGGCGGAGGTAGCAAAGCAAGGCAAAAAATACACCAAAAAATCCACTTTTTTGCATAAATATTTGCTCTATTGCGAAAAAAGCAGTATTTTTGTGCCGAAAAGCGAAAGAAGAAACGAAATTATTAACATATATCGTTATTAATTAACCAATCTATTAACCAAATTTTTAATCATTATGAGAAAATTATTTACATGTTTTGCTACTATGCTGGTAGCATTGGCAGTGAATGCAGCAACAACTTCTGTTTCCTCGGGCGTCAACACGCTTAAGACTGCTGTTGCTGCTGCAGCAGCAGGTGATGTTCTTGAATTAGGTGATGGTATTTATTATGAAGAAGGAAACTTCGACATGAAAATCAATCTTACCATTAAAGCCGCTGAAGGAGCAAAGCCTGTGATCGCAAACCGTTACTATTTCCGAGTAGAAGGCGGAGCGGATATTACGTTCAAAGGTATTAAGTTTGATGGTGCCGGCTGGCGCAATGGCGATGCAGATCCTCTTGGCGCTTCAGACTATTGCGCTCGTTCGTACAGTGCCTCAACGGGTGAAGAAGATGTAGTTTTCGAGGATTGTGAATTCACAGGATATCCGAGTTATATTCTCTACACGCAACGTGCTAACAGAAGATGGAATTCTATTACCATTCGTAACTGCTATTTCTATAATAACAAGAGAAGTGCAGTACATATTACCAACGAGTCCGGCGACAATCAGTCCTGCAATGCACTAACCATTGAGAACTCTACTTTTGCTAATATCGCAGAAGCTTATGACGTCATTTACTATAATGCTCCGGATGCAGAGCATACAACGACTTTGAATGTAGATCATTGTACTTTCTATAATCACCCGAAGAGAGCTATCTATTGGCAGAAGTCAGAGAATTTGTCTGTAAGCAATTGTATTTTCGTACAGCCGGCTGAGAATACCTATAAGTCTGTAGAATGCGTAGCCGGTACGGTTTCAAATTGTCTGTCGTATAATTCTGCGGGTTATAGCTCAGCAACCACCCGTACGGACAATATTGTAGAGGATCCTTTGTTTGCTGACGCAGCAAATGGCGACTACACCCTTAGTACCGGTTCTCCTGCTCTTGCCGCAGGCACAGACGGCAGCAATCTGGGTGACCCGCGTTGGTGGCCGGCTGCTCCTGCAGGATGCGATTGGGATAATCTTGAATGGCTGGGAGATGGTAGCGCTGAGCAAACCTTCGGCAACCAATTCAAGGTTTGTAAGGCTGGTGCTCAACCGAATGTTGTCAACATCCAAACAGCTCCATGGGCAAACAACAACACTGGTATCTATATCAACTTCCCGGATGCTGTTATTGGTAATATCTCCTTGGCAGCGGATCAATACAAAATTGAAGGTGCAGGCATTCTGCTCTTCCTCTCTGCTTTCATAGCAAAAGAGACAGAAGTTACCGTAGAGTGGCAAAATGGTGTTTACGAATTCACCGTATTCAATGCTAAAGGTGTAGAAGTGATTAAAGACATTACACTCGATGTGACTGTTCCGCAAGCAGGTGATGCTGTAGAACCTATAATCAATAAGGGAGATGCCTTGTTTGACACATTCGCAAGTTTAGTTACGCTCCCGGCCGGTGCTAATTATGAGATAGACCGCTTCCAGTTCTGGCAAGAGGATGGCAATTTTGTGGATGATAATAGTACTTTGGCAGCCAATACTACTTATAGGATGGGAATTAATATTGCTCCGAAGACAGGTTATGCATTCCCGATGCAGGCTTCTACACAGGTTAAACTGGAGGAACTCAACCTGACTGTCAACCCAAACGGAACTTCGTATAGTCTATATAACGGATGGGGATATTTCGGTATAGTAGTAGACTTCACCACCAGTGAGATTCCAACAGGTTTGAACGATATCGAAGATGGAGTAAAAGCCGTTAAGTTCATTGAGAACGGTCAACTCTACATCATCAAGAATGGCGTTAAGTACAACGCTCAAGGTGCAGTTGTAAGATAAGAAGGGGCCTACCCCTAACAATGTTCTACGACCGTCCACTGGACGCTCGATCGAGCAGAGCTCTTCACCCGTGAAGGGAAGGGAATAAAAAACAGCTCGCAGAAATGCGGGCTGTTTTTGTTGTAAATCTTAATAATCGTATACTTTTTGAGGTCGATTTTGTCAGGTAGTGCTCTCGTTTATGTCTCGGTAAAGTCTCGGTCAAACCACGTTAGGCTACCGTAGAGGCAAAATCTTAATCAGAGTACATTTTTTGTGTTACTCCATCGACAAATATCGTTCGCCGGTATCGGGCAGCAGGACAACAATCGTTTTGCCTGCATTAGCTTTGTCGCGTGCCAATCGCAGAGCGGCCGAGAAAGCTGCGCCGGAAGAAATGCCGACCAGCAATCCTTCTTTCTGCGCCAACAGATGTTTGCCGGCAAAAGCATCTTCGTCTGTTACGGTCAGAATCTGGTCAACCACGGCCGGATTGTAGGTGTCGGGAACAAAACCTGCGCCGATACCCTGTATGCGGTGTTTGCCCGCTACGCCAGTTGAGAGAACAGCCGACGAAGCCGGTTCAACGGCTATCACGCGAATAGCGGGATTGTGCTTCTTCAGCGCTTTGCCCGAACCACTAACTGTACCTCCTGTGCCTACTCCGGCCACGAAAATATCAACTTTTCCTTCGGTGTCTGCCCATATCTCTTCTCCTGTAGTACGCTCGTGTATGGCAGGATTAGCAGGATTGACAAATTGTCCGAGAATGACGGCTCCCGGAGTAGCGTTACGCAGTTCTTCGGCTTTGGCTATTGCGCCCTTCATGCCTTCAGCCCCTGGCGTCAGCACCAGTTCAGCACCATAGGCTTTCAGCAGATTGCGACGCTCCACGCTCATCGTTTCCGGCATAGTCAGTATGGCTTTGTATCCTTTTGCTGCGCTCACCCAAGCCAGTCCGACGCCCGTATTGCCGCTCGTCGGCTCAATGATAGTGGCGCCCGGACGCAGAATGCCTCGCTGCTCCGCGTCTTCTATCATCGCAAGAGCAATACGGTCTTTGACACTTCCACCCGGATTGAAATACTCGAGTTTGGCAATGATGCGTGCCTCTTGGCCTTCGATACCCGCAATCTCCAGTAGCGGCGTACGGCCAATCAGTTGAGTCAGTTGTTGGTAAATCATAAGATTTGTATTTAGATGATTAATATTTAGCTTACACACAGAGTCCGCCTTTTACGAAAAACGGCTCACCTCTGGATGGGTAAGCCGTTCAACGATATAGTCTTTTGCCTATGCACGCGTCCAAGCTACACCCATTCAGGCGTATCGCAACAACATGCATTATAGAGGCTGACTGTTAGCATTACTTGTTTTAAATTCGTTGCAAAAGTACTACAATATTTTTATATACGCAAATTTTTCTGCGTTTTTTGTGCGTTTTTGATCTTTTTATACGATCTTTACATCAATATTGAGTCCTTTCAGTTTAGAGGAAAGGCCTGCGGGAATAGCGCTATCGGTAATGATACAGTCTAGTTCGTTGGCATTAGCAATATGGACGAAACTGCGTTTGTTGAATTTGGACGAATCGAAGACAGCAATCACTTTGTTTGCTTGCTGAATCATCAGTTGATTGAGCAGCGCTTCTTCCAGATTAGGAGTAGAGACTCCATTCTCCACAGAGAACGAATCGACTCCGAGGAACAGTTTGTAGCCGCTGAAATTGTGCAGCACCGATAGTGCCAACGGTCCGACCACCGAATGGCTATTGACGCGTATGTTACCACCCAGCAACACTACATCAAAACGCTTGTAGTTCATCAGTTCTGTGGCTACATTCATCGAATTGGTCAGAATACGCAGATGGTGGAATTTGTCCAGATGGCGAGCTATCTCCAGTGTCGTAGTTCCTGAATCAAGCATGATGAAGTCGCCATCCTTAATCATTTTGACAGCTTCTTCTCCAATGCGCTCTTTTTCGCGGAAATTGAACATCCGCTTTTTCGAAATAGCGGTGTCCTCATTTTGATTCTCGACGGGTTTGCGCATCGCACCCCCGCGCGTACGGATTAAAAGGTTTCGATTTTGCAGAATGGTTAGGTCTTTACGAATAGTAACCTCCGATATGCCGGTTTCGCGGCTGAGTTCGGTTACTACAACCTCCTCTTTTTGCTCTAACTGGCGCATAATCAGCGCCCTACGTTCTTTGGCGGATGAAGAGTTCATGTGTATCAATAGGTTAAATGTTGCGAATTTGGCGCAAAGTTACGAATAAATTTCGAAACCTCCAAATAAAAAGTTTCATTGTAACATTTTCGAAATATTGCGAAATATAGTTTCGGAACATCTCTTATTTTATAATAAGCTGTTTTTCAGTGGTTTCGGAACGAAACTTACGAAAGTATGCTTTACAGCATATTTTCAATATTATTGATAATTCAATAAAAAGTATTAACTTTGCACACTCAAAATCGACACATCATGAAGAATTATCACCTCATTTTGATCGCAATGGCAGCCATGGTTCTGGCCGCTTGCGGTAGTAGTAAACCCGCCGATGAGAATGCTTCTCCGGCCGACAACATTCTGCTGAAGGATTTCAATCCTATGGTGGTAAACAATATTCCTGTTACCACAGTAGAGCGCGCCAAATTCCCGATTATCGACATGCACTCCCATGACTATGTGGAGAATGCAGAGCAGATTGAGCAATGGTGTAGGAATATGGACGAAGTGGGTGTTCTCCATACGGCTATCATGCATTGCTCGTGGATCGGTCGCCCGTTTGAGGAGGTAGTTGAGCTTTATGCTCCGTACAAAGACCGTTTCCGTTTCTGGTGCTGCTTCGACTATAGCGATATGAGTGAGGAGGGAATCCAGAAAGCATGCGACCTGCTGGCACGTTATCACTACGAATTAGGTGCTGTGGGCGTCGGCGAACTGGGTGACAAAGGCGAGGGCGATACCTATGCTCGTCCTGTTGAGGGCAAGGATATCCACATTGACGATCCGCGTATCCAACCGCTGATTCGCAAAGCCGGCGAACTGAAGATGCCAATCAGTATCCATATAGCCGAGCCGTATTGGATGTATCTGCCGATGGACGAGACCAACGATGGTCTGGTGAACGCCGTGACATGGCATGTGGACACGACCAACTGCTATGGTTACAACCGCCTGATAGAGACATTCGAGAATGCCGTTCGCGAAAATCCGAATACGCTCTTCATCGCTTGCCACTATCTGAATATGACCCACGATTGGCCGCGTTTGGGCGAACTGCTGGACAAATATCCGAACATGTATGTGGATATTTCCGCTCGCGTAGCCGAGTCCGCGCACACGCCGCGCGCTACGCGTGAATTCCTTATTAAATATCAAGACCGCGTACTCTTCGGCACCGACAATGGTTTTGAACCTGAGATGTACCGCGCTATCTTCCGCGTATTGGAGACCAACGACGAGCATTTCTATGTTCCCGAGTACGGTTACCACTGGGCACTATCCGGATTCAATCTGCCGGACGAAGTGCTGAAGAAGATTTACCACGATAACGCACAACGAATTCTCACAGAATATAAATAATCATGAAATCACCACTAGTCTTTACACTTGGCGCATTAATCCTCGCCATGACTGCTTGCTCGCCCAAGCAGCCGGATCGTCTGATCTGTGCCGAAGCAGAGATGAACGCTTTTCCGTTCAATGAAGATGGCATGCGCGTTGTGAAATACCAAACTGTGACTCCCGTAGAGGGCGTAGATGGATTGGAAGTAATCGAGACCTATTTTGTCAATCTGGGCAAGCCGATTACGGTGAAGGCATACGAACTATGCCGCACGACGATCAAGGCCAATGACACAGTAGTTTGGTCGCTGCAGCCGAGTAGCACCAACGCTCGTCTGGACTGGGTATTGCCTGTGACCGAGGGATTCCAGAAAGAGAACTACCTGGGAATGAACAACTCCGACTACGGAGGCGGTATTCCTGTAGTTGACCTCTGGCAGCGTGATGGCGGTGTGGCTATCGGTTTGTTGGAACCGGTCCTGCGTATGATCTCAATGCCTGTAGAGTGGAAACGTTATGACGACAAAGTGACGATGGCGTTGCACTACAATCTGCCTGCTCCGCGTGTACTGGAACAGGGCGATACGCTCCATTGCTTCCGTGCTTTCCGCTTGACCCACAAGGGTGACTACTTCAACGCACTGCGTGTTTTCTCCAACTATATGCAGGAGAATGTTGGCATCAAGATGCAACCATCCGAACCCGAAGCATTCGAACCCGTTTGGTGCGCTTGGGGATATGGACGCCCGTTCAAGATGAATATGGTATTGGGTACACTGGACAAAGTGGCAGAACTGGGTTTTAAATGGGTGGACGTGGATGATGGTTACCAGATAGCCGAAGGCGACTGGCGAACCAACAGCCTTTTCCCCGGAGGAGACAAAGATATGCGTCACATTACGGACGAGATACACAAACGCGGCTTGCTGGCTAAACTATGGTGGGCACCGTTGGCTGCTGATCCGGGCACACAGATACTGAAAGATCATCCGGAGATATTGCTCCGCACCGAAGAATGGGCACCGGAGTTCATCACATGGTGGGACAGCTGGTATCTCTCGCCGGTAAGCGATGTAACAGATGCTTATACCAAAGATCTGCTGAAGATGTTCCTCGAGACATGGAATTTCGACGGACTCAAGATAGATGGTCAGCACCTCAACTGCTGTCTGCCTGACTATGGCGAGTCGTCTGTGCTGGAAGATCCGTGGCAAGCACCGGAGCAGATGCCAACCTATTTCGAAAAGGTATATGACGAGGCACGCGCTTACAAGAAGAATGCGGTAGTTCAGGTTTGTCCGTGTGGATGCGCAGTCAACTATTTCATTCTGCCGAATATCAACCAGGCTGTAGCATCCGACCCAATGTCGTCCTGCCAGGTTCGTATGAAACGTAAGGCTTATGCCGCTATGGCGCCTGATTTGGCTTACTATGGCGACCACGTAGAGTTGACCGATGGCGGCAACGACTTCGCAAGCCAGATTGGTACGGGTTCGGTTATTGGAACCAAGTTTACCTATCCCGAGGATAATCCTGACTGGACCGAAGGTCCATTCAAACTGACTCCGGAGAAGGAAGCGCTGATCAAGAAATGGATGAAAATCTACAAGGAGAACAACCTGGCTCGCGGCGAATATCTGAACCTCTACACTTGGGGATTCGATTATCCGGAGGGACACGTTATTCGTCAGAACGGCGCTATGTACTATTCGTTCTACGCAGACCAATTCGATGGTACGATCGAGTTGCGCGGACTGGATAAGGATAAAGAATACACAGCTCTGGAATACACGGCTGACGAACCGCGTGAGTTCATCGTTAGCGGTGCTAATCCACGCATAGAAGCTAAGTTCGAGAAAAACTATTTGATCAAACTAACAGTTAACCAATAAATACAAATTCTATGAAACGATTACAAGCAATCTTTCTCTGCCTAACGTTGGCAATGGCTGCTTTTGCAGACATCAACGTAAAAGGTAAGGTTATCGATGCTGACACTTCGGAACCGATGATCGGTGTAAGTATTCTGGTGAAGGGTACTACCACCGGAACAGTGACCGACTTCGACGGTAACTTCGCTCTGACAGTGCCAGACAAAGCAACACTACAACTCTCGTATCTGGGTTACAAGACCATTGAGATCCGTGCCGTTGAGAACATGGAGATCATCATGGAAACCGACGCTCAGCAACTCCAGGAGGTTGTCTCTCTGGGTTATTCGGCAGTTAAGAAAGCCGAGTTGAGTTCGGCCGTTGTAACGGTCAGCGCAGAGGCTCTAACCGACGTAACCTCGAGTGACGTAGGTAACATGCTGCAAGGTAAGATCGCCGGTGTACAAGTTACTAACGCAGGTGGTCAGCCGGGTGATGCGGCTCAGATCCGTATCCGTGGTACAGGTTCTATTACCGCAGGTAGCGAACCAGTGTATGTAGTAGATGGTGTGATGGGCGGTAGTTTCAACCCCAACGATGTAGAGACTATCTCCGTACTGAAGGATGCCGGTTCGACGGGTATCTACGGTGCTGCCGCAGCCGGTGGTGTCATTGTTGTTACGACCAAGAGCGGTAAGAAGGGCGACAAAGTGCATGTAGACATCAAGGCTACAGCCGGTGCTAAGCAAGCACTGTTCGGCAACTACAAGATGATGGAGTCGGCCGAGTTGTACAACTTCCACAAATCGCTGTTCTCCAAGACCGTATTCGCAGCTACCTATCCGAAACTGAAAGACCTGCCTGACTACAACTGGCAGAACGAGTTCTTCAAGATAGGTGTAATCCAGAACTACAATGTGGCTGTTCACGGTGGTTCGGAGCATGTGGCTTATTACGCTTCGCTCGACTACTTCGGTGAGGACGGAACCTTGCGTACCACCGGTATGCAGCGTGTTAGCGGCCATGCTTCGCTCAAGGCCGACATCACCAAATGGCTGGATATGAATGTAAAGGTTGACTTCAGCAAATCGACTGTGAACTATCCGTCCAGTTGGACGATGTTGGGTGATGCCTACTTCAAGATGCCGTGGGACTGCCCGTACGTATATGACGCAGCAGGCAAAGTGACCAACGAATATGTGAAGATTGAGAAAGGCGTTCGTCCTGACAATGGCGGCAAATGGTGGAGCCAAGAGACATGGAACTCGCTCCATGGAACCCAGTACAACTACGCTAAGTCGGACAACTTCGATTTCTCGGGTGTTCTTCAGTTGGGCGTTCACTTCACCGAATGGTTGCATTTCACCACAACCAATACGTTTGGTGCAGGCCACTGGTTGTCTTCGGACTATATTGACCCGCGCACATACGATACTTCTTACCCACAAGGTTATGTTGGCAAGAGTGTAGGAATCAGCAAATCGTTCGGTACCACCAACATCCTGAAGGGTGGTTATCAATGGGGTTCGCACAGCTTCAACGCTATGGCCGGTTTCGAGTACAGCTACTGGCATACAGAGTACACGTCCGCTTCGGGTGTGAAGATGCCGAACGGCGTAGATGCTCTGAATGCTACTTCGCCTAATGCTAACGGTGGTTACGTAATGCCGGGTGCCGGTTGGGCAGCCTTTATCCAGGCTAGCTACGACTATGGCAAACGCTACTTCATCACCGCAACCTATCGTGCTGAGGCTAGCTCTATCTTCGCTCCGAACAACCGCGTAGGTCACTTCCCATCTGTAGCAGCCAGCTGGTTGATCTCGAACGAAGAGTTTATGAAAGGACAAGACATCGTCAGCTTCTTGAAACTCCGTGCCAGCTACGGTATCACGGGTAACAACAATATCCCGGCTTATAAGTACCTCTCGACCTATGCACTTAGCACTCTTTATCAGAGCAATGTCGGTGGTAGTCCGAGCCGTCTGGCCAACCCGTACCTGCACTGGGAGACCGCCAACATGGCAGCTCTGGGTATTGACCTGACCTTCATCAAAAAGGTGGATATGTCTATCGACCTCTATCAGACTGACAACACGGGTCTGCTGCTGAATGTGCCGGTAGCTCCATCTACTGGTTTCTACGAGGTAACCAAGAACGTAGGTAAGGTTCGCAACCGCGGTATTGAGTATCGTCTGGATGCTAACATCATCGATATGAACAAATGGCGTTGGGATATCGGCTTCAACATCGGTTTCAACCAGAACCGCGTGATCGAGCTGCCGAACCACGAGCATATCCTGCAACAGGCATCGTCTGTCAACCAGGAGATCAAAGAGGGTCAGGACATCTACTCATGGTATCTCAAGGAGTGGGCCGGTGTAGATCCTGCTAACGGTGACCCATTGTGGTACGTAGTAGATGACAATGGTGACTATGTATTGGATGCCAATGGCAACAAGACTACCACCAACGACTACAACGGAACCAAGGCACACGTAGTAGGCAAGGCTACTCCGTTGTTCTCGGGCGGTCTGAACACCACGGTTAGCTGGAACGGCATATTCCTGCACCTGAATACCAACTTCACCTACGGTAACAAGATTTACAACTATACACGTCACTCGTCGGATGCCGATGGTGCTTACCTGGGTTACAACCAACTCTCGATTGAGAATTCGAAACTGGGATGGAGCCGTTGGGAGAAGGCAGGCGATGAGGCTACTCACCCGAAGGCTGTGTTGAATGGTAACAAGAGTGCCAACCAGATTTCGTCGCGTTATTTGGAGGACGGTAGCTTCTTCCGTATCAAGAACCTGACCGTAGGTTACGAGTTTCCGGTTAAGCTGATCCAGAAGGCCCACATGACCAAGTGCCGTATCTATTTCTCGGCCGACAACCTGTTCACGGCAACCAAGTTCTCGGGTATGGATCCTGAGATCACGCTGGAAACCGATGCCAACAATCTGGCCGGTATGTACACAGAGAACTATCCTGTAGGTCGTACTTTCCAAGGTGGTGTGGAGATCTCTTTCTAATTGACAATTTAGAATTGATAATTGACAATTTTCAAAATGAAGAGTATTATGAAAACAAAAGCATTATATCTAACCGTAGCACTCGCAGCGATGCTCGGTTTCAGCAGTTGTAATCTCGATTACTTCCCATCCGATGAGTTGAATAGTGACCTCTTGCTACAAGACTCCAAGGGTGCAGAGTACATCATGGATGGCTGCTACGCAATTCTAAAGGACGAAGTAGAGTTCCTAGGTTATGCTTCGGGTAACTACTATCTGCGTCACTATTTCCAACTGACAGAGTATCCGTCGGACAATATCTGTCTGTCGGCGCACACCACTGACCCGCTCTATGAGGCTACTGCCTACTGCATGAACGATGGTCTGAAGAACGTAGGTACGATCTGGATGGTGGCCTACAAGGCTATCTATATGTGTAATACAGTTATTACCACGTTGGACGAAAACGAGAAGGCCAACCATCAGTTGCTAGGCGAGGCATACTTCATGCGTGGCTTGCTCCACCTACACATGGTAACGTTGTTTGCCAAGGCTTATTCGATTGACCAGAACGCTATGGGAGTGCCTTTGCGTACTTCTACTGCTTCGGAAGAGACGGTGCGTAACCCGGTAAGCGAGGTGTATACCCAGATTGCTGCCGACCTGCGCAAAGCAGCCGACCTGATGGGCGATACGCGCGTGAAGGGCAACAAAGGTTATCCGAGCAAGGCTGCCGCATTGGGATTGCTCAGCCGTGTATATCTCTACATGGAGGATTGGGACAACTGTATTGCCGCAGTCAATGAAGCACTGGGTGGAGAAAGCGTAAATCCTGCTACCAAGCTGGAGCCAACGGCTACGTTCCCAGAGTACTTCAAAAACGCCAAGACATCCCAGGAGACTCTATTCTGCATTGCATGTGAAAACCCCGCAGACGATCGCGGTCAATCTTCGATTGGCTCGATGTATCTAAAGGACGGTATAGGTTGGGGCGAGGTTTATCCTTCTGACCCGCTGATGTATCTGTACGAGCGTTATCCGTCGGATGTTCGCTACACGGGCTTTATTGTACCGCAATTCTCGGGCAAACCGGGGAAAAAGGTGTATGTTACGGTTCCCGCAAGCGATGAGCCGGAGGCTCCGCACATTAAGGCTTCGTTCAACCTCATTGATGATGGTGGAGGCAACTACTCCTTCAAGGATGGTAGCGACACATACAATATTGAGGCACGCAAGATCAACGGTGAAGGTGTAGCTGATGATGCCGGCGAATATGTGGAGTATCATGTCAACTACAAGGGCGAGGATTGTCTCTGCCGCATCAACGATGATGTAACGCTTCGTACAGGCTATACCATCCCGATGGTTTTCGTCAACAAGTTTAGTTATCAGGACGGTAACCCAATGCTCTCCTCTCCGGTACTCTGCCGCTGGGGTGAAGTAATCCTGAACCGTGCTGAGGCCTATGCTCACAAAGGCCAAGACGCTAAGGCACTGGCTGACGTAGATGCTATCCGTACACGCGCAGGCATTCCTTCTGAAGGTATGTTCACGGGCAATATGCACGGCTATGACAATGCGTTGGATATCGTGCTGGATGAACGCCGTCTAGAGTTGGCATTCGAAGGTCACCGTATGTTCGATGTTTATCGTAACAAACGCAATATGGACCGTCGTTATGCTGGCGCTCAACCGTACAAGGTAGTGCCTTATACCGAACCGCATATCCAATATCCGATTCCTAACAACGAATGGACAGTAAGCGGGATTCCACAAAATCCCGGATACTAATAAGAAACCAATCAACATTATTTATTAACCAATTTTAAAACATTAAAATCATGAAAGCAAATTGGAAAATTGCACTGATGTGCATCGCAACAATCGCAATGGTTGCATGTAAACCAAAACCAGAACCGATTCCAGATCCAGATGATGATGATCCTCAGGTAGAATCGAAGATTTCTGTTACCGACAACAGTATTGCTGATTGGGAGACCCTGCCAGCAGAGTTTGTAGTTAGCGCTGTTTGTCCTGAAGACGCATCTATAACTGGTCTGAAGAGCGTAAAGGTGTATGCTGACGGAATTTACGTCAACATTCTTGTTGAGCCTGACATGGATGAAATTCCATTGCACGGATGGGTTCCATTCCACATTTACATTAACACTGACAACAGTGACCTGACCGGTGGTTATGGAGATGAATTTGCAGATGCTAACACAGATATCTTGCTTGAAGGTGCTGTATTCGCAGGTCCAGATCCAGACAATGATCCCGAAACAGGTGACAAGTGCGAGTATGCACCTGCTGTATTCAAATGGTGGGGTGAAGTTGCTGGTAGCGGTTGGGAATGGACAGATCCTTCTGTAGAGCATGACGCTAGTGATTACTGGGGCGCAGTCATTGGCGAGGGCAATCTTGCCGGATGTAGTAGCCAATGGGTTGGTGACTTCATTGAAATCCAGTTCATGCGCGAGACCGTTCCTTGCCAGGATGCTCCATGGAGTGAAACAGAGTTCGGTATTGGCTTTGATATTCAGCAAGCCTGGAGCTCTGTAGGTATTCTGCCTTTGGTATCCCCGACAGACGACAATGCAGATGGTCATACCAACAAACTGCAAGTTAGAATTAACAAATAATAAGTTTCCGGAACTTATTGGTCAATCCTAACAAACCAACAACAAATTAAGCTTAATCAATGTTGATTGAAAGTACCGGTGTGGGGAGCACACCGCTCCCCCATCGGTACTATTTTTATTAGAAAAACTGTTATGAGAAAATATTTGCCCATAGCACTATCGATCCTGCTGTTCGTTGGCTGCAAACCTAAACCCGAACCAGAACCAGAGCCAATACCCGGTCCTCCAGAACCGGAAGGAATTACGGTGAAGTTCAATGAAACAAATGACCTATTCCCTAACCCAGAACGCGGTGCGTATGTTCAAGTCTATTACACATCGGCCGATTTGTCTACGCATGCAAGTTCAAATCTTATCAACAACAATCGCTCTTCGGATGCGTTTCTTACGCTCTATCTGCACTCCTATTATCTGACCGATTATATGGAGAGCGATGTTCCCCAAGAATTTCTTGATCGTTTAGACTCTAACATGAACGCTCTGCGTGCCGGCGGTGCCAAAGCAGTGCTGCGTTTCTCCTACAAAAGTAGCATGAGTACCAGTGCTCAACCATGGAACGCTACGCCAGAGTGGATTCACAAACATATAGACCAGGTGGGTCCCTACCTGCAAAAACACTCCGATGTCATTCTCTGCGTACAATGCGGATGGCTTGGCTCGTGGGGCGAATGGTACTACACCGACTCAGGCTACAAGCAAAACCCAGCCAAAGATTCTGATTACGAAATGCGCTGGGAAGTGCTGGAGCATATGCTTGATGTGGTTCCTTCGGATCGTCAAATCGGTTTGCGTATACCGGCCTACAAGATGCGTTACCTGAAGATGCGTGGCGATTCGACCTCTTCCCCGTTGACAGCCGACGAAGCCTTCCTTCCGACGCCTAAAGCTCGTATCTGCGGACACAACGACTGCTTTGTATCTTCGGCCAACGACGTGGGTACCTATCGCGGAGCCTCCGATCGCAATTTTTGGGCCGAAGATAGTAAATATACCATCATGGGCGGTGAGACCTGCGAGAAATGCTCATTCTCAAACAGTGAGAATGCTATTAGCGAAATGGAGAAGTACCATTGGACTTATCTCAATCGTGACTATCGCGAAACGGTAACCGGCATGTGGAAAAAGGAAGGTTCGTGGCAAACTATGTTGCGTCGTTTGGGTTATCGTTTAGCTCTGAACAAGATTATCCTGACCACCGTCCCGCGTGCAGGAGAAAAATACGAGGTATATTTTGTGCTGAACAATCGTGGTTTTGCTGCTCCGATGAACAAGCGTGGCTTGGAACTGGTATTTGTCAGCACGTGCGACCCAACTCAGAAATTTGTATATAAGCAAACCGAAGATCCACGCTTCTGGTTGCCGGGAGAGCATCGGTTTACACTAGGTTGCGTACTCGATCCCGATATGCAAGGCGACTACGAACTCTATCTAAATTTGCCGGATCCATATCCATCGCTATATAACGACCCGCGTTATAGCATTCGTCTAGCCAATAGCGGCGTTTGGGATGGAGAGACTGGCTACAACTATCTGACGGATATTACGATACAATAGACCGCTCCGCTCCAAGAACAAAGACGCTCGCGGTGCTCGCTCAAAGATAAAAGCATAGTAGCATAGTATGAAAAAAGTCATCGTTATAGTATACTTAGCACTTTGTTCCTTGATGCTTTCTGCCCAAAACTGGTGGGGGGCAGCAGTCGGTTTGGGACACGAGCAGCCCTATACCGACCTGCCGGCATTCAATATGCTCACGCAGGATGCCAACAACCAACTTGTGCCGCTCTTTCTTTCCTCCGAGGGCGAGTATATGTGGAGCGACCAAGCCTTTACCTTTGAGGCGAAAGAAGACAAGATATTCATCTCAGAGCCTACAGAGGTAGTGAAAGCAGGCGAGAGTCTGCGCGATGCATATCGCGCCGCTCAGGCGAAGTTTTTTCCAGCCAACGGACAACTGCCCGACACTCTCTTTTTCACCATGCCGCAGTATAATACTTGGATTGAACTGATGTACAATCAGAACCAAGTAGATATCTTGCGCTATGCCCATGCCGTGATAGACAATGGTTTTCCGGCAGGAGTGCTGATGATAGACGATAACTGGCAACGCTATTACGGAAATTTTGAGTTCAAGTCAGAGCGTTTTCCTGATGCGAAAGCCATGATAGACGAACTTCATGCATTGGGATTCAAAGTCATGGTGTGGATTTGTCCGTTTGTCAGCCCTGATTCGCCGGAATACCGTGACCTGGAGTCAAAAGGCTATTTGCTGCGCAATCCTGACGGAGGAACGGCTATCCTGAACTGGTGGAATGGGTATAGCGCATGCTACGATCTCACTAATCCCGCAGCAGCGGATTATTTCGTTAGTGTATTGCACCGGGCGCAGGAGGAATATGGTATTGACGGCTTTAAGTTTGATGCGGGCGATAACAACTGCTATGCTTCTACAGCCATCAGTGCTTATGACCAGAATGCAACGAACGTGGACCACACCACCTCGTGGGCGAAGATAGGTCTGGTATTCCCCTTCAACGAATATCGTGCATGCTGGAAGATGGGCGGTCAACCGCTTGTACAGCGTTTGGGTGACAAAGACTATAGTTGGGCTGCAGTGCAGCAACTGATTCCGCAGATGTGCGTAGCAGGTCTCTTAGGCTATGCCTATGCTTGTCCGGATATGGTAGGAGGAGGACAGTTCGCCGCCTTTCTCGATATCAAAGAGGATGAGTTTGATCAGGCTCTGATAGTTCGTTCGGCACAAGTGCATGCGTTGATGCCGATGATGCAGTTTTCGGTTGCACCATGGCGAATTCTATCGAAAGAGAACCTGGCTATCGTGCAGCGCATGGCGAAACTGCACTCAGAGTTCGGACCCTATATCATGCGATACGCACGTCAAGCAGCTAAAACAGGCGAGCCTATAGTGCGGCTGATGGAATACCAATTTCCGCATCAGGGATTTGAGACATGCAAAGACCAGTTTATGCTAGGGGACAAATATCTTGTGGCACCTGTTGTGACGAACGAGTTGTCGCGTGAAGTGAAATTACCTAAAGGAACCTGGCGTGACGAGCAAGGCAAGAAATACAAAGGCGGAAAGACGTATAAGATTTCCGTTCCTTTAGAACGCCTTCCTTATTTTGAGAAAATCAAATAAATCAATAAGTATATGAAAGACAAACTTTGGTTACTCTTTATCCTCATCACCGTTGTTACATGGGGTGTATGGGGAGCATTCTCCGGCTATCAGATTCAGAATGGTATTCCTGATACCGTAGTGTATATCCTCTGGGCCTTGTCTATGGTTCCTTGTGCTATCGTGGCGCTCATTATCAACAAGGGTAAGTTCTTGCATGACGGTAAATCGGCGTTGCTAGGTTGCACCGTAGGTCTGTTGGGCGCAGGCGGTCAGTTGGTTCTCTTCAAGGCGTTGACTCTCGGCCCGAGCTATATCATCTATCCGTTTATCTCCATGTCGCCGGTTATCGTTATCACGTTGGCCGCTATTTTCCTCAAGGAGAAAGCTACGCGCTGGCAAGTGGCCGGTATTGCAGTAGCCTTGGTTGCTATTCTGCTTCTGTCGCTCGAGACAGGTCAAGAAGGTAGCCCTGTTAGCGGATGGCTGTGGATCGTTTTGGCTATTTTGGTACTCTTCGCTTGGGGTATCCAAGGCTTCTTCATGAAGTTTGCCAACAACACCATGGACGCTGAGTCTATCTTCGTATGGATGGCACTCACGGGATTGGTACTGATTCCTGTAGCATGGTATATGAGTCCGGACGCCGCCTCTTTCTTTGCACAGGAAAATATTGTCGGAACAAGCTTCGGATGTTTTGGTATCCAGATTTTGAACTCTATAGGTGCCTTGACACTCGTTTATGCATACCGTTACGGCAAAGCCGTTATCGTTTCGCCGATGGAGGGCCTCTCGCCAATGGTTACCGTACTGCTCTCGCTTATCATCTTGAGCGTCATTCCTAATCCGCTGCAGATAGCCGGTATATGTTGTGCTGCATTCGCTATGTATGCATTGTCCAAATAACAAACATTTTTTACTAACCACTTAAATTTTACTATTATGAAGAAATTTTTCCTTTTTGCAGCTGCTATGCTTGCTGCTGTTAGCGTGAATGCGCGTGTGATTACTCTTGACCTGAGTACTGCTACAGAGATGGCTTACACAGGATGCTCTGCAACTCCTTCATTCTCTGACGGCGTTTTAAACGTTAATTATTCTGCCGGTGCTTGGGAATGGGCAGGTGTAGAAATTGCTCTTGACAACCTGGAAGTTACATCTATCGACTTTGATTACAAAGGTGAGACAGCAGAATGGTGCAGTTTTGTTGTTTACCTAAGAGCATCTGATGGCGCCCGTTGGTATGATGATGCCGATGATTTCAGTATGTCGCATGCTGACTGGCTGGTGAAGACTGGTTATTTCCCAACAAAATTGATGTGGGATGCATCGGAGAGTGCAATTGGAGATCTTCCTTTTACCGCTATCGGTTTTATTGCTAACCCGATGAACGCAACCAATGGTACATTTGCTATCCGCAACGTGAAACTGACTGTTCCCGGTGATGATACCGGTATTGAGGATGTAAATGCTTCTGTAAAGGCCATTAAGATGGTTCGCAACGGTCAACTCATTATCGTCCGCGATGGCAAGACCTTCAACGCTATTGGCGCTGAGATGAAATAATCGTGCCCTTGTGGCTAAGAAATAATCGTGCCCTTGCGGCTAAGATTTAGAGTCAAATACCATTTTCTCCACGGTGGCATTCTTCCTTGCTTGGAAGGATGACCTCGTGGGGAGAATTATAAAGATTAGTCTGTTATGTCTATTCGCAATTTGTTTTTGGGCTGTTTTCTGCTGATTGTTGCTGCTTGTACAGCTGCTACTCCTAAACCATTAGTGTTCAATGGCGATACATTGCCATTCAATAACGAATATAAACGCACCTATATTGGTGACCTGAAGAAGACTGCCGGATTGGTTGAGATATCCGGTATAGCTTGTTCGCGCGTCACTCCGGGGTATATCTGGATGGAGAGTGACGATTACTCCGATTGCATCATTGCAACCGATGAGAAAGGCAAGACCCGTCAGAAACTGGTTAACCTGACTCCGAAGGTTGGTCGTAGCGACTGGGAAGATATGTGTGGCGGTGTGTACAATGGCGTCAACTACCTCTTTATCGGCGCTTTTGGCGACAACAATGCCAGCACGGGCAACTATAAGATAGTTTATCTGGAGGAGCCGGAGATTACCGGAAGTAAATCGATAACGGTTGCTCCTTCGGTTATCAATTTCCAATACCCGGGCGGCATCAAGCACAATGCAGAATCAATGATGTATGATAATATCGAGCAGAAACTCTATATCATCACTAAAGTCTATTACGACGTATGTCAGGTATTCAGCCTGGACATGAGTCTGGACTATGGCACTGAGGTACAAACACTGGAATATGTGTGCGATCTGGGTTTGCAGACAGATATCGGCGAAGGTGTAATTAGTGGTACAAACAGACGGTACAAAGGTTTCCACCTAGCTACTGCGGCTGATATCTCGCCTGATGGCAGCTTAATCCTCATCAAGAACCAAAACAACACGGCGCAAGATAACGGCGAGGAATACTCGTGGATACTGCTATGGAAACGCGAAGGCAACGAGAGTATCAGCGAGACGTTGCAACGTCAGCCTGAGGTCATACAGAGTTATGAACAAGAATGGCAAGGCGAGGCGATGTGCTGGCTCGACAACAACGTATTCTATACCGTTAGCGATGATGATGGTGAGCCTCCGTTGTACAAGTATGTTAAACCCTATCCAGAAGGTATAGAGAACGTAAGCGGAACGGAGAAAAGCGAACGAGCAAAGGTGCTGATTGGCAATACGCTGTATGTTCGTACATCGGAAGGACTCTACACCATGGATGGCCGTCAGGTGAAGTAAAATCATAAATCCGAATAGATATGTTTCGTAAAATTGTTTTAGGATGTTTGTTATTGGCAAGTACGGCAGTATTTGCAATTCCTCGTTTGGTGTATAACGGTGATACGCTGGAGTGGAATTACTCATGGAAAAAGCAGCAATGCGGTACGCTAGATATCACGAAAAATATTATTGAGGTGTCAGGTATTGCATGTTCACGTGTCACTCCGGGTTATATCTGGATGCAAAGCGATGAGACAGACTCGAGCCATAACCCATACATTATAGCCACGGACGAGAAAGGTGCAGAACGTGCATGCAAAGTGAAATTCAATAAAATCTATCGTTGGGATTGGGAGGATATGTCCGGTGGTGTGTATGACGGAAAGAACTACCTATTTATCGGTGCGTTTGGCGATAATGATGAGACCGATGGAGAATATTCGATTATCTATTTCGAGGAACCGGCTATCGATCCCGTCAATCAGCCAGAAGTAACCGTTACGGCACATCGCATCAAATATCAGTACCCGGGCGGACTGAAACACAACGCGGAAGCGCTGATGTATGACAATGTGGAGCAGATGATCTATATCATCACTAAGGTGTATTATGATGTATGCCAGGTATTCAAGATCCCATTTAGACTGGATTACGGTGATGTGGAGCAAACACTACAATACGTATGCGATTTGGGTGTCCGCGAAGATCTTGGTTATAGCGCGACGAATCAGCCGTACAAAGGATTCCACCTGGTTACAGCTGCCGACATCTCACCGGACGGTAAGTATATCCTGATAAAGAATCACAACAACATTGTTTCCTCTTATTGCTGGGTACTTTATTGGGTTCGTCAGGACGGCGAGAGCGTAGCAGATGCTATCCAACGTCAACCGCAACCAATCAAAGCGTATAACACGACTGAGTGGCAAGGTGAAGCGATATGCTGGCTTGATGATGACACTTTCTACACCACCTCCGATTCGGATGATGGTAACCCGCCTATTTTCAAATTTACCCGCAAATGGGGCGAAGGTATAGAGAATGTCGGCGCGATGGAAAATGGTGAGCGGACGAAAGTGATGATTGGTAATACGCTGTATATCCGCACGCAGGATGGCCTATACACCATGGATGGCCGCTTGGTAAAGTAATCAACCTGTAAGAAATTTACCGATAACAAGAAAGCAACGCCCGTTGAGGCGTTGCTTCTATTTTCGGCTATGGACTCTCGGCTTAGAACTTGAATGTCAAGCCAAGAAGGAAATTGATACCTTCGGAGGTATAGCCATAGTAGATGTCGTTCTTGCGATGGATGAAATTGTTCAGCTGGAAGAAGAAAGCCAGGTTCGGTTCCGGTAGCGGGCGAACATTTGTTCCGCGGTCATTATCCAGAGCCTTGGCAGCCTTGCCTACCCACATCTCGTACTGCAAACCTAGGTCTAGTTCGATGGTCGGTTTGAGCCAATGTTCGCCATCCGTAGCCAGCGCCAGACGTTTGCCTGCAAAATAGTTGTTCGAATAGAGCGACCAGTGCTTGTCAATACGGCCGTCTATACGCAAACCCAGTTCCCAGTTGGGACGGTCGTATACCGTAGTGTCACCACTCCAGAAATAGTAGTCTCCGTGCAGATTGACACGAACGATATCCTGATAGTGGTAATTGATCTGACCGCCCACTTTACCACGTTGATAGTTCGTATGCAGATGAGTGAAATCACCCGGAATCAACTTCATGCTCAGCGGCGCGAAAGTGGATGTAGTATCTGCCGTAGCTACCCATACATCTGCGTGCATGATATAGGCGTAGCCTCCGTGTATCTCAATCAGCAGGTCACGATAGGGGCGAATATGGAAACCCAGTTCGGCATCTACAGGAGCGTAGGTGGCATAATGCGGCTCGGTGATACCCGCATGGATCAAACGATAGCGGTTATCCTCCATGTAATCTTGCAGCGAACCTAGCGCATGATAGCCCAATACATCGGCGTAGAGTGTCAACCAACTCTTGGCTATCTGCGCCTCCATGCGCACATGCGGCGAAGGAGCGAAACTGAGGTTCTCCACTCCCGACAGACTATTCTGACCACGACCGATATTCAAATCCAGATTGACGCCCAGATGCAGTTGTATGCGTTTGCCCTGGTAGGCATAGTATGGCTCCATACGAATGTTGTGCCTGGGGTGATAGAGCGAATCCGGTATGACGTTCGCCAGCGAAATCAGTTGCAGGAAATTGTTCTGAACATAAACGTTCATTCCCACATGATGCGCATCGCGGTGCCAGTCGAAATCAGCATGCGTACGTATCTGATGCTCACTCACTGCTCCGTGTTTGGCAAATAGTTTGTAGCCTGTTTGTATACGATATTGCGTCTCCTCTTTCGGTGTTGCTTTGATTCCCACATAGGCCTCAGCTGTCCACAGCGAAGTCTCGTCTATGTCTTTGAAATTAGGCGAGGGATAGAGCGTCTTGTCTTTGGTCCATGCACTTGGAGCATTAGGATTGGATGGGTCAGCCAAACTATAGTCGTAGAAATGACCGTATCTGTGGTAGTATATATTACCGCCATTGACACCAAAATAGATTGCGCAGCGCTCGAACGGATGGGTGAAATTGAGTCCCACCTTCGTATTGCTGAGCGCACGTAGTCCCCATTGCGCCTTGTGGTGCGCATAGACATCCAGTATGCTATTCTTGCCGTCATCCAGATGGTATCCGAAATCGAAGAGAGTGTTCTTATGCCCAAGGGCTGCACGGACATAACCGTGGTAAGGCCTGCCCTGACCAAATCGTGAGGGCTGTGAGAGCAATGGATTGAAACTGGTGCCCGGATTCACTTCGGCGATATAATTCGAGTACTCCACCTTAGCGGGTTCTATATCGGTCTCCACCACGGCCGGTTTGGTCGCCACTTTGCCGGCAGATTGGATGATAGGCTGGAAATCGCGTTCTACCGTTACGCTGCGGTTGAGCGCACTGTCGTTCTGCGCAAAGGCATACAAACCCGTGAGCAAAATCAAATTACAAGTCAAATATATGCGTCTCATCTTAGTCCTCCTCTTCTGTTTCTTCGTTCTTCACTGGGCGCTCCAATGCATCGATGGCCGCCAATCGCTCGCTGACAATCTGTTGGATATCATCGCCTTGCTGCATATAGTTTTGCTGCAGCGCCAACAGGTATTGACGAGCTTGGAAATTCTCACCTCTACGCAAGTTGATATCGCTCAGCAGGATCAGTGCTCTTGCCAGCCAATACTGCTGCTGCGTATTCATCTGCGTGAAGCTCATCACTTCGCTCTCTGCATCATCCAGTTGTCCGAGTTCATAGTACGATTGCGCTAGCAGATATTTGGCTTCTGCTCCCTGAGCCGTACGCACTTCGCCAGCCAGCGAACGTAGGTCGTTCTGTGCCTTCGCCCACTGTTTCTGCGCGATGTATGCCTTGGCGCGATTGTACATAGCCTCGCGACGCACATCTTCGTCCACGGGCGTGTCGCTCAGTATCTGCTCGGCTATATCGATAGTAGCCTGATGGCGTTGCAATTGGTAACTGCAGCGCAAGATACCCAGACGGGCAATGTTGATATTCTCGCGTGTCGAAGCTAGCGAATTCATGCGGTAGAATGCTTCCAGCGCACCCGTCCAATCGCCTTTGTCATAACTGATTTCTGCCACGCGGATGGCTGCTTCCTCCTGATAAGGATTGGCTGCCAGTTCGGCCAGTTGCTTATATTCCTTCAGTGCCTCGGTGGTCTTGCCCAGACGATAGTAGGAATCGGCCAGGTAGTAGCGTGCCGTGGTGCAGTAGCGACCACCTGCACAATACTGCGCGATGTAATTGGTCAACGACGTAACGGCCCGCTGATAAGCAGCCTGCATATATTGTACTTCGGCCGCAGCAAAGAGCAGCGAGTCTTCCTGCGTCGTCACGGTCATATTCATCTTAGCCAGACTCTTCGTGTAGGTCAGGTATTCGTCCACTCGACCTTGCTCTACGTATAGAGCCTGTAGTGCTTCCAGAGCCGTATAGGCCTCTTCGGTGGCCGGATATTTCTCGATGGTCTGGCGATAGGCTGCTATGGCCTGATCGTTCTGCTGCAAGTTACGATAGAGCATCGCGCGCTCCAACGCTGCACGACGTGCCAACGTAGAATGCGGATAGGACGCGAGCAGTTGCTCGTACGTCACGATGGCTCCGCGCTCGTCATCCTGTTGCAGTTGTGCACGAGCTATCTCATATACGCCATCATCTGCATAATCCGACTTAGGATAACGGCTCACCAGTTGGCGAAGCACATTCACCTTGTCCTGATATTTATGCTGCAATCCCAGTGCATAACCGCGTTGGAACATGGCGTAATCCGCACCCGCAGCATTCAGGTTGCTAACCTGGGTGTAATAGGCAATCGCCTGTTGGAAATTGCGGTTGTTGAAGTAGCAATCGCCTATCCTGTTCAGCGCATCGGCGTACGTAGGCTCCGTGGCCATTGCGGCATCTATATAGGTGATAAAGGCCTCACGCGCCGAGTCATATTTGTTCTGCGAGAACAGACAGTAGCCTTGCAGGTAACGCGCAATGGAGTAGTTCTGCGAACGCTTAGCATCTGCCTGGGCAAAGAATTTGTTCAGGTCTTGCTCGCAAGCAGCATAAGCGTGCAGTCGGTAGTTAGCCTCAGCACGGATATAATAGGCCTCAGTGGTGTATTTGTTCGACTCAGAGGTGCGATTGATCACCTCGGTCATCCATTCCACTGCCTTCGGCATCTTGCCTTGCAGGAAGCAGTCTGCTCCCAGTTGATAGCGCAGATACTGTTTGGTTTCCAGCATCTTCGGCGTAGGATTATCGATCGAATCCAAGGTGGCAATAGCCGCTGCGTAGTTCTTGCTGCGCATCAGTGCATCGCTCAGCAGTTGGTAGATACGCGTCTCGTATTTCGACTCAGGGAAGGTATGCAGAAAGTCGTTGAACGCTCTAACTGACTCGCCTAGTGCACTAGACGACTGATACGTACAGAGCGTGTAGTTGTAGCAGGCCTCCTCGGTCACCGAAGGTGTCAGTTTGTAGCTGGCAGCAGCCTGATACGATAGTTTGGCTTGCTCGGGTTGCCCCAGTTGTACATACGCATTACCCAGGGTCAGACATGTGGCTTCCGATAGGCTGTCGTTCTCCTGTTTGACTTGTTTCAGATATTTGACAGCTTTGTCGTATTCGCCCAGTTGGTACTCCGCCATACCTAGCATATAGATGTCGCTGCGTACCAGTTCCAGTCCTTGCGCACTGAAATCGGCCTGATATTGCGTCAGGTGGTCAGCCGCTTGACGATAGTCTTTCTTGGCGTAGTACATCTCTCCCAGTAGTCGATGCAGTTCGCCTCGGTTCTCGCTGTCGGGTTGCTCGCTCAGCAGTTGGTTGGCTTTCTCTGCTGCCTCGTCGTAGTTGCCTTGGGCGTACTGTATCTGTACCAGATAATAGGGCACTGTCTTCTGATATTCCGGCATTTCTTCTAGTTTGTGCAGGGCCGGCAACGCCTGATCGTATCGCTGCAGTTTGTACATGCAGTAGGCGTAGTAGTAGGTGCCACGCGTAGCATAGCGTCCGTCAGTCTTGCTTAGTTGGTTGAAATAGATGGATGCGCGCTGATATTCTTGTTGCATCAGATAGGCATAGCCGCGATAGAACGAATAGTCTTCCTGATGGTCACGGTTCAGCGCCTTGACATCTACTTGCTCCAGTATTTTCAGGCCCTGTTTGTAGTGTCCTTTCTCTACCTGTAGCACACCTTGCATGAATTTCACCTCATGCTCAAAGGTGGTGTAGGGATAGGCCTGCAGATAGGCTTTCAGGTCACGTTGCAGCAGTTTGTCTCTGCCGTTGAATCGGTCGGCTAGGGACTGATAACGTGACTCCATGTCGGTGGTCTGGGCCCAACCGCTCAGTGCCACCAGTGAGAGTAATATGATTAATAGTTTACGCATTAGCGTGCTAGTTTGATTTCATTCCACATTTCCAGCAGCATCTCTTGTGCATCGCCTGCATCGTGCATCAGCGCGCAACGGTCAATGATGCTCTTGTCCGGATAGTAAACCGGATTCAGGTGTAGAGCGTGAGGATCCAGTACTTCGTCATCCTCTATCTGTATAGGCTCGTTGCCGAAGAAGTAACTGGCATCTACGGCCTCCGGCCATTCTTCGTCGTCGTTCAGTTCGTCCAGTATATCGGCTGCGGCTTTCTCGCCACCCACGCAACTCACATAGCCTATCTCGTCCATGTTGGCTAGCGCATTGTCCGCACGGCACATATAGTCGATGAAGTAGGTGGCTGCCTTCACGTTCTTGGCATACTTAGGTATTACCCAACCGTCGAACCATACGTTCGAACCCTCTTGGGGAACGATATAGTCGAGCATCACACCCATCTCTTCTGCTTCTTCGATGGCAAACTGTGCGTCGCCCGACCAACTCAGGTTGAGCCATGCTTTGCCTTTCGTCATCTCCTCTTTGCCGAAGTCCACTTCCCAACCGCATATCTGCTTCTTGGCTTTCAGCAGCACTTGTTTCACAGCCTCTACACGCTCGGGCGTGATCTCGTGTACCAATTCGTCACGTGTCACTTCGCCTGCCTCTATCTGCTCGCGGAAGGCGTACAGAACCAGTACCGAATAGACATCGCGGAATGCATCTTTCATCAGGATACGGTTCTCAAATCTCTCGTCTAGCACTGCGCCCCACGACTCCAGGTCCTCTGCGTTCACATACTGCGGATTGAATATGAATCCGGTGGTTCCCCACATATAACCTACGGTGTAGTCGCTTACTTTCACGTCTGCCGTAGGAGCCATCTGTTGAAATTTGCCTACCACGAACGGAGATATATTGTCAAAATACCAGATACTGTCGGCTATCAGTTCTTTCTGGATAGGCAGCAGCAGATCTTTCTTCAGCATACGCTCGATGATGTATTCCGATGGACAGAACACGTCGTAGTCCTCATGACCTACTTCGATTTTCGTCAGGGCCGTTTCGTTGATGTCGAAGGTCTCATATACTATCTCTACTTTCTCGCCTGTCTGGTCGTAGTACCATTTCTCGAAGTTTGCTTTCACATCTTCGTTGATGTAGTCAGCCCAGTTGAGCACTTTCAGTTGATGAGCACGGTCGGCACCGCCGCACGAGCAGAGAACGATTGCCGCGAGGGCAAGCATAGAAAAAATTGATTTACGCATGATTGTATATTGTTTTGTGTTTGTTATTTGTCTTTTTTGTGTTCGCGAATATTGATGACGACCAGTACGGTCAGCATAATCAGTAGTATGATGGTGAATAGCGGTCTTAGTTCCGGAGTCAGACCACCCTTGCGTGCATCCGAATAGATGAAGGTGCTCAGGGTTTCCAGTCCGCCGCTACCTTTGGTGAAGAAGGTCACGCCGAAATCGTCCACCGACAGAGTCAGCGCCAATATGAATCCGCTTAGCATGCCCGGCCATAATTCCGGTAGCATCACTCTGCGTAGCGCTTGTGCGGGCGTGGCGCCCAGGTCGAGCGCAGCTTCGTATGTATTCGGATTCATCCTGCTCAGTCGCGGCAATACGCTCAGCACCACGTATGGCGTACAGAATACCACGTGAGCGATACATACGGTAGCCAGACCTTGACTCATGCCCAATGCTACGAAGAGCAAGAATAGCGATATACCCGTGATGATATCCGGGTTGATCATCGGCACTGAGTTGAGAAAACTCACCACTTTGCGTTGCCTAGCACGCATATTGTATATGCCTATCGCAGCCAGTGTTCCCAGTAGGGTGGATACCAATGCCGCTATCAGCGCAATTACTACGGTGTACATCAGCGCGCTGTTGAGTCCTGCATCGGCACGACCGGAGAAGAGGTTGGCATACAGGTCGAACGAGAATCCTGTCCAGTTGCCCAGTATCTTACTCTCCGTGAACGAGAAAACGGCAATCAGCGCTATCGGAGCGTATAGTACCAGTAGCAGCAACCATAGATAGAGTTGCGAACCTATATGGCGTCTCTGTCCTATACGTTGGCGGCGTAGTGTCTCTTGTTGCACCGCCGATAGTTGTTTCTCTGCTCTGCGGCGATAGATGGTCACTAGCGCATATACGATGCCCGCTATCAGCAGCAGTCCCGCCAGAATCCATCCTAACCAGGCTACCACGTGCGACTCGCGTTGGGTCTGAGCCTTCACATATTCGACGAACGCATTTCGTCCGTTCTGAACCAACACACGTTGCGCCCTGTTCTTCGATTCCTTACTGTTTCTCCAGACAGTCCATGTCACTTCATTCTCGTCAGTATAACTGTACACACTGTCTCCCCACGCACGCAATGCGGGGGTATTAACCTGTGCGAATGCAATATCGAGACTATCGTAACTACTATATTCGCATAGACATCCATGTCCACTCCTGTATATGCTAATATTCACTTTCTCAGCCGAATAGCTCTCGGGGAAGGTGTCCAATAGCAATACTGGCTCATCCGAAGCTACGCGCAAGGTGTATGTCAGGTTCGACTGACCCAAAGCACACAGGCTGACTACCAAAAAAGCCAAAAGAACAAAGCCTCTCGCCTTTAACCTTTCGCCTCTCACTTTTCTCATACCAGCCCTCCTTTCTGATCGTCTTTGGCATCATGGTCGCCGAAGAAGGATGTCACGCCGATAATCACGAGCAGAACCAGACTCAGCACGGCGCCGTAGTTCAGCAGATCGGTGGTGGTGATATAGTCTTGTATCAGGCTACCGAATAGCTTGATGTTGTTGTGGGTCAGCAGTTCGGCTATGGCAAAGGTACTTACCGTAGGCATGAAGACCATCACTATGCCGCTATATACACCCGGCAGCGACAGCGGCACAATCACTTTCCAAAAGCATTTCCATCGGTTGGCGCCCAGGTCCTGAGCCGCTTCTACCAGCGATGTGTCCATCTTCTGTAGCGTATTGTAGATAGGGTAGATCATAAATGGCAGGTAGTCGTAGCATAAGCCGAAGAGCAATGCTCCTTCGCCTAGCGGCAGACCGCACATGTTGAATAGTTCCACCGTAGCTACCGTGCGCAGCAGAAAATTGATCCACATAGGTAGTATGAATAGCATGGCCATCACTTTCGGTGTCCGAAAATCGGCGGTAGCCATGATGTACGCGGCCGGATAACCCAACAGCAAGCATAGCAGCGTATTGAATACCGCTATCATCAGCGAATAGAGAAACGTGCTGATAGCTTCGCTATGGGTGAAGAATTTCGCAAAATTGCGCAGGGTGAAGTTTCCGTCTATGTCTGTGAACGCGTAAACGGCCACCAGCACCAACGGCAACAGGACGAATAGGGCCATAAACAGGATGTATGGCCAAGCCCACGTCCGACGCGACGATACTATTTGAATCAGTTTACTCATCCTTCTGCTCCAGTTCGCTAATCAGTATGTCGTTTTTCGGAATCACTATACCTACGCGGTCGCCGTCATCCCATACGTCGTTGGTATTAACGTACAGATCGTAACCGGTGTCGGTACGTATCGTCAGGTGGAAATGATTTCCCTTGAATAGGATGAAGTGCACTTCGCCCGAAAGCGTTCCTTCCTCCTCATAGTCTTGCAGATCGACCGAACGGAACGGTACGCGCACTTGCACTTTGGTTCCCGGTTCGAATCGCTCCACTTGCATCGGATTGACTTCCCAGTCCGCATCCATAAAGCGCACTTTGCCGTTCTTGAGCACTTCGCCTTCCAGATAGTTGTAGATGTAGTGCTCTTTGCGCATAATCTGTATATCTTCGGGCTTGACGAGCATGCCTACGGTGTGACCGGGCAGAAACTCATGATAGTCTTGTATCAGAAATTCGTAGCCATCGGGTGTCTGCACACGCATCTCATAGTGAACGCCCTTGAAGATGCAGCTCGCTACTTCGCCGTACCATTTCGTGAATTTGCCCTTTGGTATACGGTCGTCCGGGTCCATATCTTCATAGCTCTCTATGTTGGCCTTCTCGTCTTTCTTGCTTTTGCCTGCTTCCCAGATGTAGATGTCCTCCGGACGAATCACCACATCCACGGGTTGGTTCTCGCCGAAGCCTTCGTCTATGCAGTCAAAATCTTGTCCGCAGAAATTCACCTTGCGGTCGCGTATCATCGTTCCCGAGAGGATGTTGCTCTCGCCGATAAAATCGGCCACGAAGCAGTTCTGCGGCTCGTTGTATATATCGGTTGGGGTACCTATTTGTTGTATCTTGCCTTCGCTCATCACCACTACGCGATCGCTCAGCGTCAATGCCTCTTCCTGATCGTGGGTGACGTAGATAAAGGTGATGCCCAGTTTCTCATGAAGTTCCTTCAGTTCGATCTGCATGTCGTGCCGCATCTTCAGATCCAGCGCCGACAGTGGTTCGTCCAGCAGTAGCACTTCCGGTTCGTTGACAATGGCGCGCGCAATGGCTACACGTTGCTGCTGACCACCGCTTAGGGTGTCCACTTCACGCTCTTCATACCCGGTCAGGTTGGCCATCTTCAGCGCACGACGCACTTTCTTCTTGATCACGTCCGGCGCCTCTTTTTTCAGTTTGAGTCCGAAAGCTACATTGTTGAAAACATTCAGGTGTGGGAAAAGCGCATATTTCTGGAACACCGTGTTCACGGGGCGCTTGTACGGAGGAGTCTGTGTCACATCCTCGCCTTTCAGCAGTATGTCTCCACTGCTGGCCACCTGGAAACCTGCTATGCACCTCAGCAGGGTGGTTTTGCCACAGCCCGAAGGGCCTAAGATCGTGACGAATTCGCCTTTCTTTACTTGCAGGCTCACGTCGTCCAGTGCAAACTTGCCATCCTCGAATTGCTTCGAGACATGGTTCACTTCAATGATAAACTCTTTTTTTGCCATCTCAGATAGGGGTTCTGTATTCCCAAACAATCATACAACAATTCTTTTAGTTCTACTTCTTTTCTTTTGTTTTGCTTAAGCGCGCGTGCCGAACGCATATGTGCACACTTATGCAAAATCGGGGACAAAAGTAGTAAAAAAAAATTATATACGCAAATATCTGCCGATTATTTGCACTTTTTTCGAAAAAAATCGGTCCTCGTACTGTTTTTTCATTGATTATTAACTTTACTTGCAGCATCTAATAGATTATACCACTCTCCACTTTCCGCGGCAGACCAAACCCAACGAGCAGTAAATATAGCACCCTTCGGGGTGCTTTTTTTCGCCTTCTCTAACCCCTAATCCCCTAATTCCCTAATTCATTAATTCCCTCATTCACTCATTCATTAATTAACCCCTAACCCAAAAATCTTCGATTTTATTTGCACATATGAAAAATTTGTTGTAATTTTGCCCCGCAAAATGTGTGACAATAGGAAAACAAACATACAAAATGACCATGAAACGAATTCTATTTATCGCTTGTGTCGGGCTGCTGGCTATGCCGATGGCGGCGCAAGATACCTATCGCCCTTCGGACGGAATGCTGGGCGACGGAACGTACGAAAGAAGTGAGAATATCCGCTCGGCACGTGCGCCGCAGACCATAGCCGAAGCCGTGGCTGCATTGCCCGCGCTGCCTACTGCCGCGCAAATCAGTTCGGCTAGTGCCAAACAGGCCTACGATGCCTCCACGTATTCGCCATACAAAATGGCTATCGAGCAGACACAACTGGTACAACTGCGCAACGATGGTGCTCTACGCACACGTGTAGACAAAGCCGGCGCTAAGCAGAAGCAACAGAACGCCCAGACCATGCAGCAATACAACAGCAACGTGAACGCAGGCCTGATGCCTTCGCAGGAAGAGATGATGCAACTCTATATGTCCGGCGCCATTACCGAAGATATGTCGGACGAGCAGATGATGGATGTCATGGCTGCCAAGAATGCACAGAAATGGGGCATCTCGAAGCAGGAGTACATCAAGATCATCAACATGTCGCAGACCAATCCGAAGCAGGCTGAGGCTTACCTCAAAGCCAATCATCCGCAACTCTACCAGCGTCTCTATGCTGCTAACGCAGGCTACGATGCACGCGAAGTAGCCGATGACCCGCGCGATGCACGCTTTGCCGCTATCGGCGAAGAACTGGTCAGCCTGCAGGAGCAGATGATGAACGCTATCAACAAGTACGGCAACGGTGTCAACTACGCCAACCCTGGCGTCCCCGCCCGCGCTATCGACCGACTGATGGACGACCTGCGTGCTGAATGGCCCAAGTCGGCTGAGGCCAAGCAGATAGATGCCATAGAGACTCAACTCTGGAAACGCGTCGAAGAATGGGAGCGCACACTCAATGTCTATGACGGCGAGGTGACCTATCCCGCCTGGTGGACCGCCGAGCGCAAGAAAGAGAATGCGCTGATTGACCAGTGGAACCGCCGTACAGCTCAACGCTGGCTGGCTGCCGCTGCGGACGAAGAGAAAGAGCTGAAAGGTATCATGGCGCAGATAGGCAAACTGGAGACCGAGAACGAGCAACTGGGCCAACAGGGCGATACAGAAAACATGATCTATCTGCAGAATAAGTTGCGCCTGAATACCCTATACGGACAACTGCTGTGGCTCACCATCCCGATGCAAGATGCACTCAATTTCCCATGCATCGAGCGCGTGGAAGAGACCGGCACAGCCAGCCTGGGCAAAGGATAACAACCAACCGAAAACAAAGAAAACCAATATACCAAAATGATTTATCGACTGACATTTTCGTGCGAAGAGGGTGACCCCAATTTCCGCCGTGTCTTTGAGGCTGACCCCGATGCCACGTTCCTCGATCTGCACAACGCTATTCTCAAGAGTGTAGGCTATCCCGATGACCAAATGACCTCGTTCTTCCTCTGCAACGACGAGTGGGAGAAAGGTCAGGAAGTGACGCTCGTAGAGATGGATTCCAACTTCGAGTACGACAATATGGTGATGAATGAGACCCGACTGAGCGACCTGCTCGAGGAACAGGGTCAACGACTCATCTACATCTTCGATCCTATGTTCGAGCGCTATTTCTTCGGTAGCCTCAAGGAGATCAAAGCAGGCTCGATGAATGGCGTAGAGTGCGTCGAGAGTACGGGCAAAGCACCTAAGCAACTCAAGAGCGAAGATCCACTGGCCGTGGGCGGCAAAGGTGGCGACGACTTCGAGATTGACGATGAGTTTCGCGACGAACTGGACCTGGGCGATATCGATATGGAGGGATTCCAGGATCTCAGCTTCGACGATGGTTCGATGTTCTAAAAGCTGACAGCCGAATACTGAATGCTGAAAACTTTAGTCCTCATCCTTGGTCCTACGGGAGTCGGCAAGACTGAACTGGCGCTACGCGTGGCCGAGCACCTCGGTTGCCCGATCATCAACTGCGACAGCCGGCAGATTTACCGCGAGTTGCCCATCGGTACGGCGGCACCAACGCTCGCCGAACAGCAACGTGTGCGCCACTACTTTGTAGGAACCCATTCGCTGGAGGAAGACTATAGTGCCGGGCAGTACGAACGGGATGTGCTGGATAAGTTAACAACTCTCTTCGCAGACCATGACATAGTCATTCTGACCGGAGGATCGATGCTCTACGCCGATGCTGTGTGTGATGGACTGGATGACCTACCTACGGTACCTGCCGCTATACGCGCGAGCGTGCAACGCGGATACGAGGAGCAGGGAATCGAGTGGCTGCAAACGGAGGTACAACGTCTCGACCCGAACTACTGGGACGAAGTCGATCGCGAAAATCCCGCGCGACTGGCCCACTGCGTAGAGATCAGCCAGACTACAGGCAAACCCTATTCGTCTTTGCGGACCAAAACACGCAAGCAGCGCCCCTTCCGCATCATCAAGGTGGGGCTGGACCGACCTCGCGAAGAACTCTACGCGCGCATCAACGAGCGCACGAAGCAAATGATGGCGGCGGGCTTTTTGGACGAAGCCAAAGCGGTGTACGACCAACGCCATCTGAATAGCCTGCAAACGGTGGGATACAAAGAACTCTTTGGCTATTTGTCCGGCCAGTACGACCTGGACCGAGCCATCGAACTGATACAACAAAATACGCGTCATTACGCCAAGCGACAACTGACATGGCTTAGACGCGACAAAGCCATCCAATGGTTGGATGCACGTGATGATTATGAAAAAAATCTGCATATTATTGACCATCTGCTGTGCGCTGATAGCGTGCAAGAAGAATGAAGTCGAGTTCTCGTTCAGCCCTTCGGCACCACGTGCCGGACAGAGCGTGACCTTCAGCAACCTGAGTACGTCGGGCGAGGAGTGGGCTTGGACTTTTGGCGATGGAGCAACCTCCACGCTTAAATCACCGTCGCACACCTACAAGAAACCCGGTACGTATATGGTAACGCTCAAGGTGGATAACAAAGCCACCTGGAAAGTGGCGAAAGAGATAACCATCTCCGATACCATTCCTTCGTTCGACAGCCCCGACAGCGTATTCTATATCTATCAGGACTACACGTTCTCGGCAGAGGTGTACAACCCCTACAACTACGATATCACGTACGCCTGGTCATTTCCTATCAACACCGATTATGTCCGCTTGGCCGACACCACTGCCTCGCTGACCGAATCGGCTATCACGGTCTATTTCACCCAACCGATGGAAGCGGCGCCTATATGGCTGGATATGGTATTGAATGACGAAACGACGTATGTCCGGAAATCGTTTACGGTGCTTGACCGCCAGACCAATTCGCTGCTGATTCGTACGGCCGATGCCGACTATCGTCAGCGTATCTTCAATCCGCGCGCCGAAGAGGCCAAGATAGATGCTACGGCCAGTGCCCTACTGGATGCAGAGCAAGATACTGCGCAGACATACAACGGCAAGCAGTTCACACTGGCCGAACTATCTGGCACCTTCAGCGGAATCAAAGGATTCCACATAGCCAACCGCAAACTCTACTACCGCGCCGACGGACTATGGATAGCCAATATCGACGGTTCCAACCGTGTGCAGATAGACGAGTCCGACTGTGTGGCTATGACGCTCGACCTGACTGACAACCGCATCTACTGGGCCAACGCCAACGGCGTATGGTATATGCCGTTCATCGGCTCGGACAACAATAAGTTTGTCACTACTCCTACTCAACTCAACGCCCTGACCGGTGTTACGCGCCTGGCAGCTGATTCGACGCAATTATGATACAACCCGAATATATATTTGAGACCAGTTGGGAAGTCTGCAACCGTGTAGGGGGTATCTATGCCGTCCTCAGCACGCGTGCAGCCAGTATGCAGAAGGAGCATCCGGACAAGGTCATCTTCTTCGGACCCGATTTTGGCAATCATAGCGATATTTATTTCAAGGAAGATAAGAACTTGCTCAAAAAATGGCGTTCGTCTTTCGACTTTGAGCGAAGCGGTCTTTCGTCTATCCGCATCGGCCGTTGGGACATACCCGGCCAACCTATTGCCATACTGCTCAAGGCCGACGCTTTATCGAGACAGAAAGCCGACATCTACGCCTGGGCATGGAACAAATTCGGGGTGCAGAGCCACGCCGCCTACGGCGATTACGACGAGTCGTGTCTCTTCGGTTATGCTGCGGGAATGGTGATGGAGAGCCTCTATCGCTACCTGAAACAACCCGTGACATGCGCACATGCCAACGAATGGCAAACGGCTTTCTCCGTATTCTATCTGCGCGACCATTGCCCGCAAATAGCTACGCTCTTCACGACCCACGCTACGGGTATCGGACGTTCCATAGCCGGCAACGGCAAACCGCTGTACGACTATTTCGAGGGTTATCACGGCGACCAGATGGCGGCTGAACTGAATATGGTCAGCAAGCATTCGGTCGAGAAACAAGCGGCCCACTACGCCGACTGCTTCACTACGGTGAGCGATATCACCGCACGCGAATGCCGACAGCTACTGGACAAAGCGCCCGATATAGTTACTCCCAACGGATTCGAATCAGATTTCGTGCCTACGGGCAAAGCTTTTGATGCAAAGCGTCAGAAGGCGCGCGAAGCGCTCAGACGCGTGGCCGGCGAACAACTGGGTGGAGTAGTGCCGGAGAATGCGCTGATGATCTGTATCGCCGGTCGTCAGGAATGGAAAAACAAGGGTATCGATGTCTTTGCTGCGGCTCTGGATATACTGGCCCAGAAAATCTATCATAGTCAGCAACCCGAGCGCGAAGTCATTGCTTTCGTCATGATCCCTTATCTCGACAGAGCCCCATCGCGCAAAGGTAAAGTGAGTGCGGTCTTCGTTCCCTATTATCTGGATGGGCATGACCCGTTGTTCGGCATGACCTATTACGATCTGCTGATCGGTATGGACGCTACCGTTTATCCCTCCTACTACGAGCCCTGGGGCTATACGCCGCTCGAGTCCTGCGCCTTCCATGTGCCGACTATCACTACTTCGCTTGCCGGATTCGGCGAATGGGCACAACGCCATTTCGGTGCCGAGACGATGGAGCAGGGAGTAGTAACCATCAATCGAACTGATGCCAATTTCGCAGAAGTAGCCACAGAGGTGGCCGACCATCTGCTTCGCTTCGCCCATCTGACACCTGAACAAGTACAGAAGGCCCGCGCCAATGCGGCTAGTATCGCACACAAAGCAGAATGGAAATGCTTCTTCCGCTACTACAGAAAAGCATATCAGATAGCACTTACAAACGCTCAAAAACGAAATAAAAAATGAGAAAAACTCGTCTCTTGGCAGCTCTGCTGCTTCTCTCGCTGTTAACCCTTAGTCTCTCGCCCCTGCAGGCTTGCACCAATTTCCTCGTCGGCAAAGATGCATCAGTTGATGGCTCTACTATGATTTCCTATGCTGCTGACTCATATGGCATGTACGGTTTTCTCCATTTCTCGCCTGCCGCCGATTGGCCCGCAGGAGCTATGCGCGAAGTGAACGATTGGGATACAGGCAAACCGCTTGGCAGCATTCCGCAAGTAGCACACACCTATCGCGTTATAGGCAATATGAACGAGCATCAGGTCACGATAGGCGAGACCACTTGGGGTGGCCGCGAAGAACTATGGGATACCATAGGTATCGATTACGGCAGCCTGATCTATATCGCGTTGGAACGTAGCCGCACCGCACGCGAAGCTATCGAGTGCATCGTGTCGCTGGTCAATCAGTATGGCTATGCCAGCGAGGGAGAATCGTTCTCCATAGGCGACCCCAACGAGGTATGGATTATGGACCTGATAGGCAAAGGACCGGGCCGCAAAGGCGCCAACTGGGTAGCAGTACGCATTCCCGACAATGCTATCTCGGCTCACGCCAACCAGGCGCGTATCACTACCATCCCACAAGGCAAAGCCAAACTGGACAAAGAGCAAAAACGTCTGCAGAAAGCGCTCAACTGCATCTGCAATGGCGATTGGATGTACGACAAAGAGCTCATCTCTTTTGCGCGCCAGAAAGGCTATTTCACCGGAGCAGACAAGGATTTTAGTTACCAGGAAGCATATGCTCCGTTCGACTTCAGCGGACTCTTCGTCTGCGAAGCACGCGTATGGTCGTTCTTCCGCCATTTTGCAGATGTGGAGCGCTATTACGATTACGCCACCGGTAAGATCTTCCGTGAGTCGGGAGGCAAAGATGCAGGCGAGCATATGCCGCTGTGGGTAGTTCCCAACCGTAAACTCTCGGCACAGGATATCAAGGAGTGCATGCGCGATGAGTATCAGGGCACGCCACTCGATATCACACAAGGTCCGGATGCAGGACCGTGGAACAGCAAACTGCGCTACGGTGGACTTGGATTCAAAATCGATTCGACGCAATACTGGTACGAGCGTCCTACGGCTACGCAACAGACAGCCTGGTCGTACGTGGCACAGATGAACACCAAGCAACCCTATGGCATCTTCTGGTTTGCTGTGGACGATGCGGCCTGCAGTTGCTATGCACCGTTCTTCTCCTGCACAACCCATGTGCCGGAGTGTCTGGCGCAAGGCAATGGCGACAGTTATACCTTCAGCCTAACTTCTGCTTGGTGGACATTCAATGTAGTAGCCAACTGGGCCTATACCAAATACAGCCGAATGTATCCGCACATACACGAACTGCAGCAGATATGGGACGATAAATTCAATATGCAGATTCCGGGCGTGCTGGAACAGGCTGCTCAACTGTCGGCCGACGAGGCGGCTACATTCCTGACCAACTACTCGTGCTCGCAAGCAGAGAATATGGTGGCCGATTGGCAACGACTGGGTATCTACCTGTTCACCAAATTCCTGGATGGCCAGGAGCGCAAGGAAGAGAATGGCGATTTCAAGCGTAATCCGTACGGACAGTCGTGCGGCCCCAACCGCTTGCCGTTGCCTGAAAACTATCTGCGGATGTATGCTCCGGAGATCACTCACGAATAATCAAAAACAACGATAACCATGAAACATCTTTACCGTTTATTATCAGCCTGCTTTGTCCTTCTCTGGGGCGCGGTGGGTCTACATGCTCAGACGCCATGGGACGGTTCAACGAGCGCGATTACGCCTAGCGGGACCACCTATTCGGTCAGTACTGCCGCCGAATTGGCTTGGATAGCCGAGCAAAGTCAGACAACCGATTTCGCGGGCTATACGATTGAACTGACCGCCGACCTCGACCTGGGCGGCACACTGGAACCTGCCAAGAAATGGCTTCCCATCGGCTGTGCTGCCAATCCGTTCAACGGCGATTTCAACGGCAACAACCATGTGATTCGCAATCTCTACATCTCCGGTAATTATACTTCCGTGGGTCTGTTTGCCGAAACCGGCACAGCGGCCACGATTCATCATCTGGCTATCGCTCAGGGACAGATCTTCACCGACGGAATCAACGATGTAGGATGTCTGGTGGGAATCCATCGCGGTACTATCCACCACTGCTTCAACATGGCGCAGATTCTGGCCAACAACGGTAACCGCGTAGGCGGCCTGGTGGGAACGAACGAAGGTGCGATATCCTATTCGTACAACACCGGTCTGATTACCAAGGCTAATTCCATAGTAGGAGGTTTGGTAGGATCCAACACCGCCACCGCCACGCTGGATTGGTGCTACAACACGGGTTACTGTTCCGGTGCGGGAACCATAGGTTCGCTCATCGGTCAGAATGCCGCTGCGGCTGACAAGATCACGAATGTCTATTTCGACCAACAGGTAACGCGTATGGATGCTGTGGGCAACAGTTCCACTGTGCTGGATAATGCCACTTTCGCCGTAGTGAAGACCACGGAAATGAAAGAGAAATTCGAACTGGAGACCGCCGAATGGGTTTGCCCGGAGAATAATGCGTATCCCAAGTTGGTTTGCTTCGGCGATCTGCCTGCTGCGCAATTGTCCACCTACGGTATTTGGCTGGATGCAGACAATATGCCGATGGAGCGTGCTGAAGCGGTAGGTACACCGAAGGAAGGTAACAAACCGCGTAAGACCTTCGGGCTAGATCACGCAGATGCTATCCAGTGGGTATCCGGAAACGAGTCGGTGATTCATATCAAGAATAGCTCTACGGCTGAGACTTTCCGTCCCTGCGGTAACCAGGAAGTGCTGCTGACAGTGTCGCTGGGCAACGACAAGAAGCAGATCTACACTTACGTGCGTGGTTACGAAACATTCGACCCGGGTGAGATAGGAGGCGAAGGTAAAGCTTGCTGGCAAGAGGGTAACTTCAAATTCAGCACTATCAACAGCGGCAAAGCGCCATCGGGAGGTAAGGATGATGAACAAGAGGCACCAACCGATTACCAGTATCTGGTGATTCGCTATGCGGTGACCTACGATACGGATAGCAACAAGATCTACACGCTTCTCGATACGATTTACGAGGGCGGACAGAAAGGGTACAACAGCCTGGTTCTAAATACAAACGAAACGGGCGAATATGCCTACAAACGCTATACGCATGACTATCAGTGTACTACCACTTGGACCGAGTCGCCGGGTTATTCGTACCTGAAGGTGCTCGACAAATTCGAAGCGGGTAGCCTGTATGAGAAAATCGATACCATCTACGGTCTGCCGAAAGATACGGTGGTATTGAGCGAAGAAGATGCTTCGGGTGGTGGAGGCAAATTTACCTATGCGTGGGCCATGAATCAGACTATCGTCGATTATGTGACCGGAGAGACGCAGCAGGGAAAGAAACAAACCACCATCTACGATGACAATACGGGCGAACCTATCAGTACGGCTACTTGTCCGATCCATTTCACCGAGCCGGGTGAATATACATACGACCGCCGTGTGAAAGAACAGTCGTGTCAGAATTCTTTCCTGCAATCCACTAATTCGCATACGTTTGTGGTATTCGACAGTCTGCGTGCGGGAACTATCATGCACATTGAGGAAAAGGTTTGTACGCCGGAACTGACAGACACCATACTGGAAGTGGCACCTGCCACGGGTGGTAACGGACGCTACAGCTATCGCTGGTTGTGCAATGGAGAAGTAATACCGAATAGCGACACTGTGGCACTGGATCTGGGTACGGTGACCATGACCGACGGTCAGGCCTATGTCTTCCGCCGCCAGGTGAAAGACGATACGGGTCTGATGGATTGGACCACATCGAACGATTCGGTCTACTTCACCATCTACGCAGCCTACAAGGCGGGCGCTGTTCGTCACAGCGAGAACCGCAAGTGCTATACGCATCAGGACGAACTGACTTTGCCGATACAGGTAACTGAGCAGACTGCTCCGCAAGGCGATGGCGACTTCATCTACTGCTGGCTCATCTACCGCGCAGGTGAAAACACGCCGCTGGACACTATCCATCAGGATGAGGCATCGCTCAACATTACGCTGCAACTCAACTCTTTCTCGGGTCTGCGTCTGCCTGCTACATTGGTTATCCGCCGTGCGGTGAAGAATACCCTGTGTCCTTCTGCATGGCAACTGTCGACCGATAGCGTAGTATGGCATACGGGCTACGAAGAAGTACGCGAAGAAGTCGTATCGCCGTGTGCGGCTGAATTGCCGTATCGCGATACCTATCAATATCAGGATGGTCATACCCAGCAATATTCGCTGGCCGATGGTGCTTCTGTTACCTTCAATGACCAGACTCCCGATGGTTGTCCGCTGACACGTACCATCACTTGCCGCGCCTACAAACGACCGAAAGTTGAGGTGCAGCCGATAGTCTCTGTTTGTCAGACTGACACAGCTTTGGTGCTGATTTACACCATCGAAGAAGGCAATCCGAATGCCTACGATGTTACTTTCTCGGCCGAAGCCGAAGCAGCGGGATTCGTATCACGCAGAGGCGAATCATTGCCATCCAGCGGCCATGAGATTCGGGTGCCGATGCCAACCAATGCACCACTGGGCAAATACTCGTTCACTGTGCTCTTCTATACCGCATCTACATCGGGCACAGCAGGATGTGTAGGCGAAGTACAGTCGCTCAGTTTCTCGCTGGATATGGATGGATACGTTCACCGCAAATGGAATGATGTGGTCTTTGTGGACAACAGTGACAAGAACTGCGAACCTAACTGCGATGATGACCTGACCTTCGTCGCTTACCAGTGGTACAAAGATGGAGAGCCGATACCCGGCGCTACTGAGCAATCGTACTACGAGGAAGGTGGTTTGAACGGTTACTACCAGGTACTGATGACCGCCGAAGATGGTACGGTCTATCGCAGTTGCGAATATGAGATGCGACCCATCACCGCGTTGAACGAAGTTAATGCACCGCTTCATCTCTATCCGATACCCACGCTGGCCGGTTCGATGATGCAGATACAGGCAGAAGAGAGCGGAACACTCTACTTCTACAATCTGCAAGGCGTTTGCTGCGGCCAGCATACGGTAGAAATAGGCACGCGCACTATCCATGCTCCGGCTGTATCGGGTATCTATCTGGCACGCTTCGTGTCAGCCAATGAGCATCTATTCACCTGTAAACTGATTGTATTATGAGCCGTTTCCGATTGATTCTATTCGTTCTTGCGGCTTGTTGTGCTATATCAGCCGTAGGTGCCCCTTCACGTAAGAAGACGAAGAAGAAAAAACCTTACCACAAGCACTATATCGACATGAATGCCGGTGTGGGAGCAAGTGGACTGGGATATAAACTGGAAGGTGGCAAAGCCACCGCCACTGCATCGTTTACTCTGGGCGCAGGTTATACATGGTTCTTCAAGCGCTATGTCGGATTGCAAACCGGATTGAATATTACTCGCTTTGCGACAAATGCTATCCTGACCGAGCAGATTGCATGGGAAGGACTGACAGACTACGAGGGTCAGCAATATACCCATCGTATCAATTTCGAAGATTGGCGTGAGGTGCAACAGTCGTATATACTGTCTATACCTATTGGTATTCGCTGTAAGTGGAGAAAAGATGATAATGATCTGATAGGACTACATGGTTCGGCGGGATTGCAACTCTCGTTCCCGACACTATCCAACTACAAGTACAAATCCGGAACAGTGACTCACACGGCCTGGTACGACCAGTGGAATCTGGAGTTGCACGATCTGCCCGGGCGATTTGAGACGGATCCGTATGTGAAGCAGGAAGAGAGTATCAGGCAGCATATTCACAAGGTCAATGCGATGTTGTACGGCGAAGTAGGTCCGACTATTCGACTGAACGAGCGCAGCGAACTCATCGTAGCTCTCTACGCGCAATATATGATGAATAATTTCTCGTCAGTCAAGTTGGACGATCGTCAGCCTCTGGGTTTTGCCAACGACCATAACAACGCTTACGCTTTCATGCCTACGTATCATGGATTGATAGGAACCAATCGCGTCGGAGCTATGCATCCGTGGACAGTGGGACTCAAGGTGGGCGCATCTATCTGGCCTGGCAAAACTACCCAGCAGAAGAAGCGTGAACTGAAGAAACTGATGAAGCAGTTCCCCGAATTGATTCCTGTGAAAGAGGTGCACGACACTATCTGGATAGTAGATACTATCCGAATGAACGATACCGTGCGCGTACGAGATACGATCATGAGAACGGCCGTACACGAACAGTTGGCAGTCACCAAAGAAGAGAAACACCTGGATAACCTGTTGTCCACATCCGTTATTTGGTTCAATTTTGATGACTACAAACCGATTCTGGAACCCGAGTATCTGCTGGATTCGGTTGCCTCCATCATGAAGCGTTATCCGGAACTGCGTATCCATATCAACGGTCATGCTTGCTCTATCGGTAAGGAGCAATACAACCAACGACTGGCACTGAAACGAGCGCAAGCGGTAGCGGCTATATTGCGGTCGAAGGGCATCAGCGCGAGCAGAATGGAAGTGAAATCGTATGGTGCAACCCACCCGTATAGATACAATGCCGGAGAGCATCAGTTGGAGAAAGACCGACGAGTAGAGATCATACCGGAAGGCTTTGTCACGCAAGACTCCGGAGGCGATGGCGAAGAAGCGCCTTAGCGCGCCATAGAAACAAAAAGAGCACCCGTTTGGGTGCTTTTTTGTGGAGTATAGCGGAAATGAAAGTGGAGTATAGCGGACTCGAACCGCTCACCTCAACACTGCCAGTGTTGCGCTCTAGCCAGATGAGCTAATACCCCTTCGCGCTCGCGTTCGGCAAGGTGTCGCGCAGAAGTCCGCTATGCGGTCTTAAAGCTCCACCTGCCTCCGCTCTTCCCAAAAATTAAAATTTTCGGGAGCCCTACTTATTCTAACTCTTGGAAAAGCGGGTGCAAAAGTACTGCTTTTTTTTGACATGTGCAAATTTGGCAGTACTTTTTTGCACTTTGTTCCGTTTTTATGCGGGATTATTGTTGCTGGCTAGCGCCAGTAGTGGCGTCTACTTGCTCGGCTTTTTGCTCTTTGGCTTCAGGAGCAGCCACTTTTTCCAGGCGGCGAGGAGCAACCTCTCGCTTCAGTTCAGCTTCCTTGCCCGGCATTGGTTTGAGTTTCTTAGGATTGACATCCATCTTGGGGTCAAGGAGTTGTTTCTTCTCTTGCTCTTTCTGCTTGTTGAGTTCCTCTTCGGTGATGACGCGAGCCGGTTTGCCAATTTTGTCAAAAGCTTTTTGTAGTTTCTCTACGTTTGTCTTGTTGGCATCGTAGGTAACGGTAACCATCTGGTGCTTTAGGTCGCACGCCAGATCCTTCACTCCTTTCTCAAAGGCGATATTTTTCATCACTTTGTCGCAGCAACCCTGGCAATGCAATTCACAGCCCAGAACAACCACTTGCAAGTTTTCTTTCGCTGCCATCATTCCCAATGAAACGAGGCAAGCCATCATAATCATAATAATCTTTTTCATACTTATTGTTTTTTTTAGAATAATAATGATCCTATCTGATAAATAACAAACGACATAAACCATGCCAAAACCAGACTATGGACGACTGTAAACCACGCCCAAGCTCTTCCGGTTTCGCGTCGAAGCGTTGCAATAGTAGCCACGCAAGGGAAATAGAGCAGCACAAAAATCATGAAGCTGAAGGCCGTGACGGGCGTGAAACCGGCGGTGCTGATATCTCCGCCATAGAGTATAGCTAGTGTGCTGACGATAGCCTCTTTGGCCGGAAGGCCGGTAAGCAGGCAGACGGACATTTTCCAATCGAAGCCCAACGGTGTCATCAACGGTTCTACGGCTTTGCCAATCATAGCCAAATATGAGTTTTCCAAATCGTTGATATCTTGCGATGGGAAATACTCGAGCGCCCAAATGATAATGGAAGCCCAGAGAATGACTGTACAGATCTTCTGCAGATAGTCGGCTACTCGTTCCCAGATATGTGCGGCCGTCAGTCTGGCCGAAGGCAAACGAAACTCGGGCAACTCATTGACCGTATCCACCCCCGGCTGGCGGAACCACCGCGTATGCTTCATGATAATGGCAAAAAGTATAGACAGACAGATGCCGATAGCATAGATGGCAATCATGACGAGTGCCTTGTAGCGAACGAAGAAGGTATCGACGAAGAGCATATAAACCGGCAGTCGTGCCGAACATGACATAAACGGCACCATCAGCATGGTGAGTGTTCGGTCTTTGGGATTCTTGATTTCCTTGGCCGCCAAAATAGCCGGCACATTGCATCCAAAGCCCATCAGCATGGGAATGAAACTACGTCCATGCAATCCCACGTGGTGCATGATCTTATCCATCAGATAGGCCTCACGGGCCATGTATCCGCTATCCTCCATGATGGCGATGAAGAAGAATAGGATAATAATGTTCGGCAAGAAGGAGAGCACAGCTCCCACACCCTGCAAAACGCCATCCAACATGAGTCCGGCGAACCATCCAGTTGGCCATTGGGCACGACAGATAGCATGCAGCCAATCCACTCCGCTTTCGATCCACGCTTGCGGATAAGCGCCGAGCGTGAAAGTACACCAGAAAACGAAATAGAGTATAGCCATCATCAGCGGGAAACCAATCCAGGGATTGGTTAGCACCTTATCTATGCGTTCGAGGCGTGTCTGATGTTGGTCGTCCTTGGCGTGACGAAGCGTTTGTGTCAGAATACCGTGAACATAGGCGCGATAGGCATCTTCGTTCTCTTGGTCGCGAAGGTGATAGATCGGGTGGGCGGTGGAAGCAGGTTTGTGGATAGTTTGTTCCACCAGTTCCAAACACTCGTTCAGACCATAGTTTCGTCGCACGGAGACACGGCAGATAGGCACACCAATCAATTGCTGGAAAGTAGGCAAATCGACAGAGTGATCGGTTTCGAGCAACAGATCGTAGCGACCGATAGCCAAGACGATTTTCTCTTGCTCATCGATGATGTGCGGCGTGAGAAGCAACGATTCTTCCAGACGCGTGGAATCGATAACCTGGAGTACCACATCAAAAGTATGGCCGTGCAGTTCATCGGGATTGTGTACCTCGACAAACTGAATAGCATGGGCCTCGGCGCGTTTGGCGATGAGCGACTGCAATGCGTGGCTCAACGCACTCTTACCGCTCTGCGGCAGTCCAATAACGGCTATTTTGTGGGTAATTTGCTCCATTTATAGTAAATCGGGTGCAAAATTACTGCTAATCGCGCATATACGCAATACCTATTTATGGTTATTTTGTGTATTTTTTACATTTTTTTAGAAAAAAGTGCATTTTTTTTTGTTAGTTTGGAAAAAAAGCAGTACTTTTGCGGCGAATTTTAACCAAAATCAATTTTTATTGCAATGAAAAAATTCTTTTATTTAGCAGTTATCGCTTTGGCAACTGTATTTGCAAGTTGTGCAGGTGAAGGTACTAGTGATTATTACAAAAACCACAAACTCAACATTGATTGGGACAAGTGTGAAGTAAACGGCCACAAGTATGACAACGAGACTGAGAAGTGCTGGAAGGTTGATCACAAATCTACCGTACTTGGTGCTACTGTAACTACCGAAAGCTGGGAATGGTGTACTGAGTTTACTCTCGTTGCTTCTTGGGAAACCGCAATGGCAAGCGTTGCTGGTGTAGGTAAATCTTCTTACAGCTACATCGCAACTACAGACAAGGATTCTGAGTCTTGCCTCGAACACAACGACAAAGACTAATCTATTAGATTAAAAGTCAACAAAAAGAGCAGCCAAATGGTTGCTCTTTTTTTGTTGTTTATCTCTCGAAAACGTCTCGAGATTGTCTCGGTAGTAAATCGGAGATATATACGTAGTATATATAAAAGTGCATTTTTTGACAGGCAAAATTAACTCTGCCTGCCAGCGGAATTTAGAAGTACTTGGTTTCTTTTCCGACGATGGAAGAAAGCAGATTGTTGGCGAGGCGGCTGGCACCGAAACGGAAGGACTCGTTGTTCAACCACTCTTGTCCGAGAATCTCCTTTACCAACGTATAGTGCTGAACGGCTTCTTCGGTCGTGCTGACACCACCAGCCGGTTTGTAGCACTTCTTCTCGCCCGTTTTCTCACGCCAAGCCTTGATAGCCTGACACATCACGAAAGTAGCTTCGGGCGTAGCGTTAACAGCGATTTTTCCAGTAGAAGTCTTGATAAAATCGGCTCCTGCGGCCATAGCGAGGATAGACGCTTTCCAGATATTTTCAGCCGTCTGGAGCATACCTGTTTCGAGAATCACCTTGAGGTGATGCTCACCGCAAACAGCCTTGAGTTCTTGAATCTCGTCGAAGCATTCCTGAAGACGTCCCTCGAGGAACTTACCTACGCAAAGGACGATATCAATTTCGGTAGCTCCGGCCTTGAGTGCGAGCGCTGTTTCAGCAACCTTCACTTCGAGGAAGCTCTGCGAGCTTGGGAAAACACCGCTGACACAAGCGATATTGAACTTCGGATCCTTGAGCGCGCGGCGAACATATTCGGCCATAGCAGGATAGACGCAGATAGCGGCTACATTAGGAATACCCGGGAAATCTTTCTCGAAATTGTTAACGGCATTGGCCATTTTCTCTACCTTAGCGATAGTATCGTCAGCGCTAAGCGTAGTGTAGTCAATCTGATGGAGGCATTGCTTCCAGACCTCAACATTATTGTTCTCGTCGAAATGCTTCTTGAGAATGTCAGCTACTTGAGCCTTGACTTGCTCGTCGGTAAATGGGCAGGGGTACTGCGCAAATAATTCTTCAAATTTGTTCATGATATTTTGGATTGACTTAATGAATTAGTGAATTAATGAATGAGTGAGTGAAAGAATTAGTGAATTAGTGAATTAGTGAATTAGTGAATGAGGGAGTTAGGGTTTAGCGTTTTTGCGCTTCGCCTTTTTCTCTTCGTCGGCCAGTCGCGCGATGATAGTCTCGTTGCCACGTACTTTTTCTCCCACTTCGACAAACATCTCTGTGTCAAGCGGCAAATACATATCTACGCGCGAACCTAATTTAATAAATCCCAGATGTGTGTTACGGTGAATCTGGTGGCCGGGTTTAGCGTATGTGACGATTCTTCTGGCCATAGCTCCAGCCACTTGGCGAACAGCGATTTGCACCTTGTTAGGCGTCTCGATGACGACGAGCGAACGCTCGTTCTCGGTGGACGATTTGGGCAGCCATGCGCCTTTGTGGCGACCTTTCTGATGCTCAGAAACGAGCACTGTTCCTTCGATAGGATACCAGTTGGCATGTACGTTGAACGGCGACATGAAGATAGAAACCTGGAGTTTGCGCTCGTGGAAATACTCGTCTTCTTCGGTCGGTTCGATCACTACTACTCGTCCGTCTGCCGGCGCGATGATAAACTGCGGATCGTCGATCTCAAGTACTCGTACCGGATTGCGGAAGAAATAGGTAACGAAGACCAGCAGCAGTGCTGTCAGGATGAGAGTTACCGCAAAAATCCAATGCGGGAAATACGCGTAAACAGGGATGTTGATGACAAACAGAGCCAAAACGGTGCCTATGATCAGGGCGCGGCCTTCTCTGTGAATACGTGGACGTTTCATTGCCATTGTTGGTAGGGGAATTGTGCAAGCATATCGGCCGCTTGGTCGAGACCTTGCTGCAGTTTTTTCTCAATCATAAATTTGAACATCATCGGGATCTCGGCTTTGACGGTCAGTTTGATGCGAGTGTCGTTGGGTGCTAGCTCTTTGAGCTGAATCCAGAAATTAGCCTCCATCGGAATGCCTTCTGCGCCAAACTTGATGGTGTCGTTCTCGATGCGATCGACGATGGCGATGGTGATTTTCTGTCCAAGTCCATCGACCTTCATTCGCACAAAATCGGAGTCCGTTTCCATCTCTTGGATTTTATCTTGCGGGATGAGATCGCGGACCTTCTCAATGTTTTTCATATCACTCAGCACACGGTAGATTTGTTCTGCGGAACAAGGCGCGGAGCTGATTTTGCTTTCGTATTTATCCATTTGGGTGCAAAATTACAAAATATTTTGCAAACGTGCAAATTTCTCGCTATTTTTGTAACCTTTTTTGGTATTTTTGAATCTCGAGCGAAGTTTTGCGAATTCGTATCTCGAGTTCATGTACATCGGCCATGAGGATCTGCAGATGATTGGCGCGTTGAACCGCTTCATCGTCAGCCTTTTCGATACGCTGTCCGTAGCGATACATCAAGATAGGCAGTTGGCCATCGTCACGAACCATCACACGCAGTCCGTCTCGGCCTGTGGCTACATAGTAGCCATGGTCCTGGTATTTTTCGTTTTTCTCGTAACGAAACAGAGGCAGTAGAGAATCGACTTGCGGCATGAGCAAATCGAGTTGCGACTGATAGTAGGTGAGACTCCGCTCTTGCTCGGTCAGCGCGATGCTGTCTCGCACATGTTTTTCGGCTCGCCTCTGTTCGGCCGCAGACGGCCTATTGCAAGCCATGAAGGCGACTGAAACGAGAAGTAAGATAAGTAGTTTTTTCATTGCGAGTGCAAAGGTACAATATTATTTTGAATTGTGCAAGTATTGGCGTGCAAAAATTGAAAATCGCCAACAAAAAGCACAGAAATAACCTACTAATCACCTACTAATAACCTACTAATCACCTACTCGTGGCAGGTGGCACATGAGAGGGGCAGGAACCTGTTTTTGGCGGCAGGTAGACGGTGAGTGAAGGAGTGAAATGAACTTTTTTTGAAAAAAAAACTCAAAAATTTTGCGTATGTAAAAAAAAAGTAGTACTTTTGCACCGCAAAGTGTTGCAAAACCAACAAACAAACAAATTTTATACTTATGAAGAAAGGTTTATTTCTTAGCCTCATTGCTGTAGTAGCAGTGTTGGCATCGTGCAACAAGACGTTGCCGAAACCAGATGATTTGGTAGTAAATCCGAGTCCGCTGGAGAAAGTAGGTCAAAAAGTTAATGCCGACATTACCGGTACATTCCCACAGAAGAAGTTTGCCAAGACCGGCATGCTGACCGTGACTCCGGTATTGAAATTCGGTGACGAGGAAGTTCTCGGCGATCCTGTAGTTTACGTAGGTGAGAAGAGAAAAGAGAATGGTAAGACCGTTAAGTTTGCTGAGGGTGGAACTTATTCTCAGAGCTGCTCGTTCGACTACAAGCCTGCAATGCGTAAGTGCGAGTTGTATCTGCGCTTCGAAGGAAAGATCAAAGACAAAGAGATCGAGATTCCTGACATGAAGATTGCTGACGGTCTGGTAGCTACCAGCGAATTGGCAGAGGCAAAAGACAACAAGTCGGTTACTACTCCTGACAAATTCCAACGCGTTATTCAAGAGTTGACCGAGGCAGACATCAAGTTCCTCATCCAACAATCGAACGTACGTTCGTCGGAGACAGGAACAGACGAGATCAAGAATCTGCAAAGCGCAATCAAAGAGGCTAACGATAACGAGAAGAAAGCCATCAACAAACTGGAAGTTAGCGGTTACGCTAGTCCTGATGGTGCTCAGAGCCTGAATGAGAACCTGGCAAAGAATCGTCAGAAAGCTGCTCAAAACTTCTTGAGCCAGAACCTGAAGAAGAACAAAGTAAAAGCTAGCATCCAATCGAACATCACTGCAGAGGACTGGGAAGGCTTCCAGAAAGCAATGGAAGAGAGCAATATGCAAGACAAAGACCTGGTTCTGCGTGTTCTGTCGATGTACAGCGATCCTGAGGAGCGTGAGGCACAAATCAAGAACCTGAGCTCGGTATACGGCACCATCGCAGACGAGATCCTGCCTGCATTGCGTCGCAGCCGCCTCATCCTGACTACCGACCTGATTGGTAAGAGCGACGAGGAGATCAAGAAACTGGCTAAGGAAGATCCTTCGCAGTTGAACGTAGAGGAGCTGCTCTATGCTGCTACTCTGACCAGCGACAAGGACGAGAAACTGGCTATCTATCAGAAAGCTGCTGACCAATTCAACGACTACCGCGCATGGAACAACATGGGCCAAATCTATTTCAACGATGGTAACATTGCAGAGGCTCGTCGTTGCTATGCAAAGGCTCTGGAGATTGAACCGAACAACGCTGACGTTAACTACAACGCAGGTTTGGCAGCTATGGCTGACGGCGATTTGGCTAAGGCCGAGGAATATCTGGGCAAGGCAGCAGGTACCGAAGGTAACCTGAAGGGCGCTATGGGTACTCTGTACACGATGAAGGGTGACTACAAGGCTGCTTCGCAGGCTTACGGCGAAGAGGCTAGCAACAACGCAGCTGTTCAGCAGATCCTGGCTGAGGACTACGCTGGTGCACGTCAGACCCTGGACAACGTGAAAGAGCCGAACGCAACTACTGCTTACCTGAAAGCCGTTGTTGGCGCTCGTACCAACGACCGTAACGCTGTTTACGACAACCTGAAAGAGGCTATTGCTAAGGACGCTCAGTTCAAAGCTCGCGCTCAAGAGGATATCGAGTTCGCGAAATATGCAGAGGACGCTGAGTTCCAAGCAATCGTTAAGTAATAACACATAATGTCAGTACTTTTTCCAAAAGTACAAAAACCCCGTGAGTGGGACTATCGTCCCATCTATTACGACAAGGAGAAGGAGGCGCGCAAGGACAAAAAACTTGCGCGTCTTCATCACGGGGCTTTTCGTGAGGAACACGAGAAGAACATGACGGAACTCCGCAAACGCAAACAATCGCGACTGATACTCTGGATCGTATTGTTGGTATTGCTGATTTTCGCCGTATATTTTTTACTGTAAATGGATATCATTCATCTATTACCCGACAGCGTAGCCAACCAGATAGCAGCCGGCGAGGTGATTCAGCGCCCCGCATCGTGCTTGAAAGAACTGGTGGAGAACAGCCTAGATGCTGGTGCAAGCCGTATCCAGGTGATAGTTCGTGATGCCGGTCGAACGCTGCTGCAGGTGATAGATAATGGTTGCGGAATGAGCGAGACGGATGCTCGCCTGGCCTTCGAACGCCACGCTACGAGCAAGATATCGCAAGCGCAAGACCTCTTCAGCCTGCGGACGATGGGTTTCCGTGGCGAAGCGCTGCCTTCGATATGCGCCGTATCGCAAGTGGAGATGCAGACTCGTCGCGCAGAAGACGAGGTGGGTACGCTGATAGAGATTCACGGGTCGGAAGTGGTTCGTACGGAACCGTGCAACTGCCCTGTGGGAACCAATATCAAAGTCAGCAACCTGTTTTTCAATGTGCCCGTTAGGCGCAAATTTCTGAAATCGGACCAGACAGAATTGCGCAACCTGCTAACGGAATTCTATCATATAGTGCTGGTCTATCCGAAAGTGACGTTTACGTTTGTCCATAACGATGAAATCGTTCTGGAACTGCCTGCGGGCACCGAGAAACAACGTATCGAGACCATTTTCGGCAATACGAAAAAGAATGTCTACACCTCTTCGTTCGTCGATATCAAGACAGATACGGAGCTGGTTAGCATTCGCGGATTCGTTATTAAGCCCGAGTCGGCCACCCGAAAAGCCGAGCAATATTTCTTTGTGAACGGGCGATACATGCGCCATCCGTATTTTCTGAAGGCTGTGCAGACGGCATACGCCAATATGCTACCGAACGATTTGCAGCCTTCGTTCTTTATCTATTTTGACATTTCACCTGAGTCGATCGATGTGAATGTACATCCGACTAAGACCGAGATAAAATTTGCCGACGAACAGAGCATCTTCCAGATTCTGATGGCCTCTGTGCGCGAGGCATTGGGCAAGTTCACGCTGGCTCCGCAGATAGATTTTGACACGCAAGGCAGTATAGACATACCACTGCCGAGCAAGGATCCTGTGAGTCAGCCGCAATTGAACACTGATCCCAATTACAACCCCTTCTACAACCCATTCAACACGCGCAGCGTGAGTGCACCGTCCGTTAGTTCGCAGCCACAACGTCCGCAGCGGGGATGGGAAGTGCTGTATCCCGAGCGGCCGACCAATACGCTGGCCGACCTGATGCCGACAGAGGAAGAAATGGAATCGTATCCGCTGTGGCAATATAACGGCAAATATATCATTTTGCCAACCGATCAGGGTTTGCTGCTGATTAACCAACATCGCGCTCATATGGCTGTGCTGTACCATCAGTTTATGTCGCAAATGGTGCAGATACACGGCACCATGCAGCAACTGTTGTTCCCTGAAGTGCTGGAGCTGCAAGCAGATGAGATGATTGTGCTGCAGCAGCTTTTGCCGGACCTGAAAGCTATCGGGTTTGATATAGAGCAACTGAGTCCTAACAGCTACAGCATACAAGGTGTGCCTGCTCTGCTGACTGACCAATCGCCATTGCCCGTACTGCAACAGATCATGCATCAAGTGCGTGAACGTGAGGCAAATACGCAGCAGGAATGGCGCGAACAGATTGTGCTTTCGTTAGCCGAGACAGCCGCTATTCCGTACGGCCGTACGATGACCGTAGAGGAGAGCCGAGAGATAGTGAAACAACTGCTGCAACTCGATCAGTATCTGCGTACCCCGGATGGCAAGACGATTATGTCGTTGCTGACCGACGACGATATCAACAAACGCTTCTGATATGAAACAGTTTAGTCTGTGCATGTTGTTGCTATGCTTGTGCGTGGCTTGTACGCCCGACAGGTTGACCATTCTTCACACCAACGACACTCATTCGCAGGTGAAGCCGAAGAAGGACGGCAAAGGCGGCTATGCGCGTCGTATGGGTCTGATAGCGCAAGAACGCAAGGCGGACCGTCAGTTGCTGCTGCTGGACGCAGGCGATTTCTGTCAAGGTACTCCCTATTTCAACTATTATCACGGTCGCGTCGAACTGGAGGCGATGAACCGTATGGGCTATGATGCAGCTACGCTGGGCAACCATGAGTTTGACAATGGTCTGGATACGCTGGCTGAGGTACTTAGAATCGCCCGTTTTCCTATAGTTTGTGCCAATTACGACTTCCGCGGAACACCGCTGGAGGATATAGTTCGACCCTATACGATCATCCGTCGTCCGGGATTGAAAATAGGGGTTTTTGGCTTGGGATGCGATCCGCGGGGAATCATCTCAACGAAAAATTTCGAACCCGCTCGATTTCTGGAACCGTATCCGATAGCGCAGCAGATGGCTGACACGTTGCGGGCTCAGCAATGCGATATAGTGATCTGTCTGAGCCATATGGGCACTTGCGGAAAGAACAAGGGAGACCTATGCGATACAGCCATGGTGGCGCACACCAGAGGAATAGATGTGGTGATTGGCGGCCATACGCATATGATATACGATCATCTTCGCGTAGCGAACCTGGATGGCGATCCGATTCCCGTATGCCAAATGGGCAAAGCCGGAGGTAATTTAGGTAAAATAATGTTAGATTTAACTGACAAAACGCGAAAATAATGCAAAAAATTTGCACAATTCAGAAAAAAGCAGTAATTTTGCAGCGTTTTTCCCCTAAAGGAGAAAAATAGGACATAAGAAAAGAAAGAAAAACATAAATAAACTTAATTGATTTAGTATTATGGCTGAAATTGAAGCAAAAGTAAAAGCAATCATTGTTGATAAGCTTGGTGTAGAGGAGTCTCAAGTAACTAAGGAGGCTAACTTCCAGACAGATCTTGGTGCAGATTCGTTGGACACAGTAGAGATGATTATGGAATTCGAGAAAGAGTTCGGTATTTCTATTCCAGACGAGGACACCCAGAAGATTGCAACCGTAGGCGACGCTATCGCTTACGTGGAGAACGCTACGAAGTAATCTCTAATCCACAGATGGTTTACGAGTTTACGGGCTAACTGTAAACTCGTATACTTTTTATGTATATATACAAAGGCATGCCATTAAAACGAGTAGTTATAACAGGATTGGGCGCACTTACGCCTGTGGGAAATTCGGCCCCGGACACTTGGCTGTCGCTGGTGAACGGAGTGAGCGGAATTGCTCCTATCACTTCTTTTGATGCAAGTCTGTTTAAGACGCAATTTGCAGGTGAGGTAAAGGATTTTGATCCGCTACAGATCATCGACCGCAAAGAGGCGCGAAAGATGGATCGTTACGCACAGTTCTCAGTGTGTGTGGCTGATGAGGCATTGAAAGACAGTGGTTTGGATCTGGAAAAAGAGGATCGCAGCCGAATAGGTATTATCTGGGGCAGTGGAATGGGGGGCTTGCAGTCGACAGAGGAAGAAGTAATCGATTTTGCCAAAGGTGATGGTGTTCCTCGTTTCAATCCGTTTATGATTCCGAAAGCCATCCCTAGTATTGCTGCCGGACTGATTTCTATTCGCTACGGCTTGGGTGGCCTGAGTTTTTCGGTTAGTACCGCTTGCTCGTCTTCATCGCACGCAGTGGCTTCGGCTTTCGACCAGATTCGTCTGGGACACGCAGATGTGCTGCTGACGGGTGGCGCTGATGCGGATGTGACCTATACGGGTATTGGCGGATTCAATTCGCTGCATGCTCTGTCAACCCGCAATGATTCACCCGCTACGGCTAGTCGCCCGTTTTCGAAGTCGCGTGATGGTTTTGTGCTGGGCGAGGGAGCTGCTTGCTTGATTCTGGAGGACTATGAGCATGCAAAAGCTCGCGGTGCTAAGATTTACGCAGAGATGGTGGGCTGCGGCATGACGTCCGATGCATACCACATGACCGCTCCCGATCCGGACGGAAAAGGTGCAGAGCGCGTGATGAGTCTGGCCATAAAAGATGCTCAGATTGAACCTGGCGATATTGACTATATCAACACACATGGTACTTCTACTCCTCTGGGAGACGTGACGGAAGTGATGGCTATTCAGCGTGTTTTCGGCGAACATGTCTACGACATGAATCTGGATTCGACCAAATCGATGACCGGTCATCTGATTGGTGCCACGGGCGCAGTGGAAGCTTTGGCTTGCGTGATGGCGCTGAAGGAAGGAATCATCCCTCCGACTATCAACCATGATCCGGATGATATAGATGAAAATATCGACTATCGTATCAATTTCACGTTTGATAAAGCCCAGAAACGCGATATCCGCTATGCGCTGAGCAATACCTTCGGTTTCGGCGGACACAACGCGTGCCTGGTATTCAAAAAATGGGAAGAGTAACCCCATATAACATGTTACTCGTATTAGTCAACTAAACAAATTTAAGGTATTATGATTACAAAAATCGGTGAAAACGCAGGCCTTATTTGGAATGCGTTGCAGAACGGAGCACAAGGTTTGAAAGCTCTGAAGAAAGCTACAAAGCTGAAAAACGAGGAGCTGTATCTGGCTCTTGGTTGGCTGGCTCGTGAGGGTAAAATCTCCTTCACCGAGGCTGAGGCTGACATTATTATCGCATTAGCTTAAGCTATGGTAATTGCAATTGTAGGCGCCTCTGGCGCTGTTGGACAGGAACTGCTGCGTGTCTTGGAACAGCGGCAGTTCCCAGTTTCCGAACTTCGATTATTCGGATCCTCGCGTAGTGCGGGGACACGATATATTTTCCGAGGCTGCGAGTACACAGTGCAACTTCTGGAACATGGCGACGCCTTCCGAGGCGTCGATATTGCTTTTGCTTCCGCGGGCGCGAGCGTATCGCGTGAGTACGCGGAAGATATCACACGTTACGGTGCAGTGCTGATAGACAATTCTTCGGCCTTCCGCATGGACGAGGATGTGCCATTGGTAGTGCCTGAGGTGAATGCGCAAGATGCTTTGGTCCGTCCACGCGGAATCATCGCTAATCCGAACTGCACAACCATCCAGATGGTGGTGGCTTTGCAGGCGATAGAGCGTGTGAGTCATATTCGCCGTGTACATGTATCCACCTATCAGGCAGCCTCCGGTGCAGGTGCGCAAGCCATGAAAGAACTGGAGATGCAGTATCGCCAGGTGCTGAATGGCGAAAAACCGACTGTGGAGAAATTCGCTTATCAGTTAGCCTACAATCTGATTCCGCATATCGATGTGTTTACCGACAACGGTTACACCAAAGAGGAAATGAAGATGTTCAACGAGACACGCAAGATAATGCATTCGGACATTCGTGTGAGTGCCACTTGTGTGCGTGTTCCATCGCTGCGTGCACACAGCGAGAGCATCTGGGTGGAGACAGAACAACCAATCAGCGTAGAACAAGCTAAGTCGGCATTTACCAATGCCGAAGGATGCGTGCTGATGGATGAGCCTGAGAACAAAATCTATCCAATGCCGCTGTTCCTGAGCGGCAAGGACGAGGTGTTTATAGGTCGCGTCCGCAAAGACCTAACAGACGAATGCGGATTGAGTTTTTGGTGTGTAAGTGACCAGATACGCAAAGGTGCGGCGCTCAATGCAGTACAGATTGCTGAGTATTTGTTAAACCACAAATGACCAATCACCAAGCACAAATAGAGATCATGGCCCCTGTGGGGTGCTGGGAATCGCTGGCAGCGGCAATCGAAGCCGGTGCTACGAGTGTGTATTTCGGCATCGAGCATCTGAATATGCGTGCCCGCAGTTCGGCTAATTTCACGACGGAAGATCTGCATAAGATAGTGGCTATCTGCCGTGAATCGGGTGTGAAAACCTATCTGACACTGAATACGGTGATGTATCCGGAGGACCTTCCGTTGATGCGTGAGATAGTGGATCATGCCAAACAGGCAGGCTTGGATGCCATCATCGCGAGCGATATCGCGGTAATGCAATATGCGGCGCAAATCGGACAGGAAGTGCATCTGTCCACGCAGCTGAATATAGCGAATACAGAGGCGCTGAGATTCTATGCACAATTCGCAGATGTCGTGGTGCTGGCTCGTGAACTGAACCTGGATCAAGTGGCGTCGATTCATCGAGATATAGAGGAGCAGCATATCTGCGGACCCAAAGGCGAACTGCTCCGTATTGAGATGTTCTGTCATGGTGCGTTATGCATGGCTGTGAGTGGGAAATGCTATCTGAGCCTGAATAACTATGGTCTAAGCGCCAATCGTGGTGCTTGCGTCCAGGTATGCCGTCGTGGTTATACGGTGCGCGATAATTCATCAGACCTGGAACTGGATATTGACAATCAGTACATCATGTCGCCTAAGGATCTGAAAACCATTCATTTCCTGAACAAGATGTTGGATGCCGGTGTTCGCGTGCTGAAGATAGAAGGGCGCGCTCGTGGTGCAGAGTATGTCAGCACGGTGGTAGGCTGTTATCGCGAGGCTGTCGAAGCCTGGCAGCGAGGCGAATATGCAGAACCCACCATCGAGCAGAAGATAGCCGATTGGGACGAGCGCTTGAGCCGTGTGTTCAATCGTGGTTTCTGGGACGGTTACTATCTGGGCCAACGGTTGGGCGAATGGAATCATGTGTATGGTAGCCAGGCTACACGCAAGAAAGTGTATGCCGCCAAATGTACCAATTTCTTCAAGCAGTTGAGTGTGGCGGAGTTTCTGGTGGAAGCCGTTGATACTATTCGCGAAGGACAAAACCTGTTGGTTACGGGCGAGACAACGGGCGTGTATGAATGCCGCGCAGAAGGACTGCGCAACGCAGCAGGTCAGCCGGTGCAAGAGGTACGCAAGGGCGAATATTTCTCGCTGAAGACCGACAAACTGTTGCACCGTGGTGATAAATTATTTTTGTGGTTAGCGCAGGACGAGCAATAAGATGCAGGCTTTGACACACATATTATCTCCGCTGAGCGCACCTTGGTGCGGCTGGACGATGCTGGCATTGTTGCTTTGCGCTATCTTGAGCGAAGTGGCGCAACCTGGTGCCATCAGCCGCGTAACGACTATATGGCAGGTCAAGACCACTAATCGCACCTACAAATCGGCTCCTGCCAATTTCTTTGGCCAATTGCTGATATCGCTGTTTCGTATCGGCACGCCCGCGATGGGTGTTTGCCTGTGCTTCTACCAGGGAGGCGATTTCCGCTGGATTCCTTATATCGCAGTCTTTGGCTTGATATTGAGTGTTATCATGGTTAAGATGTTGTGCAATCTCTGGATCGACTATACCTTCCGATTGTCACGTCTGTTTGAGGAAATTTACGAGCAATACGGCCACTTGGTTAGCATGAGCGCGATTATTCTGTATCCCTGTGTCCTAGTGCTCTTCCACGTGGATAACGTGTTGGTTGCCCGTTGGACGATGGGGGTGGTGACAGCTCTGTTTCTGGTTTGGTTTATCTATCGTTCGGTGCGTGCGTTCTATACTTCGCCTGCATCGATATTCTATATCCTGTTGTATTTTCTTACCCTAGAGGTCCTTCCGTTGGCGGCCGTATGGGGTCTAAGCGCGCTAATGTTTTCGAATATATGATACAAAAGATTCTATTTTCTCAACCTCGTCCCAGCACTGAGCATAATCCGTACAGCCGTCTGGAGCAGCAGTTTGGTGTACATTGCGATTTCCATCAGTTTATTCATACTGAAGGACTTACGGCTAGCGAATTTCGCTTGCAGCGCATCAATCCGTTGGATTATACCGCGGTCATCCTGACCTCGAAACTAGCGGCAGACCATTATTTCCGTTTGTGCGAAGAGATGCGTCTGAAAGTGCCCGAGTCGATGCATTATTATTGCGTTTCAGACCAAGTGGGACTCTACTTGCAGAAATATATCCAGTACCGCAAGCGCAAGGTCTTTTTCCCGGAGAGCGGCAATCGTTTTGAGGACTTATTGCCGGCTATGCACCGTCGCCCCAACGAGAAATATCTGATGGTGGTATCGGATATCCATACTCAAGACCAAATTAATATGTTCGCGCAGAACGATATTGAGGTCAAACCGGCCATTATGTATCGCACGGTAACTACTCCCTGGAGACAGGATAGCCCGTTCGATTACGACATGGTAGCTCTGTTTACCCCTCCCGGAGTGAAAGCATTGCGCGAGAATTTCCCTGATTGGGAGCAAGGTAAGACGCTGATTGCAGCCTTTGGCGAGAGCACCATCCATGCGCTTACCGAGGCCGGACTGCGCGTAGATATCCGCGCCGGTCGTGGAGAGGCGTTTGCTTCGCTGCCGTTGGCTATAGCTGATTATCTGGAGAAGAACGCTTAAGTGAATGGTTTTCCAAAGCATAGCAGGTTGTATGGACAGTTGCGTATTCAGCAACTCTACCGCGATGGTCAACGCTTCGTGGTATGGCCACTTCGAGTGACCTATATGCCCACGGAGGAAGAAACACAGGTGTTGGTTTGGGCCCCAAAATCGCTCTTCAAGCATGCGGTAGACCGTAATCGCTTGCGCCGACTGATGCGCGAAGCATACAGACAACACCAAGATTTACTGGGCGACCAGCACTACTGGCTGGCGTTTAATTATATGGACAAGGAGAAACAACCGTTCTCCGCAATAGAGAAATCAGTATGCAAGGCCCTGAAGAAAATAAGTGGAAAATAGTTTGTCGCAAGCTGTTTCTGTTGCCGGTTTATTTCTACAGGGCATGTATATCGCCTCTGACACCGCCTTCGTGCCGCTTCACTCCTACGTGTAGCCAGTATATGGTCGAGGCTGTGCTCAAGCACGGAATCTTCAAAGGTGGTTGGCTGGGAATTAAGCGCATATTGCGGTGCCATCCTTGGGGAGGTTCTGGCTATGACCCTGTACCCTAATCATTAACTATCAATACGAACCATGCGTATAGACATCATTTCTGCGTGCCCGGAATTGCTGGAATCGCCACTCAACCATTCTATTATCCAACGAGCCAAAACCAAAGGGCTCTGCGAGATTTATGTCCATAACTTGCGCGACTGGACGCTGGATAAGCATCGTAAGATAGACGACTATGCTTTTGGTTTCAGTGCGGGCATGGTTTTACAGATTGAGCCTATTGACCGACTAATTAGTCACTTGCAGTCTGAGCGTCATTACGACGAAATCATTTTCACGGCACCAGATGGCGAACGTTTTACGCAAGGCGAAGCCAATCGACTATCTCTCTGCGAGAATATCATTATTCTTTGTGGGCATTACAAGGGCGTGGATCAACGAGTTCGCGATCATCTCATCACACGCGAATATACTATCGGCGATTTTGTGCTGACGGGCGGAGAATTGCCTGCTGCTATGATGACCGATGCTATCGTGCGTTTGTTGCCTGGTGCGATGGGCGATGCTGAGAGTGCTTTGAGCGATTCGTTCCAGGACGGCTTGTTGGAGGCGGGAGTCTATACTCGTCCTGCAGAATACAAGGGTTGGCGAGTGCCGGATATACTGCTTAGCGGCAATCAGGCCAAGATAGAAGAATGGATGTACGAGCAGTCGTTAGAACATACGCGCACGCGACGTCCTGATCTTCTAGAGTAATTTTTTGTGACTTTTTGCAAACTAAAATTAGCACTTTTTTCTTTTTTAGCACTTTTTTACTAAAATATTTGGTCATATTGCAAAATAGCAGTACTTTTGCACCGTGTTTTTCATGGTATTAGATTTAAGGTTAAGTAAAAAGATTGGGTTGTCGTGAGACAACCTTCTTTGTTTTTTAGCGCAAAGGGGTATTAGCTCATCTGGTAGAGCGTGACGTTCGCAATGTCAAGGTAGGGGGTTCGAGTCCCCCATGCTCCACTTCGTTTTGCAGGGGACTCTCGCCCGGGTTCTTATCTCGTTTTACTCGAACGATTATTGCCAGCAAATCGTCTTATCTCATTTCATTCGAACGATTATTGCGTAAGGCAATCTTCGAGTCCCCCATGCTCCACTTCGTTTTAGATTTATAAACATTCATACGAGGAGACTGAGAGGTCTCCTTTTTTTATGCTTGTTCACATTGGTCTTAACCGAACGATAACCGAACGATAACCGAAGGATAGAGATAAGAACGTGATAGGAACGCGATAGAAAAATAATAAGGGACGCACACGCGCGCGTCCCTTGTATTATAAATTAGCCCTCCGGCGATGGCGCCATACCATTACCAAGGCATATCCTATCAGCAATAATGACAGTGGCAATACGGCATCTCCTAGGGGTTGTTCTATTAATTGGTGCTCCTCATCAAGAGGATCTGGAGGATTAGGAGGCCCAGGTGCATGACGTATCGGTGCAGATGCCATTGTTGCCATCTGAGGTGCCTCATTCGCCTCGGGTTGCGCTATTTGCCGCACAGACGCCAATGCGGAGAAATGCGTCATTGGCATCATCACTCCTCCGCCACCATAGTTTATCCCGCGTGAGGAAGTATTGCCCGAAGAACTAGTAGCATAAGCAGTACTGTATCCTCCGTCTATTATATGTACGTGCGAGCGGCTGGTTGCGAACAGTTCATGCGAAGAAGACATAGTTGCTTCCGGGAGAAGAGTACTGCTAGTAGACGAACTCCCCTGATAATCAGCCCTCCAAGAGATGCGTCCCGTTCTCGAGAATCTAAATTGAACCGGCAGAGCCGTAGGAGAAGGAGAGGACACGATAACAGATGACGCATTAGTTTGATCCTCCTTGTTGTTTAGAACAAGCAGTACTGATTGCACTAATGCGAATCCGGATACGAGTACAACTAATGCAACTCCTATACGAATAATGAGTCTTTTCATGGTCTACTCCTCTCCTTACTTATTTATGCTTGCGCGTTTTCCAAGTGCATCATATACCTCACCGCGGTATAGAATAAACAATTTATCCTCATGAATAATCTTTACCGGCTTGTTATTCATATATTCTGCACTTGTTGCATCCATATCGGTGGGCACTCCATGCGGAGGATTCGATGTAATCAGGAATCGCTCTGCCGGTATTTTATTGGTCGCCTTGAACGAATAAGTCCTGTTCGTCTTTATTGGTGTTGCTTGTTCTGTTAAGCGGTCATATAGGAACAATCCGTCTTGATCATAATTGAAACTAAAGACGTAGAGACTATCCCTTCCTGCGCGGAATAACAAATCCCGTTCGTCCAGCGTAGGAATGGCAGCAACACTCATTTTGTCAGTTTCTTTCATAATGGCCAACATTGGCGCTACAGTATCGCCCTCTATCTTACGGCCATCCCAGCCGTCCTCATACGTGTCTGAGAAATCACCACGTGAAAGCAAATGCACGCGATCGCCGCCGGAGGTAGCACCACTGACACCCAGCACCATCACATCCGGTGCGGATGATGCTCTTCGCGGTGCACGCATCGGTTGCGTAGAGGATCTGAAATACTTAGCGTCATATACGGTACGATTGTATACCAAATCCAATTGTGCATTATCAGAAGTCGTCTTCACAAAGAATCCTTGCATAGCCGGAATTACGGAGTCAGCACCAGTTAGATAAGGCGATGAGTGAATCGGTATCACGGCGTACTGCCCAGGTAGGGTTGCGGCCGAACCAGGCGAGACGGCACTCACCGGATCACCATTACTTTCCCAATCAGCGTATGAGCCTGTATGGTAGATATAGATTGCCTGCTCTGCATTAATAAAGTCGGACGCCGTCATCTCTTGAATCTTAATTGGTGCCGTCCAGCTGTTAGCAGCAAATGCAAAACCATCATCATCTTGATTATCCAATGCGATAGTGGTTGTGATTGGTGGATTCAGTTTACCGGAATTAGTATAGGTTTTACTACTCTCCTGCGTGATACAATAGCCTTCAAACGGGATCAGTACGTCATTGTTGTTCACCCATTGCCATAGACCGCCAAGTCCGGACTCTTTCTCCCAACGACACATCCATGCTTCGTAATATAGTTCAATCGCTGTTCGATTTGCCTGGAATGGAATACCGATATATTGCCATACGGGATTTGCTGAGTTTGCATTTGTGCCTCGACTGTAATATTCTACCGTCGCACGTACATCCGACTCTTTATTTCCATATACGAATGCACCATTATGTGTAGCGTCTGCCTTAATCAACAAATCTTCGGCTTTGATAGTGATAGGCGAAGCATAACGTGTGTCGTTTACTTTGGCAACGATACCGGCAATCGTCAAACCTCCATACGGCTCAACTATCAATTTACCATCTACCGGATTACCAAGTCCATCGCGTCCCTTATTCACTTTGACACTACCTGCATGCGCATCGTCTATGTCTACATGGCATTCTGCGATGATACGCGTCGGATGGAATGCAGTAGGAATAATGTTATAGCCCGGAGCCCAGTTCTGAGGATCAGACCATACATGCGTACCATGCTTATCATCGAATACCAGCGAGCAGTCTGCCACTTTGGTTTCGTCGGTTGATAGGAGATATTCAATCATCTGGTGCATTACCACTCGTCCGGCTGGCGTTAAGTTGTTCATCTCATTATAGTTGATGCAATACATCAGCAAACGAGCCTGGAATACTATCTGCCGTTCGCAACTGACAATTAGATCACGACCATTATTCTCATCGCGTACTGTCGCAAGGAATATAAAGTCTGGAGCCTCATTGATAACGAATCCTTGCAGACCTTTTCCGCTTGTTGTGCTAAGCACGGTAATCGTCGTATCACTCACGCCGCCCGGCTTGTTAATCACTTGTACTCCTTCTGCATCTTTGAAGATTGCGTGCCCCGCGCAAAGAACTTTCATTGTCTTCGCTTTCGGACTCGGGTCTGCAGGGTTTGAACCTATATGCCAATTACTTCCGTTTTTACCTGCAACATACGCCTCGAAACTTAAGATAGGTTTCTTGTCAATCAGTGTACCGATAGCATTGGTATAACCTTTGGGCGTTTCCATAAAGTCGGTAACAATCAGCAAGTCATAGTCTTTATAGAAATTGGCTATTGCATCAGCATCTTTGGTGGCATATCCATTGACACAATCTACGTCATAGAAACCTCTTAGATAGCTTAACAAAGCGGAACTACTTGATTCTTGAGAAGTATTATAGTCATCAAAATCTCCTCCTTCTGTTCCTTCTATGATGTAAGCAATTCTCGCTTTCTTACTTGCCGGATAGATGCGGATAGTCGCCGTTACCGTATAGGTAGAAGCAGGAGAACAATCATTGGCCATCGTGAATGTGATAGTCTTCGTAACAGTAGAAGCATTGCCTAACGCAGGCGTACCTTGTATATAGATACGTTCGTCCATATAGATAAACGTACATCCAGCTATAGCCTCCGAAGCGGATACCAACGAATATTGAATACCCGTAGTATCGAAGTCGCATGACAATTGAACAAGCGACATATCAACTCCTTGCCCATCCCATATTGTAGCAACAGGCACAATCGTCGTCAATGTAGGAGCAATATTGCAAGGCTCAACCCAATAGGCATACAGTGTAGCACTTACGACATCTTTGTCCCAATCGTGAACGCTATAACCCAATCCGTTGTAGTATTGTGTACCGGCCCCATTCGGTTCGTCATAATATCCACCGAATACATAGCCCGTACGCAATGGTAGAGTAGCTATCTCCGGCATTGGTTGGTCGTACGTAGCAACTACAGATGTTGTGTAATGATTATAAGCGTTAGGAGCGCTCAGCGTAATATTGGTTCGTTTTGGACGCGTAATCTCAAAGTAGGAAATCGCATTACTACTGCCGTTTCCTTTCCATAAGTATAGCGTCTTCTCTCCCACTAATGAAACAGGGACAGACGTTTCTGTTAAGACACCAATCGGCAAAACAACCGTACTTGTTCTGGAATTAGTTTTACTAACATATATCGTATTTGAACCGATGGTAGACTTAAATACATCTCCGTCTGCTAAAGCACAGTCCATATCCACTCTTAGATAAGCAGCATTATCGTTGATATTAATGGCATTGTTTCCTGTGATAGATACTTTCGAGGCTTTCTCTCCATCCGTAGTTAAAGTACCTCCTATCATCGTAGTGAGATAATTCGACGTGTTGAAGTCGAACGCTACATTATTGGCCGTTACAGCACCATCGGTCAGTCCTGTTCCAACCTCAAACTTATATATTGTGCCGTCATGTGGGCAGTCTTCGAATTGAGCATAAAGCGTAGTACCACTCGTTACTGTATATGGTTCGCTTACCGCACTGCCTCCGGAAGGAGCGGCGAACCAACCTTTGAAGCGATAGCCTTCTTTGATGGCATGCGGTAGCGCAATCTGATCTCCAGTTACAGTACGAATCACTTGTGTACTATTACCGCCTACAGTACCACCATTGGTACCTGCATCCAAAGTAATCGCACAAGAGCGAATGATTTCGAAATAAGAGATTCCGGTTGTTCTGCTTCCCGGTACAATATACAACTCCGTTTTTCCTGCAAAGGCTGCAGGAATCTCCAGTTGTTGTATCTCCGTTTCCGATCTGCTGGCATTAAGTGTCAACTGATCATCCGAAGTGCTATTAGATGTATGGCGCAGATAGTTGTATTTGCTATTGCTGGAGGAATAGTTGTTAAAACGGATTAAATCACCTTCTTGCAATGGGCAGTCTAACGTAAGAATCAATACTCCTCTATCATTATTGGCGTAGGTGATTCTTCCGCTAGCAAAAGCTAAGTTGTTCCAAGAATTATTGTTCGTGATATATCCTTGCAACGTTCCGCCTATCAATGTGCTTAATTGAGTGGAAGTAGTAATATATGCGGGATTATTACCATCAGAGCAAATATTTCCATCCGATACACTACTATTTACTTCAAATTTATATACCGTTTCACCACTATTGGTCGGGGCACAATATATCCATTTTGCCCAATACTGCTTATCGCCGGTTGCGTCAGCTGCAATAGTGGTGACTGCAGAACCGGTAAGGCCTGCATTATCGTACCAACCCTTGAATTCCCAATCACCATCCTTGGTTACATCAGTTGGCAGTGTTGCACCTGTGCCAAAAGTATAACTCGTCACATTGCCGGAATTGATTGTTCCTCCGTTGGTGTTCAGGGTCACGGAATATGTCCTCGGCGTTCTCGTAAAGTTCGCCGTGACCGTAGCATTGGCTGTGACTGTTGCCGGTAGCCCGGTCCAACCACTGAAAGCATAGTCATATTCCGCCGTTTGGGCCGCCGGCGTAGCTGTTACGGTTGTTGTGCCGTTAACAGTATATGTATTGGAATTGATGGCCGTAGTTGCTCCCGAAGAAAGACCTGATACACTCGTAGGAGATACTGTTCCGTATCCGTCAGGATTAACTACGTTGGTCAGTGTAAAGGTCTCAGGTACCCATAATGCATAGAGAGTGATATCGCCTGTCAGCGTGATGCTTTGCTTATCGTCATATACTTTGCTACCACTCGGAGAGGTTGCCCATCCTGCAAAATCAAAACCGGATAGAGAGAACGCATTCGGAGACAAAGCGTTTGCAAAGCCTTCGTAGAAGTACTGTTCGGCCATTGTGCCGGTAGCTGACGCATCATTCTTATCGAACGTAACCGTGTATTTGTTTAGTTTACGGCATACGGATATTGATTTGATGTACGGATTCTGAACGCAAGCACTGCTTCTGGCAACATATATTGCATCGCAGTCAGCAGTAAGTGTGAATATGTTATCACCTACTACCACGTCGCCCGCGGCTATACTGAGAACAGCAGAACCTGTTTTAGACGTACATAGATGTAGACCATTGTCGCCTACATCGCTCTTATTCGTGATTGTTACTGTGACTACGTCACCCGCCTTAAACTGACCTGCTGCTAATATCAGACCAAAATACTGATCACTATTGAGTTTATATCCGTCATTTAGAGTTGTGCCAGAAACTTTATAATCAGCAGAACCTCCTATTAAATTGTTTTCATCTGCAGCTATAGTAGGTGTCGCTGTTCCGGAAGTAGCCAATGTATACGAGATTATCACGGCGCATTCCCGTGGATCGAATATCGCAGCCAGTGTAGTTATCGAAGATTCACAACCGTCTTTCACAGCATAGGCTTTGATTGTGCAACTGGCTGTGAGAGTATAACTAGTCCCGGAAGCACTGCTTGTTGTCGGGTCAGATCCATCAGTTGTGTAATAGATGGTTGCATCGGCGGTTGCGGTAGAAAAATCAATGACATTCTCGGTTTGTGTGATCGTAGGTGCTGCTACGGCGGCATAGAAGGTTACCACTGCATCATTCGAAGCAAGCGGCATCGGGTATTTTCCATCGTCGGTATTCGTTACTACGCATGCATACGTTCCTGACTCGGAAGGAGTATAGGTGCTCGAAGTAGCACTTGGTATATCCACACCATCTTTCTTCCATTGATAAGATAATGTACCTGAACCGGTAGCAGTTACGCTCAGTGCATTGATTGCGTCTCCGTCACAGTAGGTGTCTCCTGACGGTTGAACAGAAATCATCGGGGCGTCCGAAGGCAGCAATACAGAAGTGATTGTTACCGTAATGAGACTCGACAATACCGGCTCTCCGCACGTGCCTGCTACGCGTACGCGATAATAATAGGTGTTGGCTATAGGTTGGGATGTGGTGTACGTTGCATTGGTTGCTCCGCTGATAAATGTTGTATCGGTGCCCGTGCTGCCGCAAGTGTACCAGCGATAGGTCAACGCATTGCCTGCAGCAACCATTCCGCTACCGAGAGTGAACGACTCGTTTATTTCTTCGGTTACTGCAGCCTGCGGCTGAGTAGTAATGGCCGTAGTAGCATATACTTCTATCGTTGCTGTTTTGCTCATCTGCAGTCCGGAGTACGTAGCGTTCTCTACTGCCCAGACGGTATATTCACCGGAGCCTTTTCCGCTCCATTCTAATGCACTTCCGGTGCCGGATAAAGCAGCTCCGTCATTAACACCATCCTTCTTAAGTTGGTAATCTATTCCCACTTGACTGCCGGAGAGAGTTATCTTGGCAGTCATACCACCTTCACATTCGCCTTCTGCGCTAGCACCGACAGTATAACTGTTAGGCAGAGCTTTACCTGTAGTAAAGGTAGAACCACTCAGTGCAACCCAACTGCTCTTATGACTATCGTCGCAGACAGCGCGCACCCAGGCATAATACGTTGTTGCCGGGGCTAGGCCAGTGATAGTCGGTGTTTTAGTCGTTACCGCTTCTGTAGCCACTGTTCCTGCCGTAGGAGCCATGCTGCTGGTTGAATAATACAAATCGTACGATGCCGCGTCTGCATCATCGGTAATAGAGAAAGTAGCCGATGTGCCTACTACGTCCGTATTCGCGAATGCTGTAGGAGCATTGGGATCAGAACAAGGTACTTTCGCAGCCACCGTTCCTGTGATAGTAATAGGCTTTCCTATACGATAAGTGCCATCTCCTCCAGATCTACAAGCGCTCAGCAATAACGTAGTTGTTCCCTTGAAACTCTCGTTATAAGCCGGGAACGTGATCGTAGTCAACGTACCATCACTAGTCGGCACCACATCATTACTTGTTAGGACATGACCATATTCATCAGATAAAACCGCAGTGAATGTAAAATCCGTAGTACTTACAGATGCCAATTGAACAGAAATAGCCGTAGGAGTAAACTCATAACCATCTTTTACCTCAAACACAAACTTCACGCCCTTGCCTGCTGTACAGTTCGTCGTATACTTACCGGAGCGATCAGTCTTAGATATATCGGTTACAGTCCCTGCACCATCGGAAGTTTCGCCTACAAGTCCGGATATATAGAATGGCATCGTAGTCGTTTGGCTCGCGGCGACATTCTTAACAGCCACGTTGAATATTATAGTTCCAGTCAACTCAGTTACCCAATTTGCAGTTAGTGTAACATTTCCGGCTGGCATTGCAAAGGTCTCGCCTGGCTGCCCACTTGTCATACCGGCGACTCCTGCAATTATCCAATCGGAAAAATACTTACCAGTAGGAGCTGTAAAAGTGGGAGCAGGAATAGTTACCGTTGCACCTTCGATTTTCTGCAACGTAGTCATTGTACCAACTGCCCCTGTACCGGCTGCAAATGCCACATTATACTTAGGAGCCTCATTAACAGTAACAACATAAGCGCTTGCGTTGTTTGCGGAAGAACAGTCTGTCTTTGTCGCCTCACACCAATAGTTACCTGCATCGTCGGTCGTACACGAAACCTTGCTGAAACTTGCACCCGTTCCAATTGAACCGGCAGCCTTAGCCATTGCAAAATCAGTACCTTTGTACCAAGTATAAGTAATCTCTCCGTTACCGTCTGCAAGCTCAGCCTCCAACTCAATTGTTTGTCCTTCCGTATAAATTTGCGTTCCACTTATAGTCAATCCACTTGGACAAATAGGAGCTGTGCTACCAGCAATTAATTCTATCGCATATAATTGATCATCACCTCCTGTGGCTGCAATTGTAATTAAATATTCTTTGCTAGCAGTAAAACCAGTGTATTCCAAGATATAACTTCCGCTATTACTACTGCGAGTCATAGAAGCAAGTGGCGTTCCATATTCGGTATTTTCTGTTAAAGAAGTGGAGTATTCTTGACCATAGATGGCACATCCTCTACCAGAACTACCTGTTACACCATGCGCAATAATCCCCGTAATGCCGGTAATACGCATATGGATTACATATTTCCCATTCTGGTTGTACTTCGCTGTAGAAGGAACCTGAATGGTTGGCATATTCACAGCGCTACTAATTGTGGCAATATTATCCGTAATCCCATTTGGGTTTCCGTTCGAATCTCCGTTTACATTGGTGTATTTTCTACTACTCGTGGCAGAATTTCCTCTCGGATTCACAATCCAATTACCAGACGTTGTTGCATCTGCAGCTGCAATCGTGGCATAATCAATTGTCTCGTTTGCAGTCACCGTTTTTGTGGTTCCTGGGATATAGCTCGTTCCCCATGCATATCCCACACTCAGGCATAGCAAAACCAGCAGACTCGCAGAGTTGCGTAATATTGAGTCTACATTTGCACTTAATTCTTTCCTAGAAGAAAGAAATAAACGAGTAAATAAGTTTCTCATAGTAGTGGGGATTTGATTATTCGACAGTTATTTTGATACATCCGCATGCTCCTACCTCTGCTGGCGGATATGCTCGCTCATATTCTACCGCAGCAAGGATAAATGCTCCTAAAGCTTTTCCTTCAGTATAAGTGTTTATCACTTTAGTGTCTTTATTGCTATTCTCTGCTAAATAATATTTTGCAGAACCGTCACGATCGGAACTCAAACCGGCAGATGCACAACATTTGATAATTGAGTATGCGTTGCCTTCGTCCTCGCCGCCGGTGTTCTCTACAATAAATTGCTCCACAAAACCCTTGTAGGCCTTCTTGGCTGCAGCCTCATACTTCGTTTTGTCCAAATATCCTAAGCGTATTCCTTTCAAAAATGTAGCTGTAAAGATTGCTGTTGCCGAAGACTCCAAATAGTTTGCAGTCGTACAACCATCCGGTACTACTCCGTTTTCGTATTGCAACAGCTGACACCAACAGCCCGTTGTCGCATCCTGACGAGCCAGAAGTCCATCCGCTACTGCTTCCAATTGACGCTTGAACTCCACGTAATCTGCATCCGAACCATTCTTGCCCACCTTATCCATTTGCTCCAATATATCTACCAAAGCAAAGAAGTACCAACCAGCTGCGCGTCCCCAGAATTCCTGTGAAGCACCATAATGTGGATTAGTGGCATATGTACCGGTTTTGTCTGCCCAATATTCTGCATCCGAGTTATTTTGTGCGTCTGTTGGATCTGCCGAAAAAGCGTGGTACAGCAGCTTCTTGTTGCTATCCCACAATCTATTCCAGCACATGTCAAACTGCTTGCGGATAATAGCCCAATCGCCTGCTGCTGTGCCTGAGATATACCGCCCGTCGGCAATCATCATTGCCAACAATGCAGGGCCCATATACTGACCATCCAACCAAAGTTGATTTTTGTAGGTGTCTTTGTGGAACCATCCGCCTGTATAGCTATCGTCTCCGCAGAATGCATTGGAGACCGCAGAAGAAATAGCATAAGAACTATTGTGCGTGTTTAATCCCGCCAAAGCTTTTCCTTTGGCTGTTTGGCAGTTGGATGCAGTAGTAGAGTTTTCGTAATTTCTGCCATCCACTAATCCTAAACCACCGGATTTAGTAATATCATACAATCCAAAATACAATTTGCATGCATTTAGGTCATCCAATGATTTGCCATTGCGGTCACCATTATAGTAGCGGTTGCCAAACTCCTCAATGCTCTTGAACCATGAATATGCATCCTCTCTCAGCCCTTCGGTATTATAATGTTGTTGGATTGCCTCCAGTGTAGCCTTAAAAACTAGTCCGTTCACATAGTCAAAACCGCGACTACTGACGTATTCTCCAGTACTTACCGTTCCTGTTGAAGGATCATACTGACCTAGTCCTCCCACTTTACCAGTATTACAATGGAAGTGGTATAAGTTGCTATTTATTATCAGCTGCGAATAATACACCGAAGGGTCAAACTCGATGTTATTTTGTGCGGCCTTTGTCTCTTGTGAAGTGCAAGCAGCGAAAGCCAATACGGCTAATAAAAGATGCTTTTTCATATATATAAGAGTTTAATGAGTCAATTTTCTGCGACGGAAATATAGTATTCCGCCAAATACCATTGCCATCAATAGCAACGGCCAGAATGCATCACCAATAGGTGTATTGATTTGCTGATCGTCAGGATTTCCGGGCTCATCTGGGGTACCAGGGCCAACTTTGCGAGGGCCACTTGTAGTTGGAACTCCTGCTATTCCTCCACTTGCGTTCAGCGCGGCTACTCCTTCATTGAGATTAAGCGAATTAGCGTAGCTACTAGTCGAACTGAAAGAAGCAGTTGGCATAGAAGCAGAAGCGCCAATAGCTTTCGGTTGTTTCTTTGTTGAAGAAACATATATACCCTTTGCCACATAAGTGCTTTGGACTTGTCCCGGCATTTGGTACGGTTTATAGTCCACGGCTTTTGCCTGCAAGGTTATTCCCCACAGGCAAAGAACCGAAAAGACTATGTTGTACCAATGTTTCATTCTATCGTGTGTGTGTCTCATCGTCATTTCCTCCCCATATTATCGAACCACCTTTCCTACTGCGTCATACAATACGCCGTGAACGAAGATGAACAGTTTGCCATTATTGATAAACTTCACTACCTTATCCTCTTCTCCCGTGAAGTTTGACCAACCTGTAGGTGTTTGTTGTCCTTCTGTTCGAGTCAAGATGAAGCGGTTGTGCGCTGCTTTGTCGGTAGTAGAGAACGTATAGGTATTACCTGTTAGGACACGAGTATATACTTTCGTGTCGGTATCTAACAAGTATATTGGCTCAGCCATACCATCATAGTTGAAGCGGAAGGTATATTCATCATCCTCGCCTGCGCGGAAACCGATAAGCGTGCCTTCCATATCAGGCGTAGCCGTTACGGCTTCTTGACCTCCCTTCTCATTGAGAGCATAAATCATCGGCGAGATAGCATTGCCTTCCCATTTCTCTCCATCCCAACCGCTATCGTACGTGCGAGTGAAGTCTTCGCGTTCTAGGATAACAAGACGATCATCATAATTGGTACCACAAACGAAGAACTTAGCTACTATTGGCTCATCGCCAACAGCGGCAACACGACTTCTTACGTGCATCGGTCCGGAAATAGCGCTCTGTCCTGACTTAGGACGTACCAACTTGTTGTAATCCAAGTGTAGTGTACCTGCAGAGCCTCCTACGGTATTCACATAGAATCCTTGCATTGAACTAATCGTTGCATCGCCTGTATAAGGAGCCGAATGGATAGGAACGGATACGTAGGTCGCAGATGCCCAACGTGCATCACCCGTGGCCTCTTCAGTAACACCACCTGTTCCGTTCGGATCACTACCCGTGTTGAAGAAGTAGACGCTCTTATCCGCGATGTTCTCAAAGTCGTCATTCTCAAAATTCTCTATTTGGATAGGTGCTGTCCATGAGTTACCAACAACCATATAGCCGTTTGCGGGAACAGATATATTCTGCGTAGCGGTAGTAGCGAGTGTACCAGTCATGTTATAAGTATGATTGGCCTCTGGATGCGTGATGCAGTATCCTATGAATGGAGTCAATGCTCCTCCGCGAGGAACAACGGTCCAACCACTTCCGCTCCAACTATACAACCAGCTCTCGTAGTAGCAATTCATTGCATCGCTTACATCATTGAATGGTGTTCCGATGTATTGCCATTTCCAATTAGCGACCGTGTTTGAGCCATCTGTTTGTGCTTTGCTATACAATTGTACAGAAGCCTTGGTATCACCAGCCGGATTGCTCAAAATTAGCGTACCGTTACCAGAAGCATTGGCGGCAATAGAGATATCTTCTGCATTAGTTGGCATTTGTGTACGAGTAGCAGAATTGTGCCGACGGATCGTACTTCCGACATTCAGTGCACTACCTACCGGGATGGTTATTTTGCCCGTCTGCTCCAACTTGATGTTCAACGAAACGGCATTTGGAATATCTACGGTACACGGACGAATGACGTGAGCCCCAAGGTCTGCATTCGGCAACTGGTTGTATCGCGGTCCCCAATTGAGTTTGTCTGACCAAACACCTGTGCCGTGGTTATCGTTGAAGATAAGGCTACAGTCAGCGAGTTTTTCAGGATCAGTAATAAGCAAATACTGCAATGCACTATCTACTACTACCATTCCGGCCGTGGTCATCTTGCAGAGAGCATCTGCATTGACAGATATCAAGATCATACGTGCCTCGATGTTAGCTTGGCGCTCGCAGGAAGCGACTAACTTGCGGTCATCGGATTCGGCGTTCCACGAGACGGCATTGTCGGAAGGAGTGCCGATTTTCGCATCATAGTGCGTAAAGGCAATGGTAACGAAATTACCCGCATCGCCAATCTCAAAACCTTGAATACCTTTGTTCTTATCATAACCTCCATCACTCAACATCTGGTATACCACTTGGTCCAGATCATCATTATCGCGATAAACGCCATCACTGCCAATAGATAGGGCATTAAACATCGGGTGCGAATAACAAACAATATTCATTGCTGTTTGCGGTTTGGCTTTTGGCACAACAGGTTCGGTGGTAAAGCCTTTTGCTGCCCAACTGGATGGAGTCTTAGCTACCATGTGGGTTTTGAAGGACAACATTGGACGATAATCAACCAGCACATACATCGAGTCAAATTTGTTTCTCGTCAAATCGTTGATTGTTGCCTTTGGATAGTCCGTCAATAGCAACAGGTCGAATGGCTCGTAGTCGAGTTTTCGGAATGGTGCGTAACCATTAACAGGAGTTACACGATAGCGAGTCTTGATATAGGTGTAGAACGGCAACTCTGTTTCCGCATCAAAAGATGTAGTTCCATCTTGGAGACACAAATCGGCCTTATTATAACCGGTCAAGAAATCACCATTGTATTTGAAGTTTTTCTTATTTCTTGTACCAGCCCCATCTGCCCCCGAGCAAATGTATGCTAATGTCGGTTTGGCGTCTATCACATACATCGTGATGTCCTCGTTGACTGGACTGATAGCGTTACAGTTAACGGCAGAACAGGTAAACTCGATTTCATCACCCGCACTGAACTTTCCATTCAATTCATTTAGGTCAATCATCACTGTGTCAGGATCAGAACCGCTACCTTCTATCAGCATGAATACATCATCATAGCCAGAAGTTAAATCTAGAGCAACACCATTACGCGTTGCTGTCATCGAATATGATTTACCGTTGTATGTTCCGATTGATTTAACCGCAAACAAGTGACGCATCTTCATCTTGGTCGTATAAGTCTTATTTACGTGATAGTACTGGAATGGAACTAATCTCTCAACCGTAGGCTCTGGTTGCTCATTCGTTACCACAGCCGAATTTGTACTTGCTTGTGTACAATTGCCTGTACGAACGACGGTATATGTTCCGGAACGTCGTACTACATAATAGAAATCATTACCATCCTCATCAATGGCTTCTCCATCACGATACCACTGGTAGGTTCCTCCCACAAAAGCGCTACCATCTTGTTGTCTTGCATATAGTGTAATGGAACTATTACAGCCGTCCAAAGCAGTTCCGGGATCCGCAACAATCTTCGGAGCAGACTCTCCTCCTGCACAAACGACGGTAATGGTATAACTTGCGGAGGCCTCGCAATACGTGGCATCGCCATGATAGATTGCGGTGATAATTGTTGAACCGATACCTCCAGTGAAAGAGACTTCACCTGTTGTAGTATTGACTGTAGCAATGGAAGTGTTTGAACTCGAGAACGTCAAAATAGGAGTAGTACTAATCAGTGTACCATCCGTTTTCTGCAGTTCGAATGTTGGTTCTGTGAACGATCCACCGATAGTGTATGTTTCACTAGCAGATGAAGGAACTAATCGTGTTCCATCACAAGTGGTACAATATTCGGTTTTGATTGCAGAAATATTGACATTACCGCTGAATGTGATTTCGATGTATGAATTAGCAGCGATTTCGTTCTCAAAAACGATATACATTTGATCGCATTCTCCGCTGGTTTCAAAGGAATCGTCTGTACTTGCTACAACACTTGCATAATTGCTGGTAGTCGAACCGACTCTGCAACCACTTAGAGTTCTATTGCTTCCTGTACCAGAACCATATATGGTCATTCCTGTAATAGTATTGTAGGTTTTGAAAGCAAATTTACTACTTCCCGTGGTAAACTTCTTGTTAGAGGATCCACATGCTGGACTCATGTCATCGAAAGAGAGGGCACTACCTCCGGTAGCATTTTTCATCGCAGCTCCTACTCCGGTAACTTCGTACAGATAAGGTGAACCAGAACCTACTTGTGTCGCATCACTGGCTTTCCAAATATATTCGGTACATCCTCCGGCAACTTCGCAATGTTTAACCCATGCGGCAGCAATATGGGAATCTTCGTGATGCTCAATTTGTACGTTTCCTTCACCATAAGTAAGGTTGGCCTCAGTGAGTAATTGACGGAAATAGTGCAATTGGTGCGATGCACAACTAGCTTCATAAACGTCGTTGTTAATAACGAAACCGATTGTGGCAGTTGATGCCGTCGGATTGTAAACAACGACGATAAGACTATCTCTTGCTTCGAATGTTTTACCCGCTTTTGGGCTGAGAACAATGTTTCCCCAGCGCTCGTTGGCATCGTCATTTTCTAATTCTACTGCACAAGAGAATCCATCAATTGAGAAACTGCTTCCTGCTACAAGATAGTGAGATTCTACCGATCCAACACTTGCTGAAAAAGTGCTAGTGGTATTGGCTGCAGCAGAAGCTATGATTTCGCAATCTTCGTTAGATTCTACTGTAATCACAAAAGTGCCATCACAAGTCATTACCTGAGAACCATCCTCGTTGTATCCACCAACGCCATGGAAGGTAATAGTAACCGTTCCTTCTGATACTCCGGTTACGACACCGGATGTAGAAACTGTCGCAACAGAAGTATTGGAACTTACCCAATTGGTTCCGGCTATATGATAACCACTATGTTCCAGGGTAATGGTTGAGCCAACAGAAACTGTAGTAGGACCGGAAATTGTAGGGTCTTGCAGTTGCACATCGGCTGTGCCAGGCATGGTTGCTTCGGGGTAAGTAGCATTTGCGACAGACTTAACCATATAAACACCATCAGCGATAACGTGCCACTGGAGACTACTGCCTGTGCCGGCTTTAGGTTCTCCGGATGCTACACCATCCTTGTAGAGTTGGTAGCTGACGCCTGACAAACTTCCGGACAGAGTTAGATTGCCTCCAACGCAGGTTCCCCAATCATGGAAATTGCCATTGCTGAAATTGAAGGTTTGCATCCATTGAGCCGTGAGAGTTATATTGGTTGTAATGTGCTGTAAAGTTGCGCCATCTGCAATCAGCGTGCCCGCTGCTACAGCATTACCTCCAATTGTTGTGGCAACATTAGCATGCCAGCCAATGAAGACATGATTGCTGCGGACATAGGCATTAGCCGGTAAAGTTTGATTAGCATCACAAACGATTCCTGTCAAGTTGGGCATACTGCCTTCTCCGTCTCCAGCATTGAAGGAGATGGTGTATGTGGACGGCGAGAAGGAGCCCGCGGTAACAGTTTCTTTACAACCGTCACCAGAACACCAAGTGTTGACCGTATATTGATCATAACTTGTACTAGTTGCTACGTCTTCTGTTTGATTCCATTTGTCACTCCAATTACCGGAAGTCGCAGTATTTTTTAATCTAACAATTGAGAATCCAGTTGCCCAAGCAGGGATTTCAGTAACATATTTTCCACCACTGCAGGCATTCGTAGTCAAAAAGTCAGACCAATTATCACTTCCGCTAGTACGCCAATAATAAATAGATAACTTGGCATTGTCACTAGTATAACCATTCGGAACTACGTATATAGCCTTGCGCGGGTAAGTAACACTTAATTCAGGAACACCGATAGTGCTATTATTGCCTCCTGAACTATAATCCATTGTAAATGTAAATGTTCCGCCCAAACCAGAATTGAGATGAAGGTGCCCTGCACTAGAAGTCATTTCCCAATTTGTGACATCTTCATTGATAGTACTGGTATTACCATAATATTCATCATCACCTACCACTTCAAATTCATAGGATGTGTTTGCTGCAAGGTTAACGTTTAGTGTTCCTGCTTGAGTATCGCCAATACGGGTGAAGTTGTACGATGTAACGCCGCCATTGTAGCAATCCAAGGTATATACTTTAACCTTAAAACCTTCGGAACCATCTGTGGCTGTCGCAGAGGCAGTCTCGCATCCTACGGCGCCCATATTAACGATACAGCGGTATTTGCCGCTATTGTCTTTTGTACAAGATGTTATTTGAAGGGTTGCACTTGTCGCACCGGAAATATTATCCCCATTGGACACATCTGTCCATGTAGAGCCAAGTAGTTTCTGCCATTTGTAAGACGGAGTGCCCGTACCGCCGACAGGAGTAGCAGTCAGTGTGATTGTTTCGCCTGCGAAACGATCCCATGTGCCTTCTACAGTCACACTCGTAGGTGCTACGTGAGAGAGTGGGCGAGTGATGTTGATGGCTGTAAATTTAAGGCCATTTCCCGTTGCACGCCAACAATAAAGCTTAGAAACGTTATTCAGCGCTGCAGGAACAATGAAAGTTCCAATTCCATCCGATGTCGTTGTTTTATATGTTGCGTCTAATGTCGCAGTAGTAGTAAAGGCCATCTCTATAGAAGTAGCATTAGTTACTTTTATAGTATCTCCTGTTTGAATAGGACACTCAAAATCAAGTATCACATATGCAGCGTTTCCATCAAAATAGATTTGCCCCGGATTCGCTTTTGTGATTTTCCCCTTGGCAGAACCAGTATTGGTAAAGGTGGCAGAACCTCCAGATATAGTAGCATAAGTCAATGAAAGATCTACTTCCTCATTTGCTGTTAAGCTTTTCTCGGACCCATTATTTTTCATAGCCAGACTAAACACCGTTCCGTGTGTGGGGCAGGTGGATTCTACGAAATAGGCGGTTACTGTTGCATCTGTGGTTCCCATTGTTAGGATTGTGGGATTGTCGGCTATGGAAGACAAAGTAGAGCCTGCACCAGAGACACTCCAATGGTCGAATACGTAACCCGTATTAGGTGTTGCTGTTATAGTTGTTGTGCGGCCTTGGACTACCGTAGCAGAAGCCGCGGTAGCGGAACCATAAGAAGCATTGTTGACATTTACCGTAACATTATGTGAAGGCGGAGCTGTAAATGTAAACGCACCAGAATAACTGGTTGTGGCTGTATTGCCGCAAGCATCCGTTACCACGCAAAAATAGATGTATGTTCCGATGGCAGCAGGGCATGGAGTGAAAGAGGTTGTCGTTGCTCCCGAGCCTTCAGCATTGGTTGCTGTGGCAGGAGTTCCACCCGGAGTGGGATATTGTTTCCATTGATAGGTTACATCGGTTCCTGTAGCAGAACAAGTGAGGTTGAACCCATTGGTGCCCAAGACCTCAGAACCAGACTCAGTCCCTCCACGCGAAGCCGTCGGAGTAGGACAAGATGCAGCCGGTTTAAGCCAAACACGAATACCCAACACGTTAATGGTTTGACCAGCACCAAAGTTACTTAAATTAGAAGAACCTCCTATTTCGCGAAATTCACGAATAGAGCGACTTAGATAAATGGTATACGCAGCAATACCTGTCAGGTCAATTTTTTCCCAAATACGACTATCCCATGCCTTTGATGATGTTGTTCCAGTGGTAACACCATGCCCCAAAGTATATTGGTTTGGCGTAATATCTTTTCCCCAAGCAACCCATGCTATACTTGTATTGTTTTTTCCATTCGGGCAATAAAGTATCTCTATTGAATCAATTTTGCTTGTAGCTGCTATTCCCATATACCCCTGCCATGGAGAATCGCTATTTTTCAAATTGGCACTAATTGGCAAATAGTAGTGCCCGCTCACATTCCCTGCGCTTCCCAGATCTCCGGAAATAGTTATCGCGCCATGAGATCCAACGACCGCGTTAATTTCCTCATCATCCCAATCATAGGATTCATAATCCGGAGCTGCTCCCCAGGCGAAGGTGGCACCAATTATGATAATCGATGCGAGGAGGAGAGAGCGGAGGGAGCGGAGTGATACCCTAAATTGGGGTAGCACTCTCGTGATTGTCTGGTGATTGTCTCGTGAGATTCTCGGTCGGCTTAGGCTCCCCGCCTGCCTTCCCTTTTCGAAGCCAAAAGTCAATTGGCTTCTCCACGATAAAGTCTCGTTAAATACTAGATGTTGATTGTGTGCTTTAGATGGAGTAAAGTTTTCCATTGTATTGCGTGTTTTTGTGTTGCTTTGTTGGTATTTTTGGTGCATTTTGCGCGCGATGCGCTATGCGTATATTTTTCACGCTGCAAAATTACTGCTTTTCGCGTACATGTGTGTGCAATAACCTGCAAAAAATGGGGAAGATTAGCCGCATTTGCTAAGTTGAGTTTGCAAAATGTGGAATTACTGCCGTCAAATGTAGAATTTTGTACAAAAAAAGCGCTACCGCAATCGGGTAGCGCTCTATCGAAATGTTGTTTGGACTGTTTTTTACATCTCCGGGTCAACCAAGATACGTCCGCAGAACTCGCAAACGATGATTTTCTTGCGTGTGCGGATATCAATCTGGCGTTGTGCAGGAATCTTAGCGTGGCAACCACCACAGCTGTCGCGCTCGACCTTAACTACAGCCAAACCATTGTGAGCGTTCTTGCGGATACGTTTGAAAGCGGCCAACAGACGCTCGTCAATCTTCTTCTCCAGTTCGCCGGCCTTGAGCATAAGTGCCTCAGTTTCAGCTTTTGTCTCTGACAAAATCTGGTCCAACTCGTTGCGTTTCAGGTTCAAATCTACTGTGCGCTCCTCGATGTCTTTGGTTGTTTTGGCCTTGTCCTGAATACGTTGCTCGAGTTCAGCGGAGTAGTGCTTGATCTTACGCTGACTAGCCTCAATCTCCAATTCCATGTATTCGATTTCCTTGTTCAAGTTGTCGAATTCACGGTTGTTGCGTACACTGTTTTGTTGCTCTTTGTAGCGCGAGATAGACGCGTTAGCGTTCTCGGTGCGTACGCGGTGATCAGAGATTTGTGTTTCGCACTCTTTGATGTCGTTCTCGATGTTGCTCAGACGAGTCTTGAGGCCTTCTACCTCATCGGCCATGTCTTTTACTTCCTGCGGAAGTTCTCCCGCCAGGATACGCAGTTCGTCGATTTTAGAATCCACTTGCTGCAATTCGTACAGCGCTTTCAGTCGCTGTTCTACTGTTAATTCTTTAGCCATGTCGCGTGAACTATGGCTCAATACGATTCGCGACCACGTCGCTCATAGGAATCTGCGCCATGTTCCCGCTCTTCGGTCGGACTATCACTTCGTTAGCAGTCCTCCCGAGTTTTGGGGAACTCCTCTTAGTTCGGAGAGGGATTAAATGTTATTATATATCAGTTATTTAAGTATCTTAATAGGAGTATTATCAGCTTTGCTGATATGGCACTCGACGCCAAGTGGCGAGAGGATGTCGCGGAAGATGTCGCGTGCATGGTTCTCGCTAATCCAGTGGTCGATATCTACCATGCCAATTCTGCCTGCGGCATCCTGCATCTCGTGATATTTGCAATCGGCCGTGAGATAGACGTCTGCGCCTTGGCGGATAGCCTCATCCACAAATTCTGCTCCGGCACCTCCGCACATAGCGATAGTTTGCACTTGTTCGTGTGCGGGCAACGTGTAGCGCACATATGTGGTAGATAATGTATCGCGTACGTGTGCAAGGAATGTGTCGTAGGCCATCGGTTGCGCCAGTCGGCCGATAACGCCGAGACCCGTTTTGCCGTCTTCGGCAGGAATCAGAATGCGATAGTTCTGTACGCCCAGTTTGTCCGCCAGACGGCCACTGATGCCGTTCAGCACGCCATCCAGACTGGTGTGTGCCGAATAGATAGCGATGTTGTGACGAATAGCTGTTTCGACTACTCGTGCCTGCGGCGTTTGTCCGCAGACCTGTTTGAGTCCGTGGCACAAAAGCGGATGATGACTGACGATAAGTTGGCAACCAAGCGCAATAGCCTCACTGACAACGGCTTCTGTTACGTCCGTTGTCAAGAGAACCGACTGAATGTCGCGTTCTGTGTCACCTACCTGCATTCCCGAGTTATCCCAATCCTGTTGGGCACTCCGTGGCGCTACAGATTCTATGCTATAAATAAGTTCGTTTAGTCGCGGCATAGCCGCTGTTTATAGCAGTCAAGGGCTGCGTTTATCGCCCTTCGGGCTGTTTATTTCTCCTCTTCGGGTTCGTCGATGCTGAAGTCTGTAATACCGGCATTGACGAGGATATTGTACCACGCAATCAGTTTGCGGATGTCGCTCGGATAAACGCGGTCACGATCCCAATCGGGCAGCACAGCGTCGAACCATTTCTGCACTTCTTCGTTGCTGGCTTTCTTATGGTCGATCTGTGTCGGTTTGAGTTTCTCTACCTTACCGCAACTGGTCAGAACTTCGCTTAAGCGAACATCATCGGCGTTGGTGAACATCGACACATCGCTCAACGCCACGATTTTGTCTCGTGCATAAGTCGGCATACGTTTGCCGTCAACAAGCGATTCGACAATCAGCATATTGTTGCCGCGACTGATAAGTTTATACAGTCCAGGCCGGCCGGTTATAGCGAGAATATCCGATAATTTTGTCATTTCAAAATACTAATTTTTCAAAATCGGCTGCAAAAGTACTACTTTTTTTTCAAATTTGCAAGCATTTGACCGAAAAAAACGTTTATTGCTCGTATAAATGGAAAAAAATAATAAAAATAAGTCGATTATAACAAAAACATAAATTTACCCCTTTGCCAGCAGTAGCACTGGCGTGCCATGAGGGATTGTTCCGACTGCCTACTTATAGATAAATTTAACGTAGTCCGTCAAAACAATTCCTCCCGCCAATGGCGGTAACTGCTGTCCAAAGGACATAAACCTATATCATTGAGAGAGCAATAGTTGCCGGAATGCGAGATCAGACTAACAAGACACAATCGAGAGACTATCGGATCGTGGAGATATGCTAGGATTTAGCACTTCTCCACGTAAATGTCTCGATCACTCCTGCTAAATGTCAGTCAAATGGCAAGCAACCAGATAGGAAAATTAGAGAATTACCACTTTCTCAACCAAAATTCATTGAAGATGTCGCTTTCGGAATCTTCATATTTACCATTTGCTTCATCCCAATATGATTCATTAATGATATCATAGAACCCAAATACTTTAAATCCGAATTTTAGAGCTTCATCATACAAGCGTATTTTGTCGTCATTGCTTTCAAAGCACGATACAAGTGCATATTTTCTTTCTTCTTTCTTTAAAAAATTGTAATGCTTTTCAAATATCTCTTTATATACATCCACTTGATTGCGCCAAATCCCTTTCGTATCTTTCTTCAAATGTAGAGGAGAATAGTATTTATTCTCTATCAAGAGCGCATAGAATTCTCTCTGTCCATTATTAGTAAACGTAACTTCGACACATAAATCCATATTTTTCCACTCTTTCCAAACCTCTACTTTTTCGAAAACGATTTGTTCTAACGGCGCTTTTAGTTGAAGCAATTTATGGAGCATATATCGGCAATATTGAAGTAGTCTTGGAGTTTTCTCGTTTGTTTCATTTGTTACCGCGTGCCGTAAACTCCACGACATCACATAATCCATGACGATTTCGGCTTTGCCGTCGCCCTCAGTGCTATCGCACATCAACAAAGAATCATCCATTTTGTTGTATTATTCTTGGATTATCTTATTATTCTATTTTTGGACAGGTAGTTCTTTGTTATTTTCTGCTGCATCATATACTTTATATGAAATAACAGAAACAATACATATTATACAACAGAAATAGAAAGAAATCATCCTCAAATAGCACCATAACATCTGTGGCTCATCGGGAAACTTGATCGAAAAATCCATTTTATATAAGTAATATTCGAGTACAGACACCGAATAATTACTACCGAGGCCGTAGAATAAAACCACTAAAGCAGTAAGTCCAAAGATAATTGCTTTTACTAATTCATAAATCATTGCAGATTTGTTTTTTGTTTTCATTTTTCTGAAGATTTAATTATGCCTACTCTTTATCGGATTTTCGGCACACTCCTTGCATTTTTTATTTTAGTAGCAACTAGTACAAGTGGTAAAAGGATTATAGCAAATAAGATTTATTGGCGCCCATCCAATATGTCCGTCTTTAAGTATTATCTTGATGAATAGTTTGTTTCGGCTAAGCTCCAATAGGTTAGCAATCGCGGTGGGGAATTCTCCGTTTGGGTAGGATTTTATTATAGGGGCTCCGTTTTCCGGTATGGTTAATAAATCAAACGGACAATACCCATCACCCTGTATCTCAGAATTAATATTTGTGGTACAAATCCAATAATCAGTATTGGAGGGGATGGGTAAAGAAGTTTTTTCTCCTTGCTCATAATTGATAAGTTCCAGACGTTCAATCTTCCACCATCCGTTTTTATAATCACTAAGTTCCAAAGAATATGACTGTTCTGTAGGCAATTGCAAGATGACGTTGCCATTAGGAGAATCGCAGATATCGGTAAAAGTATCGTAAATATTATTAATATATGCTAATAAGGGCCATTCTTCTGACGCATATAATCTGCTGGAGTGAACATATCCTAGAGGAGTTCCTGATTTTTTCAATGATATATGATACCATTTCGAATTACTATTACGCTCATAGTAAACGGTTGTCCCTGAATTAATTTTCGCAACTATTTCGGCTTTTGAATTCGCGTCAGAACGCACATTGACATATCCATCAGAATCAATAATAAAAGATGCTACATTACACTGAGCATATGTAACTGATGTTGTAAAGGATAAAATTAGAGTGAATAGTTTTTTCATAATATTTATAGTTAAAAGTTAATTACATACAAAAAAGGCGGGACTGCAATATTGCTGTTCCGCTGGTTAAGGCTCTGGTATTGCCTGTAAATCCGAACGAACAACATTGAAGCCCACGCCGTATGTACAACGAATAGTACGCAACGCGTACTTCATGTAATACACACTAATGAGCATCTCTGCTGCAATGCTTTGGATTTACGTGAATTTACCAGATTCTAACCAGCCAAAACAAAGCGCGTAAGACGCCTTTTATCAAAATTTCGCTGCAAAGATAGTACAAAATTTGCACATATGCAAAAAAAAGTGTAACTTTGCACGATTTTTTAGACTATGACACTACTTTTATTGTTTTTATTCGGTGCAATGGGCGTCAGTTTTCTGTGTTCCGTATTGGAATCGGTACTGATGACCACATCGTTAAGTTATATCAATCTGCGTGAGGAAGAGGGCTACGCGCCCGCGAAGTTGATGAATAGTTACAAAGAGGACACAGGTCGTCCTTTGGCTGCTATTCTGTCGCTGAACACTATTGCTAATACGATAGGTGCGGCCGGCGTGGGAATGCAGGCGACAGCCGTGTTTGGCAGCAAATGGTTCGGACTGGTATCGGCTATTGTTACGCTGCTGATTCTTATCTTCGGCGAGATTGTTCCGAAAGTGATAGGTACTACCTACTGGCGTCAGCTGATGGGCTTTACCGCTCGCACGATACGTGTACTGATTGTTGTTCTTTATCCGTTTGTACTGCTCGTGGAATTGATCACGAAAGCCTTTCCGGATAACGAGGACGAACCGTCTGTAAGCCGTGAAGAAGTGCTTTCGATGGTCAATGTGGGCGAAGAAGAAGGCGTGGTGGATGAGGATGAGAACAAGATATTCAGCAACCTGATGCGTTTGGATACAATCCATGCCTACGACGTGATGACTCCGCGTGTAGTGGCTAAGATTGCACCGGAAAATATGACGCTTCGCGCCTATTACGACAACGATGAATACGACCATTTTTCGCGTATTCCGCTCTACAAGCCCGAATCGCCGGAATATATCACAGGTTATGTGCTGCGTAACGATGCGCTGGAAGAACTGACCGAAGACCATTTTCGCAAGACTCTGGGTGGCATCAAACGCCCGTTGCCGGCTTTTGACCAAGACCTGACACTCGGCGTGATATTTGACTCAATGTTGAAACAGAAGAGCCAGATAGCGCAGGTGATAGACGAATATGGTATGTTTGTCGGCATCCTGACGCTGGAAGATATCATCGAGACTATCTTTGGTCTGGAGATCATCGACGAAAACGATACCGTGATCGATATGCAGCAATACGCTCGCGAGCGTTGGGAACAACGACAGAAGAAATATAGAAAAGTCGAAAGTCGAAAGACGAAAGACGAAAATAGTGAAACAGAAGAGCAATATACAGAGGCTGAAAGTTAGGTCTTTGTCTCGACTCGATAGTCTGTCGTTAGTCTGTCGTTAGTCTGATTTGCGAATATATGCCACTGAAATCTGATGTACATATTCTGAACAAGCGAGCCAAGTTTGAGTATATCATTCTGGACCGCTATACTGCCGGGATTCAGCTTTTCGGCACGGAGATTAAGTCGATCCGTGAGGGCAAAGCATCGCTGGTGGATAGTTATTGCGCCGTGGAACATGGCGAGATGTACGTCAAACAGATGCATATAGCTGAGTATCGCTTTGGCAGTTACGCTAACCATGAGGCCAAACGCGACCGCAAACTGCTGCTGCAACGCCGCGAAATACGCAAACTGGAGAAAGCGACCAAAGATACGGGCAAGACCATTATTCCGCTGGAACTATTTATCAACGAACGCGGACTAGCCAAGATGGAAATTGCGCTCTGTCAAGGAAAACACACCTACGACAAGCGTCAGAGTCTGCGCGAGGCGGACGACAAACGCGAAATGGCGCAGGTGCGCAAGTTTGCGCATTTGTGATTTGAAATTTGATATTTTAAATTTGATGATTATATGAGTAAAGCATTATTAATGATTCTAGATGGCTGGGGAATCGGCAACAAGAGCAAAGCCGATGTCATCAGCGTAACGCCAACACCCCATTGGGACGCGTTGCTGGCGAAATATCCTCACTCGCAACTCCAGGCCAGCGGAGAGAATGTTGGTCTGCCGGACGGCCAGATGGGCAATTCGGAAGTGGGGCACCTGAATATAGGTGCGGGCCGCGTAGTATATCAGGATTTGGTGAAGATCAACCGTTCGATTCGCGACAACTCGATTATGCAGAATCCGGAGATTGTAGCAGCGTACAAGGCTGCTCAACAGGCCGGCAAGAAACTGCACATCATGGGTTTGTGCTCGACCGGAGGCGTCCATTCCAGCCTGGACCATCTATTCAAACTGGTGGAAATCAGCAAGGAATATGGTGTGGCAGACAAGACGTTTGTTCACTGTTTCATGGATGGGCGCGACACCGATCCGCGTAGCGGAAAAGGTTTTGTGGCTGACCTGCAGAAAGTGTGCGATGCCAACGGTGCGCACATAGCATCCATCATCGGCCGTTTCTATGCGATGGACCGTGACAAACGTTGGGAGCGCATCAAGGTGGCTTACGATCAGCTGGTAAACGGTATTGGCCGCAAGGAAACGGATATGGTGGCCGCAGTACAAGGTTGCTACGACCGTCACACCGAGGAGCATAAAGATACCGACGAATTTATGGAGCCGCTGGTTAATGCCAACTGTGACGGACGTATCGCAGAAGGCGATGTGGTTATCTTCTTCAATTATCGTAACGACCGTGCTAAAGAGATAACGATTGTGCTGACTCAGCAAGATATGCCGGAACAAGGCATGAAAACTATTCCGGGTTTGCACTATTGCTGCATGACTCCGTACGACAGTTCGTTCCAAGGACTACATATCCTATTCCCGAAAGAGAATGTAGAAAACACCTTGGGTGAGGTGGTTAGTAAACTGGGACTCAAACAGTTACGCATAGCCGAGACAGAGAAATTCGCGCACGTCACTTTCTTCTTCAATGGTGGTCGCGAGGCCGAGTATCCGGGCGAAGAGCGTATTCTGATTCCTAGCCCGAAAGTGCCGACCTACGATATGAAGCCGGAAATGTCAGCTCCGGAGGTAACAGACGCGCTGGTAGATGCTATCAAGACGCAGCGCTTCGACTATATCACGCTGAATTTTGCTAACGGCGATATGGTAGGTCACACGGGCGTTTACGAGGCTATCGTGAAAGCCGTGAAGACCATCGACGAGTGCTCAAATCGCGTGATTGAGGCCGCGCTGGACAACGGTTACGAGATTATCCTGATTGCCGATCACGGCAATTGCGACAACGCCATCAATGCGGATGGAACGCCTAACACCGCTCACTCGCTCAATCCTGTGCCGTTCATCTATATCAGCAAGGATCATACGGATGCGAAAGTGGAGAATGGTATTCTGGCCGATGTAGCACCTTCGATTTGTCATATTCTCGGTATTCAACAACCGGCGGAAATGACCGGGCACAACCTGATAAAGTAACAAAAAAAAGAGCGACCATCTTGGCCGCTTCTTTTTCAGGTTGAACCTTAGTGAGAAACAAGATAATTACTCAGCAACGGTGTCATTAACAACCTCAACTACCTCAACGGTATCGTTAGCAGTTGTGTCGTTCTCACAGCATTTGTTGCAGCACTTGTTTCCGCAGCTAGCTGCAACGAAAGCAACAGCTACGATAAGAAGCATCTTTTTCATACTGATAAGTTGTTTGTTTTTAAAGCTTTAAAATCATTAAGTCTTCGCCTTTTTGCGAAAATCGGGTGCAAAAGTACTACAATTTTTGGATATATGCAAAAAAAAATGTAATTTTGCGCAATAAAATTTACATTTTATATGAATAAGCTTCAAAATTTTGACAAAAAAGACCTTAAATTTGTTGGTTGGAACATTCTGTTGGCCATCGTAGTAGGTGTGCTGGTGTTGCTAATATTGCTGATTTGGTTGAAAAAATACACCCAGCATGGCGTAGAGATTGAGGTAGCGGATGTAACAGGCATGTCGGTTTCGGAAGCGGAATCGGTTTTGGATGAGCAAGGTCTCGTACTGAATGTGATTGACTCGACCTATTCCAGCAAGGTGCCTTTTGGCACGATTGTTGACCAGAATCCGAAAGCGCTGAGTCACGCCAAGAAAGGCCGCGAGGTGTATGTCATCATCAACGCGACCAGTCGTCCGCAGATCGTGATGCCGAACATGCAAGATATGAGTTCGCGTCAGGCCGCAACTACGTTGCGCAATCTTGGCCTGTCGGTCGATACTACGTTTGACTACGAGCCATCGGCATTCCGCGACTTGGTGTTGGATGTTAAATCCGGAGGCAAGAGTATAGAACCGGGAACCAAGTTGGCACAAGGCACGCGCGTACGTCTGGTGGTCGGATACGGTCGTGGCACGCAGCAAGTGACTGTTCCGAGCGTCATCGGACTGAATCTGCAGAGTGCGCGTAGCATGCTGCTCAGCCATCGATTGACTGTAGGAGCTGTGCAACGCGATGAAGAGCAGCAAGACGGTGTAGAGCAAGTGGTCTATCGTCAATCGCCCTCTCCGGGAGAAATGTTGGTCGAGGGAGAAACTGTGGCATTATATTTGTCGAGTGATATAGAGAAGGCGGTATTGCACAACAATGCCAAGGACGATAAAGAGGAAGACAGTTGGTTCTAGAGCAAGAAGAAATATGGGAACGCTGGCGGTGTGAGGTAGATAGCGGTCAGGGCAAAGAACGCGTCGACAAGTATCTGGCCGAACATATGACCAACACCAGTCGCAACCGCATCCAGACGGCTGCCGATGCCGGAAATGTGTGGGTGAACGGCCAGCCCGTCGCATCCAACTATCGCGTCAAACCCGGAGATGTGGTGCAAGTGATGCTCGATCACGAACCGCACGACTTCACTATTACGCCCGAAGAAATACCTCTGGACATTGTCTATGAGGACAGCGAAATACTTGTGCTGAACAAGCCTGCCGGTCTGGTGGTGCACCCCGGACATGGCAATTACGAGCACACGTTGCTGAATGCGTTGGCATTCTATTTCCAAGGCAAAATCGATATGAACGACCCATCCATTGGCTTGGTCCATCGTATCGACAAGGACACTAGCGGACTGCTGCTGATTGCCAAAACTCCCGAGGCGAAAACATCGCTCGGACGCCAATTTTTCGACCATACGACAGAGCGAACGTACAATGCATTGGTGTGGGGCACTTTTGCGGAAGACGAAGGCACAATAGTCGGAGCTTTAGCGAGAGATAACCGAGACAGAACCCTGTATCGTGTGTGGGATTTGGAAGAATGTCCGCAAGCCAAAGAGGCTATCACGCATTGGCATGTTTTGGAGCGTTTTCCGTACGTGACGTTGGTCGAATGCCGCTTGGAAACAGGCCGCACGCATCAAATCCGCGCGCACATGAAGCATATCGGCCATCCGTTGTTTGCCGACGAGAAATACGGTGGCATGGAGATTCTGAAAGGCCTGCGCACACAGAAATACAAACAGTATATCGAGAATTGTTTCGCACTTTGTCCGCGCCAGGTGTTGCATGCCAAGACACTGGGTTTTACTCATCCCAAAACCGGTGAAAGGATGCATTTCGACAGCGAATGGCCCGCAGACATGACGAATTTAATTAATAAATGGAGACATTATGAGCCGAATACTTTGGGTTGACGACGAGATAGATTTGTTGCAACCGTACATCATATATTTGAATGGCAAAGGCTACGAGGTCATCACTGCCACCAATGGTCAGGATGCGCTCGACATAGTTGATACCACTGTACCCGATATCGTCTTTTTGGACGAGAATATGCCGGGCTTGTCCGGATTGGAAACGTTACAGGAAATCAAGCGTTTACGTCCCGAAGTTCCGGTGGTGATGATTACCAAAAGCGAGGAAGAGCATATCATGGAGCAGGCCATTGGCGAGAAAATCGCCGATTACCTGATCAAGCCTGTTAATCCGAGCCAGATTCTGCTTTGCCTGAAGAAGCATATTCATCAGCAAACTATCGTTACCGAGCATACGCAAGAGAATTATCGCCAAGAGTGGAGCGACATCGCCTATCTGATTGACACGGCGGGCACGGCCGAAGAATGGATGGCGGTGGAACGCACGCTGAGCAAGTGGGATATCGAGTTGGAGCAATCGTCCATGCGTAGCATGATTGACGATCAGCGCACGCAGGCCAATGCCGCATTCAGCAAGTGGATCCAGCGCAATTACGAGACCTGGTTCGAACCGAATGCGCAACGCCCGTTGTTGTCACAAGACGTGATGAAACATAGCGTTTTCCCGTTGTTGGACAAGGGTGAAAAAGTACTGTTGTGTGTCATCGACAATTTCCGTTACGACCAGTGGAAAACTATCCAACCGCTGTTGGGCGATTTCTATACAGTCCAAAATGAAGAACAGTATTTCAGCATTTTGCCGACCGCCACTCAGTATGCGCGCAATGCTATTTTCTCCGGCCTTCTGCCACTCCAGATTCAGCAGATGTATCCGCAATATTGGGTAGAAGAAGGCGACGAGGAGAGCAAAAACCAATACGAGAAAGAACTGATACAAACCTTGTTGGATCGTTATCGCCGCAAAGAGTCTTATTCGTATTGGAAGGTCAACGAAAGCGATTTCTGCGAGCGGGTTATTGCGCAACTCAAGGGTGTGCAAACGCCTCTGAATGTGGTGGTTCTGAATTTCATCGATATGCTTTCTCACTCGCGAACGGAGAGCAAGATGATGCGCGAATTGGCCAACGACGAAGCGGCCTACAGAAGCCTGACACTCAGTTGGTTCCGCCATTCGCCCACCTACAATCTGCTGAAGCGCGCTTCCGAATTGGGCTTCACGCTTGTCCTGACCACCGATCACGGCACTACGCGCGTTCGCAACGCGGTCCAGATTATTGCCGATAAGAACACAAACACCAATATTCGCTACAAAGTGGGCAAAGCGCTCAATTGCAATTCGAAGAACGTGATGGTCATCGAGCAACCGAAGAAAGTAGGCCTGCCATGCCCGAATGTGAGCAGCAGTTATATGTTCTGTACGGGCACCGATTTCTTCGCTTATCCGAACCAGTTCAATTATTACGCCCAGTATTATCGGAACACTTTCCAACACGGAGGTATTTCGTTGGAGGAAATTGTTATTCCGTTGGTTACGCTGCAACCTAAGAAATGAGCAAACATCGTCATCATATATTGGGTTGGTTGGTGCTGATAGCTTGCGTCGGTGCTTTGCTGATTGGCCTTTGGCCGATGATGAGCCATCATTCTGCGCCTAAACCATCCGATTTGGAGGGAAAAGACCAGCGATTGACTGTTCTGACATGGAATACTCATCAGATGGGTCAATTTCGCAAGCCGGCTGAGAATGAAGTGCTGCGCTATCTGTTGCAGCAAGATGCGGACGTGATTTGTCTGCAGGAGGTGGATGTCTACAAAACGCCAGAATTCCTCACCTTGCCTGAAGTGAAGCAAGTATTGAGTTCGAAATACGCGTTCTCTTATATCGATTTTGCGGTATATAACCAACGTCGCCAGTTTGGCAATATGGTGTGGTCCAAATATCCGCTCATCAACAAACATACGGTCGAGTACGAAGTTCGCGCCAATATCAGCAGTCGTTGCGATGTGGTTGTCGAGGATGATACTATTCGCCTGATTGTCTGCCATTTAGAGTCCAATCGCTTCGATAGTTCCGATATGCCGCAACACGACAGCACCACCTACGACAATTTGCGCCATACGGCAGAGAAACTGGGTCGTAAATGGGAAAAAGCCAGTGTGCGGCGCAAATCGCAAGCCAAGATTGTGCGGCGTGAGATTGACCAAAGCCCTTATCCGGTTATCGTCGTGGGCGATTTCAATGATGTCGCGCTCAGCACCACTTATCGAACCATCAGCCGCGATCTGCATGACGCTTGGTTGGAAACCAGTTGGTTCCGTTGGGGTGCAACGTGTGAGTTGATGGGATGGGGTGTGCGAATCGACTATATCTTGACCGATCCTTCTTTTGTCCCGATTGATTGTTCGGTCCGCTCTTTCTCGGGCTCTGACCATCGCCCCGTAGTCGCAACCATTGCATGGTGATTTTTAAGATTTTGTTCTATTTTTCCGCCACACGAGAAAACACGAGATTCTAACCTGACGATCACGAGACGGTTACCTGACAAAAAAGTGTACGTTTTTTAAGATTCTCGGGAAAAATTGAACATACAAGAAAGCGACCTTCCGGCCGCTTTTCTTTATACGCGTTTGTGATAATGGTAATCTTCGTAATCTGTTCCTTTGGTGCTGTCCAGTTTCGGATGACGATGAAATATTTTCTCTTTCCATTCCGGATGTCTCCACCAGATAATCAGCAACCAACCGAAAAGCAATCCGCCCAAATGCGCAAAATGCGCTACGTGGCTCGAACTCAGTCCTATAACCGAGCCCAGACCCGCAAAAAGCTCAACGAGCGCATATATAATAACGAACACGCGCGCGCGAATGGGCACAGGGACAAACAATAGAAACATCGGCACATCCGGAAACAGCCATCCAAAGGCAAACAAAATACCAAACACAGCACCCGAGGCGCCGATGGTATTTAACATGGAACTATAGACTGCGAGCGAAGCAGCACTGTAACTCGAGGCCATATTGACCAACATCAGCGACCAAACCACTTCTTGAACAAACGCCGCACCTAAACCGCAAACGGCATAGTAAATCAGAAAACGTTTCGCGCCCCACTCATTCTCAATAATTGGACCGAACATCCAAACCGCAAACATGTTGCAGAAGATGTGCCAAAAGTCGGCGTGAAGGAACATATAGGTGATTGGTTGCCAAAAATGGAACGTCGGTGCGGAGTAATAATGCAAACCACCAATATCATTCAAACTAATACCATACCGTAGCAAAATGGCGGTTAGCATCCAAATCATAAAATTGGCTATCAGCAGATAGCGCGTCACTACTGGAATATTACGCATAACGACTGCAAAAGTACTATTTTTTCACGGATTAACACTACAAAAAGTGCGCCTTTTTGGCAAAAATGTAGTTTTTTTTACAAAAAATCGATTTTTTTTAGAAAAATGCTTGGTGGAATAAATAAAAAGTATTACCTTTGCAAACGTATTCCGTTAGGAACCCCTTAAATTCACTTTATTAATAATTCAAAAATCCAAAATTATGAACAAGTTAGGACTTATTGAAGCAGTAGCCGCTAAGGCTCAAGTTAGCAAGGCAGAGGCCGCTAAAGTTATCGACGCAGCTCTTGAGGCAGCAGTTGAGGCAGTTAAGAAAGGTGAGAACGTACAACTCGTAGGTTTCGCTAGCATTAACATCGTTAAGAAAGCAGCTCGCAAAGCTAAAAACCCACGTACTGGCGCTGTTGTTAACATTCCTGCAAAGAAGGTTGTTAAAATCAAAGCTGGTAGCAAATTTGCTCTCTAATCAGGCAATGTAGCTTCATAAACGGGTTGCCCTAATCTAATATGGGCAACTCGTTTTTTGCGTTCTTTATATATTTATTTAGTCTGTTTATAATTAGGAATCAATGCTGAACATTATTTTATGTGGCGCTCCTGGTAGCGGAAAGGGCACACAATCAGCTTTTTTGGCCGAACAATATGGCCTGCAACATCTTTCTACAGGAGATGTGCTTCGTGCGGAAATTAAGACCGGTAGTGAACTGGGAAAAAAAATCGACGAACTGATTTCTGTCGGAAATCTGGTGCCGGACGATATGATGTACGGCGTCATCGACCATTATATTGCCCAACTTCCCAAGGATAGCAAGGGAATGATTTTCGATGGCTATCCTCGTACGGTGGCACAAGCTGAGTCGCTAACCGAATTGCTCAAGAAATATAAGATGGAGGCCATTATGATTGATCTGATGGTGGATGAGCAACTTATCATTCAGCGTCTTATCGAGCGTGGCAAAGTCAGCGGACGTGCCGACGACAATCTCAATACCATTCGTCATCGCATCGCCGTTTATCACAATCAAACCGAACCTGTAGCTAATTATTATCTCCACCAGGGCAACTATTTTGCCGTGAATGGCAATCATACTGTCGAAGAGGTATTCATGCAAATTCGCCGCATCATCGAATTAGCTACACGATAATATATCGCTATGACTAATTTTATCGACTACGTTAAGATCTATTGCCGCTCAGGTAAGGGCGGTGCTGGTTGTATGCACCTCCACCGAGCCAAATATCTGCCCAAGGGCGGACCCGATGGCGGTGATGGCGGCAAAGGCGGGTCGATCATTTTGCATGGCAATCGAAATCTCTGGACGCTCCTTCATCTCAAGTATCAGAAGCATATTATCGCTACCGATGGCGGACATGGCGGACAGAGTCGCTCGTTTGGCAAGGATGGAGAAGATCGTATTATCGAAGTGCCCTGTGGCACAGTCGTTTACGATGGTGAAACGGGCGAATTTATTTGCGAAGTCAAAGAGCATGACGAGCGTATTGTTTTGCTCAAAGGCGGCCGTGGCGGATTAGGCAACTGGCATTTCCGCACTGCCACTAATCAGGCGCCGCGTTATGCCCAACCCGGCGAGCCCGCACAAGAACGAACGGTTATCATGCAACTCAAGGTCTTGGCCGATGTGGGTTTGGTCGGTTTCCCCAATGCAGGCAAATCAACGCTCTTGAGCGTTGTCTCTGCCGCAAAACCGGAGATTGCCGACTATCCGTTCACTACGCTAACTCCCCAATTGGGAATCGTTTCCTATCGCGATGGCCGTTCGTTCTGCATGGCCGATATTCCTGGTATCATCGAGGGAGCGGCCGAAGGCAAAGGACTCGGACTGCGTTTCTTGCGACATATCGAGCGAAATGCGGTGCTACTCTTCATGGTTCCCGCTAATTGTCCGGATATTGTGGCGGAATATTCGATTCTGCTCCGCGAGTTGGAGAAATACAATCCGCAACTCCTAACCAAGGCACGTATTCTGGCTGTCAGCAAGATGGATGTGCCGCGTGTGGATGATGAGGGCAACGAGTTACCGCCAATCGATTTCGAGCAAATAGCCAAAGAATTGGGCATCGCAGTCCTTCCTATCTCGTCTCTCACGGGCGAAGGAATTGATCAACTGAAAGATGCACTTTGGACCGAACTGAACAAAGAGCAAAACCAAATCATCGAGATCAGCCACGCGCCTATAGATGTGACGGTTATAGAGAAAGAAGAGTCGGATGATGACTCTGAAGAAGAGACTGAAACTATCTATCTGAACGAAGTAGAAGAAGAGTGGGATCTCGACAAATACAAAGGTATCGGATGGGATTCCGGAGAATAATCGACTGAGCGTGCAAAATACTTTCTACGATAGAATGGTCGAGTGGCGCGAACGCCACATTAGCGAGAAGCATTTGGTGCTCCTCCTTTCCTTCTTCGTAGGTTGTTTCTCGGCTATGGCAGCTTCGCTTCTAAAATCTTTCATCCATCTTATCCAGTGGTTTGTTGAACAGCATCTGATAGCGGGAACGAATACCTGGTGGTACCTCATTACTCCGGTTATCGGTATCACGTTGGCCGCACTCTTTGTCAAATACATAGTGCGCGACGATATCTCGCATGGTATTACTAAGATTTTGTATGCCATCAGTCAGCGCAAATCGATTATCAAGGCGCACAATATGTGGTCGTCTGTCATTGGTTCCGGATTGACCATCGGTTTTGGTGGTTCTGTCGGTGCTGAGGCTCCTATCGTGTTGACCGGAGCAGCCATCGGCTCTAATCTGGCTAAAGCTTTCCGCTTGGACCAGAAAACGATGATGCTCATGATTGGATGTGGCGCAGCAGGCGCAATCGGCGGTATTTTCAAGGCACCTATCGCGGGATTGGTTTTTACGCTCGAGGTGCTGATGATGGATCTTACCATGACGTCTGTGGCTCCTTTGCTCATCTCGTCCGTTACAGCCACCGCCATTTCTTATATCCTGACAGGCGAAGAGCCGATGTTCCCGTTGGAGAATATTGAGGTTTTTGCCGTTAATAGAATTCCTTGGTATCTGATTCTGGGCGCCGTTTGCGGACTCGCGAGTCTCTATTTCACTCGTGGAATGAACCGACTCGAACAATGGATGAAGCACAATGTGCGCAGTGTTGGGTTGAAGATTTTGGTGGGAGGATTAACGCTGAGTGTGCTTATCTTCTTGTTCCCGCCTCTCTACGGCGAAGGATACGATGTGATTCGTCAACTCATCAATGGTGATAGTCTTTCGGCCTTGGAGCATAGTCCTGTTGCGCTATTATCGGCTGTTAATCCGCAGATTCTGATTATCGGCTACTTTGTAGCCATCATTTTGTTTAAGATTGTCGCGAGTGTGGCCACCAACGGCGCAGGCGGAGTAGGAGGTATCTTTGCGCCTTCGTTGTTCATGGGCTCGTTGGTCGGTTTTGTCACAGCGCGCATACTCAATCTGATGGGCATTTTGGTTCCTGAGACCAATTTCGCATTGGTCGGCATGGCCGGTTTGATGTCGGGAGTGATGCACGCTCCGCTTACTGGTATTTTCCTGATTGCGGAACTGACCGGGGGATACCATCTTTTCATGCCGCTTATGATTGTGAGTGTCATCTCTTATCTCACCATCATGCTCTTCGAGCCTCATTCTTTGTATGCCATGCGTTTGGCGCAAAAGGGCGAACTGCTCACGCATAACAAAGATCGCAACGTACTCACGTTGCTCAAGATGGACAATGTGTTGGAAACGGACCTGAAAGTCATTCATCCTGAGATGATGCTTGGAGAATTAGTCAAAGTGATTAGCGAGAGCAAGCGAAATATCTTCCCGGTCATTGATCATGACGGCCGTTTGCGTGGTATTTTGTTGCTGGACGAAGTGCGCAACATCATGTTCCAACCGCGGTTATACAGACGTTTCACAGTCGGCCAGTTAATGACTTCTCCACCTGCCGTTTTGCAATTCGATATGCCGATGGAAAAAGTGATGGAGATTTTCGAAGATACGGGCGCTTGGAATCTGCCTGTGGTGGACAAAGATAGACACTATTTGGGATTCGTCTCTAAGTCTAAGATATTCAACTCTTACCGCCACGTCCTTGTCCATTTTTCGGAAGAATAAACCTATAAATAACATAAATCATGAAACGTTTTTTTATTGCTTTAGTAGCGGTCCTGATGACCATTGGTGTTTGGGGACAAGAAGAATCTGCACCTAACAAATATGCGTTTACGGTCAAAGGACCTGAGCGGTCTTACAATCAAATTCGCGTAGTCAATCACACTTCGCACGTAGGTTTCCAGTGCCGCGTTGTCTTTCTCAACGATGACGATACTTTTATGACCCTGTACGGCATCTACAATCTCAAGGGAGTAGATGATACCGATTCCAATTCGCAGGAAGTTCGTCGCGGCGACCGTGTGGGCGTTCAGTTGGCTAAGGATTTTCCGGGCGAAGTCACTTTCTCGGTCGAGTATCGTGATTATCCTTTCTATGACGCTATCTTGATTCATATTTACGACAAGACAAGTGGCTTTGATGAGGAATTTTAAGTAACGGACTATGAACGTACGACGCAAGCAACAAATAAGGTATATTCTGGCAGACATCATCAGTAGCGAACTGGTGTGGCTGTGCTTCCTGTTGTTCCGATGGTTGGTGTACGAAGGACGCGTTTGGGGGTGGGAAAATATCCTGATTCCTGCTTTCGATTTCCGCCTTCCTCTGTTGGTCTATCCGTTGGTTTGCTTGTTCGTCTATTATCTCTCCGGTTACTATCTGCGCCCGTTCCAAAAACCACTTTGGCGCGAGTTCCTGCGCACATTCATTTCGGCGATAGTGATAGCGTTGTTGTTCTTCTTCGTTATCATCATTGATGATAAAGTGGTTTCCTATCAGCGCTATTTGCTCTCGCTTCTGGTACTTTTTGGCTTGCAGTTTGTTCTGAGTTATATTCCTCGTTTGTTCATCACGCTGTTAACCAGGCGGCAGGGTATATCGCGTACGCGAACCATCCATTCGCTGGAAGAAGCTAAGCAACTGGTTGCGGGCGAACAAGAGGAAGTGATCATCGATCTTCCTAGCAATTATACTGATGAACAATTGTACCGCATCATTGCTCTGCTCTATCCGCTGACGTGCGAGATTAGTATGATTCCTCGTGTGTACGATATGCTCACGGGTGCCGCGCGCATCGGCCAACTGAATAGTCCGTCGTTGATCCAGATTACGGAGCATCACATGACTGATGCCGAATTGTGTATCAAGCGCGCTTTCGATATTGTTTGTGCTGCGGTGGGCCTGGTGATTATGTCTCCTCTGTTTCTCGTCATTTCTATACTAGTCCGTTGCTCTTCTGCGGGACCGGTCATCTATCGCCAGAAACGAATGGGCCAATATGGATTGCCGTTCACTATCTTCAAGTTCCGTACGATGATTGAAAATGCCGAAGAGGATGGACCCCAAGTCACGCATGATGGCGATCCGCGTATCACGCCTGTGGGACGTTGGTTGCGCAAATATCGATTGGACGAATGGCCTCAGTTGTGGAATATTCTGCGAGGCGATATGTCTATCGTTGGACCGCGTCCCGAACGGCCGTTCTTCGTCAAACAAATCATGGAGAAAGCACCGTATTATTGTTTGCTCTACAAGGTTCGTCCGGGTTTGACCAGTTGGGGACCTATTCGCGTTGGCTACACCGATACAATGGATAAGATGATCGAACGCCTCAATTGCGATGTGGTCTATGTGGAGAATATGTCGTTGTTGCTCGATATGAAGATTCTTTTCTTCACTATCGGTGTCATTCTGCGCGGCAAAGGAAGGTAATGGCTATGGAAAAACAGTTGTCATACGACGAAGCGCTCAAGCGCGTAGAAACTATCGTTTCTCAATTGGAACAAAGCGAGGCAATCAGTGTTGATGCGTACAAGCAATTGGCAGATGAGGCTACTCGTCTGCTTGATTATTGCCGCAAAGAAATTGAGAAACTCGCTATGGACGTAAAATCTTAAATGTCCCGTCCTCATTCAGCTTGATGATGCAGCTCGGCTCGTGAGGACTATCATCATCGCGGCGGAACTGACACACATAATCTACGCCGTCTATTATTTCTTGACTTATCTCGTGGTAGAAATGGGCCGTAGGCTGACCACTGATATTGGCACTTGTGGAGACTATTGGTCTCCTCAATTTTTCACATAGTTGTCTCGAGAATGTCTCGGTAGTAATTCGTATGCCGATGGACCCGTCTTCCGCGATCAGACTGGGCGCGAAGTGCTTTGCATGCGGATAAATTATTGTCATCGGCTTCATCATTCCATCATTCTCACCATTCCCATCATTTGCTGTCTCTAGCAGCATCTCGGCCGTTTCTGGCACATTCACATAGTAATCCAGTTTAGCGGCATTGTCTAGCAAAACCAACATCGCTTTGCTGTCTTCTCGCTGCTTGAGCGCATAAATGCGCTTCACGGCTTCTTCGTTGGTCGCATCACAACCAATCCCCCAAACAGTATCAGTCGGGTAGAGAATGATTCCTCCGCTGCGCAACACCCGCAACGCTTCCTCCAAATCGGCCTTATCGTATCTCGCAAAATCCATAATCGACGACAAAGGTACGCTTTTTTGCCGAATTTGGCAAACGAAATTGTCATTTTTAAGAAAAATTCTTAAAAAACACTCGCATTATTTGCGTATTTGCTAAAAATGTACTAATTTTGTAGCGTGTTTAGTAGCGGCTCTTTGTTCCGAACGCTGCCAAATGCCCCAAATCATCAATAATTAACACAAAAATATATTAAAATGAAAGCTTTAGATTTAACTAAGTATGGCATTAAGGGCGCTACCGTTATCGCCCACAACCCATCCTACGAGTATTTGTTCGCAGAGGAGACAAAACCTGAGTTGACCGGCTACGCAAAAGGTCAAAACACCGAGCTTGACGCTGTGAATGTCATGACCGGTATCTATACCGGCCGTTCGCCTAAGGACAAATACATCGTAATGGACAAGAACTCGAAGGATACCGTTTGGTGGACTAGCGAGGAGTACAAGAACGACAACCACCCGATGTCCGAGGAAATTTGGGCTAAGGTGAAAGAGTTGGCTATCAAGGAGCTCTGCGACAAAGATCTGTATGTTGTTGATGCTTTCTGTGGTGCTAACAAAGACACCCGTATGGCCGTTCGTTTCATCGTTGAGGTGGCTTGGCAAGCACATTTCGTAAAGAATATGTTCATCCAACCGAGCGCAGAAGAACTCGAGAACTTCGAGCCTGATTTCGTTATCTACAATGCTTCGTTGGCTAAGGTAGAGAATTTCAAAGAACTCGGCCTGAACAGCGAGACTTGTGTCGCATTTAACACTACTAGCCGCGAGCAAGTTATCCTCAACACTTGGTATGGTGGTGAGATGAAGAAAGGTATGTTCTCCATGATGAACTACTACTTGCCGTTGAAGGGTATCGCTTCGATGCACTGCTCCGCTAATACGGATATGGAAGGCAAGAATACCGCTATCTTCTTCGGTCTCTCCGGAACCGGAAAAACGACTCTTTCGACTGACCCGAAACGTCTGCTTATCGGTGATGACGAGCACGGATGGGATGATCAGGGTGTCTTCAATTTCGAAGGTGGTTGCTATGCTAAGGTTATCAACCTGGACAAAGAGTCCGAGCCTGATATCTACAATGCTATTCGCCGCAACGCTCTTCTTGAGAATGTGACGGTTGACGCTAACGGCAAGATCGATTTCGCTGACAAGAGCGTGACTGAGAATACCCGTGTTTCCTATCCTATCAACCACATCGAGAAGATCGTTCGTCCTGTATCGGCTGGCCCGGCTGCTAAGAATGTCATCTTCCTCAGCGCCGATGCTTTCGGTGTTCTGCCTCCTGTGTCTATCCTGACTCCGGAGCAAACCAAATACTATTTCTTGAGCGGCTTCACCGCTAAGTTGGCGGGTACCGAGCGTGGTATCACCGAGCCGACTCCTACTTTCTCCGCTTGCTTCGGCCAGGCTTTCCTCGAGTTGCATCCTACCAAGTATGCTGAGGAATTGGTTAAGAAGATGGAGAAGAGTGGTGCTAAGGCTTATCTGGTTAACACCGGTTGGAATGGCACAGGCAAGCGTATCTCGATTCGCGACACGCGTGGTATCATCGACGCTATCCTTGGTGGCGATATCCTGACCGCTCCTACCAAGAAGATTCCGTTCTTCAATTTCGAAGTACCGACAGCTCTGCCGGGTGTTGATCCTGCTATTCTCGATCCACGCGACACCTACAAAGATGCTGCAGAATGGGATACTAAGGCTAAAGATCTGGCCGCACGTTTCATCAAGAACTTCAGCAAGTACACCACCAACGAGGCTGGTAAAGCACTTGTCGCTGCTGGTCCGCAATTGTAATCGTTCCCTTTGGATAAAGAACTTTAATGCGCTCGCAACGGATTAATAATCAGCAGATTACCCCCCCCCATACGAATAGGGGATTAGAGGAGAATCTTAAATAATTCGCAACGTACAAGCGGTGCTTGACCATTGTGTCAAGTGCCGTTTGTCGTTTTATGGCAGAATCTTAATGAGAGTACATTTTTTGAGGTCGAGAATGTCAGGTAGTGCTCTCGTTTATGTCTCGGTAAAGTCTCGGTCAAACCACGTTATACTCCCGTAAGGTCAAAATCTTAATCAGAGTACATTTTTCGATCAGACAAAACAGATAGAAATCAAAAACAATTAACAACAATATTAACTAAAATCAAACTATTATGAGAAAAATTACACTTTTTATTGCAGTGCTGTGCGCTGTTAGTGCCATGGCTTATGATGGTACGCGCCCTGGTAGATTTTCTGTTGCAGCAGACAAACAAGTTGTGTTCTCGTGGGCGAATCTGATTTATCTCCCCGGTTCTGGCAAATGGGAATATTGTTCTTATCAGCCTGATTACAGAGGAGAGTACAACGCTTCTCTAACTTCCTATTCTATAGATCTTTTTGGCTATGGTACAGGCGACAATCCTACTCTGCGCACAACCCAAAACGCTGATTACGCCACTTTCGTGGATTGGGGAATAAATGATATTGAGCTTCGGGGGACTAATCGTTGGCGAGTATTGACTTCTGAAGAATGGAACTATTTGTTCTTTTTGCGTTCCAATGCAGCTAACTTATTTGGTCTGGGTACTGTGAATAATGGCTTTGTAAGTCACGGACTGATTGTTCTTCCTGATAATTGGGAAACACCCGAAGGTCTCGATTTTTATCCGGGTTCCTCTAAAGGTTTGGTATGTAATGATAGTTGTTATACAAACAGCAGCAAAAACAATTTTTCGCACAATGCGTATGATGCTGACCAGTGGTTTCAGATGGAAAATGCCGGTGCGATTTTTCTTCCGGCAGCAGGCTATCGTGTGGGAGCAGATGTAGGTGGAATAGGGGAAGAAGGCCGCTATTGGACTTCCACGCCAGAGGATGCTTCTTACGCATATTTCTTCTTTTTCGATGCCAAAGAAGTCGGAGTGCGGGATCAATATCGAAAGGTAGGTGCTGCCGTTCGTTTAGTACAAGACGTAAACACCGAAGCAATTGATAATACTTCTGCACAGGAGCAGATTGTGAAGCATATAGAAAACGGTCAGTTGCTGATAGAAAAGAATGGAAAAACGTATAATGCGCTAGGCATAGAAACAAAATAAAAAATAAAGAAACTATGAGAAATCTATTGTTGTGTTGTGTCCTGGTATTTATAAATATCAGTGTATTTGCAACCGAGGGCGCTCTGAGCGGCAAATTCTCCGTGGCGGAAAAAAAACAAGTGGTCTTCTCGCAGGGTAACTTGCAGTACCAAGCCAGTACAAGCACTTGGCGTTTTGCAACTAATCAGTATGATACTATTGGCGCAGACAATGCCAATATATCGGAGTCCTACTCTGGTTGGATTGACCTCTTCGGATGGGGAACCGGCAATGCTCCTACAAAACATAGTGAAGCCCCTGGAGATTACAAAGAATTCCATGAATGGGGTACCAATGCTATCAGCAATGGCGGGAATGCGGCCAATCTCTGGCGCACGTTGACTATTGCAGAGTGGTATTATCTTTACGATGCGCGTTCTAATTACGATGCTTTACGCGGATTTGCAACCATAAATGATGTACGTGGGTATATTTTTCTTCCGGATGATTGGACTCTTCCAAGCGGTTTGTCTTTCGACCCAGATGCGACCAATTTTACGACCAACACCTACTCAGTAGAGCAATGGGCACAAATGCAAATAGCAGGGGCGGTCTTCTTGCCAACTGCGGGCTACCGTTGGGAGGGAATCATAATAAATGATGTATCACTCGATGGCAGTTATTGGTCTTCCTCTTTGGATGATACGTACAATGCGAACGCTATAGAGTTTTACTGGGACAGTGAAACCAGCCAAGCCACCTTCTTAACAGATGAGGCATATGAAATTTCTTATGGTCTTTCGGTTCGTTTAGTTCACGATTATGAAGAGCCGAGTGCTATAGACAACACGACTGTTGAGGCAAAGGCTATTAAGCGCGTTAAGGACGGTCACCTCCTCATCGAGAAGAACGGAAAGACTTATAATGCGCAGGGCGTGGAACTTAAATAATCAACATTATGCATTAATATGCAATAACAATTGAGCGCTTCCGGGCGCTCTTTTTTTGTACCTTAATTTCCGAAAACACCTTCTTTTTGACGAAAAAATCGGAAAATATTTGCACATGTCAAAAAAAAGCAGTACTTTTGCAAGCTTTTTGTGTGGCGTGCGCGTCATATGTGCCGTGCGCATACATAAGAAACAAACATTGAGGAAACAAAAAACTCAAAACAAATAAATAACTAAAAACTATGCAAAACAAAGGATTAATTCGTTTCTTGGCAGTCTGCTTGGCGCTTGTTTGTGCCTTCTATCTGTCATTCTCTTTGGTCACTGGTCACTATGACAAGAAGGCTAAAGAGTACGCCGCAGGCGATGCGGTCAAGGAGTACCAGTATCTGGACTCAATCGCTACTGAGAAAGTGTGGTTCGGCTACACATTGAAAGAGTGCCGCGAGAAAGAGATCAACCTTGGTCTTGACTTGAAGGGTGGTATGAACGTCACCATGGAAGTTTCGGTTCCTGACATTCTCGATGCTCTCAGCGGACACAATGAGTCTGAGAACTACAAGAAAGCATTGGAGCTGGCTAAGCAGAAGCAGAAATCCAGTGGTACGGACTTCGTTACGCTTTTCATTGAGTCGTACAACGAGGTGGACCCGGATGCTTCGTTGGCTTCTGTTTTCTCCACCTTCGAACTCAAGGATAAAATCACTCTGACCTCCACCAACGAAGAGGTAGAGAAAGTGATCCGCGAGGAAGTAGATGGTGCTATCCAAAACTCGTTCAACGTACTCCGTACGCGTATCGACCGCTTCGGTGTTGTTCAGCCTAACATCCAGAAACTCGCTCAACCTGGTCGTATTCTTATCGAACTTCCGGGTATCAAAGAGCCTGAGCGTGTTCGTAAACTCCTACAGGGTTCGGCTAACCTCGAGTTCTGGGAGACCTACGAGTGCTCCGAGATTCTGCCTATGCTCGCACAAATCAACCGCGAGTTTGCTGCCGGCAGCGAAGCTGAGGCTGAGGTAGAAGAGGCTAAGGCTGAAGAGCCGAAAGCTGAAGAAGCTCCTAAGGCTGAGAACGACGAATTGGCTGAATTGGTTGAGAACCTCGGCACCGACAGCGCAGCCGTTGAGGCTGACCAAGCTGCGCAACTGGCTGAGTACAAGAAGAAAAATCCTCTCTTCGCTATCCTCAACCCGTCGGTTAACCAGGCTGGCCAAGCTTACCGTGGACCGGTCGTTGGTACTGTTCATTACGTAGATACCGCTAAGGTCAACGCTATGCTCAACTCGCAAATCGCGAAAGCTGTTCTCCCGCGTGACGTACGTTTCTTCTGGACAGTTAAGCCAATCGACGAGGCGGGAAGCTATTTCCAACTCGTTGCTCTCAAGGCTCAACGCGATGGCCGTGCTAGTTTGGAAGGCGACGTGATCACTGACGCACGCGCAGACTTCGGCCAGACTAGCGCTTACGCTAATGTCTCGATGTCCATGAACGCTGAGGGTGCCAAGGCTTGGCAACGTATTACCAAAGACAATATCGGCAAGTCGGTTGCTATCGTTTTGGATGGATTCGTTTATTCCTTCCCAACCGTACAGAACGAGATTGCCGGTGGTAATAGCCAGATTACTGGTAACTTCACCGTAGAAGAGGCAAAAGACTTGGCTAACACCCTCAAGTCTGGTAAGATGCCGGCTCCTGCTCGTATCATCGAGGAGAGCGTGGTTGGTCCTTCTCTGGGACGTGAGGCTATCCAGTCGGGTCTTTGGTCATTCGCTCTGGGATTCGTGCTCATCCTTCTGTACATGATTTTCTACTATGGTTGGATTCCTGGTCTCATCGCCGATGCTGCATTGGTTTGCAACGTCTTCCTGTTGGTGGGTATCCTCGCTTCCTTCAGCGCTGTGCTGACTTTGCCGGGTATCGCAGGTATCGTCCTGACCATGGGTTGTGCAGTCGATGCGAACGTGCTTATCTACGAGCGTATTCGTGAGGAACTCCGCGGTGGAAAGGGCATGCGCAAAGCCATCGAAGATGGTTTCAAGGGAGCCATCACAGCCATTGTTGATGCCAACGTAACATCGTTCTTGACCGGTGCTATCTTGGCTATCTTCGGTACTGGTCCTATCAAGGGCTTCGCCGTTACATACATGATCGGTATTGTTTCCTCCTTCTTGACAGCCGTATTCATCACACGTCTGTTGCTCGAGGATTATGCTAAGAATGAGAATGCTAAGGAGCTGACCTTCACCACTCGTCTGATGAAGAACTTCTTGCAGAATATGCACTTTGACTTTGTCAAGGCTCGTAGATGGGCTTACTGCCTCTCGGGTGCTGTCGTTATCTTTGCTATCCTGGGGCTTGAGCCGCACTTGTTCGGTAAACTGAACTTGGGTATCGATTTCTCCGGTGGACGCAACTACGTTGTTCGTTTCGACAACGCTATCAATACACAGGATGTACGCGAGAGCCTCGACAATACCTTCAGCGCTACGCTCGAAGATGGCGAGTTGTTCTCTCTGAACGTGATTACCTACGGTAACGATGCTAACCAAGTTCGTATCTCCACCAACTATCGTATCCACGAGGAAACCGCTGAGGCAGACGAAGCTATCGAGACTTTGCTCTATCAGGGCTGCAAGCCGTTCTTGGGCGATAACATTACATTCGATGATTTCCGTTCAACCGACTCGAATGCTTCGGTAGGTATTATGTCGAGCCAGAAGGTAGGTCCTGCTATCGCAGACGATATCACCACCAGTGCTATCTGGGCTGTGCTCGCTGCATTGGTTGTTATCTTCCTTTACATCCTCTTGCGTTTCCGCAACTTCGCTTATTCCGTTGGTGCACTCGCAGCTTTGGCGCACGATACAGTTATCATCCTTGGTCTCTACGCTATCCTTTGGAAGATTATGCCTTTCTCTATGGAGATTGACCAGGCATTCATTGCGGCTATCCTGACCGTTATCGGTTATTCTATCAACGATACCGTGGTTATTTTCGACCGTGTACGTGAGTACAACGGACTCTATCCGAAACGTGAGCGCCATATCAATATCAACGACGCTTTGAACAATACGCTCAGCCGTACGTTCTCGACTTCTATGTCTACGTTCGTGGTATTGTTGGCTATCTTTATCTTCGGTGGCGAGACCATCCGTGGTTTCGTATTCGCACTCCTCATGGGTGTCATCGTGGGTACTTATTCGTCTCTGTTCATCGCTTCGCCTATTGCTTACGATATCCAACAAGCACAGGCTCGCCGCGCAGAGAAGAAAGCTGCTAAAAAATAATATCCATTCAGCATTGCTACAATGAAGAATGATTTCTTGAAATTTGCCGCTGCCCAAGGCCTTAACTCCATGCATGTGGAGAAGGTCTTGGCGCAGAGCGCAGATACTATTCAGGCTTCGGCAGGTTATATCTCGCCTACTATCCTCGAAGAGCGTCAACTCAATGTGACGCAAATGGATGTGTTCAGCCGCTTGATGATGGACCGTGTTATTTTCCTCGGCACCGAGGTCAATGACTATACGGCCAATGTCATCCAGGCTCAACTGCTCTATCTCGATTCTGTGGATAGCGAGCGTGATATTCATCTCTATCTCAACACGCCCGGTGGCTCTGTTTATGCAGGCCTTGGTATCTACGATACCATGCAGTTCGTGCGTGCCAAGGTAGCCACTATCTGCACCGGTCTCGCTGCTTCCATGGGCGCTGTGCTGCTCGTGGCAGGCGAGAAAGGAATGCGCGCTGCGCTTCCTCATAGCCGCGTCATGATTCATCAGCCTCTTGGAGGTGTCCAGGGCCAGGCTAGCGATATTGAGATCACCGCGAAGGAGATTCTCAAAATCAAGGACGAACTCTACACCATTATCTCCGATCATTCGGGCAAGGCCATTGACCAGATTCGTCAAGATGCAGATCGTGACCACTGGATGACTGCCCAGGAAGCACTCGCTTACGGTATTATCGATAAGGTATATACCAAGAAGTAGTTTTTAGTTGTATTCAGTAATGGCTAAAAAGAAACACGAAGTTTGTAGTTTTTGTGGGCGCGAGATGCCTAACATGTTCAGCGGGTTGAATGGCTCGCTGATTTGCTCCGAGTGTATCGAGGCGGGACATACGCTTTTGCTGACGATGCCAAAACCTTCGTCCGACCAGGGCGATGGACTGAGCATGGATACTCTGCCCGCGCCGCAAGATATCAAGGCGTTCCTCGACCAGTACGTGATTGGTCAGGACGAGGCCAAACGATTCCTTGCGGTGGCTGTGTATAATCACTACAAACGCGTGTTGCAAGAGAAGGATGATGATGGTATCGAGATTGAGAAAAGCAATATCTTGCTCGTCGGTTCTACCGGTACTGGCAAAACGCTCCTCGCTCGTACTATCGCCAAACTTCTCAAGGTACCTTTCGCTATTGTCGATGCCACGGCTCTGACCCAGGCGGGTTATGTGGGAGAAGATGTCGAGTCCTTGCTCGTTCGTCTCTTGCAGGATGCTGATTACGATTTGCAGAAGGCGCAGAAAGGTATCGTCTTTATCGATGAGATAGACAAAATCGCTCGTAAGAGCGAGAATCCAAGCATCACACGCGATGTGAGCGGAGAAGGCGTTCAGCAGGGCTTGCTCAAATTGCTCGAAGGATCTATCGTCAATGTGCCGCCACAAGGCGGACGCAAGCACCCGGAGCAAGAGTTTATTCACGTAGATACTAAGAATATTCTCTTCATCTGCGGTGGCGCTTTCGATGGCATCGAGCGCAAGATTGCGCAACGAATGAACACGCAAGTGGTGGGCTTTGATTCGCAACAGAAAGCCGCAAGTGTGGATAAGAACAATCTGCTGCAATATATTGCTCCGCAAGATCTCAAGGCCTTCGGCCTAATTCCCGAGATCATCGGCCGCTTGCCTATTCTGACCTATCTCCAACCGCTCAGCAGAGAGGCGCTGCGTTCTATTCTAACCGAGCCGAAGAATGCACTCACCAAACAGTATATCAAACTCCTGAAGATGGATGGCGTACAATTGCGCTTTGAGGAAGAGATGCTCGATTATATTGTTGACAAGGCACTCGAGTACAAACTCGGCGCGCGTGGTTTGCGCGGATTGATGGAGGCCGTGATGATTGATATCATGTACGAGCGTCCACGAGATGGCGAATATGTCGTCACCAAGGCTTATGCAGCCGAACGAATAGAGAAAAGCGATTTAGCGCGAATGCGCGAAGCACTATAAAAAACGCCTCCTTTTTCTAGGGGGCGTTTCTTTTATCACAGTATCAATACCAAAATTGGTATCGGAATAAATGTATCGAACGTATACAGAACAGTTCCGTACGTATTTGGCCCCTGATAAACATGCCCGTTAGTGATGGTGTACATCTTTGTTCCGTAGGTATTAGCTCCTTGGTAGATGTGCAATCCATCCCACGTATAAATCTTTTGCCCATACGTATTTGGTCCCTGATAAACATGCTCTCCATCCCAGGTGAGCAGTTTGGTTCCGTAGGTATTTGCGCCCTGATAGACATGTTTTCCGTCCCAGGTGTATAGTTTCGTGCCGTAAGTGTTACCGCCTTGGTAGAGATGTTCTCCGTCCCAAGTGTAGAGTTTGGTACCATAGGTGTTCGGACCTTGGTAGAAATGTTGTGCTGACATAGTAATACAAGAGAATATTAGACAAAGAAGTAAGCCGATTTTTCTCATAATAGATTATAGGTTAGAATCCGCTATATACCAATTCCAGTTTCATGCCATTTTGGGCTGAACGTATCTTGGTAGCGGACATGGTTTGCTGTTGTTTAACGGCCGAAATAACCGTTTGTGACGAGGATGTGCTGGTCGAAACAACCACTGGCATCAACATCATCGAAAGGGTGCTATCTACGCTCTCTTTACGCAATTGTTGCGTGAGCAAAGTCGATAGGTCGAACGAGTAGTAATAGGTAGTATTTCCTATCGAATCTACTCCTTGTGTTAGGGATCCGAGTAGTGCGCATGTGTCCGATGGCAACTCTTTGTCGGCAAAGAATCGATCAATGCTCTGCTCACGAATCAGCAGCATGTATGCGGCCGGCTGCAACCAGTCGTTACGTTGTTTCTCTGCCTCTGTCCCGGAGAACACATTTTGCACCTCCACTTTCAGTTGTGCCAGATTCACATAAGGCCGCTTGTAGTATGTCGAGTCGTCTTGAGAGTGCTTCATGTGGTTGTAGATGGTATCGGCCATCTGTTGCATCGGCAGTTTCAGGCGAGTGTAAATTCCCGCAGGCGATACAATGTAATTGTATTCGCTCGAATCATTCTTCAGCGAATCTATCCACTCGGCTTTGTCGCGATAGAGCAGATGATTGATTGTCCTTACTTCCGAGTTTGCGTAGAAGGCCTTCATGTCGTTGACTGTCGTGTCGCGGCCGGCTTTGTTGTACGTAAAGTGGTAGAACACGCCTAGCGCCACATCCGACACGTTCAGCATGGTCGACGAGCCGAACGAAGTTTCTATCAGCAGACCGTTGAATTGTTGGTTGAATGACTCTTGCGACTCAAAGCTGCGAATGGCGCTGAAGGTATTCAGAAAATCGTCGTTGAGACGCATACGCAACATCGGCACATACACATTGTTGCTATTGGCTATCGAGTCCAGTTTCTCGGCCGCGACCACTATTCGATGGTTCACCAAAATCGCTTTCTCTCTCGAACAGAAATCACTGATATTCAGGTCGGTAGGATAGGTGCGAGAATAAGCGAACGTCCCTCTGTCCATCAGGTATGCATTTACTGCCAGAGGCGAATAACCATCGCCCACCCAACTCGAATAGTACATAAACAGGCAGATGGAATCTATCGTCGCTCCATCGGGGTAAGAATAACCTTCCGGACAAGCCAGTTGCGTCAGAATCGAACCTCTCACGAGTCCGTAATCGGTCTCAATCTCGCCCAGCAGAAACGAATCGGCTTGCGAGATAATGGCCTTGCAACTGTCTATCTCCGAACGCAGAGCAAACGTATCAGCTAGAACGATGATTTCGTCTTCATCGTCCAGCACCGCTTGACCCGCCGTGCCCACATCATCTTTGCAGGCAGTCAATCCGATGCTCAGCAAAGCGAGTAACCATATGATTTTTCTCTGTTTGATAGGTCTATTCTTCTTTTTCTTTGGGTTCTAACAGGCTGTTGTAGAAATCCCACTGACGTTTGCAGGCTTCTGTTATGTCTTCGGTCTCTGCGTACGGCAGAATCGGTTTTCCCTTAGTCTCTGCGTAGTTGACCAGTCGTTGGTTCACTTGCGGACGCGAGAATACGATGGCATCTGAATAGTCGATGGCCAAGCGCATCAGTTCTTCGTATCCAACCGGGAAACCGGCTATCGAGCGAACGTCGCTGTTGGTGATTCCGTCTATGCGCAACTTGTCCGCAAAACGCGTGCCAAACGGAGTCTTGTATTCCATGTCGTCCAACGAAAGCACAATCTTCGATTGGTTGAAGAACGGCTCGTCGTTGTAGGCAGTCTTCAGGTAGAGTGGCAACAAGGCAGTCATCCAACCTGAACACAATATGATATTTGGCGTCCAACGTTGTTTCTTTACGGCCTCTGCCACGCCGCGCGCGAAGAAAATAACTCGATCGTCATTGTCCGCATATTCTTTGCCTTGCTCGTCGGCCACACCTTTGCGGCGATGGAACAGGTCATCGTTGTCGATGAAGTAGATTTGGATGCGAGCTTGTTGTATCGAAGCTACTTTGATCAGTAGCGGATGGTCGGCATCCTGAATAATCAGGTTCATTCCCGACAGGCGAATCACTTCATGTAGTTGATTACGGCGCTCGTTGATCTCACCGAATTTAGGCATAAACGTACGAGTCTCATAACCGTGGCTCTGAAAGTATTCAGGCAACTTACGGTTAAGCATACGGATCGGCGTTTCTTCGGCCAAATAGGGGTACATCTCTTGCGAGATAAACAGGATTCGATTTGGCTCTTTCATAGGCATTTATTTTAGGCGTAGCCGCAACACTACATTATTCGCAGTGCAAAATTACAACTTTTTTTTCAAATATGCAAATATTTGAGAGTTTTTTTTCGAATTGCACTCCTTTTCTCTTCTTTTGATCGAGACTTTATCGTGGAGAAGCCAATTGACTTTTGGCTTCGAAAAGATGGAGAATGTCCAGTGAACATTCGAATAGAGTGGCAGGCGGGGAGCCTAAGCCGACCGAGAGTATACCGAGACAATACCGTATCCTACCCATGCCTATAATATACTTTGTATATTATCGCGTGATTTTGATTTTTTTACTTCGAAAAAACACGGACAATAGTTTGCGTATGTCAGAAATTTGTTGTACTTTTGCGGCGCAAAAGTTTGGTGCACATGAAAAGAGTCGTTTTCTTCTTGTTGGTGTCGCTTGCTTTGATGGCTTGCCATCGCGCCGTACGCATTACGGGCGTAACGACCGAAGCGATTCCCGTAGATGCTTCTTGCGACCCTATCGCCGACAATGACTATACCAACTATCTGCAGCCAACCAAGCAGGCTTTGGCGCGCGAGATGGATGTGCAGATTGGCTTTGCGCCTGACACACTTTGGGTAGCCAAACCCGAATGCCCGATGCTCAACTGGGCGAGCGATGCCTTGTGGGAAGCCGCCAAACGCGTTTGTCCCGAGCCTGTGGATATGGCGGTGGTCAATATCGGTGGCATGCGTTGCGACTGGTTGCCCGGACCTATCACGGTCGGCCATATCTACGAACTGATGCCTTTTGACAACCATCTGGTGGTGCTGACACTCTCCGGAGCAGATATTCTCGACCTCTGTACGGGATTTGCCGAGCGAGGTGGAGAAGGCGTAGCGGGACTGAGAATGACTGCCGTGGATGGACGATTGGCACAAGTTTTGATAGGAGATAAAGTGATTGATGCCAAACGCAACTATCGCGTCGCTACGAGCGATTATTTGTCCGGAGGAGCCGACCAGATGGATGCGTTGACACGTTACTCCGATTATTGGGATAGCGAATTGTTGATACGCGATGTTTATCTTGACGCAGTCAAGGAGCAGGATACACTTCGTGCCAAGGTGGACGGAAGAATGAATTTATTGTAGATTTTTAGAGATATGAAAAAACTATTGGTAAAAATCAATGTATTGCTTGGCATAGCTAGCATGGCTCTGGCTGGTTGTCATAGCCAAAAGGCCGCTACCAAGACTGAGACGGAAAGTGCAGATCAGCCTAAGCAAGAGGAAGTGGCTGAAGATCCTAAGGTAATCTGTATGTACGGCGTTCCCGCGTCGCTGCAGGTGGACTCAACGGCTACTCAGGCTCCGCAAGAGGAAGAACCGCTACCACCCGTACGCCCAATGTTGAAATACGGTGTGCCTAACCCAAGACCCATGGTGAAGTGAGAAGAAAAATTCTCATAGCGATTGATATTCTTATAGGAGCTGCTACTATTGTATTGGCTGGTTGTGGTGTGCCGAAAAAAATGCCAACCTCTCCCGCCATTACAACTAGTGCTGAACCGGAGAAAAAAAGATATGCGCAAAAGTTTTCTTCCAAATACGCAAAAATTAGTGATAGATTTACTCAGCGAAAAATTGCTTCGCAAGATGAAGAAAAAAACGAGCCGGTAGTTGTTGTAGAAGAGGAGAAGACGGAAACTGTTCTTGATACTACCAATATGTTGCAGGATATATTAATCGAGGCTGAACAATATGAAACAAGAGGAAGTTATTGCGCGTATGGTCCTCCAACACCAAGAAATTAAATTATGAAATTTCGTCTAAAGTTAGCTTTGTGGTTAGAGCGTTGGCGTCGGCAGAATCTGAAGACGCTCCATCCGCTGCAACAGTTGTTCTGGGAAAGTACGTTGCGTTGCAACGTGCATTGCCTCCATTGCGGTAGCGACTGTGTCGCTTCTGTTACGCAACCGGATATGCCCGCCGAGGATTTTCTCCGTGTTATTGATACGGAAGTAACGCCGCACGTCAATCCTCATCAGATCATGGTCATCATCTCCGGAGGCGAACCACTGATGCGCAAAGATTTGGCCGAAGTAGGCGCAGCTTTGAAACAGCGCGGCTATCCTTGGGGAATGGTTACCAATGGTTTGGCGCTGACCGAGAAACGTTTCCGCGAATTGAGAAAAGCGGGCCTACGTTCTATCACGGTCTCGCTCGATGGATTGGAGGAAGATCATGTTTGGCTCCGCCAACATCCCTTGGCTTTCGAAGGCGCTTGCCGTGCTATCGGTCTCTGCGCAGCAGAGAAAGGACTGACCTGGGACGTAGTAACTTGTGCCAACCAACGCAATATTGACCATCTGCCGGCTATTCGTGATATGCTGTGGAGTATGGGCGTACGCGATTGGCGTGTCTTCGGTATCGATCCAATGGGTCGCGCGGCTACCAATCCTGAATTGCTGCTCAACGATGATCAATTCCGCTATTTGATGGATTTCATCGTTGCTGAACGCGAAGCAGGTCGCCATGTCAGCTATTCGTGCGAAGGATATCTGGGAACGTACGAAGGCCGTGTCCGCGACCATTTGTATCAATGCGCTGCGGGTATCAGCGTTGCCTCTATTCTGATTGACGGTAGCATTTCCGCTTGTACGAGCGTGCGAGGCAAATATTACCAAGGTAATATCTACAAAGATTCATTCTGGCGCGTATGGGAAGAAGAATTCAAACCTTACCGTAATCGCGAATGGATGCACAAAATGGAACCGTGCAAAGATTGCAAGGCATTCGCTTTCTGCGAAGGAAATGGCATGCATTTGCGCCGAGAAGATGGCAGTCTGATGCTTTGCCACCTACAACGATTAGGACAAAAAAAGTAAATAGCCTAGGAAAGATATTCCAACGTTTAAGGAAGATATTTCAGGCAAAGATTTTCATCGAGGTAGTAGATTTTTTCTGCTGCCTCGAATTTTTCACACCCTATCGCTTTGGTTGAGTCGATGAGCGGACAATCGATTTGTGCCAAATGTAGCACCGAATGGAAAATTCCGTCGGTTGAGAAACGTTGCGTGCGATGGGCTTGCAGTTGTCGCAATAATGGGTGATGACGATAGCGATAGTTCGGATTGGTCCAAATCATCATCGGGACGTGCAATTCGCTGTAATTGTCCGTCAGATGGATATTGTCGCTGCCGATATATACCAAAACAGCAGGCTGATGCGTTACGCGTAGCGAATCGGTCAGTTGGCGCAACAAGTACGGAGTTTGTGCAAACGAAATACTGTCGCGTCCGCCTTGCGTAGCCATCACTATCAGATGGCGTTGCAACGGTTGACTCATCGCCTCGCGAAATGGAGTCAGAAGTGCCGTGTCCGGTTGGAATGGCAGATACGAGAGATACGAACAATCGTCAGCAATGCGCATCAGGAAATGATCGTGGTAGCCGTAATTGCTGAGCCACGCGGAATAATAACCGGCTTCGTTGAAAGCGCGAATAAATCCTTTCTCCACAAAGAATGGCAAAGGATCGGTTGGTGTGGCACGCGAGAAAAGCAATGGCACGGCTACGCCGCTGACAGGACAAGTGGTATAGACTGAGTCAAAACGAATGGCCAACGAATCCTGGTAGTCTAATTCTTGCCACTGAGCATACGAAGTCTCGCCAAGGACGATAATCATAGTCTCGTCCGCTTTGCTCTTGTTAGGCGATATATCGTACGAGTAATTGCGCTGTTCGGGCAAGGTGCGTTCTACGTGGATCGCAAATGCAGCCAAATTTTGAAGTTGCGACAAGAAACTCGTAGGACAGACGTGCATCGGACTAATGTAGAAAATAGCTACCAAAGCCGCAAAAACAGGTAAACGCCAACGCAAAGGCGCTATATGTTTTCGTTCTACGAAATAGTGAGCCACCACATAAAATCCGACCCAAAGAATGAGTGTAGTAGGGATAATCCAGAAATAGTGCATTACCATCGACCACAAAACCTCGGGAGGCGTTTTGAACCACATATAGAGATAAAGCATCGATGTGGTGGAACCGCGCAAAAAGAGATGGAACATCTCGAAGATGGAGAATGCAAATCCCAAGGAAATCATGTAGAGATACGCTCGGCGGTGGAAGAGGCACAAACCTGCACCGTACAAGGCAAGCGTAGTGAAGATATACAACAAACGGTCGCCGAAAGAGGATACATCGCTAGCCAAACATACAATCAATATATTCGGAAGCAATGCAAAAAGCAGTAATGCTGCAAATACTATGATTTCTTTGGTTTTCATCGCCTAGGCGAAGAAATGGTTAATTGCGTTTTATCGGATGCAACTGTGAGAGTTGCCGACTGATGCAACCAAAGTGGCAGATTGCGTTCCACATGACCAACCGGGAAATCGAATACGACCGGATAGTCATAATCGCTAACGGCTTCAAAAATGGTCTGAAGAATCGTTTCTGCGGGCATCGAAGGATCGTCTTCGCAATCGCTAAACTGGCCGACAATGAGTCCGCCCAGATTAGCCAGAACTCCGCTCAGACGCAGATTGCGAATCATTCGATCGATGTGATAATGGCGTTCGCCAATATCTTCTATCAGCAGAATGGGTTTTTCTGCCGATTGGGATGGCAGCGCAAATGGCGTGGCCTGAAGGCCATACAATACGCTCAGATTGCCGCCAATAATTTTGCCTTCGCACTTGCCCTGTCGATTCAACGGATGCGAAGGAAGAGTATAATTCAAGGCTTCGCCTCGTAATGCTGCGCGAAGCGCAGTCAGCACTTCGCCATCTTCGGGCAACGTAGCAATATGTTTGCACATTACGCCGTGCAGCGAAGGTTGGCCGTTAAGGCCTGAAGCCTGATGCAAAGCCGTTATATCGCTAAAACCGAGAATGGGCTTGTTGATGGGAGGTACGCGGTCGATGATTCGTTGCAAACCATATCCGCCCCGTGCGCAGAGAATCAGATCTACTTGCGGGTCGCGTAGTGCTTCGCACAAATCGGCCAAGCGCGCTTCGTCGGTTCCCGCAAAACGTCCCCATTCGTCGCGCGTATGTTGGCCTTCACTCACTTGCCATCCCCACGAACGCAAACGCGCTGAGGCTTGATCGATGAGCGTGGCATCCAAATGGCCGGAGGGCGATATGATACGAATATGCTGAATCATTTTAACTATAAACTTTCCATTCAATCCAATTGACCAACCGCTTTGGAAGAAGTCGGTCGAGGAAGCAGAGTAGGCGATAACTGAAACCGCCGATATATTGTGGTTTGGGGCTGCGACAAGTAGCGATATGATAGAAGAGTCGTGCCATTTGTTTGGGCGACATTCCATTGCGTTCGTCGCGCTCCATGGTGGTTACGGCTTTGTTGGCGCCAAGATAAATCTCTTCTCCTGCCACCGATTTGCTGCGCGCGTCGGTAAAACCTGTGCTGACATCGCCGGGCATCATGACCGAAACAGAGATTCCAAATTCGCGCACTTCGTTCGCCAGAGCCAATGCCAAGGCATTGATGGCGGCCTTGCTGGCCGAGTAGAACGACTGGTAAGGAACGCTCAGAATGGCTGCTACGGAAGAGGTGAAAATGATGCGTCCTCCGTGTTGCTTGCGCAGTTGGGGTAGAATAGCTTGCACCAATCGTACTGCGCCCATGAAGTTGACATCCATTTGTCGTTCTGCTTCGCGGATATCGGTAAACTCTACCGAACCTGAAATACCGAAACCGGCATTGCTGATTACCACATCGATAGAGTCGGTTTGACTGAGAACTGCCGCCACCGCATTTTGCACACTTTCGGCATCGCGCACATCGCAATCGATATGCCGAATATTGCCGTTTGAGAGTCCGTGACGACTTAACTCAAAGACACACCAGCCCCGCTCCGCAAAGAGCGAGGCTGTTGATTTTCCTATACCGGAACTACCTCCTGTGATAACTAGCGTTTTCATAATTCAGGCGCGCCTTCTTGGAGTACGCGTGCTATGATACCAACTGCTTCATCAATGATGGGTTCGGTGTGAGTTGCCATGAGCGTGGTGCGTAGGAGGCATTCGCCTTCGACACACGCGGGCGCGATGACAGGATTGACATAAACGCCTTCCTCGAACATCTTCTTACCATAGTAGAGCGTATCAAGCGTCTTATAGGTGAAGATTGGGACGATAGGTGTAGGTGCTTCGATGATGCGTATTCCTGCTCCGATGAGTTGCTTCTGGAAATAGCGTGCGATATTCATCAGTCGCTCCGGACGTTTTGGGTCGAGAATGAGTTGATGAAGTGCTTCGAGCGCCGTGGCAGCCGAACAAGGCGTGATACTAGCGGAGAAGATGAACGGGCGACTAACATGGCGCAACCAATCGGCCACGCGGTGGCTAGTCAGCATACATCCGCCAATAGAAGCGAGCGATTTGGAGAAAGTCAACATAGTGATATCCACTTTGTCTGTCAGTCCAAAATGCGCCGCAGTGCCTCGTCCACCAGGGCCGAGCACGCCAAATCCGTGTGCATCGTCGACCATTACGCGAGCGTGGTATTTCTCTGCCAGTTTGCAAATCTCAGGCAGTTTGCAAATATCGCCGCGCATGGAGAAAACGCCATCGGTGACGATGAGTTTGCCTGCGTCCTCAGGAATAGATTTGAGTTGACGCTCAAGGTCCAACATATCCGAGTGACGATAACGCAGCACTTTAGCGAAACTTAGGCGGCAGGCATCGTAAATCGAAGCGTGGTTCTCGCGGTCGTTGAGGATATAATCATCCTTGCCGCAGATAGCCGAAATAATAGCGAGGTTGGTCTGGAATCCCGTAGAAACGGTCATACACTCCTCGTAGCCGGTAAATGCGGCTATCTCGCGTTCCAACTGAAGGTGCAGGTCAAGTGTGCCATTGAGGAAGCGGCTTCCGCTGACACCAGTACCGTATTTGTCCAGCGCCTCGTGTCCCGCACGAATAACAGCCTCGTTTTCGGTGAATCCGAGGTAGTTATTACTTCCGAGCATGATGACGCGGTGGTTCTCCATTTGTACGACAGGAGCCTGGCGCGATTCCAACTCGTGGAAGTAGGGATAGACATTCAGTTTGCGAGCAATCTTGAGAGTCTCAAAATGGTCGCATTTTTCAAAAAGATCCATAAGGATAATTTACGATTTGGGCATTTACCATTTACCACTTAAAGAACATTCAGTTCTTTGAGGATAGCAGTGGTCTTACGAACTGCAGCTTCGCTGTCACGCAGTTTGCGCATCTCAGCGTCGGAGATCTTCAGCTCAAGAATTTTCTCAATACCGTTCTTGCCGATGATACAAGGTACACCAATTGTGATGTCTTTCATTCCATACTCGCCCTCGAGAGCAGCGGAGCAAGGAATCATCTTCTTTTGGTCCTTGATGATAGCTTCAGCCACACTGGCAGCGGCAGCGCCCGGAGCCATCCAAGCACTTGTGCCGAGAAGGCCAGTCAGGGTAGCACCACCAACCATAGTGCTCTTAACAACATCCTCGATTTCCTCGTCGCTGAGGAACTCGCTTACGTTGATACCTTTGTAAGTGGTGTAACTGGTCAGAGGAATCATCGTGGTATCGCCGTGACCGCCGATAACGAAACCATCAACATCGTTAGCATTGCACTTGAGAGCCTGGCTGAGGAAGTATTTCAGACGTGCGCTATCGAGTGCGCCACCCATACCAATCACGCGGTTACGCGGCAGACCCAGTGCATGGAGAGTCAGATAAGCCATCGTATCCATTGGGTTGCTGACAACTACGAGGATTGCGTTCGGGCTATAGGTCAGAACCTGCTGAGCAACGCTCTTAACGATACCTGCATTGACACCAATAAGTTCCTCACGTGTCATACCCGGTTTACGTGGCAGACCCGAGGTAATGATTACTACGTCCGAACCGGCGGTCTTGCTGTAGTCGTTGGTTACGCCTTCTACTACGGTGTCAAAACCCATCAGCTGAGCGGTCTGCATGATATCCATGGCCTTGCCCTCTGCAAAACCTTCCTTGATGTCAATCAGACAAACTTGGTTAGCGACTTCGTTTACTGCTAATACATTTGCGCAGGTTGCACCTACGTTTCCTGCGCCTACTACAGTTACTTTACTCATAATTTTTGTATTTTATTTTGTTTATTTTTGTTTTCGAACTTTTGCGACCGCAAAAGTACTGCTTTTTTCTGACATATGCAAGTTTTCCCTCTTTTTTATATTAAAAAAGTAAAATTCATATAGCAAAACTTGCGAATATCAAATATTCTTTGTACCTTTGCGGCGGATTTCGGAAAGAAGCTATGAGCGCGATCTATCTATTATTATCTATCTATCTATCTATCTATCTATCTATCTATCTGCGCGCGGCAGAGTTAGGTAACCGGAGGATGATATAACCGACTTTTAGGCGGCTGGGACTTCGTGTCTCTGCCGCTTGTTTGTTTTTATTTAGAAGTATAGAAATCTAGAAGTCTAGAAGTCTAGAAGTCTAAGAGAGCCAATATAAGAAACTCAATTATTAATAATCAAAATTTCAAAATTTATGAGAAAAATCTTTTTTGCATTTGTATGCCTTGCAAGCATGACCATGTTCGTGGCTTGCAACCAAAACAAACCAACAAACGGAAATGAAAACAATGAAACGAACGGCGAAGAACTGACCGAACAAGTCATTGTGGCTAATCTGCCGGTTAATGTCAAATTTACGACAAATATTGTGGAAGACCAGCCGGGAACCAGTTACACGGAAATAAACGCGACAGTTACAAAAATTGGTGCCGACTGGGTGTTGAAAGGAACTGGTGCCAAAACAGTATTCCTTCTTGATAACGAAACAAAGACTGAAAATGAGGACATTACCGTTTATGTCCGTTTTGATAAAGACGGCAAAGCTTTGAAGCAATTCACTTCCGGCGATGGAGGGCAGACCTGGACGGAAACAACCAAATATTCCAAATTCTCCACTTTCGCTTTTATCAATGCCAACAAACCATTTCTTGATCCATCGGTTAATATGGGATATGGCTGCCAGTTGGATAAGGTATATACTAAAACAGAAGAAAAAGGAGAGGTGATTGGCCGCCCATGCACCAAATATACTAAGACGACAACTGTCGATACAAACGGCAATGGCAATTATATGACTACTACGAGTGTTCTGCTGGTGGATGATGCCACTCATCTTGTTTTCCGTGAGGATTTTTCAAAAGAAGGTTTTACGCGCACAAGTGTTGTCACTGCTTGGGATGAGTCTGTAAAGGCATTTGATGTCGTACTGCCACAATAATTCCTTTGTCCTTTATTAAGGCAATCTTATTGCCTGCTCATATCCGCCACGCCTCAACACGTGGCGGATTTTGTCATATTTTTGACATTTCAGTCCCCGAAAATTTGCATATATCAAATATTTGTATTACTTTTGCACAAAATTTACTATAAGGAAAACAGTATTTAATAGATTGAATTAGAGTAGATTACGAATTAATTGCAAGAAGCATGGTCTAGGATTTCCAGGGAACGGCCTGCTTGCGGGCATATTCCGCCCTTGAAATTATGTCGCGACACTTGAAAAATATTATCCAGAACCGTTTGGAGCGCGTCGTTGCGTATTACGCGCCTTATTCGGAGATTGCGGCTTCCCACGCCAGGGGAGTGCGCTATATCGTGCCTATTTTAACCATCAATATGTTCTGGGGCAAAATGGATATGGTCAAAGAGGGGCGGCATTACCGGAAACATATCGTGGTTCGGCGTGTGCCGCGCAATGGCGGACAGCTGCTGCAACTGTACACTTACCATTTTCCGAAGAAGTGGTCTGCGGCCTGCGTGGCGAACAGGGAACTGATTAAAGAGGCGCAGCGGCAGGCGCATGCGCTGGAGCGTGACCATTCTTTGGCTGCGCTCGAATGGAGAACGCGGTTCCTGCACCATTATTTCAGGGTTTTCAAGGGAGGCGAGAAGCCCGAGCCGGGCATGAAAGCGTACTCGCGTTTTTACCAGTACACCTACGTCGCCCTTTACCGCGAACTCAAGGCGGCGCAGCAGAAAACCGAGGAAACCGACATCAACGTGGACGCCGTCACTTTCGAGCCCATCGTGCCGGAAAAGCTATTCCGTCCGCACCGTCATAAGGAAAGGAATATACTCGATTTGGCTTTTGCTCCGCGCAACGAACTGGTTTTTCCTCCTCCGGATACAGAAAACTATAAATAAATTTGCAAATATCAAAAAAAAGCAGTACTTTTGCAGGCGATTTTGAAAAAAGGACTAACCATAGTATGTCTGTTGTTCGGTATAGCACTGTGTGCTATGGCGGATGATGTTCGTAAGCCGGACGATCAGATAGCGGACAATACGTTCTTCGATCCGACTCGCAAGCAGAAAGTGGAAGAACCGTATCGGTTTGGCGTGGAGTATCGTATCGAGGCAGGTTTTACGCAACATCAGCAGCGAACCAAGAACCTGACCGCGCCGGATATGTACTTGCACGGTGTGCGTCTGGGTGCGACATTCACGTTCCTGCTTCCTCTGCATTTCTCCATGCAGACGGGTTTGCTCTATACGCTCACCTACGGTGTGAACGAGCAACATTGGCGCAGCATGGATGCACCTTCGGTGCAGACGGAGTATCAGAAGCATCGCGTACTGGAACACAATCTGACGGTTCCTATCCGCTGCTACTACACGATTCCTGTATGGCGTGACCTGAACCTGTTGTTCTATGCGGGTCCGCAATTCCAGTTCTGCCCGAATGAGACAGATTTTGTGCAGAACCACTTGAACGACAAGACATTAGAATGGCTGAAAACGCAAAATGTACCCACCGAGACATACGACAGACTGAAGTATGATGTGTTCTGGCTGAACTTTCAGTTGGGCATAGGAACCGGTCTGGAATGGCAACGCTATCGCGTGCAGGGCGGGTATGATTTTGGACTGAACAACCTGATGCTGAACTATCGCACCAACGACCGCCATATGTGGGAGTGGGGATGGCACGTGAGCTTCAGCTACAGATTATAACAACAAAAATATTAACACATTCGGGGAGCTGCAAGGCTGAGAATTCAAACCCGTTGAACTTGAGCAGATAATGCTGCTAAAGAAAATGAACAGAACAATCGTTCGTACGGCATGCTTGTGTGCATGCGTACTTCTAGTAAACGCGTACACATGTGCGCAAGTGACTAACCCCTCCGAGTCTTACGAAGAAGACACCCTGACCATTATCGGTCGTCAGATAGCCGATATTGTGGTTAGTGCGCCCGTGATGCAGTCAACCAACAGTAAGCAGGAAATCAGGCACGCTGAACTGAACCAAGACAACACGGGACAGAATTTGCCTTATCTGCTGAGCAACACTCCATCCATGGTAGTGACAAGCGATGATGGTCTGGGAGTAGGTTATACCTATTTTCATATCCGCGGTACAGACCAGACACGTATTAACATGACTATCAACGAAGTACCGCTGAATGACGCGGAAAGTCAAGCCGTATTCTGGGTTAACCTAACCGATATGGCAAGCGGCGTAAATAGTCTTCAGGTGCAACGCGGCATAGGAACGAGCGCCAACGGTGGTAGTAGTTTTGGTGCCAGTGTCAATCTGCGGACACTGGATGCGACTGTTCCGGAGAGCGAACATCCGGGCCCGGTTCGCGCCGAATTGTCCTTTAACGGCGGCATGTACAACACGTTTCGCGAGATGGTCAAAGCCGATGTGTATCTGGGTGACCGATTGGAAAAAGAAGGCGCATGGCATATAGGCGCCCGGTTCTCAAAAGTGAACTCGGATGGTTATATCGAGCGTGCGTGGTCGGATTTGCTCAGTTATCAAGGCGAAATAGGTTGGCAGAATACCAAAACGGCGGTGACGCTTACGGCATTCGGCGGAAAAGAAAAGACATACATGGCATGGTATGGCGTGGATTATGCTACCGCGTTTGAGCCGGGGGCCAACAGAAGATATAACCCCGCAGGTGAATACATCGACAAAGATGGGAATACCGCCTACTACGACAACCAGACCGATAACTATCAACAACATCATGTGCATCTGCATGTGGGCCATCGTTTCAATCCGAATTGGACACTCTCTGCCACGGCGCATTATACCTACGGAACCGGTTATTACGAGATGCTCATGGCCGACTGGATAACCTATGAGGCGGACAATATCACGCAGAAAGGTTTGAGAAATCATTATTACGGTGGTATCCTGACTAGCAAATATGTGCATGAGAAAGTGGATGTGCAAATGGGTTTGGCACTCAACCAGTACCGCGGTCTGCAATACGGAAATATAGACACAACCTGTGTGGGCAATGCGTTTATTCCTTATTACGAGGGCCATGGAGTGAAAACCGACGGTAATATATATGCCAAGGCTAATTGGCGTGTGTTGCACCGAGGCAGAGAGAAACTGAGCCTATACGGCGATTTGCAATACCGATTGGTGGATTATCGTATATGGGGAGATAATGAGGAGACGAGTGCACTAGGCGCCATAGAAGCCATAACAAAACATAACACATGGCACTTCTTCAACCCGAAAGCCGGACTGACGTACGAGAACAAAGGCCATCGTCTTTCTGCCACATTCGCGCTCGCACATCGTGAACCGACGCGAAACAATTTTGTTACTAGTACAGGCGCTAATGACCCAAGACCGGAAGCACTATACGACTATGAATTGGGCTATAGCTTCTCTTCGCCGGGTGAACTCCAAAGCGGTTTCGCTATACCATGGACAATAGGTCTAAACCTCTACTTTATGGACTATGACAATCAATTGATTGCCACCGGCGACATCAGTAGCGTTGGTTACCTCATCACCACAAACGTCAAAGATTCATATCGCTGTGGTGCTGAGTTTCAGTTTGGCGTCGAATGGACAAAATGGTTTACATGGAAGGGCAACCTAACCTGGAGTCGCAACCGATGGAAAGATGTTACGCAATGGCGCACCATCTCTTTCTCGCCCGATTGGACAGCCGGAAATACCATTTCCTTCCATCATGCCGGCTTCATTGGCGAAATCCAGACACTGGTGGTAAGTAGTCAATACTTGGGGAACAACGAGGATCCTAATGCCGCATTGAAAGCCTACACGGTCACTAACCTTATGTTGAGTTACAAGCTGCCATTCCACAAACTGGCCAATGCAAAAAATATACCTGACATCACACTTCGATGCCAGGTAAACAACCTGTTTGACAGCAAATACGTCAACAATGGTGGAACAGACGGTACCTACGTATGGTATTTTCCGCAAGCGGGAATTAACGTACACGCAGGATTTGTCGTGCAATGGTAGAAGCCACCCAAGCTAGCAAGACACTGCCAAGAGGAACCCATCCCCATAGCATCTCCGGAGCAAAGAAAAGCGCCCAGGAATTATTAATCCAGCCCAGAAAGATAAACACCGTAGCCCAAACAGCTATGGTGGCGTATCCTAGCATCATAGCTGTGAAGGAGCGCATATTAAAATGGTTGCGCGCTACTAGGAAAATGATAACCGGGACAGCAAGAAAAAGAGCTGTGGGTAGCCAATAAGAGGCTAGTCCTAGAAGAAAAGCAATAGCGAACGACTTGGAGATGGCTATTTCAAAACGATCCAATCGTTGTAGGATAACAATAATCGACAAAACTACTCCCGTAACTACAAACCCCCACCAGTAGTTTGTGCTAAAGTTGGCCGGTTGGAGTTCAAAAGTCGACAAAATGAACGGAAAAGCGCAACTACCCGCGACTGCCAGTGTCCAGAAGACAATTGGCAGTACGCGGGAGAATATTTGACTTTCGCGCCTTTTCATTATTCTGTAAATCCTTTGCGGCGAAGCAGATACTGCGGGTCTGCCTCCTTGCCACGGAACTCGAGATACAGATCGTGTGCATCGCGTGTACCACCTTGCTCTAACAAGTGGCGGAAACGACGAGCCGTCTCTGCATCGAACAGATTGCCGGTCTCCTTGAAGGCCGCAAACGCGTCTGCATCCAAAACGGCAGCCCAAGTGTAGCTGTAATAGCCGGCCTCATAGCCGGTGGTGAAAATATGGTTGTAGAATGTCGGGCGATAACGAACGATGATTTCCGGAATCATACCCATCTTCTCCATACTCTGCTCTTCAAAAGCGTTTACGTCCAGTCCTTCGGCGCTATTGAGTTCGTGGAAATCCATGTCAAGGATAGAAGCCGAGAGGAGTTCGGTGGTAACAAAACCCTGGTTGAACTTACCGGCTTTGTTGATCTTCTCAATCAGTTCTTCAGGAATCACTTCGCCTGTCTGGTAATGGAAAGCATAGGTTTTCAGGATTTCCGGTTCGTAGCAATAGTTCTCCATGAACTGGCTCGGCAGCTCGACGAAGTCGCGCGGAGTATTGGTTCCGCTCAGGCTCTTATAGTGCGCCTTGCTCAGCAGTCCATGCAAAGCATGGCCGAACTCATGGAAGAGCGTCTCTACATCGTCCATCGAGAGCAAGGAAGGATTGCCAGCCGTAGGTTTGTTGAAATTGCCGACATTGATGATAACCGGGCGATGGTCAACACCGTTGGCATCGACAAACTGAGGAACGATATTGTTCATCCATGCTCCGGGACGCTTGCCACTACGCGGGAAATAGTCGGTCATCAGGATTCCTACGAATGTGCCATCGGCTTCGGTTACCTTGAAAACTTCCACATCAGGATTGTAGACAGGCATGTTCTCCAGTTTTTCAAATTGTAGGCCATAGAGTTTTGTAGCAACGCCAAATGCACCTTTGCGAACATTGCTCAACTCAAAATAAGGTTTCAATTCTTCTTCGTCCAACGCATATTTAGCTTTGCGTAGTTTTTCTGCGTAGAACCACCAGTCCCACGGTTGCAGTTTGATTTGCTCGTCGGTGTGAGGATTCTCATCCGTTTTATCAGCATCCATCATCTCTTGCAGCGCGGCGGCTTCACGCTTAGCAGCCTCGAGCGAAGGAGCCCAAACGGAAGCAAGAAAAGCATCTACGGTCTGATGGTTCTTCGCCATACAGTCGGCTAGGATATAATCAGCGGGATTGTCGTAACCGAAGAGTTTGGCTTTCTCGATGCGCAATTCCATCTCACGAATGATAACGGACTTGTTGTCATTCTCGTTGTCATGGTTAGCGCGAGTGGTATAAGCCATCAACAATTCCTTGCGGAGATCACGATTCTCGCAATATTGGAGAACAGGAGTGAAACTGGTGCGCTTGGGAGTGAAGAGCCACTCGCCCGGATGACCCGCAGCTTCTGCCTCTTCGGCAGCCGCAGCTTTGGCGCTCTCCGGGAGACCTTTGAGTTGTGCTTCGTCCTTGACGAAATACTGATAAGCATTGGTCTCAGCGACAACATTATTGCCAAATTGCAGAGAGAGCAAACCGAGTTCTTGGTTAATCTCTTTGAGTCGCTCTTTTTTGTCTTCAGGCAGATTGGCACCATTGTCTGCAAAAGCTTTGTAGGTCTCAGTGACCAAACGCATTTGTTCCGGATTGAGACCCAGTTGGTCGCGCATGTCATAGACAAACTTAACGCGTTGGAAGAGTTTGTCGTTGAGAATGATGCCATCGCTGAGTTCGCTCAACATAGGAGAAACTTTCTCGGCAATCTCATTCATTTCGTCATTGCCATCGGCTTCCAACACATTGAAGAACACGCCTTCTACGCGTTCAAGCAACAAACCCGAGCGATCGAGCGCAACAATCGTATTGTCGAAAGTAGGTTCGGCTTCGTTATTCACGATAGCCTCAATCTCCTGTTTTTGTTCTGCGATAGCAGCCTCAAAAGCAGGGAGATAGTGCTCCAGTTTGACTTTGTCAAAAGCCGGAATTCCATATTCGTTTTTCGGCTCTTCTAACAATGGGTTAGTTTGGTTGCAAGCAAGTAGTGTCATTGCAATTGCTCCTAGAAGGAATAGTTTGTGATTAGTCATTTTTGATATTTATTATTTGTTGATACGCACATTTTTCTCCATCGATTGCTTGATGCGTTCGCGCAGTTCGCGTGACTGGTTGTCCACTTTCTGATACCAGTGCGGTTTGAAATCTTGCGCGAATTTGCATTTTGCCAACTTGATTTTCAAGTCGTCGATATTTCCGCTCACATTGACGCCCAGATAGATCGGGCTCAGCACGTTGATATCGTAATCGAAGGTCATGTCGGTATTGTGGCGTCCGCCAAGAGCGACCATGTAATTATCCATTTGCACGCAGAGCGGATAGACATCAATCTCGTTCTTGTAGATAGTCATTTCCGCATTGATGGAATCAATCTTGTTCTCGGTCTTCTTGTTGAACATGAGCAATTTGCTGATGGTAGAGAAGGTCTCGCTATCCAACACTACCAGATCTTTACCGGTCAGCGAAGCTGCGCCACGCAGCGTGCTCATCTTTGGCTCGTATTTGCTGTTCAGGTAGGTTTCTGCTGCCAAGTGGAATTCGGCAGCACCTTTGAATGAACTCAACATAGGAACCATTTGTTCCAGATTAGGAATCATCGTGAGCAGTTCGTCAATATCTACATCCAACATATGATAATCCATGCCTAGGTACAAGTGGTTGCGACGTGGCGAACGGTACATGGCTGTCAGTTGCAATTTTGCAGCACGACATACAAAACCCATTTCGTCCAAAATCAATGTTCCATCGTTGATGTACAAACCTCCCTTCAGGTCTTTGGCCACCTGGTTGAAGATCTCCACCTCACGCATATGAGTCGTTAATGCCAGGTTTACGTCGGTTGGAACGAGGAACGGGCCACTTTCTTCTTCGGTGGTCGGCTCTGTGGTTTTTGGCGCCTCTGTAGCAGCCGTGTTGGTCGTTTGTTCTTCTGATCCTTCATCGGCGGTGAACCAGAGAATCAGCTGATTGGCATCGCAGTGGTCGCTAACGATGTCCAGTTGGCCCTCCAGAATACCTTCTTTGCGGAACCACTTGTCTATGTTGCGCACCTTGCCTTTGAGGTTCAAATCCGAGCGTCCAAGTTCAACTCGCGAATCGGCGATATTCATTTCGCGATTCGAGTAATTGAAATCAATACGAGGGATATTAACTGCCTCAGGCAACATCTCCGGCATATTGAGAACGCCGTTCTTCAGTTTGATTTTGAATACCGGATTCCATTTTAGCAGGGCATTCGTTCCATCTTTGTCGTAACGTGCACTGGCAGCCAGGTCGATTTCGCCCGTTTGGGCTTTGAGCGCTTCGCCCATCTGGGCTTTCAGCTTGGCCGCTATCAGTTCCGCTTGCAGTTGTGGCGTCGTTTGCTGCTCGGTGTTGTACTCGGCATATGCAAACAATTGCGGCGCAGTCACATTCGCAAAAATGGTATCCATTCGAACGACTAGCGGTTGTTCGCTCTGCAAGCCTACCGCGGCATAGATGACAGGATCTTTGCTCAACACGTTGCCTGCTTCGAGTTGGATGTCCGATTGCTGAAGTGCGGCAGTCAGTTGATCAATCATCTCAAACTCCACTTGCTCGGTACTCAAATCGATTCGTGCCCAGTTGACTTTCGGCTTGGATGGTTTGGCATTCGGAATCTGAATGTGCGCATGTGTTTGCGGCAGTTCAGCTATCATCGAATCCATCTCATAATGAATATCGTTCAGCACCAGGTCAGCATTGATTTTGCCTTTCTCCAAACGCATGTTGGTCAGGTCGTCCAAGCGGATGCGAACTTTAGCATCGCCTTTGGTCTGACCGTTCAGTATCATTTTCTCAGGCAGGAAATAATCAAAATCAGGCAAGTTGGCATCTAACTTAATATGCAAATCGAGAAGCATATTGTCAAGCAATTCCTCGATTTTTCCATCTGCCGAAACGGCGCTCTTTTTCGTCTTTGCGGCCAAGTGATTGACCACTACGTTCGAAAGTTTGGTTTCGTTTAGATTGAGGTCCGCATCCGCATTCAGTTCCATCTCGCGCAGTGTGTAAGGCAGCGGTTTGTATTTGCCTTCGCCATCGGTCAGTTCCAGGTGAGCCGTGATTAGCGGCATTTGTGTTTCGCTGTACGTGCCGCGAACATCAGCGCTCAGTTGCACTTTGCCATCTACGTCCAGATCTTTCAGACTGCTTGTGAATTTCTCAGGCACAAGAGCCAATAGTGGTTTGATCTGCCATTTATCGGTCTCGACCTTGGCATTCACATCAATACTATCGCCTAGTGTCACATCGCCATTCAGACGCAAGTTGAAATCATTGATGGCCAGTCGCGCGTTGTCAAACGTGAAATGCATAGAGTCTAGATTGGCTGCCATAGGCGCAATCAGTTCCAGATGCAGACTGTCGGCATACGTATCGCCCTTGAGCGCAGCACACACATCCTTCGCATCCAACGTAAGCAACATATCGTCCCAACTCTCGGCTAACGCACTCAGTTCGGTTTCGCCCAGCGATGCGGTGATGGTATCTTTGTCGTCCACAAAACTGATGTTACGGGCCTCTATACGCAGACCATCTACACGCAATTCATCGAATGGAAGAGAGAATGCGGTGGTATCTTCCTCGGTGGTGTCAGGTGAAGTAATAAAGACATCTGTCAGGTTGGTGGTTCCATCCTGCGCTATATAGAAATTGACGCACGCATCGTCGAGCGTAGCTTCGCCTACGTGTAGATTCTTATTGCGCAGAAACTCCATCACATCGACGGTCGCAACCACTCGTTTAGCAGCCACTACGGTATCGTTCTGACTGCCTGCTTTCGGATTGATAATCAGTAATCCGTCTGCCTGCAGGCCAAAACGCGGGAAAGTAGAGAAGAAGGTTAGGTTGACTTGACCTATCTCATGCTCAGTGCTGATGAATTTGTCCGCAACCTGGCGGGCAACCGGGGTCAGACGTTCGGGCGTGAAAACAACATAGCATGCGACAGTAACAATAATTACTACTGTCAGCACAATGCCTAATAGCGTCCAACCAATAATCTTGAGTGCTTTCATTGTTTCACTACTTTGTCAAAACAGAAACGTCTATTTTGGTTGTCTTTCTCGTAATACTCCAAGCGGTCGTTGGTCAGTACGGAAACGATGTACTCTTTAGGTATTTCCGCTCCGCCATTATCCATCAAGTGGATTTCCTCCAAATCGCCTTTGACTTCCAACTTGTACTTAAACCAACCGTTTCCGTGTACGAGCGTTGAGTCTAAAACGAGCGTCGAGTCCATGGTGAGTGTATCCACTACATAGACCGAATCCACGTTCCACAGTTTGAATAGATCCTCCTCGTAGATATCCTCATCTTCGTGCCACTCGCGACCATACCAGTACGCAGTTTCGTCGCTTTGCTCATCAGTGAAACGGACATAATGCTCTACGTTGGCTTTGTCCTCAAGCCACAAACCAAGCAGATCGCTCATTCTGTACGTTGGATCCTCCTTCGGTTTACAACCATTCAGCGCAACACCGGCCGCAACCAGTATCAGCACTAATTTGATAGCGTTTTTCATAAGTTATGCTTTTTGTATATTGATTTTCACGTTGTAGCCATCCATCTCCAGTTCTTCACCCTGCACATCTTTGGCGAGCGAAAGCGAGGTGGCGAGCACTTGTCCGGCAATATAATCGCCGCAATGCAAGACTGCGTTGCGAATCTCGTCGCGGTCTTCCAATACAATAGCGATGCGGTCGGTTATCTCCAGCCCGCTCGATTTGCGCAGGTTTTGGATACGATTGATCAATTCGCGTGCCACACCTTCTTCTATCAAGGCGTCGTTCAATTCGATGTCTAGTGCAATCGTCAGAATGCCGTTGTTGCTAACCAACCAACCCGGCATATCTTCCGTCACGATTTCCACATCCTCCGGAATCAGCGTGTAGTCAACCATCGACAACGGATACTGGCCTTCGGCTTCCATCTGCGCGATTTGGTCTTGGTTCATTGAGGCAATCTCTGCTGCCACGGCCTTCATTTGCGCGCCGACTTTCTTGCCGAGCACTTTGAATTGTGGTTTGATCTTCTTCACCAAGCGAATCTCGCTTTGCTCAGCGGGAACAATCACCAGTTCCTTCACATTCACTTCGCTCTTAATCAGATCAGCCACGTGAAGCAACGCTTCTGTCGTCTCTTTGTCGGGAGTTGGGATGACGGCTTTCTGTAGCGGTTGGCGAACGTTCTTCTCGGCGCGTTTGCGCAAACTGAGAATCATACTGGTGGCTTGCTGCGCCAGGAACATTTGGCGTTCCAATTCCTTGTTGATGAGTTTCTCATCCGCTTTGGGCCATTCGCTCAGATGGACTGTCTCTCCGGTCAAGTCGCGATAGAGACGGTCGGCATAGAACGGCGCGTTAGGAGCCATCAGTTGAGCCACGGTCTTCAGACAAGCATAGAGTGTCTCGTAGGCGGCCTGTTTGTCGGCATCCATCTCGCCTCCCCAGAAACGTTTGCGGTTCAGACGAACGTACCAATTACTCAGGTCGTCTTGCACAAAATCGCTAATGGCACGTCCGGCTTTGGTAGGCTCGTATGTCTCGTAAGCCTCGGTCACCTCTTTGACGAGCGAATTCAGTTTGGAGAGCACCCAACGGTCGATTTCCGAGAATGCTGCTTGGCTCGTTTTCTCCGGCGACCAACCGTCCACATTCGCATAAAGTGCGAAGAAACCGTAAGTGTTGTAGAGTGTTCCGAAGAATTTACGACGTACTTCGTCAACACCATCTTGGTCGAATTTCAGGTTTTCCCAAGGACTACTATTTGTCAGCATATACCACCGAACGGCATCTGCTCCGTAAGTATCGAGCGCACCAAACGGATCAACGGCATTGCCCAGACGTTTGGACATCTTGTTCCCGTTTTTGTCGAGCACAAGACCGTTCGAGATAACATTCTTGTACGCCACCGTTCCTTCTATCATCGTGTGAATAGCGTGTAGCGTGAAGAACCAACCGCGAGTCTGGTCTACACCTTCGCTGATGAAATCAGCCGTGCGTGGCAGATCGGCGTTTTCAAACGGATAGTGGTTCTGTGCGTATGGCATCGCACCGCTGTCGAACCAAACGTCAATCAGGTCCAGTTCGCGTTTCATCGGCTTGCCACTAGGTGAAACGAGAATGATATTATCGACGTACGGACGATGCAGATCAATCACCGAAGGATCGTAGTTGGCTTTGCTATAATCGCCCACTTTATGTTTCGGCCATGGGTTGGCTTTCATGAAGCCCGCCTTGACCGACTTGTCGATTTCTGCAAACAGTTCGGCTATAGAACCGATACAGATTTCTTCCTGTCCATCTTCGGTGCGCCAGATAGGAAGCGGTGTGCCCCAATAACGGCTACGACTTAGGTTCCAGTCGTTTAGATTCTCCAACCACTTGCCGAAACGTCCTGTTCCGGTAGATTCGGGTTGCCAGTTGATGGTCTGATTCAGGGCAATCATCTCATCGCGCGCTTGAGTCGAACGGATAAACCAACTGTCCAAAGGATAGTAGATAACGGGTTTGTCGGTTCGCCAGCAGTGAGGATAAGTGTGCACATGTTTCTCGCTCTTTACCAGTCGTCCGTCGGCTTTCATCTCAAGGCACAAGTGCAAATCGAGTGTCTCGTCTTTCTCTGTCAGATTTGGGTCGAACGCGTTCTTTACAAATCGTCCTGCATAACGGCTGTATAGTTCGTCATTCACGTTAGCGGCGTACCAGGCCTCATCCAGATCTTCTTTCTTCCAGTATTTTCCGGTGAAATCTACCATCGGGCGCGGACCGAAATTCTTGGTTTGCATATATAAACCCGGAACACCCGCCGCATCACCTACTTTCTTATCGTCCGCACCAAATGTGGGCGCAATATGTACGATACCTGTTCCGTCTTCAGTGGTTACGTAGTCGCCAGGAATCACGCGGAAAGCGCCTTCGCCAGGATTAACCCACGGGAACAGTGGCTCGTATTCCAAACCTACCAGGTCCGTGCCTTTGCCACGCCAAATGATTTTCGGTGTCAATAGATTGCCTTCTGCATCGGTGCCGCACAACTCTTTCTGGTATGCGTTCAGACGTGCCTCGGCGAGAATAATATGGTCGCCCGCAGGAGTCTCAACTTCGACATAGTCAATTTTTGGACCTACACAAAGCGCGGTATTGCTGGGCAGCGTCCAAGGTGTCGTTGTCCAAGCTATGATATAGCGACCGTCTTTTAGACGGAAACGCGCGGTACAAGTCAGATCTTTCACATCGCGATAGCAACCGGGTTGGTTCAACTCGTGCGAACTCAAACCTGTTCCCGCTGCGGGAGAATAGGGCTGAATAGTGTAACCCTTGTAGAGGTAACCTTTTTTGTACAACTCTTTGAGCAAGTACCAGAGAGTCTCAATGTACTTGTTGTCGTAGGTGATATACGGATTGTCCAGGTCCACCCAGTAACCCATTTGTTTGGTTAGGTTGGTCCATTCTTTGGTATATTTCATCACCTCGCGGCGACAAGCGGCATTATATTCGTCTACACTGATTTTCTTGCCGATATCCTCTTTGGTGATGCCGAGCATTTTCTCAACGCCCAGTTCCACGGGCAGTCCATGCGTATCCCATCCGGCCTTACGACGTACCTGATACCCTTGCATCGTCTTAAATCGGCAGAACGTATCCTTTATCGTTCGTGCCATTACGTGGTGAATACCTGGCATGCCATTGGCCGAAGGAGGACCTTCGAAAAACAGGAATTGCGGATGGCCCTCACGGGTACTCACGCTCTTTTCAAATAAGTTTTCTTGCTCCCATTGCGCCAACACTTCACGGCTCAGTTGAGGGAGATTGAGTTGTTTGTATTCGTTGAATTTTTTCATATACCTTTGTTATGCACACATATTTTGCGCTGCAAAATTACAACAAAAATTGCATATATGCAAATTTTTGGCATGTTTTTTTCTGCTTGTTAAAAAATGCACATACAAAAAACTGAGCGCAGGCCTTTTATTTCCTGCGCTCAGAAGATGTTTTTGGTCGATTTATTACCGAGACGTTCTCGAGACAATCACGAGACAATCACGAGACAATCTCAAGGCTTTATCGATATTACTTGAGTTCTGCCAAGTATTTGATAGTACGAACCATCTGGCTGGTGTAGCTGTTCTCGTTGTCGTACCAGCTAACTACCTGTACCTGATAGGTGTCGTCGTCAATCTTAGCAACCATGGTCTGGGTTGCATCGAAGAGCGAACCAAAACGCATACCGATTACATCGCTCGAAACGATCTCGTCCTCAGTGTAACCGAAGCTCTCGGTCTGAGCAGCCTTCATAGCAGCGTTGATGCCCTCTTTGGTGATATCTTTGCCCTTAACAACAGCAACCAAGATAGTGGTCGAACCGGTTGGAGTCGGAACGCGTTGTGCGCTACCAATCAATTTACCGTTCAGCTCAGGAATTACCAAACCGATAGCCTTAGCAGCACCGGTGCTGTTAGGAACGATGTTTTGTGCACCTGCGCGGCTACGACGAAGATCACCCTTACGTTGTGGGCCATCCAGAATCATCTGGTCGCCTGTGTAAGCGTGGATTGTGCTCATAATACCGCTCTGGATCGGAGCGTATTTGTGCAGAGCAGCTGCCATAGGAGCCAAGCAGTTGGTGGTGCAGCTAGCTGCAGAAATCACCTTGTCGGCAGGAGTCAGAGTCTTGTGGTTTACGTTGTAAACGATGGTTGGCAGATCGTTGCCTGCAGGAGCAGAGATAACAACTTTCTTTGCGCCAGCCTGGATATGAGCCTCAGCTTTGGCTTTGCTGGTATAGAAACCGGTGCACTCGAGTACTACATCGATGCCGAGTTTTCCCCAAGGCAGATCAGCTGCGTTAGGCATAGCGTAGATAGTGATCTCTTTGCCGTCAACGATGATCGAACCCGGTACGAGAACGGTCTTGCCATCCTCTGCGAGCTGAGCGTCTTTGTAAGCAACAGTGTGCTTGCCCTCACCGAACTTACCTGCGAAACCACCCTGGGCGGTGTCGTACTTCAAGAGGTGAGCCAACATCTTCGGGCTAGTCAAGTCGTTGATTGCAACTACCTCGTAACCCTCAGCTTCAAACATCTGACGGAATGCCAGACGACCAATACGGCCAAAACCGTTAATTGCTACTTTTGTCATAATGATAAAAAATTAGATTGTTATTGTGTATTTTTTGATTTTTGATTGCAAATCTGTGTTTGGAACTTTTGCGGCGCAAAAGTAATATTTTTTTTTGGAATACGAAAATAAATCGTCCAAAAATCTTCAATCTGTCATTTGCGGTTAGCAACTGAACAGGTTAGTAGTGTGTTGGTTATTTTCGCCCGAAATCTGCAGGGATCTCTCCCCAGTGTTTGGTATCCCATTTATAGATAGGCGTAGTCCACGTGTTGTCGTGGAGCCATTCCTCTGCTTTGCGCAACATGAAGAATAGGTCTTGGTTGCGACTATTCCACTCCAATTTGGTGTCCGCGTGTCCTTTTTTGAGCCACGCGAGCGCGGTGCGACTGTCCGAATAAAGTGCCCATGGCAAATTATTTTGTTTCAGATAAGCCAGACCAAGTACGATAGCCAAAAACTCACCAATATTGTTGGTGCCGCATTCAAATGGTCCGCGGTGGAAAACTTCCGTACCCGTATCAGCTATCACGCCACGAAATTCCATCACACCCGGATTTCCGCTGCAAGCCGCATCGACCGCCAAGGCAGGAAGAATGGGGTTGGAGTTTCGCGGATTAGCGCCTTTGGCGCTCGCGGTCTCGCTCTTGGCCTTTTTCTTGATGTAAGTTTCGGGCCCATCGGCCAATGCTTTTTCGGCTTCCTCACGCGTTGCAAAGCCCTTGTAGCACGCTCCTTCCGCCCCCTTTACTTGTGCTTCGCACTCATCCCAATCGGTATAGATGCCAGGCAGTTTGCCTCGCCATACGACATAATATGCGGCTTTCTTTTTGCTCATAACTGTTGTTGCGCGTTAATCGGGCACAAAATTACAAATAATTTTTGACACGTGCAAATTTTCCGATAAAATCATTCCTCCATTTTGCTCGGATTATTCACATTGAATAAACTTCTGCACAACGACTGTGTCGCCCTGTTGGATGCGAACAATGCGCAAATGCGTGCCAATGGAGTAGGTGGAAATATGCTCCGGTGCATTTTGGTCATTGGCGACATCACGACTACGCGTCACTTCGTCAAATGTTTGCTCGCAAGTATAAATGGTCCGATTGTCTACTGTAGTTATTTCGCAGAAATAAGTTCCGGGCATACCTTCCGGGCGGAAGAGACTTTGTTGAGTCTGACCTTCCATCGGAAGTCCGTTTTCATACCATTGGTATGCAACAAACTGATGGTCGGCATTGCCGATGAAAAGCACATCTTCCCACTTGCGATACATCAGGTGCGAATCAGCAATAGTGAAACTGGTGGAAACGGTTGATTCACAGGTCGTTCCCGTTTCGCCTACGGTGATAGTGGCCGCATAATTTCCCGCCGCCATACTACTGAGCGCGAATGTCAAATCTGTTCCGCTCGCGGTTCCGCTATAATGCGTTCCATTGACTTCGATGTCAAAATTATCCGGATTGCCGCTTATCACACTGAAAGGTAGCGAAATGGCTGTTTCGTCATCGCAAATTCTGGTGGTTGTTCCGATAGCGATGGCAGGCGTAGCATGCACAGTCAGAATAAGCGAGTCGTAGCCAATTATGATAGTGTCTGTCCCTACGGGACGAGTGTACTCATTGCCATGCCAGGTGTAGCTTTCGCCTTCGCAGACTTCTGCCTCTTGTTTCTCGCAACTGATGCGCGTAGGAGGCGTGAAAGCATCGCTAGTTTGGCTACACGTTGTCGATGCCTCGTAAGCGGCAGTGACGGTTTGTGCTGCGCCATCAATCGTATGCAGAGTGAGTGTTGCCGTGGTCGTGGTGCCCGTTGCTGCGACAGTCTGGCTCTGCGCACCATTATCGTCGTACGACAAAACGATATTTCGTCCGGCGGCATCGTATGGCGTCGTGATCGTGACAGTAGCCTGATAGTCGTTGGCCTCGCAGAGAACGGTTGCGGGAACGCCGCTTACCACCACACTGTTGATGACCGGCGAGAATGGTACGGCCGGCAAATCGTAGTCTTTGGAACAACTGTTCGCGCCATCGAATGTGACGTGGAGAACATGCGTATTCTTGCCGTCGGCAGGAATATCGGCGAAAGTGAGAGTGAGTGTTTTCTTGTCTTTCTGCAGCGCCTCAAACGATGCCGATTGTGCACTAAGACCATCCACCTGGTACGTCAGGTTGCCTTGCTGATACGTATAATCGAGAGTGAATGTCAGAGTGGTTGTGAGATCAGCGCAACCGGGTTCGGAGAAAGCAAAATCTTTTGCCTCAATCTTCGGGAAGCCCGGAATCACAGTACTTGCTGTCTTTTGGGCCGATGTCCAATCGGCAAAATACGCTATCCAAGAATGCGTTGGCTCGTTGGTAGAAATGGTAATCGTTTTGTCCAACGAAGTGGGTGTATCGTATGCCACGCTCGGCACATCGTACGGATACTCGGTGCCCGTAGTATTATCTTTGATAATAATTTGTCCGCTCGGATTCTGATATTCCACGTGCATAGCAATGGTATAATTGGTGCCATCGCATGCCACTGGTTGCACTGTTGCCGTAAAAGCGTCTATCTTTGGTTCGTGAGCCTTCACCACAAATTGTTGTTGCGATTTCACAACGCGCGACACACTGCTGATAGCATGGAACTGGATATCGTCCAGCGCAAAATCATTACCGATATTGAGGGTGTTAGTATTCAGATTGACCACAGAAATAGTCACATTGTCGCAATCCTCATCGGCGTAGAATGTTTGCGAGCACTGGTGCCAGATATTGTTGCGGAACTCAGCGGAACCGAGGTCGAGGACGTGCGATTCCCACACATGGCCGTTATACTCGATGCGGAAGAGGAATCGGGCAGGATTGTCCATCTCGCCGTAGTTGTTGATATTGGCTGCCCAGAACGAAAGAACGTACGTCGTACCTTTCTTGAGTTTCAGGTTCGGATTGTTGGCCGTGGTGGCATACCACGCGCGCTTGTTACCTCCTGCTGTGCCTGATTTTGCATCGAAGAGGGCGAAATTGTTTCCTTTGCGCGCCTTAACAGTGGCGAACGACTGTGCAAAATTATGCGAATTTCTCACTACGGCAAAACCATTGTCGGCTAATCCGCTCGGATTGAGAGTAGAGTTGTCGTAGAAATTGATTTGTGTGCCGCTCGTTTGATCAAAATATCCCCAGAAATTATAGTCGCTGATGGTACTGGTATTTCCGTAAGAACCATAGCCACTCGTATTCTCGTAACTACCGTTGGACATCATGTCTGCCATTGTTCCGGAAATGGGGTAGAACTCTTTGTAAGTGTAGGTCTGTTCTGCATCTGTGCTGAAAGGATCGACAGTAAATGTCTGAGCCTGGCCGCTTTCTTTGGTATATTCTACGCCATTGACAATCCAGACATAATCATTGTTCGGGTCTGCATCTTGCGGAGTGATGGTCCATGCCTCTCCGGTCAGCAGATCTTTCTCTACCGTTTCCATGGCTTGTTTTGCATTGGGCACAGTGAATGTAATTGTGGCCGTTTGTGATCCATAAGCAAAATATGCAGTGGCTGTAGTAGTCTGTCCGTCCACTGTGGCGGCAGGAAGGCCTGTGAGCGAGAAAGACTGCGGGCTGACGGGATCTAAGATAGTGTCCGTTTTTCCATCGCATTCAATGAACAGGGCACCTGCCGCATCGCGAAAAGCGACCATTCCGTCCAGCGTATAAGTGTTGTCGTCTGCATTGACGGCCGAGATGGCTGTTTCGAACGAGGTGATGGAACAATCCCAGTCACAGCCTTCAGCGTCAGGAATAATCTTAATCAGACGACGTCCTGAAGGAACGTTGGAGTGAAGATAAAAATATAATGTACCAACCCAAGCATTAGACATCTGTGTTATTGTATCTTTGTTATACTCTTGGTCGCGAACCGTACCTGCAAACCCATCCACACTCCACCAACCAGTGCCTTCTACCGATCTATACCAAGCATGTGCACATACATCGTCGTAGACATAATCTGTTTTGGAGTTGTTGAGCTTGACCTTCAGTGAATAAGGTTCCCCCGCCGCAGCCGGGCAGACATGAACTTCTTCTACCGTTACACCGCTGTTAACGATGGACTCTTGTGTTCCGATGGCAGTGGTGGCAGGCGCGTAAACTTTCCAATCGGAATAAGGATCGGCGGGACAATCACCATCCTTTGGCCAGAATTGCTTGAGATAATTGCGGTCTTTGCTCTCGGGAATAGTTAAATCGCAAGTTTGATTCCACACATTGTTCCAATTGGCATTTGCATCCGTGTTACTTTTGCGCACCACAATGACTTTGGCGTAATTGCCATTGGCAGTAAAAGTGGCGACATAATGGGCGCCTGTTACTTGTGACAATTTGAGCCATTTCTCTCCGGACGTGCCACCAAACAAGTAGAGGAACAGATTGGCATTGTCATTTGTCCAATTCCATTCTTGCTGTGTGTTTACATAGATTTTCTCTCCGTTGACGAAGTCACGGGCATTGAGGCTGAGCGCGATGCTCGCCAAAAGCGCTAAAACGATATATCTGGTATTTTTCATGGTCGTTGTTATTTGTTAGGTTGCAAATCGCTTTGTTTCTGAACTACTTTGACTTCCACACGACGATCGAGTGTCAATTCGTGATTGACATTTTCTTCGTTCGGAACCAGTGAACCGTGACCAATCACAATCACGCGGCTCTTGGCAATACCTTTGCTAATCAAGAATGCGGCCACGGCCTTCGCGCGATTGTAGGCCAATTTTTCGTTGTGCTTTCGTTGGCCTTCTTCGGAAGCATGACCATCGATAGCAATCTTAGCATCCGGCACTTTGTTGAGAACGCCAACGATAGAAGAGAGGTAATTCTGTACTTCCGGAGTCAGTTTGTAACTATCGTAAGCGAAATATATCTTGTTGAATTTCTCGACCTCTTCCGCTGCTTTTTGGATATGCAAGCGAGTGAGTGTGTCTGTGCGCTCGGTGACAACCGTGTCTTGACGAGGCATCATCTGAACACTGGTATCGCGGCGAGTGAAATAATCGTAGTATTCGACAATCGTGTGTTTGTCTTTGCCGATGTGATGCCAGTGGATACCCAATTTGAGACCCGCTTCGTAAGGATGGGAAGATTTAGTGGAATTGAGAGCGTATGCGCCCGTATAATCTTCCATGAAAGAGAAATGTTCGTCTTTCCAACCCAAATCGTGCTTTTCGGATTTGTTGGCATCGTTGGCACCGCACTGGAAATAACCGCCGATGAAGAAATCAATCTGTTTGGTCAGCGGAATGAGTGCGCCGAGGTCGGCAAAAACCGTGATTTGCGGTTTGACATCCAATGAGCCCTTGGCCGACTGTTCGGAGGTATAGTCTTTGTTGCCAAACTCGTGCATGTCGGTCAGCGTTAAATCCCAAATGGGGTAGTAGCCCGAATGGTTAACAGTTCCTTTTAAGACGCGATAGGAATTGACTACTGCAAAAACAGGTGCGACACCTACGGAAGCGAAGAGACCCGCTTTGCGTTGGTCGTTCAACCACTGGAACTGAAGCGAGATAGGTACGCCCAGATTGAGAATATTTTGTCGCTCGTCCCACTCTACGACTTGAGAAGTATGAGTGTAGTGTTGCTCCAAATCCGTATCAATCTCGTCATCCCAGGTGTAGGTTCCTCCCAGATGGGCGGTAGAAGTGGCGTTGGTGAACCAAGCGCCAATGCCGATACCAACATTCTGATGGAAGAAATAGGCGTATTGCAACTGAACTAATCCGCTAACAAATCCGTCCAAGGTGTTCTGCGGGTCGGTAAATCCATATCCCAGCGAACCGTAACTGGCACCCAGATGGAACTCGAGATAATGGCCTCGGCGATCCAAAGAATCGACAGGAATAACTTCGTCGCGCTCTTTGAGTGTGCTGTCCGGCGACAAAGCAATGAGCGTGAGGGTGTCAGTGTAATAATGAATAGTGGTAGATTCGACGCGCACGAGGCTATCCGGTTTTTTCTTCATCTCCCGTGTTTCGGCAATCGGGAAAGACTGTTCGGACGTCTCCGTGCGTTCGGGTTGAAAGGCTGTTTGCATGATGCGGACAGTATCCGTCTGGGCGTTAAGCCACAGAGGCAGAGCCAGCAAGGCCAACAGACATCTGAAGTGTGTCATATGTATTTTTCTGATTTAAGGTATTTAAGTGATCCGCCCGAGAATCGAACTCGGATTTGAGCTTTAGGAGAGCCCCGTTCTATCCATTGAACTAGCAGATCAGCTTGAGCTAATACTCGCACGACTTCGCGAAAAATCGCTCGTATAGTGCTACGTCTTGCTCTGCGCTTTTCCCCACGGACTATCGCTTCGCTAGCAGTCCGTCGGGGACCCTATTTTAATATTTAAGATTGCATATTTAAGATTTTTTTAGCAACGACTAGGGAATTCGCCGTATTCCTCGAAGGTGTAATTGAGGAAATCGTTCATCGGTTTGCCTGCTTGGGCAATTTCTACCACGTGATCCATAAAATCGGGCGAACACACTTGTTCGTCTGAGATAGGTGTGGAGAAAGTAAACGCTTTGCGTTTGAGCCAATCTATATGTTTGAAATCCGGGTCGAATCCGGATGGCGCTTTCTTGAGCATCCAATCTGTATCGAAATCGCCGAAATAGCGTTGCCAACCCGGCGTGGCCATGATAGCTTCCACTTCTTCGTAGTTGGCCTCAATCTCTTTGCGCAAGGCGTCTAAGAGTTCTTTGCCCGGATTCCAGATTCCACCGGCAAACATGCAATGGCCAGGCTGAATATGGACGTAATAGCCGCCGCGCATGGAGTGTTTGCCCCAAGTTTTGGGTTTGCCCGGAACTCCGGTAGCGGGGAACACGCCGAACCACTCTTTGTACGGCCGTTTGTCGCCCGAGAAACGTACATCGCGATAGATTCGCCAGATGCAGTCTTTCGGTTGTACACCTTCCAAAGTTGGGTCTATTTCAGTTAGCCGGCGAATCAGTTCAGCCGAAAAGTCCACAAAGCGTGCATAGCACGCCTGGTAGCGGCTTTTGTTGTCGGCAAACCATTCGCGATTGTTGTTTGCCGCTAATTCGCTCAGAAATCTAAGAGTTTCACGCATCGTTTGAGTCCGTCTAGCCAGTAGGGGATTTCTACATTGAACGTTTTTTTGAATTTCGATTTATCGAGCACACTGTAGTGTGGGCGCGGCGTTTTGTATTGATAATCAGCCGACAAGATCGGGCGAACTTGGCAACTGTTGATTGCTGTGAGGCTGTGAATAGCGATCGTGAAATCGTACCAGGAGCAAACACCTTCGTTGGTGAAATGGTAGATTCCCGGTCTCCAAACAGGCGCGTTGATAACCACAAAAATAGCCCATGCGAGGTCTGCTGCGTAAGTCGGTGTGCCAATTTGGTCGAAGACCACACCTAATTGCTCTTTTTCTTTGCCGAGGCGAATCATCGTCTTAACGAAATTATTTCCAAACGAGGAATAGAGCCATGCGGTGCGCAGAATAACGGCTTCGGGACAAACCGCCAAGAGCGCTTTTTCGCCCTCGTATTTGGTTCGTCCGTAAGCGGTGCGCGGAGCGACTGGATCAGTTTCCTTGCAAGGAATATGCTCGTCGCCCGAGAAGACATAGTCGGTGGAAATATGAATGACACGCACGCCTTGACTGCCCAGAATACGAACAGCATCCGAATTGATTTTCAGCGCATTAGGTTCGTCCTCTTCGGCTCGGTCCACATTGGTATAGGCGGCGCAATTGACAATCAGCTCAATCGCATTGTCGGCCACAAACGCAGTCACCGCTTGCTGGTCGGTGATATCCAGTTCTGCTACATCGGTAAAGAAATAGCGATGCTGCGGATGCTGCGCCGAGAGAACGCGCATCTCATTGCCCAACTGGCCGTTACAACCTGTTACGAGTATATTCATTGAATGTCGGATGTTTAGTGTCTTTTTCGCTGATGATTCGTTGGTCCTCAGGAATCTGCCAATCGATAGCTAAGTCCTTGTCGCTCAGCAGAATACCTCCTTCTGCCTCCGGATGGTAGAGGTTGTCGCATTTGTAGGCGAAAACGGCTCTTTCACTTAGTACGGAGAAGCCGTGCGCGAAGCCGCGTGGGATGAAGAACTGGCGATGATTGTCTTCGCTCAGTTCGACGGCAAACCACTGGCCGTAAGTCTTGCTGTCCGGTCGCAGATCAACTGCCACGTCTAGAACTCGGCCGAGCGTGCAAGTAACTAGTTTGGCCTGGCTGTACGGCGCTTTCTGGAAATGCAAACCGCGCACTACGCCATAGGACGAACACGACTGATTGTCTTGGACAAAAACTGTGTCAATGCCCGCTTCGCGGTAGCGCTGTTCGTTGTATGTCTCGATGAAATAGCCGCGTGCGTCACAGAACACTTTTGGCTCGATGATGAGGAGTCCTTCGATGGGAGTTTTTATAATATTCATACTTCAAATTCAAAATGCGGGTGCAAAAGTAGTAAAAAAAAATGACATACGCAAGAGCGTATGCCAATTTTCGTGATTTTTAGTTGATTTTAGTAGTTTGTACGTAGGTGATTGGCAGCAGATTGTCTCGATAATATCGCACTTATATCGCACTTATAACGCACTTATAACGCACTAAATTCGGCTTTCTTTTTTGTTAGTATTATATACATAGTATATAATACAGAGAAGATAGGTTATTTTGTGGCTTTTTTAATCTCGTCGAAGGTGAAGCCGCGTTGGAGGAGGAAGCGTAGGCGTTTGTCTTTGGAATCGGCGCGTCGTTGCAGAATCAGTCGTTTGAGATTGGCCATGTATTGCTTCGAGTCAATCTCCAGGAGCGATTTTTGGATGAGTTTTTCCGGTAATTGCAGTGCTCGCAGATTGGTCTGGATTTTGATTCGTCCCCATGACTGATAGGCCACTTTGTCGTGGACATAAGCGCTACAAAACCGCTCGTCGTTGAGAAAATTGTTCTCATAGAGAGCAGCCATGATTGGGTCGGAGAAATTCTCCGGAGCGCCCCATTCGTAAAGCTTGCGTCGGACATCGGCCGCACAATGTTCGCATCGGGCGCAATAGGCCTCGGCCTTGTCAATCCATTCGCGCAGAGACAAATCGTTGTTTGCCATAAGTATCGTTGTAAATTTGTATGTCCGTATAGTTTCTTTCGCGCAGCATTTCCGTGGTCTCTTTTCCGAGCGCCTCGTTGATCTCAAACCAGAGATATTGCGCTATGCGCAAATCGGCTATGCGGCGATAGAAAATCAGCGGGTCGTTGTCCGGCACAAAAAGGGCCGTTTCGGGTTCGAAATTCAGCACGTTGGCGGTCATGGTTTTTCGCTCACTTTCGCGGATGTAAGGCGGATTGGAAACGACGATGTCGAATTGGAGTTTTTCCGCTTGCGGAGAGAAAATATCCATCTGCAGAAAATCGACTTGCAAACCGTTTCGACGGGCATTTTCCTGAGCTACCTGAACAGCCTCGCCAGAGATGTCGATTCCGGTGACCTGCCAGTCGGGATGCGCACGTTTTATCGCTAAAGCGATACATCCGCTGCCCGTACCGATATCGAGCACTTTGGGATTAGAAATCCGAAAGTCGAAAGTGGAGAGTTTTTCGACCATTTCGGCCGTCTCGGGTCGAGGAATGAGCGTGGCCGATGTCAGCCGGAGATCCAAACCATTCCAAAGCGTATGGCCGAAAATATACTGAATGGGCTCAAATTGCTGCAATCGTGCAATAATAGGCTCAAAAATTTGCGTATTTCGAAATTTTGTAGTACTTTTGCAGTCGGTTAGCAATTGTGAGCGAGACAATCCCGAGACTTCCTCGAGAATCCACCACGCCAAAGAGCGGGCTTCATCCTCCGGATAAAAGTCGCGAAGTTGGTCGGTAATATGTCGCACGATTGAAATCACGGCACAAAATTACTGCTTTTTTTTGACATACGCAAATAGTCGCATGAATTACGAGAAATATATTGCCCGTTGTATCGAAATAGCTCGTCGTGGGGAGTATTTCGTGGCACCGAATCCGATGGTTGGCGCGGTGTTGGTTCGTAATAGTGACGAGCAGATTTTGGCCGAAGGATGGCACGAGAAATACGGCGAAGGTCATGCGGAAGTGAATTGCTTTAAAAAGGCTGAAGGGCTAGAGGCGAGAGGCGAGAGCCTGAAGGATTGCACACTGTTTGTGAGCCTGGAGCCATGTTCGCACTACGGAAAAACGCCTCCTTGTGCGAAATTGATTATAGAAAAAGGTGTCGGTCGCGTAGTAGTTGGCATGCTTGATCCGAATCCGTTGGTGGCAGGAAAAGGTGTGCAGATGTTGCGCGAAGCGGGAATAGAGGTGATTGTCGGTGTTTTGGAGGCCGAGTGTCGCGAACTGAACAAGCGTTTTCTGTGTCTGCACGAGAAAAAACGTCCGTATGTGGTGCTGAAATGGGCGCAGACGGCGGATGGATACGTTGATAAAAGACGAGAGGTTAAAGGCGAGAGGCGAGCGGTCAGTGGAGAGCACTTGAATGGCGCGTTAGCTATTTCCACGCCTGAGACGAAAAAACTGGTGCATAAGATGCGTGCGGAAAATATGGCGATTATGGTTGGCACGCGTACGGTTTTGCTGGATAACCCGCGTCTGCTGAATACGCATTGGGAGGGCAGAAATCCGATTAGAGTGACCGTGGATAGGCACGGCGTTATTCCGCCCGATGCACGGATTCTGAGCGACGACGCGCCGACGATTATTTATCGCGAAAAAACAGACTGGCCATTCATATTGAGCGACCTGGCTCAACGCAATATTCATTCTATCTTGGTGGAAGGTGGTCCAACGCTTTTGACGCATATTCTCGAGTCCGGTATTTGGGACGAAATACACGTGGAAGTGGCTCCGGAATTGAGCATTGGCGAGGGGGTCTCGGCACCGAAAATTGCTCTGCCGGATTCATGGGAAACAGTCGATGGTCATCGACTTTACACGATTCGGTAATTAGCCAAAAACACACAAAATGTCACAAAAATTTGCATAATTGCAATTTTTGTAGTATCTTTGCACCCGAAATTAAATTTCGCGTATTGTGCGCGTATGACAATTTCGGAACGGATTATTATGAAGCAAAAGAGAAAAATTAGTGTCATAGTTTGCGTTTTGGCAGGCTTTTTGTTGAGTGGTTGTCATGTGTTCGAGCGCAAGCAGCAAGCGGGCGCGGCTGTAGAGGTGTGCGGGCAATATCTGTACCAGTCGACTCTGGATTCGTTGGCGTTGGGATTGACCGGAGAAGATAGTATTCGGGTAGTGCAACAATATATCAGCCAGTGGGCAAAAGACATATTGATGTACGACAATGCGACGAAGCGAACCAACAAAGAGATAGAGGCACTAGTGGAAGATTACCGTCGTTCGCTCTACGTGCATGCGTATGAACAACATCTGGTGGACAAAAATATGCCGAAAGCCATTGCAGATAGCGCTATCCAGCAGATTTACGATGCGCAACCCGACAGATTCAAACTGAAGGAAAGTATTGTTCAGGGAATGCTGATAGTAGTTCCAAACGGGACACCGGATATACAGAAAATTCGTCAGCGACTGGAGGCAGTAGGAAAAAGCGGCGATATCAGTCCGAAAGAGATGGATGAGATCGAGAAATATGCCTATCAATATGCTAGCGGTTATGAACTATTTGTGGATCGTTGGGAAACCACATCTGAGTTGCTGACCTATATTCCGCTAGAAAGAAATGAACTGGAAAATATGCTTCGTCAGCAGAAACAGATTGAGTATAGCGACTCGACGAAAACGTATCTGCTGCAAGTAACCAAGAAATATATGCGTGGCGAGGCAATGCCGATAGGTTACGCTCAGCCGGAAATAGAAAAAATCATTTTGAGTCGTCGTCAAGTGGAGTTTCTGCAACGCGAACGTGAGAAAATCTATCAGGACGCGATTAGAGAGAAAAAAGTGATATTCTTTTAGTAGATGAATATGAAAATGAAACGAAATATATGGGTGTTGGCCTTGATCGCCGCTCTGAGCGCAAACGCGCAGAGCAATGGCGTGATAGATGAAGTGGTGTGGATAGTAGGCGATGAGGCTATTTTGCGAAGCGAAGTAGAGGAAGAGCGTCTGCGCGCGCAATACGAGGGGATACAGATTCCGGGTGATCCGTATTGTGTGATTCCGGAGCAATTGGCTGTGCAGAAACTATTTCTCCACCAGGCAGAATTGGACTCGATAGAAGCCAATGAATCGAGCGTGAGTCACCAAGTAGATATGCGACTCAACTATTACATTAATCAGATTGGTTCGAAAGAGAAGATGGAGGAATATTTCCGCAAAACGACTACGGAAATCCGCGAAGAGATGATGACTACGGTGCGCAACCAGATGATTATTCAGCAGATGCAATCGAAGTTGACGCAGAATATCAAACCAACTCCTGCAGAAATACGTCGCTACTATAATTCGTTGCCGATGGATTCGATTCCGATGATGCCCGCGCAAGTGGAAGTGCAGATTCTGAGTTTCGAGCCTGCTGTGCCGGTGGAGGAAGTGGAGAGAATCAAACAACGTTTGCGTGAATTTACCGACCGTGTGCAGAGCGGGAATGCTGATTTTAGTATGTTGGCGCGACTGTATTCGGAAGATACGGAGAGCGCGAAACGTGGTGGCGAACTGGGTTTTGTAGGTCGCGGACAACTAGTGACTGAGTTTGCGGATGTGGCATTCAATCTGAATGATCCGAAGCGTGTGTCGCGTATTGTGCAGACGGAATATGGATACCATATTATTCAGCTGATTGAGAAAAAAGGCGAGCGCATCAATTGTCGTCACATCCTGCTTCGTCCGCGTATCAGCGCCGATGACAAGGTTCGTGCGATAGAGCGACTGGACAGTATTGCTAACGAGATTAAAGCGGGAAATATTCTGTTTGAACAGGCAGTGATGAAATACTCGCAGGACAAGAATACGGCGATGAATGCTGGTCTGATGATTAATCCACAGACCGGTAGCAGCCGATTTGAATATCAGGATTTGGCGCCGGAAATAGCCAAGCAAATTTATTCGATGAACGAAGGTGATATCTCGCAGCCGTTTGTGATGATGGACCAACAGAAAAACCGCGAAGTGTGTGCCATAGTACGACTGACGAAAAAGACCGACGTGCATCGCGCCAACCTGACCGACGATTTCCAGACCATCAAAGCGATGCTGGAACAGAAACTCAGCCAGGAACTGATACACGACTGGATTCTGAAAAAGCAGAAAACCACGTATATCCAGATTGACCCAGAATGGCAAAACTGCGACTTTGAATTCCCGAATTGGATACACTAAAACACATATTGCCCCTTTTGCTTCTTGCCCTTAGTCCGCTGACTTTCGGGCAGAAAATGGTGTACCTGGAGCACTCCAAGACGCTCAGTTTCGACCAGGAGCGAATTGCTGACGCGCAGATCCTGAAAGGCGATGTCATTTTTCGTCATGAGGAGGCGCTGATGTACTGCGATTCGGCGTATTTCTACGAGCAGACCAACTCGCTGGATGCGTTTGGCCATGTGCGGTTTGAGCAGGGCGATACCCTAAAAGGGTATGGCGACAAGCTTTTTTACGATGGAAACACGAAAATAGCTCGGTTGCGTGAGAATGTGAAACTGGTGCATGGCAAGGAGAAAGGTCCGCGTGGACGGAAAGCCAATCCAACCATTCTGACGACCGATAGCCTTAACTACGACCGAAACGAGAACCTGGCCTACTATTTCACAGGCGGAACGATCAAGGACTCGCTCAACACGCTGACTTCGGTGCGCGGACAGTATGCGCCGAACACGAAGCAGGCCACTTTTAGCCAGGATGTGCACCTCAACAACCCGAAGTTCACACTGGTTAGCGATACGCTGATTTACAACACAGAGACGAAAGTGGCCGATATAGTCAGTCCGACGACGATAGTGTATGAGCAAGAAACCAATATCTACACTTCTCGCGGATGGTACAATACTGATAATGAGCGCTCTATGTTGCTCGATCGCTCGGTGGTGGAACATACGGACGGCAAGCGAATGACGGGCGATACCATATTCTATGATAAGTTTGTCGGTTTTGGTCAGGTACAGGGCAATATGGAGATGAGCGATACCGTTCAGCAGGCAACGCTCTACGGCCATTATGGAGAGATGTGGGAAGATGACAGTCGCGGTTATGCGACCGACAGCGCGCTGATGGTGGATTGGTCGGATCCGGAACACAAAGCTTATATTCACGCCGACACACTGTTTACCGAGGAATTGCACTATACGGACAGCGCGATGATGGATAGTACTTATCGGCGAGTCCGTGCGTATCATGGCGTACGTGTTTTCCGCGATGATATGCAAATGGTTTGCGATTCGATGGTTTATCTGGGCAATGATTCGACGATTCATCTTTACACGCATCCAATTTGTTGGAGTGACAGTCAGCAGATTTCGGCCGATAGCATCGTTGTGTATATTGTGAATGAGGCGGTTGACCATGCCGTGGGCACAGGAAATGCGCTATGTGTGATGGCTGATACGTTAGACCTATTCAACCAGATGAGTGGTAAGGAACTGACAGCGTATATGAAAGACGGGGAAGTGAATCTGGTGGATGTGAGCGGAAATGCGCTGACTATCTATTATCCGAAAGAGGATGATGGAGATGTGGTCGGTGTCAATACGACGGAAAGTAGTTATATCCGAGTCTATGTGGAGAATCAGCAGGTAGAACGAATTCGGTTTACCAAGGAGACGACGGGCGTACTGTATCCGATGGATCAAGTGCCGGAAGGAGCAGATCGATTGCCGCAGTTCTTTTGGGCTTCGTACATCCGACCTGTAGATGCCGACGATGTGTTCCGAAAAGTTAAATTTGAGAACTAGAAAATGTACTCTGATTAAGATTTTGTCCTATTTTTCCGAAACACGAGAAATATCGAGACATTACCGAGACGATCACGAGACATTCACCTGACAAAAAAGTATACGATTATTAAGATTTTGACAAACATAACAAATATGAAAAAAGGAATTTTTACCTTGCTTCTTGCGATCGTCGCAACGAGTGTGATGGCAGTAGATCTGCCGAAACAGGGTTTCGGTTTTCACATCGGATACGCTCAGCCAACGCTGCGACTCAATAGTAATCTGACATCCTATCCGAAGGATTCGTTGGTCAATACAACGATGCTGCACGGCTTCAAAGTGGGTGTTGTTTATGATGGCAGTTTCGTGGCAGGTTTTGGTTGCTCGATGGGAATCAATTACACCTTTGCAGCCAACAAGACCGATTGGACGAAAACCGGACTATTCGACTATCCGCGTCATCGCTCCAAAACATTCTATCACGAGATGGAATTGTTTGTGGACTGGCAGTACAAATTTGAAGTGGCGAAAGAGACCTATCTGATGATTTATACGGGTCCGAACATTCAATGTGGATTGGCTCTGAACAAAAATGTGGAACGTCAAGCAGTGATGGATGGCGAAGTGGTTAAGGACGATCCCATCAAACGTTACGCGACAGACGATGCGAGCGAAGCCATCAAGCGACTGAATGTCACTTGGGGAGTAGGTGCGGGATTCCAATATCAGCGTTATTTCCTGCGTGGTGGGTATGATTTTGGCTTGATGAATCCGTACAAAGCAGAGCAATTTGATGGGATAGATCGTAATACCCGCGGTCGTTTCGACCAATGGTCAGTCAAAATTGGTATGTATATTTGGTACAAATGATACCTCGCGAAACCATAGAACGAATATATTCCACCGCTAAGATAGAAGAGGTGGTAAGCGATTACGTCACGCTGAAAAAGCGTGGCGCGAATCTGATTGGCCTCTGTCCGTTCCACAACGAAAAGACAGGTTCTTTTACGGTTAGTCCATCGAAAGGAATCTACAAATGTTTCGGTTGCGGTGCGCATGGGCATGCCGTCAATTTTGTGATGGAGATAGAGCAGTGCTCGTTTGCGGAGGCTATCAAACAACTGGGAAAGAAATATCATATCGAGGTAGAAGATCGTCAGTTGACGGCAGAGGAACAACAACGTCAGGATGATCGGGAATCGATGTTCGTTGTGAATGATTTTTGCAATGACTGGTTCCAGAAACAATTGTGGGAGACGGAAGAAGGCAAAGCCATCGGTTTGAGTTATTTCCGTGAACGCGGACTGCGTGACGATATCATTCGCAAATTCCAACTCGGCTATTCGCCGGAGAAAGGTAATCAGTTGGCGAAAGCGTTGATGGCGAAGGGATTCAAGGAAGAATATATTACCAATAATGTGGATACTAAAATCGGTTGCGGTGTTTGCGGAAAGAGCGAACAGGATAATAGGCTTTTCGACCGTTTCCGCGACCGAGTAATCTTCCCGATTTTGACCGTTAGTGGTAAGACCGTCGCGTTTGCCGGACGCATACTGAAGAAGAAAGACAACGTAGGCAAATATGTCAATTCGCCCGACTCGCTCATCTACAGCAAAACCAACCAACTATACGGTATCTATCAGGCCAAAACAGCCATCAAGCGCGAAGATATGTGCTATCTGGTGGAAGGGCAGATGGATGTGATCTCGATGCATCAATCGGGCATTGAGAATGTAGTGGCCAGTGGTGGAACCGCATTGACACTGCCGCAGATTAGGCTCATCAAGCGATTTACAAGCAATATCACCGTTCTATATGATGGCGATGCGGCGGGAATTCATGCGGCACTGCGAGGAATAGACATGTTTCTGGAGGAAGATTTCAATGTGAACGTACTACTTCTTCCGGATGGCGAAGATCCCGATAGCTTTGCTCAGAGTCATGATGCGGCGGAGTTTATCGATTATATACGCGAGCATCAAACGGATTTCATTCAGTTCAAATCGGCTCTACTGAGTAAAGAGGCGGGATCGAATCCGCAGAAACGTGCAGCGCTAATCAAGGATGTGGTTTCTTCCATCGCGCTCATACCCGATATGATTCGCCGACAAGTGTATATTCGCGATTGTTCGGAGCGATTCCGGATGAGTGAGCAAGTGATCACTCGCGAAGTGATAGCAATGCGCCATAAGATGAAGGAAGAGCGCGACAAGGAACGTCAGAACGCGCAACGACTGGCAGAGAGACAAGGCACTGAGGATCAGTCTGTTGTGAATGAAATAGAGAAAGAGACGCCAGAAGAAATAGTTCCGGAAAATCCTGTGATGTTGACTCCGAAAATGGGTGGAAAACTAGAGGAGAATTATTATAATCTGCTGCAACTGGTTGTTCGTTTTGGCGAAAGCAAGATCAATGTGGGCGATGTGACCACGACGATAGGCGAAGTGGTTATCTATACGTTGGAAGCGGATGGAATTCAACCTCCGAAACCGGTTTATCAGCGTGTGATAGATGAATTTAAGCGGCATTGCAAAGATGAGAATTTTAGCGCCGAGCGGTTCTTCAAATTCCATTCGGATCCGGAGATAAGCGCTCTAGCCATTGAGATGGTCTCGGAGCGTTATGAACTGAGCAGCCATGACGAAGAGCGATTGGGAGAACTAGTGGAACAACTATTGTACGAAATCAAACTGACCAGGCTAAATCAACAGATAGAAGAACTGAATACTTCGCTGAAAGAAGCGCAGCAAAGCGATGATTGGGAGCGCCAGAAAATGCTGCTCGATCTATTGCCACAAATGATGGATGCCAAGCGTGAGTTGTGTCAGAAACTGGGCAACCGAATAATTACCGTTTAGAATGTTGTTTCGCGAAATAGCATATGGACCTATTCACAGTAGGCGTTTGGGCACGAGTCTTGGCATCGAATTGATGCCACTGGAGCATAAACTCTGCACTTTCGATTGCGTGTATTGCGAGTGTGGGTGGAATCAGCCGATTGCTCATCCTCAATTGCCGACGCGCGAGGAAGTGCGGCAAGCGTTAGAAGCTAAACTACAGAAAATGAATACGCCACTTTCGACCATCACTTTCAGCGGAAACGGCGAACCGACACTTCATCCGGATTTTCTGGGCATTATAGAAGATACTTGCGCTTTGCGCAACCAATATTGTCCCTCGGCGAAGGTGAGTGTGCTGAGCAATTCGACGCAATTGGGCAGAGCAGATGTGGTGAAAGCACTATGGCTGTGCGACAACCGTATTTTGAAACTTGATTCGGCTTTGGATGAAATGATGCGGCGTATTGATCAACCAGTGAATGCGCAATTGACAGTCAATACGATTGTGGGCTGGTTGGAGCAGTTCAACGGCGATTTTGTTTTGCAAACATGTTTTCTGCGTGGCGAGCACAACGGGCAAACGATAGATAATACCACTCCTGAAGAACTGGCGGCTTGGTATCAGGCCGTTCGCCATTTGCGTCCGAAACAAGTGATGATATATGTGATCGATCGCAAAACACCGGAAGAGCATCTGGAGAAAATTTCTCGTGCAGAAATGGAGAAGATAGCTGCTCCGCTTTTGGCAGAAGGATTTGATGTAAGTATTTCCGCATGAAAATTCTTATTGCACCGCTTAATTGGGGACTTGGGCATGCCAGTCGTTGTATTCCGCTCATTCGGCAATGGTTGAGCGAGGGGAATGAAGTGGTGCTGGGTGGAGACGGAGAAAGTCTGTTGTTGCTGCGCAAACATTTTCCGAAACTGGCATACGTAGAACTTGCGCCACTGGATTTGCATTACAGCAAAGGAAAGAATCAGGTTTGGGCGATGATGAAAGCATTGCCGAAACTAGTTGGTTTCAGCATACGCGACCACTGGCGTCTGCGTGTTTTGCTTCGCGCAACGCAGATAGACCGTGTAGTTTCGGACAATCGTTTTGGCCTGTATTCTCGTCAAACAGAATGTATCTACATGACCCATCAGTTGCAAATCCGTTTGCCCAAGCGACTGAGATGGTTGGAACCGGTGGCGGCGCGAATGCACGCACGTGTATGCGCGAAATATAATAAGGTTTGGGTTCCTGATTTGGCGGATGAGGTGCAGAGTCTGAGCGGATGGTTGGGACATCCGACCGAATGCAAGCGATACGGAGAAATAGAATATATTGGTCCTTTGAGTCGCTTTACAAAAACGGAGGAGAGCTCAAAGGGAGAGGCAATGTTTCCAATAGTGGCTGTGTTGAGCGGATTGGAACCACAACGCAGTCTGCTAGAAAAAGAGATTGTGGACCGATATAGCGGGCAGAAAAAACAGATAGTGATAGTACAAGGGTTGATTAGCCGTCCGGCAACCCTAGTCAAACGAAGAAATATAACGCTGATACCTCATATGAGCGATGAGCGTTTGGCGCAAATCATCCGTCAGGCCGAACGTGTGATAGTTCGGTCGGGCTATTCGTCCATTATGGATCTGTATGCGCTAGGCGCGTTAGGAAAAACGGAATTGATACCTACACCCGGTCAGCCGGAACAAGAATACCTAGCCGATAGAACCCTCCAAAGAAACTTGCAATAGTTTTTGTGCTTCTACGGCAAATTCCATCGGAAGTTTGTCCATCACTTCTTTTGCGTAACCGTTGACAATCAATCCAACGGCATCTTCCACACCAATACCACGCTGACGACAATAGAAGAGTTGCTCGTCGGATATTTTGCTAGTCGTAGCTTCGTGCTCGACAATGGCCGTGGGATTGGCAATTTGCATATCCGGGAAAGTGTGCGCACCGCAACGATCGCCCAACAAGAGGGAGTCGCACTGGCTGTAATTGCGTGCGTTAGTTGCATTATGGCCAATCTTAACCAAACCGCGATAGGCGTTTTGACTTTGGCCTGCAGAGATACCTTTGGAAATAATGCGCGAGCGTGTGTTCCGGCCAATATGAATCATCTTAGTGCCCGTGTCTGCTTGCTGATGATTGTTGGTCACGGCAACAGAATAGAATTCGGCGGAAGAATTATCGCCGCGGAGGATGCAAGAAGGATATTTCCAAGTGATGGCAGAACCTGTTTCAACTTGCGTCCAACTGAGACGAGCATTCTCGTGAGTGATGCCACGTTTGGTTACGAAATTGTAGATTCCACCTTTGCCATCTTTGTCACCCGGATACCAGTTTTGTACGGTTGAGTATTTGACCTCGGCATCTTTGTGCACCACGATTTCCACAATGGCAGCGTGCAATTGGTTTTCGTCACGCATTGGGGCTGTACAACCTTCCAGATAGGAGAGATAAGCTCCTTCGTCGGCAATCAGCAACGTGCGTTCAAACTGGCCGGTTTTGCCTGCATTGATACGGAAATAAGTACTCAATTCCATCGGACAGCGCACGCCTTTGGGAATATAGACGAATGAGCCATCGGTGAAAACGGCCGAATTGAGTGCTGCGTAGAAATTGTCGGAATACGGCACTACAGAGCCGAGATGCTGTTTGACCAAATCCGGATGTTCGCGTACCGCTTCGCTGATAGAACAGAAGATAATACCTTTCTCAGCCAATGTTTCGCGGAAAGTGGTCTTGACAGAAACCGAATCCATGACCGCGTCGACCGCCATATTTCCCGCTAAAGCCGCGCGTTCTTGCAAAGGTATGCCGAGTTTGTCGAAAGTTTTCATAATCTCCGGGTCGATTTCTTCGGCCGACTGAGGAGTGTTGACTTTCGCTTTTGGCGCTGCGTAATAGGAGATAGATTGGAAATCGATGTCAGGAATATCCAAGTGGGCCCAAGTAGGTACAGGCATTGTGAGCCATTTGCGATAGGCTTTGAGTCGGAACTCGAGCAACCATTCGGGTTCTTGCTTTTTAGCAGAGATAAGGCGAATGATATCTTCGTTGAGTCCGGCCGGCACAATGTCGGTTTCTACGTCTGTAGTGAAACCGTACTTGTACTCCTGAGAGGTAATATCTTGGATAATATCTTCCATTTGTCTAACAAAAAAGCCGCCCTTTCATGAGGCGGCTCTGTGAGGCCGGTAGCGGAGTCAAACCGCTCTAAACGGTTTTGCAGACCGCTGACTAAGTCGCTCATCCAACCGGCCGACGCGCGAGCTACGGCTCAATACGATTCGCGATTCATGAAATTCATCGCTCATAAGAATTTTCGCCGTGCTCTCGCTTTTCGGTCCGCAAACGCTCCGCTGGTTTACGTCCCGAGGAAACCATGCGGATAACTTCTTTCCGAAAAGCGGGTGCAAAAGTACTGCTTTTTTTTGATATACGCAAATTTTCTTGCAATTATTTTGCAAATATGCGAAAAAAGTATTACTTTTGCAGCCGAAAAAGAAAGGTAGAACATGGAAAAATATATTCTTTTGGCAGAAGAAGGTGAACTGTCGCTCATAGAGAAAGCGCGTGAGGAATTGGGTGTGGACCTGGAAGGGAAGATTATTTATACGGGCGTGGGTGCGATCAATGTTATACGCGCGCTGCAAGGTCTGCCTCGCGATGCGGAATTGGTGAATATAGGTTATGCGGGTAGCGCCAATTTCGATATCGGCACGTGGGTGGAAGTGACGGAAGTGAGACTGAATCATCCGAATGTGACCTACGCAGAGCCGAAACTGATGCTGAGAGACGAGAACCAAGGTATAGAACTGCCTTTGGAACACGACATCAAGCAAGCTATATGTTATACCAACACAGATTTTGTGCTGCAATCGGACTATAAAGATTGCGTATTTGATATGGAACTGGCGTTTATTGCGGCACTGGGATTCAAAAATCTGCATAGTTTGAAGTATGTGAGCGATAATCTCAGTTTGCATGCTTATCACGATTTGACCAACGGCGTACAATGACCACCATCTATCTGAAACCTCATAAGGAAGAATCGTTGCTGCGGAAACATCCGTGGGTGTTCAGCGGTGCGATTTCGCGCGTGGTGCTGGATGCTTCGCACAAGGGGGATTCTCCGCAAGAAGGCGAATTGGTGCAAGTACGTTCGGCGGCGGATGAGATACTGGGAGTCGGTCATTGGCAGGTGGGGAGTATCACGGTTCGTATTCTGGCTTTCGGCGTGGAACAATTGCCGGCCGATTTTTGGAACGAGCGTATTCGTTCGGCCTACGCGGTTAGGAAAGCGTTGGGCTTGATACGTCCGGACAATAATACTTATCGACTGGTACACGGCGAAGGAGATTTTCTACCGGGACTGATAGTAGATGTGTATGCAGATACGGCGGTTATACAAGCTCATTCGGTTGGCATGCATCAATGTAGGGCATTAGTGGCTGCGGCGATTATCTCGGAAGTGGCAGAGGTGAAGAATATCTATTACAAAAGCGAAGATACGTTGCCATTCAAAGCGAAGATAGAAGGCGAGAAAGTGGGATATCTAGTCCGTGCGAGCGGAGAAAAGAAGGGCGATGAGGAGTTTTGGAGCGTGGAGAACGGTTTGGCATTTCGTATAGACTGGTTGCGCGGACAAAAGACAGGTTTCTTTATCGACCAACGTGAAAATCGTGCGTTGGTTGAGCGCTATGCGAAGGGGAAAGATGTGCTGAATATGTTCTGCTACACTGGAGGTTTTTCGCTATATGCGCTACGAGGCGGCGCGAAAAGTGTGGATTCGGTGGATGTGAGCCAGAAAGCGATTGACCTAGTAGAAGCCAACGTGGCACGTAACTTTCCGAAAAACACGAACCATCGTGCAGTGACGGATGATGCGTTTGAATATCTCAGTTCGATGCGTGAGCAAGGTCGTACGTATGATTTGATTATACTGGATCCTCCGGCATTCGCCAAGCACAGAGATGCGGTAAAAAACGCGCTTCGCGGCTATCAAAGGATTAATGCGAAAGCGATAGAGATGATTCGTCCAGGCGGAATACTATTCACATTCAGTTGTTCGCAAGCGGTGGATAAAGAACAATTCAGGTTGGCTGTGTTTAGCGCAGCATCGCAAGTGGGCCGCAATGTGCGTATTTTGCACCAATTGCATCAACCGCAAGACCATCCCATCAATATCTATCATCCAGAGGGAGAGTACCTGAAAGGATTGGTGCTATATGTGGAATAGTCGGGTTAAGAACTAAGTAACAACTAAGTAACAACTAAGTAAGAACTAAGTAACAACTAAGTAAGAACTAAGTAACAACTAAGTGTAAGCAGGTAAAAAAGAAGGAAAAATGAAGATAGTTTGTTTTGATACGGAGACTACGGGTCTGGATGTGCAGAAAGACCATATCATTCAGTTGTCGCTAGTGAAACTGGATGTGAACGAAGGGTCCGGTTGGGAGGTAGTAGATACGAAAGACTGGTATATACTGCCAGAGACCGATTTTACTATACCTGCTGAGGCTGAGGCGGTACATCATATCAGCAAGGAGTTTTTGAAAGAGAATGGAGTGAGTCTGCGCAGTGTGTATGATGAGTTGATTGAGTTTACAGACGGATGTGACATGTTGTCGTACAACGGGAACAACTATGATGCTCAGATACTCTATTACAACCTGAAACGGATAGGTAAGGACTTTCAATTTGAAGGCAGAACCTGGTATGACGCGTTAATATTGGAACGCGCGCACATGGAAGGAAAGCTTGATCCGGCGACAGGCGAGAGATATCATTGTAATCTAACTGCGGCTTACACGCGGTATTACGGTCATCCGTTTGAGGGTGCACACAATTCGCTGGACGATGTGAATGCGACGATAGAGGTCTTTAAGGCTCAAGTGGCTGAGCACGGTTGGCAATGGGCACAGCGCGAGGAATTCGGATTTATCAGTTATGACCGTTGGCTGACGAGGAAGGGCGGTTTCTATTATTTGGTTCCGGGCGCGCACAAAGGCGAGAGCATAGAAACGATGCTGCGTATAGACAGGAATTATCTGGAGTGGATAGTAGATAAATGCCAATGGACTGATCAGCAAACACGCGATATAATTCTGCCGTATCTGGGTGGTAAATCAAAAAAGGACCAAGCTAGTCTATCGAACGAGAATGGCGGTGACGCAGTTCGCTCGAGTAGTCAGAAGTTGAAAAAGAAGGGCAAAGTGAGTACAGAGGATTGGCCTACGCTGTTCGATTAGTTCGAAAAGACTTGGTCGTCCAAAATAGAACATTTTGTAATGTAAAAGTGCGAAAAGATAAACTTTTTTGCACTTTTTTATTGTTTTTTCTTGCATAATTGTAAAAAAAATAGTAATTTTGCGCCGTTTTGTATCTTTTTATGCCAAACAGTTAACATTATTAATAAAAAACAAAGTGTATGAAAAAGATTTTTTCTCTTTTTGTTGCCGCACTGGTATGTGTGCTCTCGACAACCGCTTGGGCAGGCACAGTGAGCAAGGAAGATGCTGCTACACTAGCAGGTAGTTTCCTTTCGGCAAAATCGCAGACATCTGCGAAGAAAGCGTCGGCAAACACTACACTGACATCGTCAACGACAGAGTTCGCGACACGTGTAGTAGCATTGCCAGAGACACTTGAGATTGACCAATTCTACGTTGTTCAAGAGGACGACGAAGATGGTGGTTGGGTTCTGATCGCTGCAGATGATGCAGTTCAGCCAATTCTTGGTTATGCTGACAAGGGCACATTTGATGCGTCTGCAGACATGCCAGAGAACTTGAAATGGTGGTTGGGAATGTACAACTATCAGATTAAGTGCGCCATCGCCAATGGTCAAGTAGCATCGACTGAAGTAGCTAACCAATGGGCAGAGCTCCGTAGCGGCGCCCGCAAGGCTAAAGCTGCTACAGTAGTTGTTGGACCACTCTTGACAACAAAATGGAATCAAGGTAGTCCATTCAACAACCTTTGCCCGACGTATTCCGGTTATAACCGTTCGGTAACCGGATGTGTAGCCACGGCAATGGCTCAGGTGATGAACTTCTGGGAGTGGCCAGAAAAAGGTCAGGGTAGCCACAGTTACAATTCAAACGGAACTCAATCTGTTAATTTCGCCAATACTACTTATGATTGGGCGAACATGATTAATAGTTACAATGGTTCTTACAACAGCACGCAAGCAAATGCAGTAGCAACGCTGATGTATTCTTGCGGTGTGGCTGTAGAGATGAGTTATGGCGCTTCTTCGGGTGCACAAACTATTCGTTTCCCGGCAAGCAGTACATCTTACGCTTGCGCTCAAAACGCACTTTGGAACTATTTCAAGTACAATGCGGATTCTATCAAGGGTTATTATCGTCCGGGCTATACACAATATGGCTATTCTTCTTGGACAGATAATAACTGGATTGCGATGTTGAAACAAGAGCTGAACAAGCAACGTCCTATCATGTATGCCGGTAGCGGTAATGGTGGAGGACACAGCTTCGTTTGCGATGGTTATCGTGATGACAACTATTTCCACTTTAATTGGGGATGGGGTGGTTCTTACGATGGATATTTTACCGTTAACAATCTAGCTCCAGAAGGTGGAGGTATTGGTAGTAACAACGACAATACCTTTAATCAGGGGCAAGACGTAATTATCGGTATTGTACCGAATGTCAGTGACAAATATAAAGTAACGTATAGTGTTGCTAATGGTACATGCGGAACCGCATCATGGACTCAATCGACCGTAGGTCAGAGTACTACGCTTCCGAATGTAACTCCTAATAATAAATATTTGTTCCTTGGTTGGTCTGATGTAGAAGGTTCGCGTACTGCGAATGTAGGCCAAGCAGGTGATACTTATACACCGATGCGTAATGTAACCCTCTATGCAGTAGTAGTGCAAGATGGTTACACTCTGCGTTTCCACTCGAGATATCTGCAATATACAAATGGTACGAATGTAGAATGGAACTGGCATGGAGATTGCGATGTAGACTCTCTGATCGAGGAAAGCACAGGTGCGGGTATCGTTCTTCCTTCTGCTTCGAATGATCCGGGTTGGACATTCCAACAATGGCTGTACATAAGCGGAGGTGAACTGTATATTGCCGGTTATCCTGGCGATCGTGTATATCCGGGAAGCAATATGGACTTGTACGGATACTGGACAGAAGATGCTAAGATTTACTTAGAGGCAGAATTGGTCGGTGTTACTGCGACTTCCGGTCCGTGGGACGATCTGACGACGCCTTACGGTTGGATTAAACAGTCAGATGGTTTTACTGCTACATTTGTTGCTGCTAGTGGTTTCAAAGCTTTAACTGCTGCGAATACGACTGTCTCTGTAACAGTGGGAGATGAGACAATTAGTAACTGCTATTCATTTGCAAACAATGTTCTGACGATTACACTGACTCCGGAGCAGATGATAGAAGATGTTCTCATCACTATTGCAGCGACAGAGGATTATACCCCATGTGATGACTATAGTTATGCTTACAGCAATGCATCTCCTACAGGAACAGGTAGCAAGACATTGGGTGCATATACGTGGACAATATCGGCTGCAGGTAGTACTACAACTCAATATACGAACAGTGATATGCGCTATGGCGCCAATAGAACAAAATGTACTTCTGTTACCTACACTACAACAAATGGTCCGCAAAATTGTCTCATTGATAAGATCACAATCAATGCACATGCTGGAACTGCAGGAACCATTCAAGCTTGGATTGGAGATCAGTCGCTGGGTACTAAGACAATGACTACCAGCAACGCGGCTTACACTTTTGACAACCCAAATAAGTATCAAGGTCAAATTAAGTTTACCCTAACAAATACTTCTGGAAATAATGGTACCAATAGATACTACCTATTCGTAAGATCCATCAATGTAAAGATGCGTACGTGCATCGATGTATGTCCTCCAATCCACATTGAGGGCGTAGAGTTCATGCAAGGTTTGTATCGTAACTATTACTACGGAGATGATAGCAAGGAACCGTGGTACTTGTGGTATCCTCTGGGTATTGGTTCTTATAGCAGTGATTATCCTTGGATCAACTTCATTATTGAGGCTCCGAGTGAGACCGCTTTGGCAGGAACTCATGAGACATTGGGTATCGTAGGTGAGATTACTTCCGCTACGGATACAACCGAGGCTTGGAATTATTCCTATGACTTGACTATCACCTACAATGGAACAACTACTTTCCAAGGTGCTAACTTGCCTCAGTATCACGTATATTGTTTGTGGACGGATGATATTACCGGTCAACAATATTATATAGATGATGATGTAGCGGCCTATTTAGTAAATTATGATGGTGGTACAAACAATGGTCAAATAACTCCGACAGGTGATAGCAATCCTCGTTATTACAAAGTTAACTACTATCAGCAAAATATTGATGACGATCAATATACGTTGAAGGAGTCGGTAACCGGAACAGGTTCTAATGGCGCGACTATAGAGGCTCCGAGAAAGAGTTATAGTGGTTTCAAGGCTCCTGCAGCTCAGACTGTAACATTGGCTAACAACAACACGAGTACTAACCCGAAAGTTGTTAACTACTACTATGATCGTCGTACCTATCCGATTAGCTTCGTAGTAAATAACATTACTGTACTTCAGGATACTGTTCGCTACAAAGCTACTCCGGTTTACACAGGTCCGACCCCAGAGCGTGAGGCTACCGAGCAAAATACATATGTATTTGCAGGTTGGGATCCTATCTTGGGACCGGTTACCAGAGCTTTGACTTATACTGCACAATTTGATGTAGTAAGTCAAGTCACTGTAACCTTCGATGCCAACGGACACGGAACCGCTCCTGCAGCTCAGACCGTAATGGCAGGTCAGACGATTACTCGTCCTGCAGATCCGAGCGAGACGGGTTATGTATTTGGCGGATGGTACAAAGAGCAAGGCTGTGTTAACGCATGGAACTTCAGTGATCCAGTAAACGCAAGCATGACGCTCTGGGCTAAGTGGACTGCTAATACTCATACCTTGAGTTGGAACGCTAACGGCGGTACGCTTAGCGGAACATACACCAATGGTAATGTACCATTCGGTACTGCCATCGTGGCTCCGACCGCAACTCGCACGGGTTACACCTTCGCCGGTTGGGATCAGACAGTTCCTGCAACGATGCCAGATGATGACTTGGCATTCGTAGCTCAGTGGACACCGAATACCAATACTGCTTATGTAGTTAAACACTACAAACAGAATATCGCTGACAACAACTACACGATAGCTGAGACAGAGAACTTGACCGGAACGACCGGTGCAAGCGTAAGTCCTGCAGTGAAAGACTACGAAGGATTTACCGCTCCTGCTCAGCAGACTGTAACCATCTTGGCTGACGGTTCGTTGGTAGTAACCTATAATTACACACGTAACACGTACGCGTTGACATGGAATGCTGACGGTGGTAACATCACCGGTAGCTACACCAGTGGTAACGTGAAGTTCGGTGCAAGCATCACTGCTCCTGCAAATGCAAACGTAACGAAGACAGGTTATAACTTCTTGGGTTGGAATCCGTCAAGTATTCCTTCGACGATGCCAGCACAGGCTCTGACCTTCACCGCTCAATGGCAGATCCGTACTTATGTTTTGAGCTTCACCAGTGAAGATGAGAACAAGGGTACTGTATCGGTTAACCCAGTTAAGGCAGAGTATGAATATGGTGATGTAATTGCTATCCAAGCAACAGCAAAGACCGGTTATTCGTTCAGCAAGTGGAGTGATAACAACACTCAGGCTAGCCGCTCGATTACCGCAAACGATGCTGCACAATCGTTGGTAGCAAGCTTTGCTGCAAACAGCAATACTCCATATGTCGTTCACCACTTCCAGCAGAATATCACGGATGATAATTGGACTGAGATTCTGCCTGTTGATAATCTGACCGGTACTACCGGTGCGTTAACCAACGTGGCTCCTGTAATTAAGGACTACACCGGATTTGATGTACAACCTTATGAGAATGTAATCATTGCAGCAGACGGAAGCACCGAAGTAAACATCTACTACGTACGTAAGACGTTCACTATCCGCTTCTTGGTTGACGGTGCAGTTAAACAAAGCGATGTATTGCGCTATGGTGCAACTCCTGCATGGAACTCGGCAAACCCGACAAAGGAGGCTGATGCACAATACACTTATGCATTTGCCGGTTGGGATCCTGCAATTGCAATCGTAACTGCAGCACAAGACTACAACGCTAAGTGGGATTTGACATTGAACCGCTACACTGTAAGCTTCAACGCCAACGGTCACGGCACCGCTCCTGCATCGCAGCTAGTAGGTTACGGTCAGTTGGTACCTGAGCCATCGGCTCTGAGCGAGACCGGTTGGACCTTCGGTGGTTGGTACAAAGAGGCATCTTGCGCTAACGCTTGGCGCTTCGCAGAAGATCAAGTAACTGGTACAACTGAGCTGTTCGCTAAGTGGACGGTTAACAAGCATGACCTCGCATGGAATGCTAACGGTGGTACCATTACCAGTGCAGAAGGCACTTACACTTCTGGTTTGGTTGCCTTTGGCACCCCAATCGTTGCTCCGTCGGTTGAATTCGAGGGTTACAACTTCATCGGTTGGAATCCGTCGGTAGAAGCGACGATGCCAGACGAGGATGTAACCTACGTTGCTAACTGGCAAGAGAAGGGTGACATCGTTTACAAAGTTCGTCACGAGAAAGAGAATTTGGCAGGTAATGCTTATGTACTGGATGTAGAAGAGACCTTCACCGGTGCAACAGGTGCTCCTGTAACTCCGTTGGTTAAGACCTACACCGGCTTCACTGCTCCTGCTCAGCAGACCGCTAACATCCTGCCTGACGGTTCGTTGGTAATCACTTATCAATACACACGTAACAGTTACAACCTGACATGGGATGTAAACGGTGGCGATGCACTGGTAGATAACGGTTACACCAGAGGAAGTGTACGCTTCGAGACTCCGATCACTGCTCCTGCAGATCCGACCTGGAGAGGCCATACATTCCACAACTGGGGTAAGACTGTTCCTTCGACGATGCCGGCAGAAGCTCTGAACTTCGTAGCTGCTTGGACTCTGGATAGCTATAGCGGCATCACCTTCAAGAGTGAAGATGAGAACGAAGGTACAGTAACTGTTAACCCAGAGAAGGATAGCTATGACTTTGGTGAGAGCGTTGCCATTAGCGCTGATGCTAATGAGGGTTACCACTTCACCGGTTGGAGCGATGGCAACAACAATGAGGATCGTACAATCGTAGTAGATGAGACTACCACCTCGTTGGTTGCAACCTTCGCACCGAATACGAACACTGCATATAAGGTTAAACACTTCTTGGAGAACCTGAATAACGACGAATACACCTTGTTTGAGACGGACGACAGAACCGGTACCACCGGTGCGTTGATCCAAGATGCTCCTCGTACGATAGAAGGATTCATAACTCCGGGTAGCCAAGTTAACCAAGTAGCTATCAAGGGTGACGGTTCGTCTGTAATTGAGTACTACTATGTACGTGGCAAGTATTCGTTGACATGGAATGCTAACGGTGGTGTACTGCTCGACAATGGTCGCACCGAAGGTGAGATTAAGTTCGAGGCAGAGATTAAGGCTGCAGTAGCAGAATGGCAAGGCCATACATTCAAAGGATGGGGTGCTGAAGTTCCGCAATACATGCCAGCACGCGCTCTGAACTTCGTAGCACAATGGGAGGCAGATACCTATAGCGGCATCACCTTCGAGAGTGCAGACGAGACGAAGGGTACAGTAACTGTTAATCCGGAGAAGGATGAGTACACCTATGGTGACGAAGTAACTATTACGGCTGAGGCTAATGACGGTTATGAATTCACCGGTTGGAGCGATGGTAGCACCGATGAGACACGTGTTATCACGATCGATGAGAATACTCAATCGATTACCGCTAACTTCACAGCAGTTTCTGTTAAATTCGAGATCCAACGTTTCATCCAGAACATAGATGATGACAACTTCACCTTCTATGATAAGGAAGAAGGTCAAGGCTATACCGGTACGGAGATTAGTCCTGAGCCTGCAGCTATCGTAGGTTTCACAGCTCCGGAGGTACAAACTGTAACCATCAAGGGTGACGGTAGCACCGTAATCGTTTACAACTACATACGTAATAAATATGCGTTGAGTTGGGATGCAAATGGTGGTCAGTTACTTGACAATGGTCGCACCGAAGGTCTGGTTAAGTTCGAGGCTCCGATTAAGGCAGCTGAGGCAGAGTGGCAAGGTCATATCTTCCAAGGTTGGGGCGCTGAAGTTCCTCTGACCATGCCTACAGAAGCATTGAACTTCGTAGCACAATGGAAGAAAGAGAGCTACCCAGGCATTACGTTCGGCAGCAATGATCCTGAGGCCGGAACAGTAACGGTTGATCCGCAAAAGGATGAGTACGAATATGGCGACGAGGTAACTATTACCGCTGAAGCAAACGAGGGTTATGACTTCGTAGGTTGGAGCGATGGTAGCACCGAAGGCACAGAACGTGTAATCGTTGTTGACGAGAACACAGAATCTGTAGTTGCAATCTTCACTCCGAAGACTGACACCAAGTACATCGTTCGTATCTTGCTGCAGAACATTGAGGATGATGAGTTCACATTGTTCAACGAGCAAGAGAAGACTGGTACTACCGGTGTTGAGGTTAGCCCAGTAGTTGACGAGATTGAAGGCTTTACCGCTCCTGAGGCTCAGACAGCTAACATCAAGGGTGACGGAAGTCTGGTAATCGAGTACAAGTACTTGCGTAACAGCTATGAACTGACATGGGATGCAGATGGTGGCGACTTCGGTGAGAGCCTGTATACTCAAGGTCAAGTGAAGTTCGGCGCAGAGATTATTGCTCCTGCAAATCCTGTTAAGGCTCACTTCATCTTCCTGAGTTGGGATGGCGAAGTTCCAGAGACGATGCCGTCTCACGATGTGAAGCTGACCGCCCTCTGGCAAGTTGATACCGAAGGCATCGAAATCGTAGTTGACGGTAGAACGATTCTCAGCAACGAAGAGATTCGCATCTATGACTTCAACGGTCGCGATGTAACCGGTTTGAACGGCAACCTTGGAAATGGCATGTACATCGTAGTAGGTGGCGGCCAGACAACTAAGATCGCAATCTTCAAATAAGATGGAATAAGGCGATTCCGAAGAATCGCTCGATAACAGAGAACGGCTTGCGTTTGCGAGCCGTTCTTTGTTGTTTTACGTTCGCACAGTTGTGTGAACAGCACCTATTTTGTCAAAAAAACGAATTTATACAAGCATAATTGCACTTTTTTTGCCAAAATATTTGCGTATTCCAAATATTTGTAGTACCTTTGCACGCTTTTTTGAAAAAGCTATGGCGCGGAGTAGAGCAGTGGTAGCTCGTCAGGCTCATAACCTGAAGGTCGGTGGTTCGATCCCATCCTCCGCAACAAAGAGAGACGACCGTAAGGCCGTCTCTTTGTTTATTCTCTCTCGATATTGTCTCGATAAAGTGTCGACTAAGTTACGATATTGTCAGGTAGATGTCTCGTTAATGTCTCGTCAATAACTGGGGGATATATACGTAGTATATATAAAAGTACATTTTTTTGCATGGGTGGAAGTCCTACTTTATGGCGGTCGCAGCTACCCTGTACGCTGCTACCCTATTGTCTATAAATAGACAACGCGACCGCAAGGGTCGCGCCATTCTATGTTTTCGCTTTATCCGCTGCCCGCGGCGCTCAAACTCGAAATGCCATCCGAGGCATTTCTTCACGGCAGTAACCGGGGGATATATACATAGTATATATAAAAGTACATTTTTTTTGCATGGGTGGAAGTCCTACTTTATGGCGGTCGCAGCTGCCCTGTACGCAGCTACCCTATTGTCTATAAATAGACAACGCGACCGCAAGGGTCGCGCCATTCTATGTTTTCGCTTAATCCGCTGCCCGCGGCGCTCAAACTCGAAATGCCATCCGAGGCATTTCTTCACGGCAATAACTGGGGGATATATACATAGTATATATATAAGTGCAGTTTTAGGAGAGGGGAATTGCGGGTGGATTACTTGGCGCGAATCCAGGTTTGGTTGCGTCCGAGGAATCCGCGTTTGTCTAGCGAGCCACGCAGAACGAGTTTACCGTCCTTAAGGTAGATTTTTCCGTAATAGAACTTGCCCGATTCAGGGTCAAGCACTTTGCCTCCGTGCAACTCGCCATTTTCCTCGTGCATGCCACGGATGATAACGAGTCCCTCGAGCGGCGCATTATAATCTTCGCCCTTGCACTCGATGCATTTTAGATCCTTGGGGCCAACCAACATCTTGGCGATTTTGCCGTAGAACAGGCCGTCTGACCCCTTATAAATGGAAACGATGGAGAAATTGTCTCCTGTTTTGTCGTCTACTGTTTTCCAATTGCCAATAATCTGGTTGACTTGTGCGGAAAGGCTCATGGTGCATGCCAGAAAAAGGCCAACAAATACGTGTTTTCTAGTCATAGTAATGATAGTTTATGTCGAATTCGGCGGCAAAGTTACAACTTTTTTTGCATATATCAAAATTTTTGTGTACTTTTGCAACCGCAAAAGTCACATGACACAATGAAACTAGTATTTGCATCCAATAATGCGCATAAATTGCAAGAGGTTCGCGCCATCATGCCGAAAGGCATAGAGGTGCTGAGTCTGCGTGAAGTTGGCTTTTTTGCTGAGATAGAGGAAAACGGCCGTACGCTAGAAGAGAATAGCAAGATAAAAGCGGATGCGGTTTGGGACTATCTGAAAGCACAACGCGAAAGTCAAGTCCAAAGCGTCGATGGCGTGTTTGCGGATGATACGGGTTTGGAAATAGATGCGCTGCATGGCGAACCAGGTGTTTATACGGCTCGTTGGTACAAGATGCCTACCCCATCCCTCCCTGTAGGGAAGGAGTCTTTGTCCGAAGGAGAAATCTTTCACGCGAACAGATCGAAAGCCTTGCGAGAACTAGAGGGTAAGAGTGACAGAGGCGCGCAATTTAGGACAGTGATTACGTTGATTCGCGGCGGTGAGACGCTGCAAGTGGAAGGCGTAGTACGCGGCAGAATAGCCGAGAAAGAGAGCGGAAACGGTGGTTTCGGTTATGACCCGGTATTTATTCCTGAAGGAAAAGAGTGCACGTTTGCGGAGATGAGTGAGGCGGAGAAAAATGCGATAAGCCATCGAGGTCGCGCTCTGGAAAAACTAGTTGAATATTTAGCGCTTAATGTTTAGAGGAAGATATATATGGCTGTGCTTGTTGTTGGCGGCGAGTATGCACGCTCAACAATGGACAACGCTGTTTGCGTACAACAATGTGACGCAGATAGCGATGGCTCCCGATCGCGTTTATGCGCTGTCGGACGGCAGTCTGTATAGCGTGGAGAAACAAAGCGAACAGATTCGTATTTACAACAGTCTGTCGGGCTTGCACAGTACGGGCATCAGTTGTATCCATTATGATGATCGTTCTGCCCAACTGATAATCGGCTACAAGACGGGTAAGATAGACCTGCTTTCGGATGGTGGAGTGCGTTACATCGGTGATCTGTACGACAAAGATATGACGCAGCAAAAGACTATCAACAATATCACGATACACAATCGCATTGCTTACCTGTCGACGCATTATGGTGTGCAACTGTTTGATTTGCGCGAGAATAAGTTGACCGACAGTTATTGGTTGCGTCCAAAAGGCGAAGAAACGAATGTGGAGGACGTTTTGATAAGCGGTGACAGTATTCATGCCTTCACGGCAGATAGCGTGTTCAGCGGCGCTCTACGGGACAATCTGGTGGATTATCGCTATTGGAATCGTTCGCTGCGTGACGGTCGTTTGACTCCTGATCCGGAGAAAGGGAAACATTATCAGGATGAATATGACCATTGGTATGCCGCCTATGCGGAAGGAATAGTGCGTTTTACGCCTACTTCGCGTTTGACGTACAAGCCTCAAGGGCCGTTGAGTAATACTCCATATAATCTGACTATTGCGCAAGGGTATCTGTTTGTGGTTCCCGGTGGCCGTTGGGATTCGCAATACAATAATCCGGGCGTGGTGATGCGTTATGATGGTTCAGAGTGGATGAATCTGCCTGTGGATTCTATTCGTCAGAATTCGGGAGAAGTAATTAGGGATTTTATGGATGTGGCCGTGGATCCGCGTAACAAGGAACATTATTTCGTCAGCAGTTACGGTACGGGCCTGTTTGAGTTTATGGGCAAACAAGTGGCTCGTCACTATCTGCCGGCAGCGGATAACACCATTCGTACGGCTGCTACAGGCGCAGATGCGACCTATACGCGCTTGGTGGGAACGGCTTTTGACAAGGAAAACAGGCTATGGATGCTCAATAGTGGTAGCGTACCTTACCAGATTAATTGTCTGGATACCACCGGCGAATGGCATGGCCTTGCTCTCCGATATAATGGCGAGCAGAAGCAGTTCGCGACTCCAGGTCAGTTGCTGATAGACAAGCGAAACAGCAACTACAAATGGATGAACGATATCCGCTATTATCAGAATATCTATTTGCTAGACGATAACGGAACGCCTTTTGATGCGTCGGATGACCGTACGATGGCTCGCAAAGAATGGATAAGCCAAACGGGTCAACGGTTTGCCCCGGAGTTCTTCTGTTGGTTGGAACAGGATCATACCGGGCGTCTATGGGTAGGCACCGAACAAGGTATAGCCATCATTGACACGATAGATTTCTTTACGTCTGACCGTATCATCCGTCCAGAACTGATGGATAGTCACGGTGAGAATCCGATGGCAACCCTGTGGATTAATGCTCTGTGCGAAGATACCGAAGGAAGAATGTGGGTGGGAACACAGACTATGGGCGTTTATGTCCTATCTCTGGATGCGAGCGAGATATTAGCACAATATACGACTGATAATTCGGCTATGCCGAGTAACGGAATTCTCTCGTTGGCTTGCGACGAGAATGGCATTATGTACATCGGAACCGCTGAAGGACTGGTTAAATTTGACGAGCATGCAGATCCGGAATCGCTGAAAGGTTCGGGTTCGGGCGAGACGGAAATGGATATGGGACGTATGCAACAGTGGCGTTTGCACTACTCCTATACGAATCCGAAAGAAGTGGTTGCGACTCCGCAGCATATATATGCGTTGGCAAACGGAACATTGTTCTCCGTAGACAGGCGAAGCGATGAAATAGAATACTGGAACAAATCGACAGGGCTGAACGGCAACAATATTGTACATATCGCCTTTGACCAACATACGAGCCAATTGGTAATCGGTTATGACGACGGTCGGATCGACTTGTTGGACGAAGAAGGTCGTGTGCGTCAGATGCCAGATATATACATGAAAGCCGCTTCGATGGCTGTGACCATCAACAATATAACTATTGGTTCGAAGAACGTCTATCTGTCGATGCCGTTCGGAATACTGGCAGTTAATACCAAGAAAGCGGAAATAGTTGACACCTATTATATAGGCGAAGAAGCCGCGTATGTCAATGTTCGCCATGTGGTGGAAACGGGCGATTCGTTATATGCCTTCACAAGCGACTACGTGTACAGTGCGAGTCTGTCGGACAATCTGGTGGATTATACCTATTGGCACAAACGTTTGTTGCCTGGCGAAGGATTGATGCAAGCGTTGGTATACAAAGACGAGTTATATATATTGCAACACGATTCGTTGTACCGGCTTCGTGAGAATAACTGGGATCTGGTTGTTCCCAATCCGTTAGCGTGGGTTCATGTTTCGGGCGAACAGTTGCTGACGTATCAGTATAACAACGGTCTGTTGCGATTGACCGATGAAGACCAACTGAGCGGATTGACGGGTTCTTATGTGGCTACCGATGCCGTTTATTCGCAAGGAGAATATTGGTTGGGCGAACAGTCACGCGGATTGGTTCGGCTGAATTCGATGGGTGATGACCATTTCGTTCCTCAAGGGCCGATAAGCAATTTCGGTTATAGATTGTATGCGAAGAATGACCGTCTGTATGTTGCGTCGGGCGGAAGATGGTCGGAACAGTTTGGCCGTCAATCAGATATCAATATCTACGATGGAACTAATTGGTTAGGTATTCCGTGGAATGATACGTATTATCGGCTCAGTGCGGATATGCGTGATGTGGTTAGCTATGCCGTAGATCCGCAGGATGCTTCGCATTTCTATGTGGCAACATACGGAACTGGTGTGTTTGAATTCCGCGAGAATAAAGCGTACGCGCATTTTGATCCTTCGAACAGTACTCTGCGAGAGGCAATCGAGGATATCAATCCGACCTACTTCACGCGGACAGACGGAATGCTTTGGGACGAGCAAGGCAATATATGGGTCTTGAATTCAACGGAGATAGGAGCCCCTGTGCATATTCGCCGTCCTAACGGCACGTGGCAGGCTCTGAATCTGACAAGTCGCGGCCAACGACTGACACTGACAACGCCTGGCGATATCTGGGTGGATAACCGTAGCAGTCGTCGCAAATGGATAATTGATCAGCGCGAACAGCAAGGCGTGATACTGCTAGACGATGGAGGAACACCGACTTATTCGGGTGATGACCAATGTTTGAAACGGAATGTGTTTACCGATCAAAACGGCGTGCCAATCACTCCGTCTGCTATCTTGTGTCTCACGCAAGATCTCGACAATCGCATTTGGATAGGCACTTTGGCGGGAATCCTAGTTATCCCATCGTCGGTTGATTTCTTTACTAGCGACGCTTGCCACCGCATCATCATTCCTCGCAACGACGGAACAGGTCTGGGCGACTATTTGCTTGGCAATGAGCAGATTAATTGCATGGCGGTAGATGGCGGAAATAGAATGTGGATAGGAACGGCTAATTCCGGTTTGTATCTGATAGAAGATGATACGATTACCGTGGCACATTTTACGGCAGAAAATTCGGAACTGCCATCGAATGCAATTCAGTCGATTGCCATTATGCCGATGACGGGTGAAGTGTTCGTAGGAACGGACAATGGTATCGCCTCGTATCGCAGTGATGCCAGTGAGCCGCAAGAAGACCTAAGTAATGCGTATGCCTTCCCTAATCCTGTTCGTCCGGGTTACGGAGGTATGATAAGTATCGCAGGCTTGATGGATCAGACCGTTGTCAACATAGTAGATGCGGGCGGAAACCTGGTTTGCAAGACTCGCAGTCACGGTGGAATGGCCGTGTGGGATGGCAATCTACCTGACGGACAACGCGCAAAAAGCGGTGTTTATACCGCTCTATGCAATGAACCTAACGGTGGTCACGCCGTGGTTAAGATTCTCTTTGTTCAATGATTGATTAGTCGCAAGAACTCTTCGCGAGTTTCTTGACGTGTGAAAGCCCCTGTAAAATCAGAGGTTGTGGTAACGGAGTGCGGTTTCTGTACACCGCGCATTTGCATACACAGATGCTCAGCTTCGATGACCACCATTACTCCTAACGGGTTGAGTGTGTTTTGAATACACTCTTTGATTTGTGTGGTCAGTCGTTCTTGAACTTGCAGACGACGAGCATAGACATCCACCACGCGTGCTATCTTGCTTAAACCGGTGATTCGTCCGTTAGGGATATATGCCACGTGCACTTTGCCGAAGAACGGCAACATATGGTGTTCGCAAAGAGAATAGAAATCAATATCTCGAACAACCACCATCTGGCGATAATCTTCCTCGAAGAGCGCAGAACGAAGTATGGCCTCGGCATCTTCATTATAACCTTTGCAAAGGAATTGCAATGCTTCTCCTACGCGTTTAGGCGTCTTGATTAAACCTTCGCGTTCGGGATCTTCGCCAATCAGTCGAATAGCTTGTTCAACCGTTTTTGCTATTTCCTCGGTTGTCTTAGGGTTGCTATGGAAATCCTGCAGATTCATTTGAGTACTTTGATTTTGTCACGCACGATGTATGTATCGCCCATCAGTTCAGGGAACTGTTGAACGAACTCTTTCTTAAAATCGCGTGCATCGTTGTAGTTGCGGAAATCACCGATGCGCACTTTCCAGAAAGGCGGCATATAGAGCACGTAGATATTCTGCTCGATTTTGTCCTTCAGTTTGTTTTCCAGCGAGAGCGCTTCGCCTTTGGCTTGTTGCTGTGAGTTGCTGGAATATATCTGTACGCGATAACCATCTATCTCAACCAATTCTTGCTGTCCGTCGATAGTGGCGTTCAATAGGCGAACGATAGCCGAATCTTGAACAACAGTAACTCCGGGCAACGAATCGAAGATATTAGGGCGTGGTTGCTTCTCCTCGGCAAACGAGGCAAGCGCCAGAAAAGCCACACAGAATATACAAATAATACGTTTCATCGGTTTCTTCAAATTGATTAATAATGGAACGAACTACCACCCACGAATTCACGCAACAGTGAGGTAGGCGGAATTTCCTTCTCTGGTATTGGAACGAAATACTGTAGGAACTTCAGCAAACGGTGTGCTTCGGTATATTCCTCGCAGAATTTCGGAACTTCTTGCAGGATTGGCTCGGCGTGACGTTTGAGCACGGCAAACTCGAAGATAAGTGCCGAATTGAACATGACGTCCGCTTCTTCCTGATACGGATACACCCACTTAGTCTCTCCGCGAATAACGCTCGGGCAGCGAGCGATAGTCTCCTTAGCCGAATAGTTGCGATACTTATAGTCGCGTACGATGCGTCGCAGCAGTCGGATATCGGTAGTAGGAATCCAGTTGTGGTTGTCGATATTGATTGTGGTCAAAGCCGACACATAAATCTTGAATGTCAGATTGCGATCTACATCCGGTAAGATACAAGGGTTGAGTGCATGCAGACCTTCAATAACCAAAACAGAGTCTTTCTGCAACTGGAGTTTGCGTCCCTCGAACACGCGCTCGCCGAGCGAGAAATCATAAGTAGGCAGTTCAACCTCTTTGCCATCCAACAAATCGTGCATCTGCTGACGGAAGAACGGCAGATCGACTGCGTTAACATTCTCAAAATCCCATTGTCCGTTCTCGTCACGCGGCGTATCCACACGATTGACAAAATAATCGTCCATACATAGCACTTCCGGACGTATACCATCGACCATCAACTGAATCTGCAAACGCTTGGAGAACGTAGTCTTACCGCTGGACGAAGGACCGGAGATGAAGATAAATTTCGGTCGTTTCTCGGCGATGGCATCGGCTATCTGCGCCACTTTCTTCTCGTGCAACGCCTCGGCCAGCTTGATCATCTCGAACGATTTGTTGTCCTTGCAGGCAATGTTGAAATCGTTTACATTGTTGATACACAGCAGTTTATTCCATCGGTTGTATTCGCGGAAAATGTTGAACATTTTCTCTTGCGGAATAGCTTCCTCCAGTATGGTTGGGTTATCGCGATTTGGGATGCGCAACAACATACCATCTTGGTACGGTTCCAGGTCGAATACATTCAGATAGCCGGAACTAGGTAGCAGCACATTAGTGTAGTAATCGATGAAATTGCCCATTCGGAAATAGCGGCAATACGGATTACCAAGCGCCTCGAAGATAGAACCCTCGTTGTCGTAGCGTGCGGCAAACATACGAATTACTTCTTTGGTCTGCTTCTCCTCTTCTACAATAGGTCGGTCTTCGGCAATGATTTGCTTCATGCGTTGCTTGATGGCATCCACCATATTAGGTGTAAGCACCGGTGTCTCTTGCTCACAGCCGCAGTTCTCTTGGTTATCGCCATGCCACTGCAAAGTACAATAGTAACCTTTACTAATCGGGTGCTCAATGCGTAAGTCAGTACGCGGGAAGAGTTCGTTGATAGCGCAAGCCAACACCATATTCAACGTCCGCACATAGACACGCATTCCACTAGGTGAACTGGCATCCAGAAACTCTACATCTTTAGGCTTGTAGAGCAAGAAATCCAGATTCTCCACCTTGTAGTTGACGTGCGCAGCAATAATGGGGAAAGGTAGCTGAATATTCAGCAAATCTTTCAGTTGAATCAACGAAATTCCCCTTGGCACCTCATGATAGGTGTGGGTGTTTTTGCAATAGATGGTGATGGTCGGCTCCATATGTCGGATTACTTAAAGTCAATAATGTGGTGGATAGACAGTATACCAATTATCTCTGTGGTGTCGGGTGCTTCGGTCACGGCCAGCGTAGTGATATTATACTGGTCCATGATGCCCAAAGCATCGGTTAGCAAGGCATTTTTCTCGATGTGTTTGTAGGATGGGGACATAATCTTTTGTGCGGGAACAGTCAGGTCTCCAAATTTCTCAATAGCTCGTCTCAAGTCACCGTCCGTGATTATACCTACACATTTCGTGCCATCGTAAACCATAGTCATTCCTAGATGCTTGTCCGATATCTCGTGAACGAGTTCGCGCAAGGTGGAATTTATGTTGACTTTTGGCACTGCTTCTTGCATAGCGTTCTTGACGCGTCCCATCAGTTTTCTTCCTAATGCACCGCCGGGATGATAGAGCGCAAAATTCTCCGCGCGGAACTGACGTTTCTCCATCAGACAAATCATCAGCGCATCACCCATCAGCGCGGTAGCGGTGGTACTGGTAGTCGGTGCCAGGCCAAGCGGACAAGCCTCGTGATCAACGTGCATGGAGAGAACCAAATCGCAGCCTTTGGCCAACGGTGATTGTACATCGCCCGTCATGGCTATCAATTGGCAACCCAGTGCGCGCAGAGGCGCCAAAACACCTACTATCTCGTTGGTGCTACCACTATTGCTAACCAATAGAACCACATCGTCGCGGCTGATCATTCCCAGGTCACCGTGCATAGCTTCCACTGCATTAACAAAGATAGAGGGTTGGCCCGTGGAGGCCATTGACGAAGCTATCTTGTGTCCAATGATACCCGTTTTGCCGATACCCATCACTACCAGTTTGCCTTTGCACTGGTAAATCATTTCCACTACCTGGTCGAAACGCTCGTCGATAGTAGCGCCGAGTTTCTCCAATTCGACTATTTCGTTGTGGAATATCTGTTTCGCTCTTTCGCGATAAGTCATTTCTTGTTGTGAATTAGATTGTCTATTTCTATAGCTTGGCGCAGTAGTCCTTCCATCGCATCCAATCGCACCTGATTAGCTGCGTCTGAGATGGCCTGGTCCGGATTAGGATGCGTCTCGACGAATAATCCGTCAACGCCGACAGCCAGTGCTGCTCGCATCAAGTACGGAACCATCTCGCGATTTCCGCCTGTGACGCCCGCTTGTGTGCTAGGTTGCTGCACCGAATGAGTGGCATCGAAGACGATAGGGCAACCGAATCTCCGCATCTCGACCAGTGAACTCATATCGACCACCAATCGGCCATAGCCAAACGAGGAACCACGTTCTGTGAGCCATATTTGCCCCTCTTTGGCTGCATTGGGCTGTACTTGCTCAATCTTATCAATCGCTCCGCTCATGTCCCAGGGTGCCATAAACTGCCCCTTCTTGACATTGACTATTCTGCCTGTCGCGGCTGCGGCTTGCAGCAAGTCGGTTTGGCGACTGAGAAATGCAGGAATTTGCAGCACGTCTGCCACTTCTGCCACCGGTTCGCACTGCCAGGTTTCGTGTACGTCGGTTAGGATAGGTAATCCAAACTGATCCTTCACTTCCTGCAAGATACGCAATCCCTCATCCATCCCCACGCCACGAGGCGAGGCCGATGTACGATTGGCCTTGTCGAACGACGATTTGAAATAGAGCGTGATGCCTAAATTGTAGCAGAGACGATTAAGCGTTTCTGCGGTTTGCATTACACAGTCACGGCTCTCGATGGCACACGGGCCCGCTATAAGAAACATAATACAAATTTATTTCTTGCTGCTCTTGGCTGCAGTTTTTGTTGCTTTGGGTTTTGCCTCCGATTTTGCTGCTTTGGGTTTGGCCTCTGCTTTGACTTCTTTTGCGGGCTTTTCCAATTCCAGTGCCGGTTGTGGTTCGTCCTTTGGTTTGTCTGCAGCAGTAGCCGTACGGAAGGCGCGAACCCACTGTACTTTCAGTTTTCCGGTACCCGGTCGCTCGCTAACAGGCAAGAACGATTGTGCCAGATAGAACATCTGATCGGCCGACAAAGTATTAGGCAGTTTCAGCACTTCCAGGTTGTTGACGTACCAGATCAGTTCGGTCTCTGTCCAACGGAAAGTATAGACGTGGTACATCGAACGCAGCACACCGCTCAAATCGACCATGTGCGGATTCTTGCCGTCAACAAGTCCTAACTGATGGTGGCTGCCGTTGTAGTAATACATGGCTACGAGTGGTTTCTGGTTGAGACCGGTGCTGAGACCGAACAAGTGGTGTCCGGACCCTTGGCTGCGCACCTTGGCCATAAACATACCTTCTGCTTGCTGGAATACCTCGCGCGTATTCATCGTATCGGAGGTGTAGTTGAAGACTTTGTCTTCGAATCCTTTGCGTGCGTCCCATGCCAGTGCTTTCTGAGTCTCTTCGCGAGTCTCGATGTCCATACGACCTTCAGCGAAGAAGGTATTTTTTCCGCCGTTGTAAGCCTGGTGCTCGCTGGCGCGAGAGTGCCCATCGCGCAGTTTGTCGGATGGATAACCGAAGCCTGGTTTCCAGTTCTTGCTGCTGACCATCAAATCTTCGAACGTAGGACGGAACATCTCGGCCCAGTCAATATCTTCTGCGCGCTGTGCAAAGTAGAAACGGATGTCGTCCATCTTGGCCAGTTCTTTGAAGCGTTGCTCTTTCTGGTATTCCTCCGAGTGCTGCCAACGTTTGCTGTCCGACCATACTGCATCGCGCTTTTGGAAGTCTTCGGAATTAATCTCAGCTTCCAATTCGTTCAGTTGTTTCAGTTCGTCCGAATTGAGCACCTTCATATAGTTTTTGTAGAAAGCCGAACGATAGATCATGTTGAACATGCGCAATTCGCTGGATTTCATACGTTCTTTGATGCTCGAGATTTTGCTGAAGTCTTCCGTTTGCTGGAAGGCAAGGAAGGCCTGGAATGTCTGGTTGTCCACTGCGAGTTTGTAACCACGCATACGCAGCGAGCCGGCTAGTTTGTCGCGGAAGGCTGTCTTGCGTCCCTCGTCGGTGTCACGGTACTTGCGGTTGATTAACTCTTGTTTGTGCTCCTGGAAGGCGGGAGATTCAACTTCCGCTTTCAGTGCAAAGTACTCGGCCAATTCGGGGGATTTTTCCACTTGACGATAACGAATGACACGAAGTTGTAGTTCGTGCATGTTGTTTTCGAATTGCTCTGTCGAGACCATCTTACCGGTCAGTCTGGCGGTGAATAGATTCATAAGAAATATTTATTTGTTATTTTTAATTTCTGCTATCAACTTTTTCAACTCATCCAAGTTGTCTGCGAAAATAGGGTAGTATTGTTCTTTTTCTGGTATGAAGCAGAGGCTTCGCATGTGTTCGATTTGCCGACGCAAGTCATCGTAAAAACCGTGGTAGTTGAGAACCAAAACGGGTTTGCAATGTTCTCCAACAATGGCCGAAGAGATTGCGTCCATCATTTCGTCAAGAGTGCCGTAACTGCCAGGCAAACAGATGAACAGGTCTGCTTCGTCGCGCATGCGTTGTTTGCGCTCGGACATGTTGGCTACTCGGATGATCTGGTCGCAATGGGTAGCCAGCCGTCCTGCGGCGATGATGCGTGGTGGGATGACTCCAATCACTTTGGCTCCCGCCGCTTTGGCTGCCTGACTGGTGCGGCTCATCAGCCCACCTGTGGCACCTCCGTAAACCAGTGTGTGTCCTTGCTGACCAATCCAGCGACCCAACTGGTCGCCGAGCGACAGATACTCTTCGGGTATCACGTCTTTGGCCGAGCAATAGACAGCAATCTTCATTACGCGTCAATATTAGCGTAGGTAGCGTTCTCTTCGATGAATTCGCGGCGCGGAGCTACATCGTCGCCCATCAGCATAGCGATGGTGCGGTCAGCTTCGGCGGCATTCTCGATGGTTACTTGCTTCAGCAAGCGGCGCTCCGGATCCATAGTCGTTTCCCAGAGTTGCTCGTCGCTCATCTCACCCAGACCTTTATAGCGTTGTGTCTTGATTTGTTTCTCGTCGCCTGCGCCGTATTTCTGGATGAAGGCTGTGCGTTGTGCATCGTTCCAGCAATATTCGCTGTAGTTACCCTTCGAGCACTTGTAGAGCGGCGCGCAAGCGATGTAGAGGTGACCTTGCTCAATCACTTCTTTCATATGACGGAAGAACAGGGTCATAATCAGAGTGGCGATATGTGCACCATCGACATCGGCATCGGCCATGATGATTACTTTGTGGTAACGAATCTTGCTCAGGTTCAGCGCTTTCGGATCCTCTTCAGTACCAAAAGTGATACCCAGGGCGGTGAAGATATTGCGTACTTCTTCGCTTTCGAACACTTTGTGTTCCATTGCTTTTTCTACGTTCAGGATCTTACCACGCAACGGCAGAATAGCTTGGTGAACGCGGTCACGACCGGTCTTGGCGGTACCGCCTGCAGAATCACCCTCGACGAGGAAGAGCTCACATTCGCTAGCATCTTTGCTGACGCAGTCAGCCAATTTACCGGGCAGACCACCACCGCTGAGCGGCGATTTGCGCAGCACGCTTTGACGTGCGTTGCGCGCAGCGATACGTGCTTGTGCAGCCAGGATCACTTTCTCTACGATGCGTTTAGCATCCTCCGGATGTTCCTCCAGATAGTTCTGCAGCGCCTCTGCTACGGCACTGGAAACCATACCGGCTACTTCCGAGTTGCCCAGTTTGGTCTTGGTCTGGCCTTCGAACTGCGGCTCAGCTACTTTGACAGAGATAACAGCAGTCAGACCTTCACGGAAATCGTTAGGATCGATAGTGGAGTTACCATCTTTGTCTTTCAGTTTGGCTTTCTCCAGCATCTTGCTCTCCTCAGCGTATTTCTTCATCACACGCGTCAGAGCAGCACGGAAACCGGCTACGTGGGTACCACCTTCTATGGTGTTGATATTATTGACGTAGGAGTGAACATTCTCGTTAAAATCGGTGTTGTAGATCATAGCTACCTCAACCGGTGTGCCGTATTTGTCGGTGTTCAGGTGAATCACCTCGCTGATCAGTGGTGTACGTGTGCCATCGATATAGCGAACGAACTCGCTCAATCCCTTCTCGGAATAGAACTCCTCTTTCTTGCAATTACCTTCTGCGTCGATAACTCGTTTGTCCTTCAATACAATGCGGATACCGGCATTCAGGAAAGCCAACTCGCGCATACGGTTAGCCAGGATTTCCCATTGGTAAACCGTCTCGGTGAAGATAGAGTCATCCGGCCAGAACTGAACGAAAGTACCGGTTTTGCGTTGCTCCCAGTTACCGATAGCTTCTGCTTCGGAGATCGTGTGAACAGGTGCCAACGGCTTGCCTTTCTCGTAATCCTGACTGTGGATAGCGCCCTGACGATAAACCTCGACGTGCATTTTCTTCGACAGTGCGTTCACGCAGCTGACACCGACGCCGTGGAGACCACCGGACACTTTGTAACTGTCCTTGTTGAATTTACCACCGGCGTGAAGCACGGTCATAACAACTTCGAGAGCCGATTTATGCTCTTTCGGATGCATATCAACAGGAATACCACGTCCGTTATCCTGAACGGTGATAGAGTTGTCCTCGTTGATGTGAACGGCGATTTCGTTACAGAAACCGGCCAGGGCCTCATCGATGGAGTTGTCGACAACCTCATAAACGAGGTGGTGGAGACCCTTTTGCGAGATGTCTCCGATGTACATGGCCGGACGTTTGCGAACGGCCTCTAATCCCTCAAGCACTTGAATACTTGAGCCATCATACTTTTCTTTTTGTTCTTCCATGTTTTGTATGTTTTATTTCGTTATATTCCTTATGTATAGGCGCATTATGCGCCGCGCGCTCGGGTGCGCGCATAAAAATCGCTGCAAATTTACACAAAAAAAATGACATACGCAAGAGCGGACGTCACTTTTTTACAAAAAAGTGCAATTTTTCGACAAAAAATCCGCCCGTAGGGCGATTAAAGGCCTATCGCCATAAGAATAATTGCCGCAATGGTCAATAGCGCGGCAGCGGAGATAAATATGGTTCGGACGGGTTTGTCGTTCATCGTCTCAGAGCGTTCGTCGTCCCATCTTCGTTCGTCCGTTTCTTTAGAAACGGTGTCGTCCAATTTGCGGCCGAGCACCTTGAGCAAAAAGGCACAGAACCAAGGTGTAATTATCAGTGACAGCAATAGCCATCCAATGGGGCTGCGGCCAAAATCGCGTGCGGCCAACATAATCCATACATACAGACAACAACTGCCGCCGCTAAGAAGCAGCATGCCGGTACTCATTTGACTGAAAATCTCCATGTTGCGCGTTTTGAGGTGTTCAGAATCGGAGCAGTCGGATGAAGCGGCAGATATAGTCTTGCCAATTGTCCCACGTATGGCCTCCGGTACTTTCGTAATAGGTATATTCCAACTGATGGGCCTCGAGCCATCGGCGATAATCTTGCAACTGGTCGTAGAGAAAATCATCGCGTCCCATGCCCAACCAATAGACGCGTGCGGCATTGACCGCTTGCGGCACCTCGATTTCCCAATTGGAATATGGCACACCTTCGTTGGGCGAGACGGCCAGCGCAGAAAACATGCCGATATAGGCGAATTGTCCGTGCAGAAAATGCGAGACGTGCATGGTATGAAATCCTCCCATCGAGAGGCCGGCAATGGCGCGTTGGTCCGGACGGTTGCTGATGCGGTAACGACTCTCCGCGGCAGCCATGAATTCGGCAAAATGCGTTTCCCAATAACCGGACATCTCGTATGCGCGTTCTTGCTCGTAGGTCAGTTTGCGCCAATGGGCCGAGCCGTTTTCGGTATCGATAGGCTGACCGTCCGGTGTCAGATTGGGTGCATCCATCAACTGTTGACGTTCGGCAGGAGGAATGCTTCCCAGAAAATTATCGGGCATGATAACTACCATCTCTCTCGCTTGACCGCTGCGCAGCAGCGAATCCATGTGTTCGAGCAGATTTCCCTGGTCCGCCCAGTCGTTTTCGCTACCAAACATACCATGCTGCAGATACAACACGGGATAGGTGGTTTGTGCGTTTCTGAGGGCATCGTAATCGGCGGGCAGATAGACGCGACAGGGCACGCCGAGGATTGTGTCACGCTGGATCGTTCCGACGCGCAGAATGTCCTTTTTTGGGGCCGTACAAGCAATCAGCGCCACTATCGACAACAAAAACAACGCAAGCTTTTTCATAATATTTTATAATTTTGAGGCTGTAAAGGTATTGCTTTTCGGGGAGATTAATCTTCCAATTCGAACCAATCTGTAAGCGAAATGCCTTTTGACGCATCAAAACAGATCAATATTTCCCCTGTTGACGTAACTGTATCCGTAATAGAGAATAATACCGTACGTCTATCATAATAAAATTCTACCTCGTCACCCATGTATATTTGAGTATCCGTAAATGGTTCTTTATTTCTAACTTGGGTATATATCGTTACATAAGGATGACTTTGCTCGAAAAAATATGATAGAGAGTCGGATATTCGACCGGTATAAGAGTCTATGACTGACATGAACTGACCATCTCGCTTTGGATATATTTTATAGGCACTACTCGGGATAAAAATTATAGGATGAGGATGATTAGTGTAATGTTCACATCCTTTGAACCTTTCGTCTAAGGGTGCAAACAAGCGCGATAGGTAGGAGCAATATTCGGCATCATCTGTAGCGCCTCCGTATACCACATTTTTCAAGCAAAGAATAGTATCGTTTTCCGGTTCAAAGGGATTAGCGGCATACCATAATTGACCGCTTAGACTTGCATGCGGCCATACAGTAGGTCCCACTTCTTGATTGGGCTTACAAGCGGTCAATAGCACCATTGTCATCAATGCTATAGTAAACATGACTTTTTTCATAACATATTAAATTTAGTCGGTTCTAATCCACTCTATTTGATTACTGCCAGACCATTGATAGTGGTAGCAATCTCCCATTTTTACATCAAAGTGCAATTTAAACCTAAGATTATTTGAATAAGAATATAAGCCTAGATAAGTTGTTTTTGTGGTATTGTAACTAATAAAAGTAAAGTAAATTTGCGATATTCCCCATACTCCCCAATATCCATCATATGAGATGATTTCATCGGTATACATCATTGTCTGGGGATCTATTTTATATTGCTCCATACAGATTGTTATCGCACGTTGGTATTGAGAAACATTATATTTTCCATAATCCACGAGAGAGTCTTTTTTATATAGCCTATAGAATCCATTAGGTAGCAAAATCAGGCTATCTGCGAGCACATCCTTATCTGCAATCTTTTTGCCGTATAAATCGTTCTGATACGCAAGACGATAAGTCCCCGAGAGTTTTTGTGTATATTCCGTGTCCACAGGTATGGTATCCAACCAAGCGAACTCGCCGGCTGCGATGCGTTGCTCAAGGGTGTTTGCTGCAGGTTCTTGGTCGCCAGTTACCACATTCTTCTTTGCTCCGCAGGATGGCAGAACAATAGCCGCACAGAGTGCGCCTAACAAACAGGAAATAAGTAAGAAATTTGAAGTCTGTGTGTTCCTCATAATGCATCTAACAATTTTGCAACTGCAAAATTACGAATTATTTTTCATATACGCAAATTTTCGGAGAAAAAAAGAGCGCCGAAGCGCCCTTTCTTAAACAGCGTAGCGTAAACGCTGCGTAGCAGCACTAAACCTCTAAACGCGGCTTGCCGCACTACACGCAATCCATTACGGATTGCTCTGGTCGTAAGCCTCGCCACACACTTTCCACAGGTACGCCACGAAGGTCTTCTTGCCGTTAGGTTGGTCTTTCTGCGCGACGAAAGCGGCTTGGTCGGCTGCTATAGTGCCCAGGTTGACGCGGCGTGCTGCTACGGCACGGCTGACGGCTGCAAATTTCGTGCGGCGGTTCAACTCATCCTGATCGGGCAAGGTAGAGCGGTTGTACTCGCCTACGGCGTAGAGCCGTGTGCATACGGGGTTCAGCGTCGGTGCTGTGCGGTGTGTCGCGAGCAATGCACTCGAGTGCGAACTGTGTGCAGCACCTTTTTTCGGGCGCTTGCTCAATAATCCGGAAACATACTCGATTCCTTTCATCCATTTTACTTCTGCCATTTTGCTGCCGGCAAATGATTACCCCTATGCCGGCTTGAGGGGGATAAAAATGTCAAAGATCACTTGCTGCTGTCTTTACCCACGCGCAACTGCGTGCCTACAAGCCTTTCTTGCTTGCGTCGTACGATTCAATCGTTTTCGTGACGATGGTGCAAGTCGTATCGCCTTTCTGGTAATACTCGCTCTGCGTAGTGACCGTACGTGTCACATTGCAACTCACCATGCACACGCCAACGATAATCGTGGTCAAAATGATAACTCTTTTCATAGCTTGGTCCTTTTTTCGTTTGTTAATTGGGTCCCCGGAAAATTTCTAATTTTCTGGGAAAGCGGGTAGCCCCGAGGACATTAATGACGATTTATCGTCAGTCTGCGTCAGAGGGCGCTGAACGCGCTGCAGCTCTGTAGGCCTAGTCCGGCCACAACGGTTGCCACCATTACTGCCAGCGTGCCTGCCACCAGTTTGATGATTTGGTTGATTTTTGATTTTCTCATAGCTTGGTCCTTTTTTTATGGTTATTGTTTTAAGCTTGGTCCTTTTTTGAACGCGAAGCTTGGTCCTTTTTTTGTTTGCGAGTGCAAATATACAATCAAAATGATTTTAGTGTTCCTCCATGAGTGCGAATTTTATCAAAAAATCGTACTTTTTCCGTTTTCTGGCCTCATGAAAGAACCAGGTGATGATGTTTCTAATTCTTTTCTTCGTCAGATGATGTTTCGCTGCCAGTCGGTTTCGCGCCTCTAAGGATGATAGCCCCTGGTCACGCAGAATGAAATAATCGTCCACCACCGCCTGGTTTCTCAGTTCTATCGCGTGCCTTGCCGCAGACATCCGATATTCATTCGGGTCGCGCACCAACCACGGCACGTCGTACAAGGGATATGCGCTCATGAGTCCACCTCCTTTTCCTTTCTGTATGTGTTACGTCTTATGCTGAACATCACCCCGCCGTTACGACGATAACATCTCAGCACGTAACCTCTTCTTTTCAGCACCCTGCGCAGCGAGCGCATATCTGCATCATTTTCTACATAACATTTTGCCATAATTCTTTAATTCATTAATTCACTAATTCATTAACTCATTAATTCATTCATTCGTAACTTTACCGAGACATTTACCTGACGTAAACGACTTGTTCTCCTGTCGGATTCTCCATTTTCCACCCATCCTGCGGCTCGGTAGTCCCATACCGTTCGTAGTACTGTTGGAACGTCAGTGTCTCGCGCAAAGTCTGCTTGTTCTGCCAGTCCAGAATAAAGAAATACGGATTGCGACCGCGGTAAGTTCCGTGTTGCTTGAGCCAATTGATTATCGACTCGTGCTTTTCCGGATGTCGCGTCCATTCTTGTTCTGCTGCGTCGCGGCGGTTCGTGAAGGTCGCGTCAGGGTTGAATAGCGTCCAAAATGTGTTAAAGTCCATAATAATTCTTTTTTAAGTGTCCCGCCCCATGCCTGTAGTCCTTTTAGTCCTTAGGGGGGAGACTATAGAGGGGGGACTACAGACAAGGGACTAGACAATGAATAAATTTCTTTTTGGTCTACTTTTTCTTTCGACTATCGACTTTTAGCCCAGTAGGGCGATGGTGAAACCATGCTTGATAGACTCGCTGTTGGGGTACGCCAGTTCGAGCGATTTGGCCACACCTTTCATCTCCGCACGACGTTTCTTCAGGTCGTTGTTGAGTTGCTCGGCCATGGCATGGAGCGACTTGTAATAGTCCAGCGTAGCGTCTTTGAGTTGGGTGTTCTGCTCCCAGGTGTAAGAGGTCGGACGACGCACGACTATCTTAATGCCGTGGTACTCGATGGTGCCGGTGTAGTCGCTTGGCAGGTGTCGCTCGCGGATCATCTCGCGCACAGCCTCTTCTGCTTGCGGACGCAGACTCTTGATTAGTTCCTCACTCTCGTTTTGGCTCAGTACGGCCGCAAACATTTGGTCGATTACTTCGTAATTTGTCTCTTGACTTTTAACTCTTGTCTCTTGACTTTCAACTTTCTTTGCCATAATTGTAAAATTTTATGGCGTGCGTATCTCCCTTTTTGAGCATTGAGACCGAGGAGAGTTGCAGAAAGCCTCGCCGCTCATTATTTCTGCATTGGACACGCGGGTTAATAAAAAAAGTTCAGCGCCTCTCTTTTCGAAAGACGCTGCAAAAGTATAGCAAAAAAAAGAAGCCACAAAAAATTGTGACTCCTTTGCTACTGATGCTACTGCTTTGCTACCAGCGTGCTACTGGCGTGCTACTCGTTGTAGTATTTTCTGAACCCATCGTACCGGAACGGCAGGGTAAGAATTCGGTTCAGTTCATCGTACATAATACGGGCATTATAGTTCGGGTCGATGTACCCGTCACGTTGCCATTGGCGCACGGTCTCAACTAGTGCTCGCGCCTTATCCTGACGACCGCTCAGCGACCGCTGAAGCGACTGCACGATTTCTTCCACCATGTTCTCTTTCAGCGCCTTGCGCATGAAAAGCGGCGAACTGATGGAGGCGGTTGACGGTTCTTCTTCCGGTTCTGGCTCCGGCGCTTGAGGATAATAGTTGTTGGTCGTGTTGTGGGTATTGAAGGTGCAATGGCTATAGACCGGTGCGTTAAACTGATTGTATTGATGATTTTCCATATAGCTGATTGTATTTTTTAGTTGCATATTCTCTTGGCGCAGGGCGATGAGTTCGTCCATGATGTCGGTCTCAAAATCCTCCTGCGAGAAATGACTCTCTCCCCTAACCGCTAATCCGCTAACCGCTAACCCTTCTCTCTCCAGGAAGCGCTCGTACAGCGATACGCCGTCGTAGAAATCCTCATTGCGGTCCTCCATCAGCACGGCTCGGCAAGCACGCGCCTGCGGTCCGTCCGCACGACGCAGCATGGCTGCCAGCACGATCAGCGTGATAACCGCCAGTTGACGGTCACGACCTACGTTGCGATAGACCAGCGCATCGTATTCAGCGCGGTCGGCACAGGGCACGGAGAAAATGTAATGCAGCGTCATGTCAGCTATGCTGACCACGCGGCCGACGGGTATCTCTATCTGCTCGTTGCGCAGCGCGAGATAGGCTTGCATGGCCTGCAAACCGTCCACATACATCGCCATATTTATCTTCTGCCCGGACATCGTTTTTCTTGAAAAGTGATGCAAAGGTACACATAATTTTTTATATGTGCAAATGGGGTATTTTTTTGACTTTTGCATTTGCCTGACTATCAGATAGATACGCATAAATAATTGAGTATCAGAGTATTAGCCGCAGCCTGTACGCCTAACTTGCTCATTCTCAACCGATAGGAAAATTGACCGAAAAATGTTCGATTTTTAACCCTTGCAAAATTACCCTATCTCAGCCCGCCTTATTCCTCAGCAAATTTCAAAAACCTCAAAAAACGAAAAAAAATCCTATTTAGAAAACTGAAAAATAAAAAAGCACCGCCGAAGCGATGCTTAATTTCAAAAAAGGACCAAGTTAATGTGACTTGATCCCTTTGTGAGAGCGTGTTTTTTTAGGAGTTGAATGGTCATGGCGTTGCGAATCACGCAATAATCACGCAATAATCACCCAATACAGCCATGATGCAAGGCCTTGTTTTTGCGGCCTTGAGGAGGTAGTGGCAGGTTGACTCGTTATTTTACCTCTTGACCGGTGATGGTGTAAATCTTTTCCCCGCGGATAATATAGATTTGTCCATTATGGAGAATTTTGGTAACTCCTTTTGCCTTATACATATCGTCATTTGCAACGATTTCCTCAATATTTTCACTATTAACCGGTATTTGATAGAAGTAAGCAGTATGATGCTCGTCATCAATCACAAATATCGTACGTGGATTATCAACATTGCCATCTTCCCATTTGTAGAAAGCATATCCGTCATAAGGAATAGCGGTCAGTTTCACGTCGTAATTAGCTGGGTATTCCCCGCCTCCGGTTACATAACCTTGCGTATCGTCATTTGCGGATGCTGTTATATTGTGAAGTGGCAGCGCTTCATATGTAGCTGCTATAGTCAAACGGTAGGAAGAGTTAGCATATCTCCCTCCAGCGTTTGCAATCCAAAAATCTTGCTTAGTGGTAAGTTGATATTTTTCAGGGAGGAGACCTGTCATTGTCGCCTCTGTTTGGTCCGCAGCACCAATCTTGAAGTCACCAGTACCATTATAAACTCTTAGATGTGTTAACTTATATCCTATTCCAGGCTCTATACTGAAGTTAATACGCTGGTTTGCAAGTAATAGAGTTGTATCATTATTGTATCGAAAAATAGGATTACTTTCCACAAACAGCTTACTTTTTGATCCTGAAGGATTATGTACAGCATACGGCTTCTGGATTTTGTAAGTTGTGTCTATTACCGTGTAGATAGTGGTACCATAAGGGTTGGTGGCAGTAGCATTATCGTTATACATATGGAGATGCGTTGTCTGCGACGAGCCGTTATAATGTCCAAACACCGCAGAAGCCTGCGTTCCTGTGTGCAGAGAGAATGGTTTCGTATTCAGACAAACAACATTGATACCTTGGGTATTACGAAAGGCATTTGCTTCTATATACTCCAAATTATTGGGAAGTACTACATTGAAGAAACTAGTCTTGTTAAACGCATAAGTATATATCGAGTCCGCTGCAAGGTAAATAGTAGGATATTTAGATTTAGGCACAGAACTCATGTATTGAGTATATGGAATATATAATCTGGCGTGACTAAAGGCATAGCGCGGAATGACTTTTAGATTGCGAATAAAAGGATTGAGGTCCACATTTTTAGCGCCAAAGAAAGCGGCGTCACTCAAGTGGTCTATAGAAGATGGGAAAAGTGTTTTTTCCAGTATACATCCTGCCAGATAACCACCGCCTATGGAAGTTATACCCTCAGAAATAACCACTTTACGAACAGGAACGGATAACCCTAACCACGGAACACAACTTTGCGCATATTCAATAGCAGCCTCTGCTGTCTCCTTATAACTATTATCACGGTTAATTCGATATATGAGTGAGTCTATGTTGACGAATTCTTTTAGAGGTCCACTGCCTACAATTGTAAGTGTTCCATCATTAGTAAATATGTATTGCGCGGCTTCATCGGGAATTCCACAATAGCCGGAGACTACCACAGAAAGCGGAGCAAAATTGGCTGTGATAGGAATTGTGATTAAAGAGGAGGACGGCTTACGGTATTGCGTTCTTAGGTATTTGTATAGGTATGCATTATAATATTCAGACGATTCATTATACGATGTCCAAAAAACGTAAAGGTCCTTTACTACAGGATTTTCTGGGACGATGGAGATACCCGTTTCAAAGTATGGTGATGTCCAACCTAAGAAGACGTATCCGGGGTTAGGAATAGCCTGCATCTCCTCTCCATCACAATCCGAACCGGTTCCAATTACAGTTCCCATAGTCGTGTCATTGATGGTCACATCAAATTGCCCACCAAATTCGCTAAAACTAGTAATCGTATAATCCCTGTCAGCAGTTACGAGCCCTTTCCACAAAAGATTAAGATCAGAATAGTAGTCTCTATTTTCTGGAGTGTTATCTTTCTTTGTCCAGTTATATGTTCTTCCTTTTTCTGTATATTGCCCCTGTAGATTTTTTACTATACAATCGCGATTTACATATAGATATGCTGTATCGTATTCATAGTACGTACCAGTACCGCTAAAAGTTACTTTTCCTGAAGGATCATCTAACGCAGAAATAGTATATTGTATTGTTTTTTCCTTCATTACTGGCGAGAGATCATAATTTCTATTCATGATGATGTACTTATATTCCTCCATACTACCATGTAATGAGGGCGCGTTAACACCATCTTCGTTAGATTGCCATTGTTTTACGTAATACCTATCATTTGTTTTGAAAAATTTGACAAGCAGAGTGTCTTGCTCCTTACATGTATATGATATATCAGAGCCTCGTGCAACCCAATGATCCAGTACTGTCTGCCCTTTTTTAGCTTTTCCTATTGCCATTTCGCCCATAGTACTATCGCATGAAAGCCGAAGAGTCACATCGCCTGCCTTACGGAAATCAACTTCATATCTTACATCGCTAGTTACTTTATAGCTTCTAAACTGGTTGGTTAGACCGTCATCCCATTTATCAAACACGTATCCTTCAGCAGGGTGGGCGTATAGGCTGATGGTCGTATCTTTGGGGTACCAACCTGTGCCAGTAACTTTTCCTTTACCATAGCGGACATAGGCGGAAACTTGATACGTGCCCGATTCACGCCCCATGATGGCAGAATAGGTGGCATTTCCATTCACCGTTATTGTACGCGTCGTACTAGTGCTGCCATCCTGCCAGTGGTCGAAAGTGTACCCATCATAAGGAACAACAGAAATCGTAACATTAGTACCATTGGGGTATTCCCCGCCTCCAGTTGTACTACCTGCTCCGTAAGGAACTGTGTTAACTGTGATATAACCTTTATCGGAAACTGCTGTTCCAGAAGAATTTTTTACAAGGCGAACAGCGAAACCGTTAAAGCGTTGCACCTCACTGCCGGACACATAGCAAAATCCAGCCCCGAACTGTAGACTATTGGCGTATAGAGTTCCACTGGCAGTCGAAGTCCAGTAGTAGCCCAAGGAATTAATATAAGTAGCATAACTGATTCCATTCGAACTATATCTATAGCCTGCTGCAGGCAGAAATACAGCCCCCGCATTTTCCATCTGGGTCCAAGTAGATGCGCTATATGTATTTTGAGAATATGAACTATTACCGGATGTAAAAGAACAACCGGAAGGTAGCGTGAATTCATCTGGAAGAAGAATTAATCCATTCACACCCGCTACTTGCCCAAGACCACGTTTGCTTTGAGCGTTGGTTCGTGAAGTGAGCAGATAACTCCATTCAGTACTTGTCAATGTTCGATAACCGGGCATGTGTCTGACCCCCCAGTCATATTGTGTGCCGGAGATGTTGCCACTAGGCCCATAAGAAGTATTCTCCGTCGTCGTTAAGTATGGATAGCAATCATTATATCCACTGGTTCCCCATCCAAACAAATCAATATATCCATTGTACGATGCTGAGACATTACCATTTGACGAACCAATCACAGCATATTGAGTGCCCGCAAAGCCCCATGTTTGCGCCGCTGGATTGTAGCGTAGCAGACCTTTTGAGAATTGCACTTTTTGACTGGAAGATACAGAAAATACTCCATTTAACTGTGCCTGCATGCTGACTGAGTTAGCAAATAATAATCCAAAGAGTAGGTAGGAGATTCGTTTCATGGCGAAAAACATTTAGTGAATGAAAAACTTTGCGGGGCAAAAGTACAACATTTTTTTCACATACGCAAATATTTGACAAAAAAAAAGAGTGGCTTGCGGGCCACTCCTTTTTCTGTTTACGCTGCGCTGTTTAGTGCCTTCGGCGTTTACGGGCTTCGCCCTGTTTAATTAAACGCGCTTTAGCGCTCTAAACGCAGCTCTGCTGCTCTACACGCGACGAAGTCGCATTAAACCGTATTAGCGGACTTCCGCGCCTTGGGCGTTGTAGGTCTTGCCGCCGCGCTCGATGTAGAGAATGCCGTCGCGGAGAGTCTTGGTGGCCTCACCCGACCTCCCCTGAAGGGAAGGAGATTCGATGGCTTCATGCATTTGCGAAAGGGGTAAGATGTTCGTAAAATAATTGCCCCAAGAATTAGTATCACGGTAGTCCTCAATCGCCTCATCCGGCACATATACACGAATATCACGACTAACTCCCTGAAAAATTTCAGAAGTTGCTTCGCTTATTTCTTCCCAATAGCTTCCTAAGTCTATGTAAAAGACTGGCGGCACAGTAGCACGGCATACTATTCTCTCCAAACTCGAACAGCCGCGGAATGCGTTTTCAGATATGCGCCAAAGCGTGGAAGGGAGTTCTATAGATGTCATAGATGAGGATAAAAAGGCTTTTTGGAAAATCTCCTGGATCCCCAAATTAGTTCCGCTACAGGTAATGGTTTCCGGTATAACAACATCTCCTGCATAAGTAAATCCATCCATAAACGGTATACCCATATGAATCGCATTATCATTATAATTTGAGGAATAGCCGGCATAGGCAATGCCCTCCACTTCGCCCAGAATGAAAGACCAAGAGTAGATTAATCCAGAACTAACCAAATCCTCTCGCCACTCATCGTAGTACGTAGGAAGCACCATATCGAAATCCTTCCATCCTACCGCATTTTCGTACAACGATTCGCAATTAGCCAATACATGCACCTGGGGTTTCGCACCACTATAAACATCAAAGGCATTATTGCTTAATCTGGGAGGGAATGGCGGACAATATATATCAGACAAAGCCGAGAAGTCCTTAAAAGCATTGTTCCCAACGTAGGTGGGATTACTGCTATAGCCCTCATTATTCCTTTGATAAAGATAGATTTTTTCTATTACGGCATGATACTGGTACCAAGGAGCACTGCCCGGCTCAAAATCCGTCATAGCTCCCGAACCGGAGATGGTAAGCTTTTGGTTGTAACTATCATATGCCCAAGTCAAGTTCTCTCCACATGAACCGCTTGTTGCATCAGCGAGGATATTTACTGCGCAGCAAAGGGCTGCGATAAAAAGCGTAATTTTTCTCATGATATTTGTGTAATGTTTAATGAATTAGTGAGTTAATGAATTAACGAACCTCTGCGCCTTGGGCGTTGTAGGTACGGCCGTTCTTCTCGATGAGGAGAACGCCGTCGCGGAGAACCTTGGTAGCCTTGACTTCGGCAGCAGTGTTCTCAATACCTTCCAGCTTGCCGGTGGTGAAATAGACACCGTACTGCTTGCTGTGCGGAGCATCTTCCAGCACCTCGTTCGGTGCAGCACCATTGATAAGCGCATTGACCGGGTTGGCATAGATATAGCCCGCATACTCAGGAGCGATGAGGCAAATACCGAACATATACGTTTTCTCCGGCAGGAAGGCCTCTTCGTCGAAGTTCTGCTTGTTTTCGTCCAAGAACCAATAAACCATCATGAAGTAGTTAGCGTCATCGGGGATGGTGATCTGAGCCGGACCATCGGTCAGCGAGTAGTACAGATTCTCGTGATACTTGCCGTTAACCGCGTCTCCTGTGTTAGGCAGCACTACGCTGATATTGATCTCGTCCACCTCCGTCAGCGGTTGGCCGGTGGTGAAATCGACGATGCAACGGAATTCGTAGTCGCTTAATTTCTGAACGGCCAATGCTGGTTCTCCGTTGATGAGGACTTGGTTGGTAGTCAGATAATCGAACATATAGCCTTCTTCTGCATGCAACCAGATATGAGCTTTGTATGTAGTATTTGGTTGCAGAACTTCTTCGTCATATATGATAGCACCGCCTTGAGAGCCACCTCCTTGATAGAAGACCACATGATCGAAATAGTAAGCCGAAGCATTATCTACGCTAATCTGGAGTTTATAGTCTTCGTAGTGATACGCAACAGCCGAAGAAACAGAATCTCCATAATCAGGGAAAACAACCTCCAGCGCCATATTGCTGATGGTATCCTTCGAAGTAGTGAAGCGCATGCTGAAGATGCAATAATCCTTGTCCCAAACAAAGCTATAGCGGCTTATGCCGTTAACGGTGGTGGTTATTTCCGATATCTTCACATTGCCGTCATCCCTGTGCGGGAAATCATAACCCGGATTGGCAGCTATGTAGAATTGCATCTGATAGGTCGTGCCTGGTTTGAGCGCGGTCTCCGCGTAGCTGCCACCGTTCCCATTCATGAAACGGATTCCCGCCACGTAGTAGCTTGCACCCGGAGGGCAAATACTTTCAAAGCCAAGTTCCTCCTGCATATACATCGTTCCGGAGATAAGCTCTGCACCCTTCTCAGGGAAGACGACATTGCTCAGCGCCACGTTGGTGATGAGTGCGTTCTCCAGTTCGAACTCAGGCGATTCGACGTTGAAGTAACTATAGTTGCCATAATCAGACTTAGGTGTAGCCACATATCCGCCCTTGTTGGTCCAGTCGACGCCATCCACCTTGATGGTGATGGATTCTACGTCCTCGATGAACTGGTAAGCATAGGCGTTGTTTCCATCGATGCGGATTTGTACACTGTATTTATATTTGCCGCCGGTCAAGACGGTTCCTTCGCCGCCTAAATCGACGCGATACCATTCGTTCATCGGCTCGTTCCATTTATACAGGTTCGCATTGTTGCTGTTCCAGTAGTACGGAGCACCTGCAGCAGGCGTCATACTGCTACCTACTGCAACCGATTTGGTCTCATTCCATGTCTCGCTAGCGGAGAACAAGTCAGCAAAATTGCCGGATGGAGTGGTGAACGAACAAGCACTGATTTCCTGACGCACTGGTTGCACCAGACGAACGTTAAGTCCAGTGAAGTTGGTGAGGTTGCTAACGTCGACGAGCAGATCGTTGCTGAGATCATCTTTTAGGATACAGAGTGTGAATGGCTGGTCTTGGGTGTAAAGATTGCTGGCCCAATATTCCGATCCATAACCTATTTCAACCTTGTTTCCTGCACGTGTTCCTCCTTGAGCAGGCAGGAATACTGCACCCTTGGCTTCCATCCTGGCCCAGTCCTCGAGACTGTAGGTATTGGTTATGGTGGTTCCATCGCCAGAAGTGAAAGTCAGTCCCGAAGGAAGTACAAAATTATCAGGCAGCAAGAAGACGCCATAGGCTTCGCCCACCGATCCTACGCCGTACAGAGCGCCACTATTGCGGTTCATCACATACTGCCATTCAGCGCCAGTCAGCGTACGCCATTGGTTGGCTTTGTCGCCGCCATTCAGAATACGATTGGTTCCCCAATCGACGAACGTACGGTAGTCGGCTTTGTTCTTGCTGGAGTCGGTAGGGTGATTAGCCGTTCCCCAACCGAAGAGGTCGATATAACCGCCATAGATGTCGGAAATGTTCTCGTTGCCGGCACCCATAGCATCATACTGATGCTCAGCAAAGAACCACTTGAGCGTGGTAGCGTGATACTGCAAGTTGCCCTGCGCGAAATACACTTGGTCACCACTCGAGTTGATAGTGAATTTTCCATTGATCGCACCTATGGTAGCAGGTGTCGCATGGAGCATTACTGCGCAGCTTATCGCTGCCAAGAATGTAAAGATTTTTCTCATAATTGTAAGTTGTTTTTTATGGTCGTATTTGTTGTTCGTTTGTCTAAACTCAAATTTGCACGCAAATTTACTGCTTTTTTTTGACATATGCAAATTTTTGACAAAAAATCGTTTAGAGTTTAGTGTTTAGTGTTTAGTGTTTAGGGCACGAAAAAAACGGCCCGAAGGTCGCTTTTTCGTTGTTTTTATCTCGAAGTGCTCTCGTGATTGTCTCGATAAAGTCTCGTTATTTCTTCTTTAGATTGAAATTCTGGTAAACGAATGCTCCGCCAGTGTACCATTCGTCGTTCTTGGAACCTTTTTGTTTCTCATATATTATTCCCACGCGCACGGAATCTGCTTCGTATACGCCCGCTGTGTCTTGAGCGATAATATCGATAGAATCGTACGGAAAACCAATCGTTCGATCAAACACGTACTTGCCATTCTCGTCCGTATATACCTCCGGTGTAACATAGTATCCGCTTTCTTTGAGTTGCACCCGGATATTCTCAATCGGTTCGCCCGTTTCCTGGTCGGTCACTATTCCTTCAGCATTAAATTCGGCATACGGCACGCCGTATTTGCACATACAGCATGTGAGTCCTACGGAACCCAGCAAAAAAGTGATAATGGCGTTGATACACACTTGCAATTTCTTTTTCATAATGGTGCGTTTTTTGGTTTTGGTTGCAAAGATATAGTAAAAAAAATAGATGTGCAAATATAGGTGTTGGGATTTTGTTGGGAAATTACTGTTTCTGTAGCACAAAATTGGCAGTTACATCTGCCCGAGAGAAGTCTAAGTTAGGTGTTTCGTACACTACCGGAGCAACAATGGTTTGCTCGGCATAGATATTTTGTGGGTCGGTTGCCGCCATTGTTACTTCCTCCAATTTCTCGCGCCCGGTGTAACGAACAATGGTATAATGACCCGTACTATCGGTGAAATTGTAATTGTAGGACAAGACATCGGGTTCGTTCTCTTTGCGTACACCATAAATATCCACGCGGATTCCTTGTAGCGGTTGACCTAACTCGTCCGTTACGAGACCTTGCGCCACCAAACGTGGTGCACCGAGTAGATCGGCGTTGCCTTCTTTTTCTGCACACCCGATGCACAACACAGCAAGGCAGAAAAGGACAATATATTGCGAAAGTGTTTTCATTTGACAAGATAGAATTTAGAGTTAGAAACTCCCAGGTTGGTGTTTAGGGTAATGAAATAAAAGCCGGAAGGCATGTTTTCCGGGACCACCGACCCATAATAACGGCCTTCAAGGTCGCCGCAAACAATCGATTTGACAATCAGCATACCCGTGAAATCGGTATCCCAATGGCCGATGCGAATATAATAGGTTCCCGGTTGCGTAATCGGGCACGAAACTGAGTCGGTGGAAAGCGCGTAGAAATAATCTTCGCCGTTTGTTTCGCTGAAATCCGTGCGAATGACGACATACGAAACCGTTTCGTGTTGGGTTTCTATCAACAATGTGTTGCCCGTGAGCGATGCGCAGAACTGATTGGGGTCGGTCGGATCAGGCGTAGAGCCTGTCGGCCCATCCATCGGCGCTAATTTCACTACGTGCTTGGCTAACGGAATATCCAATCGGCCGTTAGCTGCGAGAGGCCAACAGATAACGCACCAAATCAATATGAGCACGAGTCGTTTCATTCTTCCTGACAAGCAATGTTTCGCAGCGTGGTTTGCAAGTCCTTGACAGTAACATTCAATTTCTTGGCGATAGTATATTTGTCTTTGCCTATTCCGTTTTGCGCGCGATTGAGGATATCCGCCATTTCTGCGTATGAAAATCCAATCATCACCAAAAGGCACAAGCGAATCTCCCGTTCGCTGAATCCGCGTTGTGTCAGTTTGTCCGCGAAACCGAAGAAACGCTCATCGCACGCGCGGCAGAAAGCATCGTAATTGTTCCAATTCAGTTCGTTCTTCATCGTGTCAATTTGCGCCAATGCACGACACGTTTTCTTTAGTTGCGAGGTGCGGTCGTTAGACTGTTTGCGCAGTTTGCGAATGAGAAGCAAGGCCCCAACAACTATGCAGAGTGCAGCGAAAAGGCTCCACCAAATGATTTTACTTTGGTTGGCTGGATCTCCTTCTTTCAGGCTTTGCTCCATCAGCATAATGGCTTGTGTCAGCTGAATCTTCTGCTGTTCCAACTCGCGCTGCACATCCGTTCGCGCCGATGTTAGGTCGAGGATCTCGGTCACATTGTCGGTGGAATCGCAATGCGCAAGAATATAATAGGCATCGTCCAGATAGCGCGGATTTTCGGTCTCTGCAATGACCAAACGCGCATAATCGGCCGCAGAATCGCATTGCTCCAACAAGCAAAACGCTTGTGCGCGGAGCATGCGTCCGTACGCGCTGTGCATACGCGCGGTGTAGAATAAGGTAGAATCGTATTCTTCGGCATAGAGCGAAGATGCGGCGAGTGATTCGATAACCTTGGTCTGCACTTCTTCGCACGGACATACCAACAATGCGGAATCTACCAATGTGCGCGCAGCGGTTTTGTTGCCTAGAACCGCTTGTTCCCATGCCATATTGTTCAGCGCATAAGCGAAAGCCAGTGTGTCGTTGGCGCGCGAGAACTGCTCGGCAGATAAACTATATACCTCAAAAGCCAAATCATGGCGTTCGGCTTGGCGGCACATGTTGGCCATGTTGCTATAGGCGCGGCCCAGGAGGGCAAAATCGTTCGTACGAGTCTGTGTGGCAGAAATGAAAGATTGCATAGCTTGCACTACTTCGCCATCTTGCCGCAACGCCCGCCCTTCCTCATAATATTGGCGGGCAGAGGAGGCATCGTTCGTGCTGCATGCCACTAGAAAACATGCAGACAAAACCCAGAGCAATATTTTTGCGCACTCTTTCACGCCGCAAAATTACTAATAATTTTGCAAATATGCAAATTTTAGAGTTGGGAAAAAGTTGGGATTTGACGAAAAAAGCGGCCTTACGGTCGCTCTTTCTTCGTATTCAGTGCACTGACAAATTCCTTAGGTGCAGGTGATTCAAAACGAACCTCCTGTTCGGTCACAGGATGAATAAAAGCCAGTACTTGCGCATGCAAACAGAGGCGGTCTATTGGGCTGAAATCATTGCCGTGACCGTATTTGCGGTCGCCCACCACCGGATGGCCCAGCGAGGCCAAATGAACGCGAATCTGATTGGTGCGGCCTGTCTCCAGATGCAATTCTACCAACGACAGATTTTCGTTGGTGCGAAGCACCTTATAATTGGTTATCGCGATATCACCGCCATCGTCCACAGGCGACGAATAGACCATCGCGTGGCGTTTGTCTTCGGTCAGCCAAGTGGTGATTTTGCCTTCGGGCTTATCCAAAACGCCTTCGGCCAAAGCGATATACGTGCGCTCGGTGACCAGTTCACGCCAATAAGTGCGCATGTATTGTTGCAAATCTTGCGAACGAGCAAAAACCAACAGGCCACTAGTCTCGCGGTCCAGACGATGAACCACAAAAATCGAAGCACGCGGATGTTGGCGTTTGACATAGGCGCGAAGGATCGAGTAAGCCGTTGTCTCGCTGCTACCGGGCGTGGCAGCCACAGTCAGCAATCCCGGACGTTTGTCCACCACAATCAGATCGTCGTCTTCATACACCAAACGAAGTTTGGGATGATGCAACTCGGCATTGCCGCGACCGGACAAAACGGTTACTACATCGCCCGGCTGCAAAGCGAAGTCATGGCGCGTCTGAACGGCTTTGCCCACTTTTACGCGCCGTTGGCCCAACAGTTGTTTGACCGACGAACGAGCCATGCCGCCCATCTTAGCGATGAGAAAATCCATCAGCTGAGCCGGCTCGTTGACACGAAGTATAGTATCTTGTTTACGAATCATTTGCGTTTAAGCCAACCCATATTCTCCGGTTTTGTAGCGCGAATCCACGCAACGCCTGCCATCGAATTGATAACCAGGAAGAACGTGAATAGCACGATGGAGAATATATTGTTGATAATAATAAACAGTACAATGCCTGCCATGCTGTAAAGGAACCAATAGATCCACGAATCGGTCTTGCGGTAAATCAGCCAGTAGTTGGCCAGGAACGAAGACGAGATCAGCAATCCGTTGAACAGCTTGATGGCAATATTGTCCGCCAGTCCATTGTGTTGGAAGGCATAAGTGGCCAACAGATAATCGCCCAACGTGATGAAAATCATCATCATAACCGACAGCACCAATCGAGGCGTGTCCAGAAATTTGGGCTCGAAACTGGCGCCACCGTCCTCCTTGCTGCGACTCCACTTGTAGATGGACATCAGTTGGAAGGGGATGAACACGCAGAAAAAGAGGAAAGTGCTGTCAAACTGTTGTTGCAGCAAGAACTGAACGCCCAGCAAAATCGACATGATGATTCCTGCGAAGAATCCCGTGAAGTTCTGCGGGTCACGAACAGTCAGGATATATGCAACGCCGATGATACTAGCCGGAATACCGACTACCCACGCGGCGTTATCGAATTGCAGTAGTCTGCCTTGCAGGGCGGGGAAGAGAAATTCCGCCAACCACAAAAGGCCGAGCAATGCTCCAAACAGAATAATCGAGATAATTAGGTTGCGGCCAAGGGCGCGCCATAGATGTGCGTTTTTCATAATCTTAAATCTTTCGTCTAAATAGGCAAGTACAATAAGGGCGAGCACAGGATGCCCGCCCTTAATGGTTGATTACTTGCGGTTGCGGTTACCGTAACGCGACATAAACTTGTCGACACGACCTGCGGTGTCCACCAGTTTGGATTTTCCGGTGTAGAACGGGTGACTGGTGTTCGAAATCTCCAGCTTGATCAGCGGATATTTAACACCGTCAATCTCGATCGAGTCCTTAGTAGCAGCGGTTGAGCGGCTAAAGAACTGAGTACCGTCAGACATATCTTTGAAAACTACTACGCGGTAGTTATCCGGATGAATTCCTTTTTTCATAAGATCTCGTTAATTTTGATGGTTAAACAATTCAATTACTCAGCTACTACGTTTAGCTTGATGTCGGCCTTTACCTCGCGATGCAGACGAGCTTGAGCGGTATATTCACCCAGTTGCTTAATCGGCTCAACCAGGGTAATCACTTTCTTGTCGATGTTGATTTCCTGTGCTGCCAATGCGTCAGCGATGTTTGCGGTGGTAACGGTACCGAAGATTTTGCCGTCTTCGTTAGCTTTTGCCTTTACTTCGATTACGGTCTCTGCCAATTTTGCAGCCAGTGCCTCAGCGTCTGCGAGCAGCTTAGCTGCTTTGTGAGCCTGTTGTTTCAGGTTCTCTGCCAGCTGTTTGCGGTTGGCTTCGTTAGCAATGATAGCAATCTTCTGCGGAAGCAGATAGTTGCGGCCATAACCATCTTTTACTTTTACGATGTCGTTCTTGAAACCCAGGGTAGCCAGGTCTTGAATAAGAATTACTTCCATTTTCGTTTCCTTTCTTTTTGTGGGTTAATTACTTCATCATGTCTGTTACATAAGGCAGCAAAGCCAAGTGGCGTGCTTTCTTAATGGCCTGAGCAACCTTGCGTTGATACTTCAGCGAAGTACCCGTGATACGGCGAGGAAGAATCTTACCTTGCTCGTTCAGGAATTTCTTCAGGAACTCAGGATCTTTGTAATCGATGTACTTGATTCCGCTCTTTTTGAAACGGCAGTACTTTTTCTTCTTCTGATCCGAACCTTGCGGAGTCAGATAGCGAATTTCGTCATTCTGTGCCATGATTAAGCCTCCTCTTCTACATT
>JAEESF010000017.1:0-27336 GCA_016286205.1 Paludibacteraceae bacterium | reverse complement strand
TCTAGCCAGATGAGCTAATACCCCGTCTTGCAATTTAACGTCGGTAAGCGACGGCATTTTGATTTTGCGCTGCAAAATTACAAATATTTTTTCATATAAGCAAATAAAAGTGAAAAAATGCACAATTTCTTGCATATGTCAAAAAAAAGCAGTACTTTTGCAGCCGCAAAAGCCGGATTAGATCCGGAGCAAGTTATTTCGTAGTTAAAATCATACATTATATGGCACAACAAACTCAAGAAGAAACTTTTAAGAAAATCGTTGCGCATTGCAAGGAGTACGGATTTGTCTTCCCGTCCAGCGAGATCTATGATGGTCTGGGCGCTGTGTATGACTACGGTCAGAACGGTGTGGAGCTCAAGAACAACATCAAGCGTTATTGGTGGGATTCGATGACCTTGCTGCACGAGAACATCGTCGGCATCGACGCCGCTATCTTCATGCACCCTACTACCTGGAAAGCTTCCGGTCACGTAGATGCGTTCAACGACCCTCTGATTGACAACCGCGACAGCAAGAAGCGCTACCGCGCTGATGTGCTGATCGAAGATCAGATTGCTAAGTACGACGAGAAGATCGCCAAGGAAGTTGAGAAAGCGCGCAAGCGATTTGGAGATTCCTTCGACGAAGAACTCTATAAGCAAACCAACGAGCGCGTGAAGGAGCATATCGAGAAACGCGAGGCGCTCCATGCCCGTTTTGCCAAGGCGATGAACGACAACAACCTCGAGGAACTGAAACAGATCATCCTCGACGAGGAGATCGTCTGCCCGATTTCGGGAACGCGCAACTGGACGGATGTCCGTCAGTTCAACCTGATGTTCTCTACCGAGATGGGTTCGACGGCCGACGGCGCGATGAAGATTTACCTCCGTCCGGAGACCGCACAGGGTATCTTCGTCAACTTCCTCAACGTCCAGAAGACCGGCCGCATGAAGATTCCTTTTGGAATCGCACAGATCGGTAAGGCTTTCCGTAATGAGATCGTGGCTCGCCAGTTCATCTTCCGTATGCGCGAGTTCGAGCAAATGGAGATGCAGTTCTTCGTTCGCCCGGGTTCAGAACTGAAGTGGTTCGAGCACTGGAAGCAATTCCGCCTCAAGTGGCACAAAGCGCTGGGTCTCGGCGACGAGAAATACCGTTTCCACGATCACGATAAACTCGCCCACTACGCGAACGCTGCAACGGACATCGAGTTCCTCATGCCGTTCGGTTTCAAAGAGGTAGAGGGTATCCACAGCCGCACCAATTTCGACCTTTCGTCGCACGCCAAATACAGCGGCAAGAAGATCGAGTATTTCGATCCGGAAATCAACCAGAGCTATACTCCGTACGTTATCGAGACTTCGATTGGCGTCGACCGTATGTTCCTGAGCGTGATGTGCTCTTCTTATGAAGAGCAAGCACTGGAAGGTGGTGACACTCGCGTGGTACTCCATTTGCCGCCGGTATTGGCTCCGGTGAAAGCATGCATCATGCCGTTGGTGAAGAAAGACGGACTACCCGAGAAAGCACGCGAGATCATGAATCTGCTGAAATTCGACTTCAAGGTAGCATACGACGAGAAAGACTCTATCGGAAAGCGTTATCGTCGTCAAGATGCAGTCGGCACTCCGTTCTGTATCACGGTTGACCACGACACGCTCAACGATGGTTGTGTTACGGTACGCTATCGCGACACCATGACACAAGACCGCGTCAAGATAGAAGATCTACACGAAATCATTCGCAAAGCAACAGACGCAAAAGAACTTTATCGCAAGATAGTAGGCGACTCGATGGAAGATTCGATGGAATAAAGCAATTCCATGATCGACTGAGTCACAGCCTTCGCTTCAGGCAGGTTTTTCGCCTCGTCCTGAGACGACAAAAGATAATCAGCGGCAGCATCGTAGATGACTGTCGCTGAATCTTTTATGAGCGCAAACCCATCCACAAAATTATAGTAGGCATACGGCGTTTGGCACGTATCCAGAATATCTTTTGCAAACACAAACGGTTCGGCACTCAGACCTAACTGATGCAGCATAGTCGGCACCCAGTCGATTTGCGAACAGAGCGTCGTGACCTCTTTCGGCTCGGCTATCGCTCCTCCGCAGAAAATCAGAGGAATAGCGTAGCGACGCGGCTCAAAACTCGTCAAACTGTTAGGATAAGGATAGCCGTGATCCGCCACCAGCGCAACGACAGTATTTTCCCACATCGGAGTCATGCGCAGCGAATCAATCATTGCGCCCAAACAACTGTCGGTATAGGCTATCGCGTTCAGGAAAGGATGGTCAAAATGATGATAATCCACTTCGAACGGCTCGTGAGACGAAAGCGACAAAAGCACATCAAAATGCGGCGCACTGTCCTGACGCGAGGCCATATCGCGCCAAACATAGTCAAAGACTATATGATCGGGCACTCCCCATTTGGTCAATCGGTCGGACAGAGGAAACGAATGGTCAGACACGCGATCCTCAAAACCGCCCGTCACCAGATACGAACGCATGTTCGTGAAATCTTCGTCTCCACCGTAGTAGAACTTCAGTTGATAGCCATTCGCCTGCAATACTTGGCCGATTTGTGGCAGGCGTTGCGACTTGGATGGCACGCACATCACCGATGCTGTCGCGCAGCCCGGAAAACCGCCTAAAACAGCCATTACGCCCCGGTCCGTGCGGAAACTGTTGGCATACGTCTGGCTGAAAAATATTCCTTCTGCGGCCAGTCGCTGCATATTAGGCATCGCCTCCCACGCATTCATAGAGAAACTCTCCAGAATAACCAACAGAATATTAGGCTGCTGGGTGGTAAATAGCGATTCGCTCGGCTGCCCTTCTGATGGACGCAGATGTTGCATCCTCAGTTGTGCTTCCGCCGAATCCATATAGCGGTAACGCTCGGCATCAAAGGCATTCTCGCTAAGCGACTCGATGACATTGAATACAGGATTGACGGCCGCCAGATTGAGCATTCGATTGTCCGAATAATAGACACGCCCGGTGTTCATCGTCGAAACGGTCACACTGCCTCGCATGGGCAGAAAGAGACAGCCGGTCAATAAAAACATCAGGAATGTATACACCGCGCGTAGCCACCATACCGTCTGCGGCTTCTCCGGCGCAGGGCGCATCCACCATCTGTAGATCAGCCACCAAACGGCAAACAACACGCAGAAGCCCAGCACACCAAGCGTCCAGACCCACCATGGCGCGCAAGCCAACGCTTCGCGTGGAGAAGCCAGGTAACTGAAAATATCTTTGTCAATATGGTAGCCCCACGACGGGAAACAACCGTTATCACCCAGAATTGCCCAACCGGCAATAAAAAGCAACAGGGCAGTCAGACCGTCGGCTATCTTGCCCATGATGTCCCAACGCACCCAGAAACTGATACAAAGTATCAGTCCGAAGACCATCGTGATATAGGCCGCTACGCTTAAGTCCAACGGCAGCCCGTGGATTGGCACTAATAGCCAGTCGATGGCCCGTACATCGCCCATCAGCGAGTGTTGCCAAATCATGAACAAGGGCTTCTGGGCCACAAAAAAGAGGGTCCAGAACAGATAGTATTTCAGAAACAGTATCAGTCGAGCACGCATATCACAAATCGATAGTATAGTTGAGCAAAATGCCTGTCGGAATAGTCATAATCATAGACGCACGATAGGCGTACGGTATATCCTGAACAAACGACATCTCCGCCAGGTCGCAGCAGAAATCCCACATATTGTAGCACTCCAGATTGACGCACATGCCGATGTCGCGCACATTCCATTTGGCCTGAACATGCAAATCGATGTTGTACCACGCGCTATGACGACTTCCGAAATTGCCATCCGTAGGATTGGTGCCGCGTGAGTCGTTAGGCAGAATAGCCAGTTCCTGGCCATTGGTGAAATACCGATACGAAGTAAATGGCTTTCCGTCCGTCCACTTGATGGTCACGCCCGCTTGCACCCATCGGCAGATATTGTAACCGAGATAGAATCGAGCCACATAGCCTTTGTCCAGATCCATACGACTGACACCGGGATATTTGGCCTCAGGATTATCCAGCACATGCGTTGTATTCGGATTGGCTGTCGTCTCGCTCAGTACGCCTATCGTATTGCTGTTAGGCCCGTTGCCGATACCAACGTAACCTGCAGCCTGCATCGATTGCCAACTGATGCCTACGGTCACTTTCCGTCCCGTATAGGTGTAGCGCGTCAGATTGGAGAAAAAATAGGGCGAGTTTAACAATCCATTCGTTCCAAACGGTTCCGTAGTTCCCACTTCGAAGAATTTCTCGCCGGCATTCTGATAGAATACGTCGATGCCGCTTTGGTTCACATACGAACCGTACAGATCCGCTCCGCCGGCAAAATAGGTATGCCATACATTGAAGAACTTCTTGTAACTGTTCTGCAAAACGATCTCATGTTGGCCATTATGCTTGTCTTTGAAAACAAATCGGATAGGGATATTCACCTCCAGATAGGATGTCTGCAGCAGATTTTTGCGATAGGAGTGATACTTGCCGCCAGTGGTGGCAAATAGATTGTCTGTGCCGGCATAGTAAATATCGGCATTCATATAGTCATCGGAGAAAAAGCGCAGATAATCGGCGTTGTACGCCACGCGCTCATGGGCCACAGTCAAACCCATCTCGAACCAACGGCACGGATGCAAATCAAAGTTAATACCTGCTTGGCAGTTCGGACTCACTTTGCTCTTGTTATGCAGAAGCATGGCATCGAGTGTGAAATCGACGTAACCGTTGATATCCAGTTGTTTGCAGAGTGCGTAGTGGGCTTTCAGTCCAATCGTATTCTCCAATATACCACCGGCAAAAGCCCGACTGGTCCATTCGTATCGATAGAGCGGAGTAGGCGTATCGGCCGTGGGAGATTGCATGAACACATTGTTGGTAAATTGGGTTTGAGTAGGCGAGAAATAGATCATCGAATTGTAGGCATCGACATGCACCGAAAGCCAATCCAATACCGGTTGTTCGTAGTTGACAGCCCAACTCAGTTCATGCGTGTTGCCGTCCGCTATCCACGGATAGAAACTCTCGCCGTCCTGGTCCAGCAGATTCTTGCTAAACTCCTGATCCGCATGACGCACCGTATTCGTTGCCCACGTAAGTCCGGTAGTCAAAAAAGGACGTTTTAGGTAGAGCGAACCGGTATAATTCTTCAGATCATATACTTCGTTGTAGTTGTAGAGATATTCGCTGCCTCCATCTTCCTTGCCCGAGAAATTGAGTCGATAGCCCAACTCCGTAAAAGCCTGATTCGGACGCATGGGCAGCAATCCGTCTGCTTGCACTTTGTAGTAATTGGATGCATAGAGCGGATCGTCCAAAATCAATCCGCAACGGTCTTCGCGCGTGATGAGTCGCTGGCCGTAGATAGCATACAGATGCTGGCGAAAAGCATTGCCTTCTTTGTCGTGAAAGGTATAAGCGGCATCCAGCGTTCCTGCTCCCTTCAGATGGCGGCGATGGGTGATGTGCTTGTACGTATCAGCACTTTCCATAGGCGAACGATGGGTGATGTTGAATATCTCTTTCGTGCCTAATCCGGGCTGACCATTTCCCACTTGACCAAAATTGTAAGAAGCCTGCACATAGTCACCTGCAGCCGTATCGCGCGAGAAACGCAGCGTAGCATTGTGGATATTGATGGCCAGGTCATAGCGCTGCATATTGGGAATAAAAACCGTACTACCCGGTTGAAATCGGTCGTCCACACGCATACCATCGATATAATATCGATTGGTGAAGCACGACATACCGTCTATTGACATAGTCAGCCTGTCAGCTTGCCACCATTGGCCTGCAACCGGCGTCTCAATGATAGTATGGTCATTGAGTGCCTCGAGATAATACATCAGATCGCTACGGTGATACCACGTGCGAAAATATTCGGCGGGAACACTGTCAGTACCGGTCATATCTGTGTGACTGACCTCTGCCGCCTGAGCGTGCCAACCCAGGAGCGATAAACAGACTAACCATATGAAGGCTTTGCGACTCATTGCTGCGCGTCCTTCTTCTTAAAACTAAGAATATCGATATTGTATGCCAGTCCAACACGGAACTGGTGGAAAGGATAATCCTTAATGCCGTATTGGTAAGCCAAGAATGGTTCAAAACCTTTGGCGTGACCAGAGAGTTGCACTTTGAGTGTCATGGGCCTGTCGCCGTATTGTTCCCATCCTACGTAACCACCCCACGTGGCGCGCAGAGAGACATATTCGGCTTTGGCTAACAGTTGAACGCCATACATGACGGCGTCGTTCTGACGGCCGTTATCGGTCTGCCAGCAGAGGAAACCCAACGAACCTGCCAGACGCAGTTCGACCAACGTGTTATCGTCATGACCGGTAGTCACTTTGCCGCCACGACCGATGTACATAGATTTGCCGACGGCTGCATCGAACCAGTAACCCGGTGTGTCGTAATAGCGCGCTTTGTCGTAACTTCCACCGCTGGCCGTTTTGCATCCGGCACGAAACGCTATATCCGGTGCAATACGCGCTTCGCGCAACAGATGGATATCAATGGAGAAATGCACATCGCCCGCTTCGTGTCCGCTGATGGGAATAGAATCCTGGATACGACATGTATGCTGGCGTTCTGTGGTCATCCAGTACCATTCTACCACGGCGGGCATCCAAACAGAGAGATTGACCCGAGGTGTCCAAAGAGGAATGTTGATGCGTGCTGAGAGATCGGCCGTCCAGTCTTTCTCATATCCCCAGAACGCGTCTCCTGCTGTCTCAATGCGAAGGGTGGAGCAGGTTCGTCCATCCAACATATCGGGCACAGGGAAAGCGTTCGGCCCAAAGAAAGCAGGCGCAATACCGGTGTTCTCCGAATAGACGGGAGGCAACACAGGCACTAACGCCAGCGAGCGCAGGCATAACAGACTAAGACCGAGAACGAAAACTAAGCGACGCATCATAGATTACTGGCAGATTCTTCCTGTTAGGTCGTACATACGGTCTCCGCGAACGATATAGACGCGTCCGTCACGCAGGATCTTGGTGGCTCGTGGCGCATCTTCCTCCACCACCTCAAGGGCAGTGTGATCGCGAGTTTGAATATCTGCGAAAGTAGGAGCCTGTACAGCCGTACCGGTGAATACCTTCAGCTCACCCGGAGCCAGTGAATAGGACGACGAAGCAGGCGTAGCACCATTCAGATAATCATACCAAGTGCCTGAAGGCAGAGTAGCCGACTGATTGTCCGTGGCGGAGAAATTAGCTACCGCATAGACATTGTTGCCCCATTGTACGGATCGTAACGCTGCGCCGGAACCAATGTTGGCGGCGGTAGGATTACCGGCAAAGACGGATGGCATCAGCTGAGTACGTAGCGTAATTACTTGCGCGCAAGTAGTAAACGCAGCAACACGTTCTGCTTGCGTGAAGTAGTTGCGAGAGGCAATATCTGGGCGTGGCTTCTTGCTACAACGATAGTCGCTGCTCTCTCCATTAGGATGGTCTATGTCGGAATTGATAGAGAAATCGTAACCAATCTCTTCCCACATCCACAACATATGCGGACCATTGAGAAGCACATTGAATGCCACGTTCTCTGCTACACGGCCAAGACGAACAGCCTCGTCGGTCGCAATGTCGCCATTTCCGTATTTCTTGGCCTTGTACTGCATACGTTCCTCATCGTGACTTTCGCAATAGGAAATATAGTTGTCTTGGTTAGCACTTCCGAAATCATCACCATCTTTGAGCCAGCCCATGGCCGTTTGGCAATAAGCATTGTTAGTGTTGTTCCAACACATCATGCCATAGCTAACCAGATATGGGCGATCGCTGGACATATGATCTCCCCAATGTTCCAAAATCATGTAGGCATCAGGCGCAACGGCTTTTACCCCCTTCTGATAATAATCGATTAGGTTGGCCGTGGCATTATAGCTTGGACCGCACAGACCATGACTCAGATCGAGGCGGAAACCATCAACTTTGTATTCTGTCAACCAATACTGAAGCGCACGGATGAACATATTGTGAGCGGGTTGGAAATCATGATTCCAGTCTTCGTACACATTGTCGCCATGCGGTGGTGTGACATTAAACCAAGGGTTGGATGCCAGGTCGGTGCCGTATGGATAGAGTTTGTTCATCGGATTGAGTCCGGTAGCATGGTTGAAAACCATATCTAGAATGACTGCAATACCGCGCAAGTGACATTGATCCACAAACTGCTTGAACATCTCAGGCGTGCCGTAGGCCTTGTCCAAAGCGAAATAATGGTTAGGCGAATAGCCCCAGTTGTAGTTGCCATCAAACTCAGTGACAGGCATCAGCTCAATCGCATTAACACCCAGATTCTGGATATAGTCCAGACGATTCATCAGTCCCTTGAGAGAACGATTGGTGGTATAATCATATATCCACAACTCGTAGATAACAAGATTGTTCCTGTTTGGACGCTGGAAATTGAGCGTGTGGTCGCCCCAAGTGTATTTAGGCTTGTTGGTTTGAATCACCGTGACATAACCTCCGTCTGCTCCCTGAGTAGGGTAACTGATCAGAGTAGAGTTGACACTTCTAGGCTCGTACTGATCGTCCGGGTGAATCACTTTCTCGGAATACAAATCAGAGATTTGTTTCTTTACACCATCTGCACGCTCTACGGCATACTGGAAACGATATTCTTTGCCCGGAGTAAGACCGGTTAGAGTAATCCAGAAATAGTTGCCATCCTTGTACAACTGATGCGCAGCATCGAGTTTCCAATTGGTCATGTCTCCTATGAGGAAAACGCGTTTTGCGGATTCCGTCTTGCTGGCAGCATAGGTACAGAGCGTTACTTTAGTCGGGTCGCTCTCGTCGTAATAGATTCCTTGGTCAATGCCTGAAGGACGAGCCTTGGTAACGGCAGTTACGCCATCGACGCTAGTCCATATGTCCGCAATGATTTCTTCACCGAGAGTGAGAATGATATCTCCGGAAGTGGCTTTACCTTCTTTAGAGCCACCAGGGCCATCGTGGAAAACAAAAGCCAGGGCCTTGATGTTGGTGGTCTCAGGAACTCCGTAGAAATCGAAGATATTGGAAATGACGAGTTGCCATTTGTTGTCTCCGAGAGAAGTCAATTGTGGCTGCGTCGCGCCACGCCAAGAACCAATCACATTCTTCCAGTCACTATTGCTAGTTGATGCGGATGTAATCAATCCTGTGTGGGCATAACATTTGGTTGCCCCAATCATACCTCCGTTACCTTTGGTGGCATCGAAGGTAATGGTTACTTGACCGGTATAGCCCTTTGGAATGGGGTTAGGTGTCGGTGTTACTTGCGCCGCAACGCATAGCGCCCATACAGAGCATATGAACAAGAGTGTTTTTTTCATCGTTGTAATGGTTATTTGATAACTTGTCCCATCATATCGTAAGTCTTATCGCCCAAACGAATATAGAGTCTGCCTTCTTTCAGGAATTTCTCTCCTTTCTGTCTCGGTAAAGTGTCGGACAAATCCTCTATGTCGGTTGGCAGAGGCGGGTCGGTTACATTCACCCACATGGCGTACCCCGGACCGCTAGCCATGAGTTGATAGTCGCCCAACCAAGAATATTCGCCCGTGTTAGAGTGAGTGGTCTTGTTGCCTACTTGCAGAATCAGCCATCCGTATTTACCGCGTACGGTACATTGATAGCCGCCATCTTCTGCATATTCGTCCGAGACGGCACTCTCATTGTGAATACCTGCTGCATGACGAGCGTCAATCATTGGTTTTAACTCGGCTTTGTATTTTGCCCAATGCGGATAGAATACGCACGGGATACCAGGCATACCCAGCATGTAAGCATTAGCTTGCAGCAAACGGTCTTTGAGGTCAGCAGTCATTGAATTGCCTCGTCCGCCGAATTCGTTCTCATTGTCCGGACGAAGGAACCAGTCGTGACTATCGATGAATGTAACCGCATATTTGGCATAACCTGCGCCTAACATTCCGCTACCTTGGCATTTTCTGTAGTTGAATCCTGCAAAACCGCACATAGCGTCCCAACGAGTACCGAAATCCAGAGCCATGACGTTTCTATTGGCTTGCTCGATTTCTCCAATGATAGTCTCGGTACTGTTGTAACTCTCCATAAAGGCGATATACGGTTGAGCCGTTTTGTTGTAGTTGTCGTGGTGCCAGTTGTTGAATCCGTCGCCTTTGTCGTAGCGGAAACCATCGTACTTCATCACATTGCGCATCCAGAGCAAATATGCTTTGAACATATCTTGCACATACACTTTGTCGTGACTCCAGTCGCGCGCACCGCTCCAGTTGTCTCCATCATCATCAGAACCCGTAGCTGCACCTTTGCACGAACCAGCATCGTCGCTGAAGTTCACTTCATCGTTGGCGCAGATATAGGATGCGTCTGGTTGGAATTTGCCATAAACACCAAAGTCCATTTCATAGAAATCGCACCAGGTGCTCTTGTTAGCACAGTGGTTGATGACGATATCCGCAATCACTTTCGACCCTTTGTTGTGCAATGCGCTTATCAGTGCCTCCAGTTCAGAGCGAGTGCCCCAGTTGGAGTTCTGATTGCTATATTGCTTCGGGTGGTATCCTGCGCCATCTCCGTAAGCAGAAGGCGGCAACCAAACTAAGTCGAAATACGAACCTATTTCGTCCGCCTGAGCCAACAGACTGGTCCACTTGGTGTCGCCATATTCGCTAACACCCGGCGAACTGCTGCTATACGACTCGTTGTAGAAAGCTTGCATCATCACATCCGTGCACTGGCTTGGCACTGCCGAAGCGTAAACTTGCTCTGTTTCGCCTACGATAGTTACGCAAATCGTACCATTGTCTACGCGAATCGTAATATCTCCGGTAGAAAGAAGGATAATCACTACGTTTCCATCGTTATCATCACTATAACCGGAACTACTGCACGAGGCAGAAACAGCCGAGTAACCGAGGTTGTAATCCCAAGTATTGTTGGTTACCTTGAATTTGTAAGTGCCCGCCGCCAGGTTGGTGAAACTAATCGTGCCGTTGGTCATCGGGAGATGTTGGCCCGCAGTCCACGAAACGCCAGGGAAACCAGAACCGGCCAGATAATAAGTCATGGCGGAGGCAGAGCCCTCGTAATAACTCCATGTACCGGTACTCTTACCATCAGCGCCACCATCCCAACTGGTGATAGTCAAGCAGTTTTTGCCGGAAGGAATAGTGAAATCTTCTGTTTGATTCCATGCCGTGTTCCAATTCAGCGAAGTACTGCCGCTCGGCATGCGCACGAAGAGCACACTGGTGTTCGCGTCGTTGATCTCCGCAGAGAAGTAAACGCCATCAAGGGCGGTCATCTTGACATCTTGGTCAGCGCTTCCCCAAGCATGCACGAAGAATGCAGGGCCATCTGCGCCCCACAGAGAGTTACCTCCGGTATTGAGGTATATAGTTTTGGCATTGAGTGCCACCACACCTAGCATGGCGGCACAGAGTGTCAATAACTTTTTCATAGTTCTTTACCTGTTGCGTCAAATATTTTTCCGCCGCGCATAATACGCAATTGACCATCGATGATGACTTTGCGTGCTTTGTTAGAGACCGTAGCATTGACGATATTTTGTCCGCCTGCAGTCCACAGTTTCTTGCCAGCCATCGGTTGGTTGGAAACCTCAACAGAGCCATCTTCGTTATCGTAGAGATAGAGTTCGGTTGTTCCGCCAGGAACGCCCCATTTCTCACTACCACCGCGTACAAAGCGAGCGTGAGTTTCTGTGGTGTACGCTTCGCACATGTATTCTACGCCTGCCACGCCATCCACTTGATAAATCAAGAAGAGGTAAGCGGAGCTATAGAACATAATGTTGGAACGTCCCTCAACAAAAGTGGTACTGGTGCTAGGCTCTTGCCATTCGCCATCCAATTCTGCTTTCCACATGAAGCGTGGGTTGCCTTCTACACCACCGCCGCCTTGGCTTCCGCCACCGCCGATTTCAGTTCCAGTACCGCAATCACTACCCGGGCCAATGTACAGTTCATCTTGACCATACTTTAGTTTGATATAGAAATCAAAACAACCGGTAGTGGTAACGTTGTAGCGTTGATTAGCCTCATCATAAGTAAAGCCAGAAGTAGAAGCACTATTCAGGGGTTTTACCCAAGCTGCTTGATTGTCAGCATCGTAGAGTTGGCAATAATCTCCGGATTTAACCTGAACATGCGCCAGATACTGTGTGAAGCCTTCAAATTCGCCGGTCAACGAACCTGCGAAATAGGTCTTACCATTTACAAGGATGCCATAACTGGCACCGAAACTCATTGCTGCGCAAAGGATAGCTGCGCAAAGTGTAATAAATTTTTTCATTGTTGTATTGATTTATTGGTTAATGATTTATTTTACTTTTCGTCCCATTGCATCGAATACTTGTTCTCCGCAACGGATGTATAGTTGTCCATTTTCGATAAATTTCTCTCCGCTGAAGGATTTTTCTGTCTGTGCAGGAACTTCTTCGATACCCTGTGTGCGGTCAATGCGCTCGGTGTCCTTGTCGCCACGCGCACTATTGGTCTTGTAGTATACACCGTAGTTGGTTCCTTTGACAGCCAGAGTGAAGCCATCAGGAACACTGTTGTATCCGGAATTTGGGCCAATCAATACGCGAATCTGACCGTTTTTACCGGTAATGGTGGCTTTGTAGTAGCCATTGCCTGCTTCGTCGCTAACACTACTCTCAGAGTGAACGCCTGTTTTGTAGCGAGCATTGATCATTTTCTTGAGGTCAGATTTGAAAGTTACCCAGTGCGGATAGAATACGCATGGTACACCAGGCATCGAAAGCATGAAGGCGTAGCATTGCAGAATCTTGTCGCGGCAAACGGTCATTGAATTGCCTTGTCCGCAGAACTCGTTGCCATCGCGTTGATACGAGTCGTGACTATCCAAGAAAGTTACGGCGTAACGCGCTTTGCCTGCGCCTAAAAGGCCGCAACCTTTCAGTCCCTGATAATTGTCGGCTGCGATACCATTGTTGAAACCATCGTATTTGGTGCCGAAGTCGAATGTGAGGGTGTTGTAACTAGCATCATTAAGGTGTGACATCAGTACTGAAGGATTGCCATCCCACATCTCCATCACAGAGAAATAAGCTTCTGCGGCTCTGTTGTACTCATTGATATGCGAGTTATGGAATCCCTTGCAATAGTCGTAGCGGAAACCATCAATCTTCACTTCTTTTCGCAACCAAGTCAGATAAGCCTTGCACATATTGCGCACTTCTGCATTGTTGTGGTCCCAGTCACGTCCTGCCTCATAGTTAGCTTCGCTGCCATAACCATCGTCTGCGGCGCCGGTAGCTTTGCCTCTACAACTACCTGCACCAGAGTCAGTATTCATCTCATCGGTGTTGCAAATCCATGCGGCCGTTGGGCTGAAGGAACCGTAAGGCGAGAAATTGAGAGTGGAGAAAGAACACCATCCGGTACTACCCGCCACGTGGTTGATGACGATATCGGCCACTACGCGAGCTCCGTTTTGATGGAGCGTTTCAATCAAAGAAGTCAATGTTTTCTTAGTGCCCCAATCGCTCTCCAGGTTGCTATAACAAATAGGCAGATAACCCGTACCACCGGTCGATTTAGACATAGGCGGTAACCATACCAGGTCGAACCATTTACCTATTTCTTCGGCTTGTGTGGTAGTGCCATCTTCTACGGTTTGATTCAAGAAATCGATCCATTTGGTGCGGCCGTGAATACTATTGGCCGAAGTTTGCGTTTTGTAGCTATCCCAGTAGAACGCTTGCAACATCACATCCGGACACTGTGCGGGCGCAGACGTGCTATAGCTTGGGTCCGGGGTAGGCGTTTCGCCACCTCCGCCTGTTGCGGCTTCTTCGATGTACCACATATCATCCTCGTATTTGAGTTTGATGTAGATGTTGTAGTTGCCTGCTACGTTACACGTTAGGTCGGACGAACCGGCTGTGAAGTTCTCGTATGCACCATACGGGTCCAGAACTGCGATATTCCATGCAGCGCCCGACCCTTGGTCATAGCATGTGAGTTTGTCGCCTGCAGCGAGCGAAACATTGAATGCGGCGTACTGGGTACGACCCTGATAATCTTGATCGCCCGTGTTGCTAGCCAGTACATCTTTTGTGCCGTTGATACGAACATAGAATGGTTCGGCCATCAGCGTTAGGCTGACAGTCAAGCCGAATAAGAATAGAAGTGTTTTTTTCATTTTATCTTAGATTTTTTATTATTCTACCACATTGCCGATGGCATCGTATGTCTTGTTTCCATGGCGGATGTACAGTTTGCCATCTTTGATAAATTTCTCATTGTTAGCAGGTTGCGTGCGGATTTCCTCGATACCTGTTCCGTCCTCGAGGAAGACCGTGTAAGTGGTTCCGTCCACCACCTTGTGGAATCCGGTAGGAGTAGTCTGGTCGCGGTTGGTTCCCAAGCGCAGCACTACTTTGCCACGATGGCCCTGGATGGTACCAGAGTAAGCCATCAGTGCGCTACTCTCATCGGTTACGGCACTTTCGCTATGAATGCCCGCTAGTTTACGAACAGCAATCAGTTCGTTGATTTCATCGCGATAACTATACCAGTGCGGCCAGAAGACGCAAGGAATACCAGGCATCATGAGGATGTATGCGTTGGCTTGGAGGATCTTGGAGCGAACGGCCGATGTGGAGAGGTCGGCATTGTATCCGCCAAATTCGTCACTCTGATTGTCCGAGCGCTCGAAAGTATCGTGATTGTCAATAAATGTTACCGCATATTTCTCGAGTCCTTGTCCGCGGAATGTGTTGCTGTTCTTCTTGAGTAGCGAATAGTTGTTTCCTATAGCTTTGCCCAATTCGTATTTCTGTTGGAAATCGAAAATCATCGTGTTGTAGTTGGTGGCGAGAAGGTGGCTCTTCTGGTTGCCGATGCTCTCCCAAAACTCAGAAACCGAGATATGGGGATTAGTGGCCTCGTTGTACATGCTTAGATAACGGCCGTGATAGCCGCGCGTCATGTCGTAGCGGAAACCATCGTATTTCATCTTACCCATCATCCATTTGAGGTAAGCTTTGGCCCATTTCTGGACATATTCGCTAGAATGGTCCAGGTCGCGGCAACCCGCATCGTTAGTACCCGTATCGGCTGCTCCGTGGGTGTCGCTATTGTAGCACGTAGAACCACTGGTGGTGAAACACTCATCGTTCGAACAGATGTGTTCTTCAGTGAGTTGGAAACTACCATACGTGAAGGTAAAATCGTCTTTGTAGAAGTCGCACCAGGAACTTTTGTTGCCGCGGTGGTTGATGACGATATCGCCAATCACCTTGGTGCCACCATTATGCAGGGCGGTAATCAGAGAAGTCAGTTGGAGGCGAGTTCCCCAGTTGCTATCCTGATTGCTGAGGCAGGCATGATAATAACCCACGCCGCCGGTAGAGGAAGCGCTAGGCGGGAACCATACCAAATCGAAATTGGCATTGATGGCTGCGGTGTCTTTCATCAGGTCGGTCCATTGGGTACGGCCGTATTTGGTCAGCGTGTAACTGTCCCAGTAGAAAGCCTGGAGCATGACGTCTTCGCATTCGCTAGGAACGCCAATGTTTTCTGCGTGCAGACTCGGGGCTATAAATAGTAGTGATAAGATAAAAATGATACTCTTTTTCATGGCCACATAACTTTTGCGACTGCAAAAGTAATAAAAAAAACGGAAACTAGCAAGAAAAAGAGCACAAAAAATACTTTTTTGTGTATTTTTATGCCATATTGGCACCTTTCGAGAGGTTCCGAATGGTCAGAATTGGCCCTTCGACAACAAAGGTAACACACCAACCGGAGTAGTCCATTTTGTATTCTCGAGTAGGGTCTTCCTGGTATGCGGGACGAGGGTCTTGGCGCAGAATTTCAACGATGTCTTTCATCGTTTTTTCGTCCGGCCATTCGGAGAGAGCCTCCCTTTTAGGGAGAGTGACTTCCAGATGATAGTTTTTGGTATCTTCTGCAAAGCCGTTCTTGGCGTCCGGATGGCTGTCGGAAAAACTCAAATAGGGCTTGATGTCGTAGATGGGTGTTCCGTCCAGAAGATCAGCTCCGCTGACAATGAGTTGGCCGTTCTCGATTTTTAGCAATCGGACACTAGTCAAGCCTATAGGATTTGGACGGAAAGGCGAGCGTGTAGCAAAGACTCCTACGCGTTTGTTGCCTCCCAATCTAGGCGGTCGAACGGTAGGGTTCCAATGCATAGCATTGGTATCATTTACTGACGAGACATTATCGAGACAGTTACGAGATATTTCCGAAAAGCCCCATAGCAGCCAAAGGTGGCTGAAGCCTTCGATGCCACGAATAGCTTCGCGTGCGCTGAATTCGGGTTCGAAAACAATGCGCGTCTCGATGCCGCTTTCCTCTCGACTCTGTCGAGGGATGCCGAACTTGTCGGTAAAGCCGTTTCGGGCGTATGCGATGACTTTTAGCTCCATTTGTGTTGCAATTTGTGTGCAAAGGTACTACTATTTTTTGAAAAAACCAAGAAAAATGACCCGGTTTGTCAAAAAAAATGCAAAAATATTTGCGTATGTAAAAAAAAAGCAGTACTTTTGCACCCGCTTTTGACAGAAGAGCATATTTTATGCCCCTTATGGAGAAGGCTTTTGGTGCCATAGCTCAGTTGGTAGAGCAAAGGACTGAAAATCCTTGTGTCCCTAGTTCGATTCTCGGTGGCACCACAGAAAAAACGGCTTATGGGCCGTTTTTTTGTGCCACAACGATTTCTCACTAGAGTTCTTAGCCCTAAAGGGCACGATTATTGCTTAGGCAATTCTCGATTCTCGGTGGCACCACAAAAAAGAGACCCGGTGCAGGTCTCTTTTTTGCGTATATTTGCCAGTGAACTGGCAGTAATGGACTAGCGGGATTACTCCTCTTCGGTTTGAGTAGCAGCGTAAGCGGCAAGCAGTTTGTCTTGCACATCCTGCGGAACCAATTGATAGGAGTTGAAAGCCATGGTAAATGTAGCACGACCACCGGTGAGCGAAGAGAGAGTGGTAGAATAAGAACTCAACTCCTTCAAAGGCACTTGTGCTTTCAGGCGAGTGAAACTCTTCTCAGTTTCCATACCCATTACCATACCACGGCGACCGTTGATATCGCTCATGACATCACCCATCAGTTCGGATGGAACGAATACCTCGAGGTCATAAACCGGTTCGAGGACTTTCGGGTTGGCCTCTTTGAAGGCTTGTGCGAAAGCGTTACGTCCGGCGAGACGGAAGGAGATTTCGTTGGAATCAACCGGGTGCATCTTACCATCATATATAATTACGCGTACGTCGCGAGCGTAAGAACCGGTCAACGGGCCTTGTTCCATACGATCCATGATACCCTTGACGATAGCAGGGATGAAGCGTGCATCGATAGCGCCACCAACGATAGAGTTGATGATAATGAGTTTGCCGCCCCACTCAAGGTTGATTTCCTGTTGATCCTTAACGGAAATCTTATATTCCTGGTTGCCGAATTTGTACGTTTCCTTAACCGGTTGGCCATCTTCGTACGGCTCAACGATCAAGTGCACCTCACCAAACTGACCTGCACCACCAGATTGTTTCTTATGGCGATAGTCTGCGCGAGCAGCCTTGGTGATGGTCTCACGATAAGGGATCTTCGGTTCGAGGAACTCGACCATCATCTTATCGTTGTTCTCGAGGCGCCATTTGAGCGTGCGGAGGTGGAATTCACCTTGTCCGCTAACGATCATCTGACGCAATTCTTTGGATTGCTCAACGATCCAAGTCGGATCTTCCTCGTGCATACGGGTGAGCAGTGCAGCCAGTTTCTCGGCATCGCTCTCGGTAACAGGCTTGATAGCGCGGCGATAGCGAGGTTGCGGATACTGGATTGGTGCGTATTGCAGGTCACAGCCCTTGGTATTCAAGGTGTTGCCCGTACGGGTATCTTTCAGTTTAACGGTAGCACCGATATCCCCTGCGGCCAGTTCGTCAACCGGTACGCGAATAGAACCTGCTACGCTATAGAGTTGCGAGATACGCTCTTTCGAGCCACGCTCGATATTCTCCAGGTCGTCGCCATTGTGAACGGTACCTTGCATTACGCGGAAATAGTTGACTTCACCGATGTGCGGTTCAACCGAAGTCTTGAAGACATAGAGGCTGGTCGGAGCTTTTGCGTCCGGGCTTACCTTCTTGCCATCAACGGTTGGATAGCTGAACTGAGCAGGTGATGGGGCCATATTGTTGAGGAAGTCCATGAGACGACGAACGCCCATATCTTTCAGACCCGAGCAGCAGAGAACAGGGTACATGGAACCATCAGCGTAAACGCCCTTGAGTCCTTGCATGATCTCTTCGTCGGTCAGACCCTCGCCCAAGAATTTGTCGAGCAGAGTCTCATCAGCCTCGGCAGCTTCTTCAGCCAAAGCAGCACGCATTTCCTCTACGCGGTCAGCATATTCAGCAGGGATATCTTTGAGTTCTGGAGTTCCGCCTTCTGGTTTCCAAACGAGCATCTTGCCCTTGAGCACGTCGATAACAGCGTTGAAGCCTGTTCCGGCGTTAACGGGGAACTGGATGAGCGTACATTTGTTACCGAAGTTTTCCTTGAGTTGGTTGAAAGTGCGTTCGAAATCGGCACCCTCGTGGTCGCATTTGTTGATCACGAAAGCCAATGGTTTTTTAGCGTTCTCTACGAGACGGAAATTGTTCTGAGTACCTACTTCTACGCCGCCATTAGCGCTGAGAACAACGAGAGCCGAACCGCACATCTGAAGTGCCGCAACGGTACCTCCGCAGAAGTCATCGGAACCTGCGCAGTCGATGATGTTGAGTTTTTTGTTCTCAAATTCGATGTTGCAGACCGTGGAGAAAACGGAATAGCCGTACTCTTTTTCTACAGGGAAATAGTCGCACACGGTTGATTGCGCTTCAATCGAGCCGCGGCGTTTAATCACCCCGCTTTCGAACAACATAGACTCCATGAGAGTCGTCTTGCCGGATCCCGAACCGCCTAGCATGGCGACGTTCTTGATCTCATTTGCTTGAAAAACTTTTGCCATAAGAAAATTATTTAAGGTTATTTTTTGTTTGCGTGTGTCAAAGCGGCGACAAAATTACAACAAAAAATTCACATACGCAAATGCGCATGCGTTTTTTTTATATTTTTTGTCAAAATGGTGGAATTTATGTGCGAAACGAGGAGGCGAGGATGTGCAGATTGGCAGGTGATTGTCTCGATTATATCGCACTTATAACGTACTTATAACGCACTTATAACGCACTAAATTTTGGGTGCTCGCTTGCACGTATTATATACAAAGTATATAATACTAGAGAGATGGGGAGAAAAGTGCAAAAAAGTAGTGCCAGATTTGCATATGTCAAAAAAAAGTTGTAATTTTGCAGCGCAAAATTGCTCCGATGGACAACAGATGGCAAAAGATAACGGGAAAATAGAGATTTTGGGCGCTCGGGTGCATAACCTGAAGAATATCAGCGTGAGCATGCCTCGCAAGAAACTGGTGGTGATAACCGGTTTGAGCGGAAGTGGCAAGTCCTCGTTAGCCTTTGATACGATTTTTGCCGAAGGACAGAGACGTTATATGGATACGTTCTCGTCGTATGCGCGTGGCTTTATCGGCCAGATGCAACGGCCTGATGTAGATAAAATAAGCGGTCTGAGTCCGGTTATCTCCATTGACCAGAAGACCACCAGTCGTAATCCGCGTTCGACCGTAGGTACGGTGACTGAAGTGTACGATTTTCTCCGTTTGCTGTTTGCCAGAGCGGGCGAGGCTTATTCGTACTTGAGTGGCGAGAAAATGGTGCATTATACCGACGACCAAATCATAGATTTGTTGGTTCGTGACTATGCGGGCAAGAAAATTCTGCTACTCGCACCGATGGTAAGCGGCCGAAAAGGTCACTACAAAGAGCTGTTTGAGACCATACGTAAAAAAGGATTTATGTATGTGCGTGTGGATGGCGAAGTGCAAGAAGTGGTGGCGGGCATGAAAGTGGACCGCTACAAAACGCACACTATCGAAGTGGTGGTAGACAGATTAAAGGTTAGGGGCGAAGGGCTAGAGGAGGATTTGCATCGATTGCGTCAATCGGTGGACAAAGCGATGACTCAGGGAAACGGCATTATGATGGTCGCCGAAGGCGATAAGATACGTTTCTTAAGTCGCAATCTGATGTGCCCTGTCACGGGTCTCAGCTATGCTGAGCCTGCACCGCATACGTTCTCTTTTAACAGTCCATCCGGTTGGTGCCCGTGCTGCAAAGGATTGGGAAAGGTGAAAGGCGAAGGGTTAGAGGCTAGAGGCGAGGAGTTTGATGAAGCGATGCAAGCGGATGACTGGTTCGCTCAGTTGCAACAGATGGCCGAGACCGATGAGGAAGATGAGAAAGAAGAGTGGGTGGAATGCCCCGAATGTCACGGCAAGCGGTTGAACAAAGAGGCGCTGAGTTATCGCATCGATCAATACAATATTTCTGACCTAGCGTCTATGGACATAGACGTTTTGCTCGCGACACTCGAGTCGTTGGGCAGTAAACTATCGACCAAACAAGCTGCGATAGCCGAGCCGATAATGAAGGAAATTTGCGCTCGTTTGCGCTTTATGCAGTCGGTGGGTTTGAGTTACCTGAGTCTGAATCGTAGCAGCGAGAGTCTCTCCGGAGGAGAGAGCCAACGTATTCGTCTGGCGACGCAAATAGGTTCGCGTTTGGTGAATGTACTGTATATTCTGGATGAGCCATCTATCGGCCTCCATCAGCGTGATAATCAGCGACTTATCAACAGTTTGAAGGAGTTGCGCGATTTGGGTAATTCGGTTATTGTGGTAGAACACGACGAGGCCATTATGCGACAGGCCGATTGGTTGGTAGATATTGGCCCGAAAGCCGGTCGATTGGGTGGAAAAGTGCTGTTCAGCGGCACGCCTGACGATTTGCTCAAGACAGATACGCTGACGGCTCAGTACCTAAAGGGCGAAAAAGTGGTGACCGAGAATGCTGCGGCTGAGGCCTTCAAGGCCGATAAATGGCTGACTCTGAGCGGCTGTACGGGCAATAACCTGAAGAACGTGACGGTCAAGATTCCGCTCGGCAAAATGGTCTGCGTGACCGGTGTGAGCGGTTCGGGCAAATCCAGTCTGATCAACCAGACACTTTATCCGCTACTCAGCCAGCGATTCTATCGCAGCAAACAGGCTCCGCTAGCATACAAAGATATTGAGGGCGTGGAATTTATCGACAAAGTGATAAATGTCGACCAATCGCCTATCGGGCGTATGCCGCGAAGCAATCCTGCCACTTATACGACCGTTTTTACCGACATACGTGAGCTATTTGCGCAACTACCCGAATCAAAGATTCGCGGATGGAAATCCGGTCGATTCTCGTTCAATATGCATGGCGGGCGATGCGAGGAGTGTCTGGGCAATGGATTTAAGACCATTCAGATGCATTTTATGCCCGATGTGTACGTGCCGTGCGAAGCGTGCGGTGGCCAACGATATAACCGCGAAACACTGGAGGTGCGATTTAAGGGAAAAACCATCGGCGAGGTACTGGATATGACTGTCAATCAGGCGGTGGAGTTCTTTGAGTCGCAACCTACTATTCTGCGTAAGATCAAGACAATTCAGGATGTCGGTCTGGGGTATATCAAACTAGGTCAGTCTTCGACCAGTCTCTCCGGAGGAGAGAGTCAGCGAATCAAACTAGCCACCGAACTATCGCGTCCATCGACAGGAAAGACATTGTACATACTGGATGAACCCACTACTGGTCTGCATTTCGAAGATATCAGAGTGCTACTTGGTGTATTGAAACGACTGGTGGAGAAGGGCAATACCGTAGTGATAATTGAGCATAACACGGATGTAATCCGTGCATGTGACTGGATCATCGACCTTGGGCCGGAAGGCGGTCGCGGAGGCGGCAAGATTGTAGCCGAAGGAACAGTAGCAGACCTACGTAAAAACAAAAACAGTATAACCGGACAATATATATGATAACCGATTCTATTGCCATCATCGCCTTAGCGCTTGCCATCATTCTTTTAGTGCCAATGGTGAGCCGCAAAGTGCGTATCCCAAGCATTGTGGGCTTTATTCTTGTGGGCGTTTTGATAGGTCCGCACGGACTGCACCTGATTGATCAGAGTGTGACTATTCAGACGCTGGGCAAGATGGGAATGCTATATATCATGCTGCAAGCGGGTATCGAAATCGATATCAACGATTTTAGTCAGCATCGTCGCAGTGCGGTTATCTATGGATTGTATGCGTTTATTGTGCCGTTTGGCCTGGGTTTGCTGACCAGTTGGCTACTGGGGTACAATTGGACCACTTGTGCATTGCTAGGCGCGATGTACGGCAGCCATACGCTGATGACCTATCCTATCATCAGTCGCTACGGGGTACAGAAGAATGCTGCGGCGAATATCGCCGTAGGCGGAACAATGCTGACTATCACTTTGGCCCTGTTGGTTTTGGCGGCACTCAGAAGCAATCTGATACAAGAAACGGAAATAAGCATGCTCGGTATTTTAGGCCGCGCTGTGCTGACGATAATTGCTATTACACTGTGCTTCCCTTGGTTGGCGAAACGTTTTTTCAAGCGGTGGACCGATCCGACGAGCGGATTTGTGGTAGTGATGCTTTTGATGAGTCTGTCGGCTTTTCTCGCCGATTGGGCGGGGCTAGAAGGTATTTTGGGTGCCTTCCTTTGTGGCGTTGCGCTCAATAGACTGGTGCCGAATCGCAGCCCTCTGATGCAACGCATCAGTTTTGTTGGAAACAATATCTTCGTTCCGCTTTTCCTATTGGGTGTGGGAATGATGATTGACGTTCGCGTAGTTTGGACCGGTTGGATGACAATCGTTTTGGCCCTGGTGATGATTGGAACCAAGTTGGCGGGCAAATGGCTTGCCGCTTGGTTGGCACAAGTCAGTTTCCACTTGCAAGGTCTGGAACGGCAACTGATGTTCGGCTTGACGCACGCTACTGCAGCGGGAACACTGGCAATCGTGACTATCGGTTACCAGACGGGCATCTTTGATGACGCTATTCTGAATGCCTCTGTCATCATGATTCTGATACTCTGTACAACTGCTTCATTTGTGACTGAATATGCAGCCAAACGCTTGGCACTGCAAGAAGAATCGCGTCTGGAGGCAGACAAACGAGATGACAGTTGGCGCGTTATGAGTGTGAATGAGAATAGGTTGAGCGACCTAGAGGAACTGAGCAACCTGAGCGAACTGCACGAACCATCTTTCTCGTGCGAAGCCGACTGGCAGGAAGCCAAACAATTGCTTGACAGTACAGGCCAAGCCTCAATAGTCTATCATGCTGCTCAGCCTATCAATACGATTTCGCGTATCTTGGTGGCTGTGCCACGCTACGCGGAGAAAGAGCATGACTTTATTTCTTGTTTCGGTTTGATACGTCGTTTGAGCAGCCAGATTGGCGCGAAAGTGATATTCTTTGCTAACGCAGACACACAATTGGCGCTGCAGGCTTTCTGCCGCCGCAAAGGTAAATTCTTGCGTGCTTCGTATCGCCGAATGGAAGATTGGGAAGATGTACTGATGATAGCCAAACAGATGAAATCCGATGATCTGATTGTGATGATTGGCGCGCGTCCGTCAACACCGAGTTATAACCCGCTGTTCGAACAGACACCGGACATGCTTGGTCGATTCTTTAGTGACCATAGTTATCTGCTCGTTCTACCGGAACAAGAAGCAGGTCTGCCAAAGGCAGACATCCTACATACAGACCAGACTCCTGCTAGCATGACATGGAGTATGGTGAGTGCAACTAAACGTTGGATTCTTCGCTTGCTGGAGAAGATTCAGCAACGCCCCTGATGGATTCGACGAACCAGACCCAGAGTCCGAACATCATTCCATAGAAGAGATACTTGAAAATATAGTCGTGGAGCACATGAAACCAATCCGGGTGATGCTCTATGGCTAAAGCAATCAGGAATATACGAAGTATATTAAATGCATGGCAGCAGATCCATCCGAAAGGAATAAACCAGAGTTTGTGCAGCCATGTTTTGTATCCTTTGGCCCCGCTGCGAACAGTCAGCATAAGGCACAGCCAGATAAACATCTGTTTGAGTCCGGAACAGCCCCAGATGATGGTTGTGCCAGTACCGGAATCGAATCGGATGGAGTGTTGTCCGACCAGATGAACAGTGTCACGGCACAGCGACAAGAGCCAATAGACAACGGCTGCTACATGGCATGACATCCATTCGAAAGGTGCGGTGATATCTAAGTCGAACCAAGTGACTTGGTCGCCAAATTCATCGCCGATAACCGTGTATTTCCATACATAGTTAACAATCAAGAGTGTTATCATAAAAATGATAACATCTGCGTAGGGTGCCAGTATATTTCGCAGTTCTCCTTTTTGCATAAATCAGATGGTTGTTTTGGCATACGGCACTTCGCCAATCGCACAGAAATCACCATCCAGATACTTGAAATAGCCCGCCTGGCAGACCATGGCAGCATTGTCGGTGGTGAAAGAGAAGGGCGGAATAAACACATTCCAGTGGTATCGCTTGCCATAATCGACAAAAGCTTGTCGCAAGGCGCTATTGGCACTTACTCCGCCTGCGACCGCCACTTGACGAATACCCAAATCCTGCGCAGCTTTTTTCAGTTTGCGCATCAGGATATCGATAATCGTCGCTTGTAGCGACGCGCACATGTCCTCCCGCAAATTTGGGACTTGTTCTGTCAGTTGGTCGATGGTCTCGAGATTGCGTTCGCGAAGCATGTCGCGCAAGGTGTAAAGGAACGATGTCTTGAGTCCTGAGAACGAGTAGTCGTAGCCTGCCAGTTGAGGCTTTGCAAACGGATATTTGTTGGCATCGCCGAGTTTGGCCAGTTTGTCAATCCACGGGCCACCTGGATAAGGCAATCCAAGCACTTTGGCGCACTTGTCGAATGCCTCGCCTGCCGCATCGTCAATCGTTTGACCGATAATCTGCATATCATTGTATGCCTTGACTAAAACTATCTGGCTGTTTCCTCCGGAAACCAGTAGACACAAAAAAGGCAGAGACGGATGGTTGAGTCCTGTGCCGTCTTCTACGAAATGTGCGAGTACGTGTCCTTGCAGATGGTTGACATCTATCAGCGGAATGCCGAGCGAGATGGCCATGCCTTTGGCAAACGAAGTGCCGACCAGCAACGAACCCAGTAATCCGGGGCCGCGAGTGAAAGCGATCGCGGACAAGTCCTCAGCCTTGACGCCTGCACGCTTGAGAGCCGTGTCGACCACGGGAACAATGTTCTGCTGATGGGCGCGGCTGGCGAGTTCGGGAACTACGCCTCCATACTCCTCATGCACCTTCTGACTAGCGATAACATTGCTACGCAAAATGCCGTCGATGATGACTGCTGCAGACGTGTCGTCGCAGCTGGATTCGATAGCTAATATGACTACTTTCTTTTCCAAAATCGAGCGCAAAATTACTGCTTTTTTTTGAATTGTGCAAATGAAAAATTCAAAATCACGGGATATATACTATGTATATATAGGTATAGGTAGGATACGTGATAGTCTCGATATACTCTCGGTCGGCTTAGGCTCCCCGCCTGCCACTCTATTCGAATGTTCACTGGACATTCTCCATCTTTTCGAAGCCAAAAGTCAATTGGCTTCTCCACGTGATTGTCTCGATACTGTCTCGATAAAGTCTCGAGTTTATGAAAAAGAAACGATTTTTTCAAAGAAACTCTTGCATATGTCAAAAAAAAGTTGTACCTTTGCACCCAAATTATAAATTTGGTGCAGTATGGCCGCTAGAAACGGGTATTTATATAGGTTAATGTGCGTGTTGCTGCTGGGCGTGTATGCGCTTGGCGGTACGGTCAATGCTGCTACTTATACCGGAAACTGCGGTGCAGATGGAAATAATTTGACTTGGTCTTTGGATACATATACCGGCGTGCTGACCATCAGCGGAACGGGGGAGATGGCGAGTTATTACGGTACAGGTACACCTCGGCCGTGGGAGTCCTATATTGCATCTATCAAAAGCGTCATACTGCCGGAAGGCATCACTGCGATAGGAACATGGGCCTTTAGAAATCATACATCGCTAGCCACCGTTAATCTTCCTTCTACGCTAACTAATATCGGCTCACAGGCATTTTGTGCTACAGCAATCACAAGTGTTGAGATTCCATCCGGCCTCACAGGCATAAACCATTGGGCATTCAAAGATTGTGCAAGCCTAACAACAGTTCGTTTGCCGGCAAGTATTGCCAATCTTCCGACTCCGGGAGCATTCTGCGGATGTACCAGTCTTCAGGAGGTATATGTGTTATGGGAAACAGCAGACAAGATTCCAGCTTGCTCAAACTCCTCAAATTTCTTCCATGACCTTAGTACCAAACCTAAACTATATGTGCCATGTGGCACCACTTCTTTGTATAAAAATAAAGGTTGGGCTAACAAATTTACACTAACTGAAGTAGTCGCAAATGGCACATGCGGAGCAAGTGGTGACAATTTAACTTGGTCGCTAAACACCTGTGGTGTGCTGACTATTAGCGGAAGTGGTGCGATGGCGGATTGGGATAATAAGGAAGATGTACCCTGGTATAGTTATCGCGAATCTATCACATCTGTTGCAGTCGGGGACCAAGCAACGTCTATTGGCAACTGTGCTTTCTACGGTTGTTCTAATATGAGTTCTTGCTCAATACCGAATTCGGTTACCCAAATTGGAAGTGCATCGTTCCGAGCGTGCTCAAAATTAACATCGATGGCAATACCTAGCGTTACAAACCTCGCTGCATATGCTTTTTATGGGTGTAGTATGTTAACCTCGGTAACGCTGAGCAACAACCTCACCGAGATTAAATCTTGTACATTCCAAAAATGTAGCAGTTTGGCCTCAATAACTATACCGAAAAAGGTAACGGATGTAGGTTGGGCTGCCTTCTATGGTTGCAATGCCTTGACAGATATATTTGTTTCATGGACGGAGAATATGCCCAAGTGGACAAATATTACCAACAAAGATCCTCAAACCGACATTACCCTACATGTGCCGTGTAATGCAATAGATTTATACGAAAAAACTTCTGGCTGGAAGCATTACACTCTTCAACCTGTATATATGTCAAGCGGAAATTGTGGCGCGAATGGCAACAACCTTACCTACATTCTCTGCGATAGTACGCTGACCATCAGCGGAGAAGGAGAATTGGCGGAATATGCGTCGGGCGAAGAACCTTGGCATGAATATGCAGACCTGATTGACACCATCATTGTACCCTGCGGCAAGAAGGCGTATTATCAGTCG
>JAEESF010000010.1:0-99398 GCA_016286205.1 Paludibacteraceae bacterium | reverse complement strand
CGGCGCGTGTTACGGTCAAGAGTGCAGACCCGCGATGGGGCGATCAGCCTATTCTGCCGCGCACCTATGCTAACGAATGGGGTCAGTACGACACGGGTATATCAGAGATAGGGTGTGATGTGGATTCTATCGATATCCTCGTAGAGGATCCCGCAGGCGCGTATCAGGGCGATTCTGTGCGCGTGGGCGTTACCTATAAGCGCAAGAGCGCAGACGATGGCTGGGATGTCGGCGAAGCGCATGTCCGCCAAAATTTCAAACTCAAAAGAAACATTCCCTAACTCACTAATTCACTCATTCATTCATTCATTAACTCATTAATATGCGTAAATTCTTTTTCCTCGCAGCTCTGTGCTGCGCAATGATGGCCAATGCGGCGCAATTTGATGGCCTGAAGACCATCACGTCGGGTGGCGTAGAGCGTCAGTATTACCTCTATGTGCCGAACACACTGAAAGCCAATAGTCCGATGCTCATCTCGTGCCACGGACCTAACCAGGACTACCTGTATCAGAAGGAACAAACCCGTTGGCCTTCGGTGGCTGATACGGCGCAGTTTGTAGTGGTCTATCCGGTGGGAACGGCTGTCACGGTCTGGGGCAGTTCTTTCGCTTCGGGATGGAATATATCGGACATGACCGATGTCAATTTTATGCTGGATATCGTGCGTGAGGTCCACGCCGACTACGCTATCGATACCACGCGTGTCTATATGTCCGGTTTCAGCGAGGGTGCCACGTTCGTCTATTATGTTGCGCGCAAGGCTGCGGACAAGTTCGCTGCTTTTGCGCCTGTCAGCGGCTATGACCTGATGGACAATACGACTACCACTTCGCGTCCGGTACCTATCATCCATATCCATGGTAAGAATGACAATGTCATGAATTATTCGGGTGTCAAGTCTTATGTCAATAAGTGGGCCCTAGCTCAGGGTTGCCTTCCTACTCCTATCGAGACGACCGAAGATAACTGCGAGGTGACGCGTTATACGGGTGGCCGCTGTGCAGTCGATGTAGTGCTCTATTCGGTCAATGGCCGTGGCCATGTCCCCGACGATAATAACTGTCCTACCCAGATGCTCATCTGGCTTTTCTGCAAAGAGTTCTCTACCGGTTGCGGCAGACTCGATCCTGAAGGCATCGACAATGTCGATAGCGGAAAGTCGAAAGTCGATAGTCGAAAGAAGATTGAGAACGGCGTGCTCCTCATCGAGCGCGGCGGCAAGACCTATAACGCGCAAGGCGCGGAAGTCCGCTAACTCACTAATTCATTCACTCGCTAACTCACTAATTCACTACAAAATATTATGAAAAATTTCTCCGAAATTAATCGTGCCCTTGCGGCAAAGAAAAAACATTTTCTTACTTTTGTTTTGGCGCTAGTAGCGCTTAGCGCGAGCGCCAACTCCCAACCGCAGGGAGCTATCAGCGGTTTGTTCAAAATCAACGATGCAGGCGACAAGGTCTGGATTTCGCAAGGCAACTTGCAGTATCAGGCCAGCACCGGTACTTTCCGTTTTGCACCCAATCAGTACGACATTATTGGTGCAGCCAACAGCAACATCGCAGCAAACTACAGCGGTTGGATCGATCTGTTCGGCTACGGAACAAGCGGTTATAATAATGTGTATCCTTACAAATCCGATGCTGCTTTCGATGGCTATGGCAACGGTACAGAGGATATCGCGGGTACCAACTACGACTGGGGCGTTTACAACAAGATCTCCAATGGCGGTAACAAAGCCGGCATATGGCGTACGCCGACCCAGGAAGAATGGTACTATATCATGACCCAACACTACAAATACTACGCCACCATCAATGGTCAAACGGGTATCATCTTGCTGCCTACCGATTTTGTTTTCACGACCGAGATGGTTGACTTGCATTATGTCGAGGGCAAGTACACGGAGAATGTGTTGAACACGTCACAGTGGTCCGTATTGGATGCCGCAGGTGCTATCTTCCTGCCTGCTGCAGGCAATCGATTTGGCAAAGATGATATCGACGCAGTAGGCACAGAAGGCTATTATTGGTCGTCCATCACCAAGAGCGAGAGTTCGTCTTACGCCATGGCGGCCGAGTTTGAAGAAGGAAAAACCATCATAAACGGTTTTTCGCAACTTATGTGCATGGGTTTCTCTGTACGTTTGGTAGCGGACCGCGTGGTCGAAGACTATCATCTGTCCATCAACGGAGTGGCATTGAACGAACTGAATATCGCCGAATTGTCTATTGATGGTAGTATCAGCTTCAATCCTTCTACACGCGTATTGACATTGACTGATGCCTATCTGCTGGCTAGCCCGAGTGTAAGCAATCTGATTGACGCAACAGAGGCTATCACGGTCAATTTGGTGGGACTTAATCATATTGTTTCTACCAACGGCGCTGCCTTCAATCTGGCTGCCGGTAGTACGATCAAGGGCTCAGGCGAACTGGTTGTGGAGGCAGCGGAAGGCGTAAGCCGTACTGCTCTATCCTTCGCGGATGGACTGGGCATCGCAGGCAATAAGGAGGTTCGTGCTACGAAGGCCTATATCACCCGGATAACCAACAATCAGACTCTGTCGACCGCGTTCTCTGTTTCGCCCAACTGTACCGTTCAATTTGTTCGGAGCAATCTGCAATACAATGAGCAATTAGATCTCTATCGCTTTGCTCCATCTGCTATCGAAACCGAAGACGAAACCACAGACCCGATTCTCGGCAAATGGGACGGCAGTATGATATGGGCGGAGAACCAGTGGGGCGATGCGGTCCTCTACAATGCCGGCAATCAAAGCGGTCAATGGCGTCTACTCCAAACTACAGAATGGCAATATCTGCTCTTCCAACGCGAGAACGCACTCTATAAATTCAGTTACGGTAATGTCGCAGGACGCTACGGACTTATCTTGCTGCCCGACAACTGGACTCTGCCTTCCGGTTTGGATTTCGTGGTCTATCCGCTCCTGCCTACTACGCCTTCTGATGCTCAAAATAGTTACTCGGCGGCCGATTGGGCTAAAATGGAAAATGCAGGTGCTGTCTTCTTGCCCTATTATGGAAATACAGCGGCATGTACCTACTGGCTGCCGGAAGAAGCCGACGCAGATAACGCCTATCACCTGTTTGCTAAATGGGGACAGAACCCGAACGTGACCGAGGCTTATCGCAAGAACAACTGGAACAACTATGTCCGCCTGGTCAAGGGCGCTTATTCGCAAGGCATCGACAACGTCGATAGCGGAAAGTCGAAAGACGAAAGTCAAAAGATCTTGCGTGACGGCGTACTCTACATCCTCCGCGGCGAGAAGGTTTATACCGTTACGGGAGAAGAGGTAAAGTAAGTCGATAGTTTAGAGAAAAAAGGAGCAAGCTGTGTAGGGGTTGCTCCTTTTTTTGTGTATGTTATTGACGGGTAGATTCCATCGGGGATGGACAAGGAATAGACTGGGAACAACCCGGTGAATGTATAAGGAATAACTAAGAAACCACTAAGGAACAACTAAGGAACAACTAACAGTCGCGTTCGGCGCCCTACGACAAGGACTGCCGCCTGGCGGCATTAAAGTCTCCGGGGCCTCCGCTCTCCCCAAGGATTAGAAATCCCCGGGGACCCCTATAGATTAAAACGTAATGGATGAAAAAAACGCACTGCACTTTTTGCACTATTTGCACTATAGCGAGAGAAAGTGCAGAAAGTGCACGTAGTGCAATGTAAAAATTTGCATACAAGTCGAAAGAGAAACCGAAAAATAAGAAAGCACGAAAAAAGAGCCCTTGCGGGGGCTCCTTTTTCTGTTTACGCTGCGTAGCAGCACGTCGTCAGAACCTGGGTACTATAGCAGCCGACCAAGCCGCTTTCGTCGCGCAGAAAGATCAACCCGATGGAAAGAAGACCTTCGTGGCGTATCTGTGGAAAGTGTGTGGCCAGGCATATGACCAACAAAATCCATAATGGATTGCGTGTAGTGCGACTACGTCGCGTTTAGTGCGCTTTCAGCGCGTTTACGCTACGCTGTTTAGAAAAGGGCGCTTCGGTGCTCTTTTTTTCGCTCGAAAACTTGCATATGTGCAATTTTTGTTGTAATTTCGCAGCCGGAAACGCAAACGGTAAAAAACACATGCCCTTATGAGAAACACCTCGGCATGACCGCCCACCCATACCGTTCCTCCAGCCGAACCCACAGCACAAAATAAAAATTATAACTATTTATACATGAAAATACTTCTCGTCATTGACACGTACGACACCAATAACAACGGCACGTCCATCTCCGCCCAGCGTTTTGCGGCGGTACTCCGCGAGCACGGCAACGAAGTGCGCATCCTTACTACCGGCGAACCGGCACCTGACAAGTTCGTCCTCAAGGAGTTCAAAGTGCCCATTTTCAACGACCTCATTCACTCACACGGTTTCCAGTTCGCGCAAGTCGATCTGGACATCATCCGCGAGGCGGTGGCATGGGCGGACATCGTGCATTGTATGATGCCTTTCGCGCTGGAGACAGCCACCAAACTCATAGCTGACCAGATGCACAAACCGTCCACGGCAGCGTTCCACATCCAACCGGAAAACATGACTTCTTCTATCGGTCTGGGCAAGGCGGAATGGCTCAACGATCGTTTCTATCATACCTTCCGTTTCCTGCTCTACCAACATTTCAACCACATCCATGTGCCCTCGCAGTTCATGGCGGACGAACTCATCAAACGCGGCTATAAGGCGAAGATACATGTGATTTCCAACGGCATTGACCCGGATTTTATCGCCGCTGGGCAGCGGAAACTCTCTAACAGCGATGGCGGTCATACATCCCGCAGCGATGGCAGTCTCATCACCATCGTCATGGTCGGACGTCTGTCCGGCGAGAAACGGCAGGATGTCATCATCAATGCCGTGCCGTTCAGCAAGTACGCCGACCGCATTCAGCTGTTTTTTGCGGGCAAAGGTCCCAAATACGACGAGTACGTGGAATTAGGCAAGCAACTCAAGAACCCGCCGCAGTTCGTCTTCCTCTCCAAACCGGAGCTCATTGACCTTTTGCTGCACACAGACCTCTATGTGCATGCTTCGGATATGGAGAGCGAAGCAATATCCTGTATCGAGGCGTTTGCTACGGGCTTGGTGCCCGTAATAGCCAACAGCGAGGACAGTGCCACGCCGCAGTTTGCTTTGGACGGGCGAAGTCTCTTTGCTCCCGGCCGCCCCAAAGACCTTGCACGCGCCATCGACTGGTGGCTTGACCATCCCGACGAGAAAGCGAAAATGGAACGCGAGTATGCAGAAGCCGCCAAAAATTACGACATCGACACCTCTGTCCGTCTCTGCGAACAGATGTTCCGCGAAGCGATAGAGGAAACAGAAAACCAAGAAGAGAATCATGCATAACGACAGACTTCATACCGATGGCAAGAAGACCTTCACGGCGTACCTGTGGAAAGTCTGCGGCGAGGCCTACGACCAGAGCAATCCGTAATGGATTGCGTTTAGTGCAGCAGAGCTGCGTTTAGTGCTGCTACGCAGCGTTTAGAGGTTTAATTAAACAGCGCAGCGACTAAACGGCGGAGCCTATAAACAGCGAAGCGTAAACAAAAAAAGAGTGGCTTTCGGGCCACTCCTTTTTTCTCTAAACTATCGACTATCGACTTAACGGACTGGACGTCCATCAACTGTATAAACGCGTCCATCGCGTTCGATGAGCAATTGGCCATTGCGGAGAGTCTTTCGACTTGTTCCGGAGTGCTCGGAAGCACCTTTCGACTCTTGACCATCGACAATGTCGATATCCGTATGGATCTCCGGCATCGGTTGTACGTCGAATTCTTTCCAGTAATTCGCAGCTTTGTAGGCATCGACCGAACCTTCCGGTACGTAGAGCTTGATTTGGTCCTTATTCGGCACATCATAGAACGGATCGCCCTGCGAAATGAATGCGAACGGTGTCTCGGCGTAGTTCCATACCTCTTTCAGCTTTGACTGGTCATAGAAAGCAAAGACATAGTTATCGTAGAAGGAAGGTGCGCCACGGAGAATCAATGTCTCTACGCTCTCGCATGCCTCAAACGCGTACGACTCGAGCGTATCAACGCTGGCAGGCAGGTCAATTCGCTGCAGGGCCGTACAACCCCAGAAAGCCTCATTGCCGATTTTGCGAAGCGTCTCAGGGAAGATGACCTCGGTCAGGCTGTCGCAGTAGTAGAAAGCGTACGGACAGATCTCCCTTACATCAGGCATGGTATAGACACCTTTGTACGCGGGCGGCATATAAGCAAAATACTTGCTGTTGTAGATCGGATGCTCCACGCCGGAAGCAGCGAAGATCTCTGTCCCAAGCTGCGTAGTCGACTCAGGCAGGTTGAACGACTTGAGCGCGTAGCAATATCCGAAAGCACCTGAACCAAGGCTTTCCAACGAAGAGGGTACATTGATTTCCGCTAGGCTTTGACATTCGTAGAAAGTGTACGGAGATATCTCTTTCAATCCATCCGGCAGCACCACTTTCTTCAGATTGTAGCAGCTAAAGAACGCATTGCCTGCGATAGCGGTGACACTCTCAGGGATGATGATGGAATCTAGCAAGTAGCAGTATGCAAACGCTTCGGCACCGATGCGCGTTATCGTAGAAGGAATAGTGAACGAAGTGAAGGTACGTCCCATGAATGCTTGATCGCCAATCTCGGTGATAACATCCGGCAGCGTAGCTCCATCCGGAGCATAGACTAGCGCATTATTGTATTTCCGTACCAGGCAGTTGTTAGCGATATAGTACTCCGAGTTAGCCTCGTCCACCGTGATAGTGGTGACCGTGGTAGGTATAGCACTTGGCTCAATATAAGTCAGCGAAGCAGGCAGATGGAGCGAAGAAATGTTGGTCCCGAGGAAAGCCTGGCTTCCGATGGTTTCCACTCCCTCGGGCAACGTGATGGCGGTTAGGCCCGTACCATTGAATGCATCGTTCTTGATATATTTAACCGACGAAGGGAGCGTGACGCTGGTCAGCGACTCAGCATCTTGGAAAGCGCCATCCAGAATGGTCACGATGCCATCAGGCACAGTGTAACTGGTTGCATAATTAGGCGGGAAATGGGCAAAATACTTGCTGTTGTATACAGGCGCCGACAAGGTGTCACCCTGGAACAAAAAGCCATCTGCGTATTCCAAAGACTCAGGGAAATTGATGGTACGCAGGCTGTAACATCCTTCGAAGGCGTAGGCCTCGATTCGCTTCAGGGTGCTAGGCAACGTGAGTTCGGTCAGACTCTGGCAATCCCAGAAAGCATCTTGCATGATCTGTTCCAGTCCTTCCGGCAGGTTGATGCTGCGGAGCTTATAACATTCGTGGAAAGCCTCGCCATAAATCACTTTGATAGTGTTTGGCAGAGTGACACTGGTAAGATCGTGAGCGTACTCAAAGGCATAGGTACCAATAGCTGTTACAGGGTATTTGTCGCCATCAATCTCGATAGTATCGGGAATGACTATGTCACCCTCGTACCCGGTCATGTAGTTGTTGGTTACCACGGCGTAGCGTGAGCTACCGCTTCCGTAATAATCATACGCGATGTTATCGATATAGGTCTGTGCCTTACCGGTCATCGCAAGCGCGCATAATGCGCAAAACAATAAGGAGATTTTCTTCATACCTAAATAAAGTTATTTGTTGAATGTTGAATGTGTAATGTTTATAGCCTTCGGCGTTTACGCTTCGCTGTTTAGAGGCTGCGCCGTTTACGCTTCGCTGTGTAATTAAACGCTGCGTAGCAGCACTAAACCTCTAAACGCGACGAAGTCGCACTAAACCGTTTTAGCGGACTTCTGCGCGATGCCTTGCCGAACGCGCATGCAAAGGTACTGCTTTTTTTCCGAACATACAAGGATTTTCACAAAAAAGATAATAATTGGAAATAAAAAAGAAAAATTTGCATACAAGTCGATTTACTTGCCGCTGTACATCTGCTGCGGAGTCATGCTGCCCCACTCTTTCCAGATAGGCAGCGAGGGGTTGTCAATGGTGGCATCGACGATGCGCATCACTCCTTGCATCACATTGGTCTCGAGGAACGCCTGCACCTCGGGCCACAACAGATTCATATACGCCGCCACATCGTGCGCGCGGTTCTTGAAGCGATAGATCGAGTAGTTGCCGCCACGTTTTGCCAGCTGTTCGGCCCAGTAGCTGCTACCCCACATACCCTTGCCGAAAGCACCGAAATGGTGGTAGGCCACGGCATTGTCGTTCAGACCATGGAAGAACAAGATCGGACATGGCAGTTGGTCGAACCAAGGTGCGCCGTGGGTGCTGATGATAGCACCGGAGAAACTGACGACGCCGCGGAAACGGAAGCCCTCAGGCAGACCTTGGACCGCACCATTAGCCACCTCGCGAGCACAAGCCAGCGATATAATAGCCCCCGCCGAATTGCCCGACACCACGATATTCATCGGATCGATGCCCAGTTCAGGATGTGAGGCCAGATAAGCGATAGCGGAGAACACATCCTCCACGCCCATCTGCTGCGCGGCACAAAACGGTTTGACCGACTTTGCCAGTCCGCTCAGGCCTTTGCCCATCTTATATCCCTTCATACCCAGTCGATAATCGACCGCCACCACCGAATAACCATTGTCGGTCAGAGTGCGGAAGAAAGGCAGCAGGTAGGCTTCGTTGCGTGCCCCCGAAAGGAATCCTCCGCCGAAGACGAAGAGAACAGTGGGTTTATCTACTCCATCGATCTGAGTAGCCGCACCCGCCGCGGGACGATAGATATCGAGATAGAGCGCAGAGGTATCTTTCTGCGCAAACAGATAGGTCTCTTGGGCTGAAGCAACGACAGTCAGCGCAAGCGCTGCGAAAAAGAGAATCTTTTTCATTGGTAATTGGTGATTATTGGTGTAATGTGTAAAAATTTGCGGTGCAAATTTACTGCTTTTTTCCCATATACGCAAATTCTACGTACAAAAACATTTTTTTTCTCTATTTATTTGGTGTTTCCATTTTTTTATAGTAACTTTGCACCCCGAATAACAAACATCCTTCTCCATGTTTATCATCGGCATTGCGGGCGGTACCGGCTCGGGTAAAACAACGGTAGTCAAGAAACTCATCGAGCGCCTTCCCAAAGGCGAAGTAGTAGTCATTCCTCAGGATTCGTATTACAAAGACAGTAGCGATGTACCTGTCGATCAGCGACAGAACATCAACTTCGACCACCCCGATGCATTCGAATGGTCGCTGCTGGCTAAGCATATCGAGATGCTGAAAGAAGGTCAGGCGATTGAGCAACCTATCTATTCGTATATCACCTGCACGCGCGAAAAAGAGACCATCCATATCGAGCCTAAAGAGGTGGTGATAGTAGAAGGCATCATGGCGCTGCGCGAACCGAAGATGCGCAACCAGATGGACCTGAAGATATTCGTAGATGCCGATGCCGACGACCGACTGATACGCGTCATGCGTCGCGATGTAGTAGAACGCGGACGTACCGCCGAGGCAGTGATAGACCGTTACCAACGTGTGCTCAAACCCATGCACGAACAGTTTATTGAGCCTTGCAAGCGCTATGCAGATGTCATCGTGCCGCAAGGCGGACACAACAACGCTGCCATCAACATGCTGTCGAAATTTATCAAACAGCAGTTGCGCGATAAGGAATAAACGGTTAGCGGCGTTTAGTGCGGCAAGCCGCGTTTAGTGGCTAACGCCGTTTAGAAGTTTAGAGGTTTAGTGCGCTTTCTGCGCGTTTGGTTAAACAGGGCAGAGCCCGTAAACCCCTATAAACGTCCGAAGGACTATCAACCAAACAAAAAAGGCGTGTTCTGGCAACTTTTCTATACCTATCTTAAGATTGGCACCTTCACCCTGGGTGGAGGTTACGCTATGCTGCCCCTGATTCAACGGGAGGTGGTAGATCGTCAGCAATGGATTGACGAAGAGGAATTTCTCAACATGATTGCCCTGGCGCAAGCAGCGCCTGGACTGATAGCTGTCAATAGCGCCATCTTCATAGGTTGGCGCATAGGCGGTTGGCGCGGCGTCTGCGGAGCCGTGCTGGGTGCCGTATTACCTTCGTTCGTGATCATACTGGCTATTGCCATGGTCTTCAGCGAATGGAAAGAACTGCCTGCCGTTGAGGCCGCCTTCCGCGGCATTCGTCCCGCCGTAGTGGCACTGATTGCGGCACCGCTGGTGAAGTTGGCGAAAAATGCGATGGGGCTGAAAGGCGAGAGGCGAGAGGCGAAAGGCGAAAGTGGAAAGTCGATAGTCAAAAGAGGACTTCCGCTGATGATCTCGTTGGCGGCGGCGCTGCTGATCTGGTTAGGACATGTCAATCCCGTTTGGGTAATTCTGGCAACTATAATCTTGACGCTTGCCAGCGTCGCGATTAGTAGAAAGGCGAGAGGTTAGAGGTTAGAGAAAATGTTATATCTGCAACTCTTCATATCGTTTTTCAAGATAGGTCTCTTCGGTTTCGGCGGAGGTCTGGCTATCCTGTCGCTGATAGAGATGGAGGTGGCGCAGCACGGATGGATGAGCGAGCAGGAGTTTGTCGATATAGTAGCCGTGAGTCAGGTGACGCCAGGTCCGATAGGCATCAACTGCGCGACGTATGTCGGTTACACCGCAGCGGGCATCTGGGGAAGCGTACTCAGCACCCTGGCTATCATCCTGCCCAGCCTGATCATCATGCTCAGTATATGCAAAGCATATTTCTGGCTAAGTCGTCGGTTCCAAGGCAATGCGTATTTCGAACAGACCCTACGCATGCTGCGTTTTACGGTTCTCGGACTCATCGCCTCAGCGGCACTGCTACTGATGAAGCCCACCACATTTATCGACCCTATCAGTTGGATCATCTTCGCATTAGTGGCCTTCTTCACCATTCTGCCTAACTTTACAAAAAATAAAGTGACCGAAATCATCAGTCACCCTATCCTATTGATCGTTCTTGCCGGCGTGGCAGGATATCTGATTTACCTCTAGATGCGCTCCAGTTTGGCGTAACTCAGCAGAAGGGTTTTGGTTCCTAGTCCTTCGAAATTTATCTCAATCTTATCGTTGCCTGTGGCCTCGTCGTGATAGACGCGGCTAACTACACCATTGCCGAAAGCGGAATGATGAACGCGGTCGCCGCTTTGCCACGAGACATCGGTCTTCGTCTCTGAGACAGACTCGTTGCGCACGGGAACCTGGGGTCGTGTCGGCTGGACAAAGCGCGGTGCAGCAGAGAACGATGGCGCACGATAGGAAGACGAAGCAGGACGAACCATCTCGATATACCGACGATCGATATCGCTCAGGAATCGGCTGGGTGAAGCGAAAGTGACTGACCCATTGCGGAAACGCTGACGCGCCAGACTGAGATGACACTGCTCCATCGAACGCGTGATAGCTACATAGAGCAGACGACGTTCCTCCTCTATCTCACTCGGACGCACACAGTACTGCGAGGGGAACAGATTCTCCTCCAGGCCCACGATGAAAACGACAGGAAACTCGAGTCCCTTAGCCGCATGGACAGTCATCAGCGTGACCCGTTCCGTCGTATCCTGCAGATTATCGTCCTGGTCGGTTTGCAGGCTGACTTCGCTCAGAAAATCGGTAATAGGCGTAAAGTCGATACCCTCTTGAGCACGCATCTCTACGAACTCGTGTATAGCATTGAGCAACTCCTGCACATTCTGCGCTCGGTCAATTCCCTCGGGCGTACGATCCATAGCCAAAGCCGTCATCACACCCGTAGTCCGCAGGACATGTTCGGCAAAGCCGAAAGCATCCATCTGCTCGCTCAGCGCCCCCAGTTCGTCTATCTGCCGGGCAAAAGCACTAATCTTCTTCTGCGTAGCAGGTCCCACATCCAGCCCTGTCTCTTCGGGCATACGCATGACATCCAGATAGCAGCGATGATGCTCGATAGCATTCGCCGCCACCTTCTTCATCGTAGTATCACCTATACCGCGTCCGGGAAAAGCGATGATACGCAGCAGGGCCTCGTTGTCACGTGGATTGACCGCCAGACGAAAATAGCCCAAGGTATCCTTGATCTCCTTGCGCTGGTAGAACGAGATGCCTCCATAGATGCGGTAGGGAATATTACGCTTGCGCAATTCGCCCTCGAAAGCACGTGATTGGGCATTGGTGCGGTAGAGAACTGCGAAATCGTCGTAAGTGAAACGGTTAGCGGCGAGAGGCGAGAGGCGAGAGGAACCTTTCTTCAGATTTTGGATCTGGCGTGCTACGCCTTCAGCCTCGGCACGATCGTCCATATACGAGTGGAGTGACAGCAGTTGACCCTCGTCGTTCTCCGAATAGACATTCTTCTCGATCTGATGCTGATTGTGATGGATCAGCGAATTGGCTGCATCCACTATATTGCGCGTCGAGCGATAGTTGCGCTCGAGTTTGAAAATCTGTGCATCGGGATAACGCTGACGGAAATTCAGTATATTGCGTATATCGGCTCCGCGGAACGAATAGATAGACTGCGCATCATCGCCCACCACGCAGATATTGTTCTGCGGTTCGGCCAGACGGCTCACCAGCAGATACTGGACATAATTGGTATCCTGGTACTCATCGACCAAGACGTAACGAAACTGCTGCTGCAACTGCTCGCGGATATCGGCATGCTGATCAATCAGACGAAGCATATTGAGCAACAGGTCGTCAAAATCCATGGCATTGGCCGCCTTCAGACGAAGCTGGTAGAGATCGTAGATAGTGGCCATCTCGTACAGTCTAGACTCGCGGTCGCGACGCTGGATCTCGCTATCCAGTGCATAACGCTCGGGGCTGATCATCATATTCTTCGCCATCGAGATACGCTCCAGCACAGCCGCAGGTTTGTAGATCTTATCATCCAGTCCGCGCTCCTTGCAGATAGACTTGAGCAGCGACTTCATGTCCTGGGTATCATAGATAGTGAAATCGGGTGTGAAGCCGAGCCTTTCGGCATTGCGTCGCAACAGACGCGTGCAGACATGATGGAAAGTGCCCATCCACAGATAGCGTGCATCGTCCGGCGGCACGAGCCGACAGATACGCTCCTTCATCTCGCGTGCCGCCTTGTTGGTGAATGTCAGCGCCAGTATATTGCCTGCCGGTACACCCTGGGTCAACAGATAGGCCACCCGATAAGTCAGGACACGTGTCTTGCCCGAACCGGCTCCGGCCACAATGAGCGAGGGACCCTCGGTATGGGTCACCGCCTGACGCTGGGTACTATTTAACTGGTCCAGAAAATCCATTTTACAGTTTTTCGCCTGTTAGGGTATAGAGGCCATGGTCGGTTTCGACATAGACAATGCCGCCACGCATGATCAGTCGTGCCGCACGTCCATCCGAAGCGGGTTGGTCAAGCGCCGTGACCGGATACTCGGTTTGCGAAACGATATAGAGCGTCACCACGTCCCAATCGTAGCTGACGATACAGGTGACACGAGTCGATTTTTGTTCGATAAAATCGGACAAATTGAACTTATTAGCCACTGCATAACTATGACCGCGGTAGGTCAACTGAGTCTGCGAGGAGAAGACCACCGAATCGAGCTGCAGAAAACGACATACGTCGGCCGAATCGACTGTAGCACCTGCCTGCTCGGGCAGCACTTCGCTACGGGAACCTACACTGAACGCCTGAGTGGGTGACAACTCGGGCACACCATAATAATTGAGCATACGTCCTATGACGCCCGTCAGCGGATCGCCGGATACGAGCCCCTGGCCGTACGGCTTGCCCGTCTCGCCGTTGCCACGATCGAAGATAAGCATCGAACCCGAAGCATCACGGATATAGATATACGAGTCGTATTTCTTAGTCACCACTACCGGATTGAGATAGGTTATGCTATAGTCAGGCAGGCTGACCGCCTGGGCAATCGTCATAGGCATCAGCACCTGCGCCATGACCAGCGCACGCGTCTCGGTCTCGCCCGAACGCAGGATGAGTGTGTCGGTATAATGACCGGCAGCGGAAGCCGAATAGGAGACAGTCAGATTATCTCCATCACGGTCTAAAAGTTCCGATGAAACCGAGAATATTGAGCCATCGGCCAGCGACACAGATATATCTTGCGTCAGTCCGTTAGCATTAATCTCGATAGTACGCGAACCAGTAGTAGTGGTTGTGATACCGAAATTGACCAAAGGTGCCACGATAGCCGTGATATCGCCCATAGCCGGCACACGCCGATAGAGGCAGACCGGAGTCTGCGCACCCTGGGTCTCGTAGCAAGCAAAGAGCGTAGGATTGTTAGACGCATTGTACTGGATATACTTGGCCTTGCTATTACCCAGATTGCGGATAACGGCCTCGCCCGATGCAGCCACAGAGATATCCCAATAACCATAGTTGCCATAGGTATTGGTATCGACCAGTTTGTCCCACAACGCCAAGCGATTTTTGGTCTGCCCACCCGAAGCTACCAGATAGGCTTCTTCGTAGCGCAGTTCGTCCTGAAATACATAGGCTGTATTGCCATTCAACTCAGTCACACGCAACGTATAGATAGCGCGATCGTCGGCATCTACCTGCGAGCGATCGGCCGAATAGCGACCACGAATAGCATGGATATTGTTGACCGAAACCGACTCGTCGAAATAGCCCATGATATAGTTAATCGAAGGACTGCTGACACCAAAGATAACCTGGTCGGAATCTTGCAGCTGCGTCACATCGGTTACCAACTGGTAGGTATCCATCGTGAAGACAGACGAACCGCCTGTAGCCGCACGGATAGAGATGGAATTGATATAGATAGCATTCTCGGTACATTTAACCCAGAACTTGATCTTACCCGTCTGCGGAGTCGAGAAAATAACGATGGAATCGCGATTGTACACACCCGCACCGCTTGTGGCCGGTTTGTGCACTACGATACTATCCGGGGCATTGGCACCCACCTGGACATAGATCACACCTTTGCCCTTGGAGGAGTTTTGACAGAAATTGAATGTCACACGACGCACGTCCTCGAACGACAATACGGATGTAGCGCCTGCGCCGGAATAGGAAGGAGAAGAAGTAACTCCTACTCCCTGGTACATCAGTCTTCCTTGCGCATCATAGCGAGGATCCGCATAAGAACTTCCGTCCTTATCGGACACCCATCCATCGGTAGTGCCATCGCAAACGGTGGAACCCACCTTGCTCGCCCACTTGGTGGAAGTGAAGGTATAGGTGGTTATTCCCGCATATAACGACGAGAGGCAAAAAATAGCCAGAAGAGTTAAGATGTATTTTCTCATGGTAGGATAGTTTTATTTCTCTTTGTACGCCGCCACGATACGCTTTACTAGCGGATGGCGAACGATATCTTTCTCGTTGAATTCGATGATTTTGATACCCTCTATATCACGAAAACGCTCGATGGCATCACGCAGACCGGACTTCTGCGTAGCCGGCAGATCGATCTGGGTCATATCGCCCGTCACGATCATCTTGCCGCCCAGTCCGAGACGGGTAAGGAACATCTTGAGTTGGAGACAAGTAGTATTCTGCGCCTCATCGAGGATAACGATAGCATCGCTCAGTGTACGGCCACGCATGAAAGCCAGAGGCGCAATCTGAATAATGCCCTTCTCCATATATTCGTTCAGTTTGACCGAAGGAATCATATCCTGTAGTGCATCGTAGAGCGGCTGCAGATAGGGGTCGATTTTCTCCTTCATATCACCCGGCAGGAATCCCAGTTTCTCACCTGCCTCAACAGCAGGGCGCGAGAGGATGATACGACGTACCTCACGATTCTTGAGCGCACGCACTGCCAGTGCAATAGCCGTATAGGTTTTGCCGCTACCTGCAGGTCCGATAGCAAAGAGCAGATCATTCTCCTCGTACGCACTGACGAGCGCCTGTTGGTTGACCGAACGGGCAAAAACCGAACGCCCGTTGACGCCATGCAAGATCAGATGGTCGGGCTGCTGCGCATGAGGTTGTTCGCCATGCAGCAACTGCAGGATCTGCTGCTCGTTGAGCGTATTGGTTCGGATGCAGAACTCCTCGCACAGACGCAGGGCTTGTTCGAATCGCTCGACAGCCGACTCGGATCCGGTAGCCTTGACCTGATAGCCACGAGCCACCACGCGCACATCAGGATACTGATTGCGCAGGCAGAGCATATTCTGATTATTCACACCGTAGAAGGTCGGTGTATCTAGGGCATCGTTGAGATTGATGATAAGTTCCATTAGACGATATAGTTACGAAAATCAATTGAGGGCCATTGAACAACATGAGATGGGGCACACTGAGTTTGCGATTGTAGGTCACCGCCTGATCGAGTGTCTTCTGAGTCAATGCTACCGTTTCGGCTTTGCACTCGATAATCAGGACCGGACTCATCTGCCGATCGTAAACAACAGCATCGCAGCGTTTCTTAGCTTCACCTACGGTGATAGCCTGCTCAACGGCGATAAGCGAAGCAGGATAGTCGAACTGTTCCACGAGGCGATGGAGCAACTGTTGGCGCACCCACTCTTCGGGGGTCAGACGCACCCATTTGCGGCGCCAATCGCAGAAGATCTGCTCCTTGCCTCGATAGACCCTGGTTTGCATTACTTAAGATAGTTATCCTTGAGCGAGCACGTACGATTCAGCACCAGATGGTCGGCTGTAGTATCCGGATCGACCACGAAATAACCCTGCTTGAGCAACTGATAGTGGTTCTCCTGCTCGATACCATCTTTCACGATAGGCGCATGTAGTTCGCTGCGTAGCGCACCCTCTACCTTGATGGTCTTAACGACGAGGCTCTCCGGATTGAGTAGGTCTCGGAAATCGCCCTCTTCGGCCGACGGGTTCTCGCAAGCAAAAAGACGATCGTAGAGACGCGCCTCGGCATCGATACACGAATTACACTCCACCCAGTTGATTGTAGCTTTGGTCTTGCGGTTGCCGCCTTCGGTACCCGATTTAGAATCCGGATCGTAGGTAGCATAGACGGTAGTGATATTGCCCTCGGCATCCTTGTCGCAACCGGTGGCCTGGATGATATAACTACTCTTGAGTCGCACTTCGCGTCCGCCCGGCGAGAGACGATAGAACTTATTGTCCGCCTCCTCAAGAAAGTCGCCACGCTCGATCCACAATTCGCGTCCAAAACGCATCTCACGAGTGCCTAAACTCTCGATTCCATCGATATTTTCCGCCACGAGCGTCTCGCCCTCACCGGTATAGTTGGTGATAACCAGCTTGACCGGATCGAAAATAGCGCATACACGCGGCGCAGTCTCCTTGAGCGTCTCGCGGATAGTATGCTCGAGCAGACCTTGGTCGATCATTCCCTCCACCTTGGTATAACCGATCTTGTCCATAAAGGTGCGGATAGCCTGAGGTGTATAACCACGCCGACGCAGACCACAGACAGTCGGCATACGCGGATCGTCCCAACCGGCTACAAGTCCCTCTTTGACCAGCTGCAGCATCTTGCGCTTAGACATGACGGTATAGGTGATATTGAGGCGATTGAACTCGCGTTGCTTAGGACGATAGTCCGGGCCGTAAGGTGAAAGACCGCAGAAATTAGGACCTGTGAACTGGTCAATGAAATAGTCGTAGAGCGGACGATGGACCTCAAACTCCAAGGTACAGATAGAATGGGTCACGCCCTCGAAATAATCAGACTGACCATGCGCGAAATCGTACATCGGATAGACATTCCACTGACGTCCGGTACGATGGTGCGGATGGCTAGTGATGATACGATACATGATCGGATCGCGGAAATGCATGTTAGGATTAGCCATGTCTATCTTAGCGCGCAGCACCATACGGCCTTCCTCTATCTCGCCACGCTGCATGGCTTCGAACAGACGCAGGTTCTCCTCGATAGGACGATCGCGATAAGGAGAAGCCACACCCGGTTCGGTAGGCGTACCTTTCTGCTCAGCTATCTGTTCGGCCGTCTGCTCGTCCACATAGGCTTTGCCCTCGCGGATGAAACGAATAGCCAGATCGTAGAGTTGCTGGAAATAGTCGGACGCATAGTAGATATGCCCCCAACGGAAACCCAACCAAGCTATATCACGCTCGATGGAATCCACATACTCGGTATCCTCCTTCGCAGGATTGGTGTCATCGAAACGCAGATTGCAAACACCATTGTACTTCTCAGCAATACCGAAATCCATGCAGATAGCCTTGACGTGACCTATATGGAGGTAACCGTTCGGCTCTGGCGGGAAACGAGTCTGAATACGTCCATCGTTCTTACCTTCTGCTAAATCTTGTTCTACAATCTGCTCAATGAAATTGAGACTTCTCTCTTCTGTTTCCATTATTTGCTTGTTTTGTTATCGTATAATCGTGATGATTGGTTATGCGCGAACGATGCCCCTGGCCGAGTCACGAACAAAATCGATGATAACATCTCGCTCCGGAGTCTGCGGGATATTGGCCTCGACATATTCGATGGCTTTGGTGGTATTCATACCACCCTGATAGATGATGCGATAGACCTCTTGGATGGTATGTATCTGCTCCGGTGTATAACCGCGGCGATTGAGTCCCACGGAATTGATTCCGCAGTACGAGATAGGTTCGCGAGCCGCAATGATATAGGGCGGAATATCCTTGTTGGTACGTGAGCCACCCTGGATCATCACATGACTGCCGATATGGGTAAACTGGTGCACGAGGGTACCTCCACCGATGATGGCAAAATCGTCCACTACCACCTCGCCCGCCAACTGAGTAGCATTGGACATGATGATATGGTTGTTGAGCACACAATCGTGCGCCACATGACAATAGGCCATGATCAGGTTGTTATTACCGATAACGGTCTTGCCCTTGCTAGCCGTACCGCGATGAACCGTCACGAACTCACGCAACACATTGTTGTCGCCGATGATGGTCCATGTTTCTTCACCGTGGAATTTCAAGTCCTGCGGAATAGCGCCGATGACGGCAGAGGGAAAGATATGACAATTCTTCCCAATACGCGTATATTCGCATATGGTAGCGTTAGAATCGATGATACAACCATCGCCGATAATCACATTCTTGTTGATCACAGCGAACGGGCCTATCTCTACGTCCTTACCTATTTGGGCTTCAGGACTGACAAATGCTAAAGGAGAAATCATTTGATTGTTTGTTTTTGATATATAATTGTTAATCTTATTCGCTTACGATTTGGTTGCGCAGACGGCGTACACACTGGGTATTGAAGGTGTGACCGGGTTTGACGGCTACAATACGTCCCTGGAGACGCATGCCTAGCAGTGACAGGTCGCCTATGACATCCAGCAGTTTGTGACGTGCCGGCTCGTTTTGGTAATTGAGCGGCGACAGATAACCGAGTTTAGTAGCATCCATATGCGGTTGCCCCATCTTATCGCAGAAATAGTCCATACCCTCTTGCGACATCTCGGTCTCGTAGATAACAAGTGCATTCTTCAGGTCACCACCCTTGATCAGTCCGACACGTAGCAATGGTTCGATCTCGCGCACGAAACAGAAAGTACGTGCCGACGAGACCTCACGTGGATAGGTCCGGAGGTCGGTCAGCGTAGCATGTTGCTCGCGCAACAGACGCGACTGGAAGGCGATAGTAACATCTACCTCATAATGGTCGCACGGTTCGATACGCATGATATTGCCGTGCTCGGAGATATACTCGATCGGCTCGGTCACCACATAGACCTGTTGCTCGGCATCCTGTTCCTCCAGACCGACACGTTCGATCTCGCGAACGAACATACGCGCGCTACCATCCAGAATAGGCATCTCGGGTGCATTGACCTCGATAATACAATTATCCACGCCCATTGCATAGAGGGCACTGAGCGCATGCTCCACCGTAGACACTTTCCATTTACCATGTTCCAAAACAGTGCCTCGCTCGGTAGCCGACACATAATCGGCCAGAGCCTGATAGCACGGTTGCTTAGGCAGGTCTACACGACGCAAACAGATACCTGTGTTAGGCGGCGCAGGTAGGAAGGTAGCCGTTACATCCAGTCCGGTATGCAATCCCACCGAACGGAGAACGAACGATTCTTTGATAGTGTGTTGTTTCATAATGTATTAGGATTTATTTTTCTTCAGTTCATGCACATCGCGCACCAGATCAGGCAACTGCTTAAATCCGACAGTAGCACGACGCCACAGATTAGCATCGATAGCAGGCGATCCCTGGTAGAGACCCGGTTTGCGGACACTGCCGGCAATACCGGTCTGTGCCCCGAAGATACAATTGTCGGTTATCTCTATATGTCCGGCTACGCCTACCTGGCCTGCCAAGATACAATGTTTGCCCACCTTGGTACTGCCGGCTATACCCGATTGCGCGCACATAAAAGTGGACTCACCCACCTCGACGTTATGCGCCACCTGGACGAGATTGTCTATCTTCGCATTCTTGCGCACGACAGTACTACCCATCATCGCGCGATCGACCGTACTGTTGGCACCTATCTCGACATCGTCCTCAATGATAACATTGCCTATCTGAGGAATCTTCTGGTTCACGCCTTGTGCATCGGGCTCGAAACCGAATCCATCGCCACCGATGACTACACCGCTATGGAGAATACACTGCTTGCCTACCACGCAGTTATAGTAGATTTTCACACCCGAATAGAGAATCGTATTGTCGCCTATAACGCAGTTATCGCCAATGAAGACGTGAGGATAGATCTGTACACCCTTGCCCAGACGGACATTCTTGCCGATATAAGCAAATGCGCCTATGTACGCATCCTCAGGAACCGCCACACCCTCGCTCACGAACGACGGTTGCTCTATGCCCTGACGGGCAGGGTTCATCGTCTTAGCCACCAGTTGCAGCAACTGCGCCATTGCGCCACGCGCATTAGGCACAAGGATAAGTGCCGAGCGGTCGTTCACTACCGACGGATCAGCCACTAGCGACTCAGTAACCAGAATAACTCCGGCACGGGTAGTGGCCAGTTGCGGAACATATTTCTCTTCGGTAACGAAAGACAGATGTTTAGCCTCAGCATGCTCTATAGGAGCTACGTCCGAGACCATAGCATTGGCATTGCCAATCAGTTTGCCGCCCAGAAGCAGGGCTATTTGTTGTGCGGAAAATTCCATATCTATCAGTTTTCTCTAAATTTGAACAAATACATTTTTTTAGGTTTGCGAGTCAGTGCCTCCAAGTCAAGAATCTCGCTCGCTTCAGCTATATCACGAACCGTACCATCGGAATAGAGGATATCGATGGAATCGTCCTTCTCGGAATAGGTGTTGCTGGTCGACACATGCTCGATCCAACAGTAGCGAGCCTCTTGCTCGGACACGCCCAGCAAAGTTGCATAATGACGATTGAGCGCCTGTTGCTCTGCTTCGGTCAATGGAACCGAGAGCAGTTCGCCACGGAAAAGCTGGCGATTGATGAACGAACGACTCAGTGCGCTCAGCACAGGATCGGCAGACGACATCCACACCTTGATAGCCGACAGCACATCCGTATCGTCCAAGAGCGCGTACTGATCTAGTGCCTCGCTCTGAGGACTAAACATATCTACCGTAACGGGTTGATAAAGGAAATAGCGCAACGCAGGCGAAGCAAACAGCTCCTGTCCGCCACGTGCCAACTCCTTGGCCCGAGAAAGAATCTTGATCAGATGTTGCTCAGCAGCCACCGAAGTCTTATGCAGATAGACCTGCCAGTACATCAGTCGACGAGCCACCAGGAATTTCTCGACCGAGTAGATGCCCTTGACCTGCACCACCAGATGATCGTTGCGCACATCCAACATCTTGAGCAGACGTTCGCTAGCCACGCGGCCCTCTTGCACACCCGTGAAGAACGAGTCGCGACACAGATAATCCATGCGATCCACATCCAACTGACTGGAAATCAACTGATGGAGAAAATGCTTCGGATACTCGTTCTTGAAGATAGCGATGGCTTCGGTCAACGCACCATTGAGATCACTATTGATACGCTCCATCATCAGCAGCGATATATCTTCGTGAGTTACTCCATCCACGAGCGTATGCTCCAACACATGCGAGAATGGACCATGACCGATATCATGGAGCAGAATAGCTATCATAGCCGATGTGGCTTCGTTATCGGTTATCTCAATATTCTTGAGGCGCAACGAAGCAATAGCCTCGTGCATCAGATGCATAGCACCGAGCGAATGAGAGAAACGGCTATGCAGAGCTCCCGGATAGACCAGATAGGATAAACCCAACTGACGAATACGACTGAGGCGTTGCACATACGGATGCTGCAACACATCGTATATCAGTTCATTCGGAATAGACAAGAATCCGAATACCGGGTCGTTGATTATTTTACGTTTATTTGCCATATCAAAACAGGCCGCCTACACGTTGTGTAGAAACAGCCTGCAAAGGTACAAATAATTTTTTGATTATGCAAATAATGAATGAATTTTAATTCATTTTTATTATTTTCTACAGATTGCTTGAAGAATTCACCTACTTTTTTACTTTTTTTTTGCACAATTCAAAAAAAAGCAGTACTTTTGTGCCCGATTTGAAAAAATCTACCGGGCCGCGATGGTGGAATAGGTAGACACGAAGGACTTAAAATCCTTTGGCCAGTGATGGCTGTGTGGGTTCAAGTCCCACTCGCGGTACGAAAATAAAAGAGGCGCCCAACGGACGTCTCTTTTTCGATTCTATATGAGGTATTCTACTTCTCTGCGCGGGCAATACGGCGAATAGAAACCAGATGATGGGTGTAAGCATTTTGCTCGGCGTTGAAGATGCCCAGTCGGTCCAGTTTCTCTACCTTCACTCTACCGGAACAATGAATCACGCGCTCGCTATCAATCACTATGCCCACGTGCGAAATCTTGCCATCCTCATGGTCGAAGAACACCAAGTCACCTGCTTGCGCTTTCGCCAGGGATGCTACCTCTTCGCCTTGCGTAGCTTGTTCACTGGCATTACGCAGCAGTTGGCGTCCGAACAGACTCATGACCACTTGCGTAAAACCGGAGCAGTCCATTCCCATGGCATTCTTCCCTCCCCACAGATATGGCACATTGAGGAAGAAACGGACCGTCTGCAGCAATGTCTCCTGATTCAGTTCCTTGGGTTCGGCAATAACCATATTAGGGTCGATACGGAACCCCACGCCCAGCAATTCGAAGCGACCGTCTTGGTAATTGGTCAGTCGTGTGCCCGCAGTTAGAGGGATAGTTTGATTGTTGTTCTCGCTCACGGCATATGCCATCGGGAAGCAAACCCAGGCAGCCTTTTTGTAAGCAGCCGTATAGGCCTTACACTCCTTGGCCGTCATAGGCGAAATCATCTTCGAATCGACCCATCCTTCCTGGCCATCCAGGTCCAATTTTACCCGATTCCATCGAGGTTTTTCTTCCAAAATGGCACATGTCTCGCCAAAGAGCATTTGGGTCAGTTGCTCGCTTCCTTCGCGCGCTTCTGCACGCACAGGCACGATACTATGTAGTATAATAGCGCTTACCATACTTCTTGCGGATGTTCCGACTCCTGTTTAGGATAGTCTATCGAATAATGTAATCCGCGACTCTCCTTGCGCTCGATGGCCTGGCGAGTGATGAGGTAACCCACGTTGATCATATTACGCAGTTCGCATATATCACGTGTTGCCTTCACTCGTTTGAACAGATCCTCGGTCTCTTCGTACAACAAATCGAGTCGTTCCCAAGCACGACGCAAACGCAGATTCGAACGCACGATACCAACGTAGGTGGACATAATCTGCCCGACCTCTTTCACATCTTGCGCGATCAGCACGCGCTCCTCATTGCTCAGCGTTCCCTCGTCATTCCAAGCAGGGATTTTCTCGTTGAAATCGTAATCTTCTATCACACTGAGGCTATGCTTAGCTGCCGCATCGGCATAGACAACCGCCTCGATCAGCGAGTTGCTAGCCAAACGGTTGCCACCATGCAAACCCGTGCAAGAGCACTCGCCCACCGCATAGAGACGATGGATAGACGACTGACCATCAAGATCTACCTTGATACCACCGCACATATAGTGTGCACACGGCGCCACAGGAATGTATTGTTTGGTGATGTCGATGCCTATACTCAGGCACTTGGCATAGATATTGGGGAAATGATGTTTAGTTTCCTCCGGGTCTTTATGAGTCACATCCAGACAGACATGGTCGATAGCGTGAATCTTCATCTCGTTATCTATCGCACGAGCAACTATATCACGTGGAGCGAGACTGAGACGCGGATCGTATTTTTGCATAAACTCCTCGCCGTTAGGCAAACGCAGGATACCTCCGTAACCACGCATCGCCTCGGTAATCAGATAAGCCGGGTGTGTCTCTTTCGGATTGAACAGACTGGTGGGGTGGAACTGCACAAACTCCATATCCTTGACCAGACCCTTAGCACGATAGACCATGGCGATTCCGTCTCCCGTGGCTATCTCAGGGTTAGTCGTCGTAGCATAGACAGCCCCTGTGCCACCCGTTGCCATCAAGGTAATACGGCTCAAATAAGTATCAATCTTCTGCGTCTTTGGATTGAGGATATACGCCCCATAACATTCTATATCGGGCGTGCGTCGTGTGACACGTACACCGAGGTGGTGCTGCGTGATAATTTCCACAGCGAAATGATTCTCCAGCACATCTACATACGGATTGCTTCGCACAGCCTCCATCAGTCCGCGTTGGATCTCCGCACCCGTATCATCGGCATGGTGAAGAATGCGGAACTCAGAGTGACCACCCTCGCGATGCAGATCAAACTGGCCATCCTCTTTCTTGTCGAAATTAACGCCCCAGTTAACCAGTTCCTCGATGCCTTTAGGCGCATTACGCACCACTTGCTCCACAGCTGCAGGATCGCTCAGCCAGTCGCCCGCCACCATTGTATCGTGGATATGTTTGTCGAAATCGTCCACTAGCAGATTGGTTACCGAAGCTATACCACCTTGTGCTTTGGCCGTATTGGCTTCTTCCAGAGTGGTCTTGCAACACAGGGCAATCTTGTACTTACCCGAACGGGCCACCTTGAGTGCGAAACTCATTCCTGCCACTCCGCCACCAATAATCAAAAAATCGTATTTCTTAGTCATAGTTCCCAACTATTAACCTTCTGTTTTTATCTTGCTTTGCACAACGCAAAAACGCTATATATCGCACCACGCACGGGTCGCATAGACTGGATGCACGCTTTCACCGTTTCGCCGGTTGTGATCAAATCATCCACTAGCAAAATATGCTTTCGGTACAGTTGCTCAGGATGATTCACCTCGAACGCATCTACCACGTTGTTCTTTCGGTCTTGTCCTTTCTGCAGTGCCTGTTGAGGAGTATCTTTGATACGCAGCAGATGGGTGGTGTCTATCGGGATTCCGGTTATCTCGCTCAACCCGCGAGCGATATATTCCGACTGATTGTATCCTCTGTTACGGAAACGTTTTCTATGCAACGGAATAGGCATAATAATGTCGATTCCATCGAAGAAATCCGTGCATATGAATTCCCTTGCTGCCTGCTTGCCAAGTTGATAGCCAATTAGCGGCTGAGCGGAATACTTCATTTTATGCACCATCTGTTGTATCGGGTGTTGCTTCTCAAAGAACAAATAGGCCGCAGCCTTATCCAGATGGCCCACTCCTGCCAGTGCATCTTCCGTTCCGTTGTGCCGTACTACGGCTTGTTCGGTACGTGGTAGCGTCCGGAGACACTCGTTACACAACGCTCCATCCGAAAAATGCTCTCCCACGTAGCGCCCGCACAGCGGACAACGACGAGGAAAGAAGAGACTACAGAGTGACCCCATTCTTAAAGATAGCTATCTCGTGATAACCATTCTTCTCGTTGTTCGTCGGTGCACCGTTGGCTACTTCGATAACGAAATCAGCAAAGCGCTTCGCCACTTGCTCCATCGGCTCGCCTTCCGCAATAACACCTGCATTGAAATCAATCCATTTCGGTTTGTTCTGATACAATCCGGAATTGGTAGATATCTTCATCGTCGGAACATATGTTCCGAAAGGCGTTCCGCGACCGGTAGTGAACAGCACCATATGGCATCCGCACGAAGCCAGAGCCGTGGAGGCTACCAAGTCGTTGCCCGGAGCAGAAAGCAGATTCAGTCCTTTCACCTGCAAGCGTTCGCCATAAGGCATCACGCCCCGCACGAGCGACTTACCACATTTCTGCGTACAACCGAGCGCCTTGTCTTCCAGCGTCGATATACCGCCTGCCTTGTTTCCCGGACTCGGATTCTCGCCTACCGGTTCACCATGACTCAAGAAATAATCCTTAAAGTCATTGATAAGCGACACGGTCTGATCGAATAGCGCTTTGTTTGCACAACGGTCCATCAAGATGGTCTCCGCGCCAAACATCTCAGGCACTTCAGTCAATACTGTTGTTCCTCCTTGCGCTACCAACCAATCGCTGAAGACGCCCAGCAACGGGTTAGCCGTGATGCCACTGAAACCATCCGAACCACCGCACTTCAATCCCACACGTAGTTCGCTCAGCGGACATGCTTCGCGTTTGTCACGTTGGGTCTTGGTGTATAGGTCGCGCAAGATCGGCATGCAGTATTCCACCTCATCGCCCTCAATCTTCTGGCTAACGACAAACTTAACGCGATCTTTGTCATAATCACCACAGAACTGCTCGAATACATCAGGTTGATTGTTCTCGCAGCCCAGTCCCACTACCAGAATCGCACCGGCATTAGGATGATGGATCATATCGCGGAGAATCTTCTTCGTATTCTCATGATCATCGCCCAACTGCGAGCATCCGTAGTTATGCGGGAAGCAGAAAATATTCTCCGCACCGGTCTCTTGACGCAAGCGCTCGGCACATTTTTGAACAATACCGTTCACGCAACCCACAGTCGGAATAATCCACACTTCATTGCGAATTCCCACTTGCCCATCTTTACGGCGATAACCCATAAAAGTCCTGGATTCATCGGGAATATTCAGCACCACTTCTTTCGGATGATACTCATAGCTGAGCAATCCGGCTAGGTTGGTTTTGATGTTATTCTCGTTCATCCAACTACCCGCCTTCTTTGCCTCACGGGCATGACCGATCGGGAAACCGTACTTGATTACGTTCTCACCTTCCGCCAGATCCTTGATAGCGATCTTGTGTCCGGCAGGAACATCCTCTAGAACGGTTATCTTACGGCCATCCACTTCGATGACAGAACCTGCCGATTGTGGTTGAATAGCAACAACCACATTATCGGCCGGATTGATTTTCAGAATATTAGTCATTAGAGAATCGTTTTAACGGTTTCTAACATGCCTTTCTTTTCGATTGACTCAAGGAAATTAACCACCATGTCGGTCAGACCCGGTATCTTATTCAAATCTTGCTTGCTCTCTTTCCAGATGATATCGGTAGCACCGAGTACACCTTCTGCCACTTTGCGTTTGTCGCCCGTAGCCCAGAGTTGCTTGAGCAGATCCATAATCTCTTGTGCATCATTCGGCTCGATAGGCGCGCCATCGGCACGAACACCACCCTTGTAGTAAGTGATGATGGCTGCCAAACCAAGAACCAATCCCTTCGGCAGTTCACCCTTACGCTCCAAGTAAACTTTCAGACCCGGTAGATCACGCGTCTCAAATTTCGGGAACGAATTGAGCATGATAGATGTTACTGCGTGGTCAACATACGGGTTGTTGAAACGCTCCAACACGCTCTCGCCGTAAGCTTTCAGTTCATCCTTCGGCAGGTTGAGTGTCTCGAGCAATTCCTCAAACATCACTTTGTTGATATATTTGCCCAAAATCTCATGGTTGCAAGCATCGCGAACGATATTCACGCCGCTGAGATAGGTAACCGGACTCAAAACGGTGTGAGGACCATTCAGCAAAGTCACCTTGCGCTCGTGGTACGGTTTCTCGCTCTCTGCAATCAGTACATTCAGACCGGCCTTGTTGGCAGGGAATTCTGCTTCGAGTTCGGCGATCGACATATTCTCCGGCTTCTCGATTACCCAGAGATGGAAAATCTCTGCTTGTACAACCAAATTGTCGTTGTAACCTACTTTCTCCTGAATCTCGGCGATATCCTTACGCGGGAAGCCCGGAACGATACGGTCAACGAGTGTTGCGCAAACATAATTATATTTCTCAAACCACTCTTTGAAGCCTTTGTAATCTGCTCCAAAATCGTCTTTCCAAAGTTCGATGTACTTGCGGATACAATCTTTCAAGTGGTGACCGTTCAAGAAGATCAACTCGCACGGCATGAAGATCAAACCTTTAGTCGGATCGCCATTGAACGTTTTGTAGCGACGGAACAACAGTTGAACCAATTTGCCCGGATATGCGCTGGCCGGCGCATCTGTAAACTTACATGCAGGATCAAAAGTAATACCTGCCTCTGTGGTGTTGGAGATGACGAAACGAATCTCCGGCTGCTCAGCCAAAGCCATGTATGCCCAGTTCTGAGAATACGGATTCAGCGCGCGAGAGATGACGTCGATACGCTCGAGCGAGTTAACTGCCTCACCCTTGAGACGACCTTGCAGATTAACGTGATACAAGCAGTCCTGACCGTTGAGCCACTCTACCATACCTTTCTCGATAGGTTGTACCACTACAACCGAACCGTTAAAGTTGGTCTTTGCGTTCATGTTCCATACAATCCAGTCCACAAATGCGCGGAGGAAATTACCTTCACCAAACTGGATAATTCTCTCTGGAGCCACGCTCTTCGGAGCAGTCCACTTGTTCAATGCTTTTTTTGCCATAATGATTAGATATTTATATGTTAAACTTTTGTTTTTGTCGTTGCACACATCTTTGCGCTGCAAAGATACTATTTTTTATCGACATACACAAGCCTATGCACTTTTTCCGTCATTTTTTATGCATTTTTATCCACCATTATCAAAGTGTGGTCGATTTGTTGACGAGACAAAGACGAGACTTTATCGAGACATTACCGAGACAATCACGAGACAATACCGTATCCTACCAATACCTATAATATACTATGTATATTACCCCGTGATTTTGAATTTTTAATTTGCATATGTCAAAAAAAAGCAGTACTTTTGCGGCCGCAAAAGTTCCGAATAATTAACAAAAAACGCAAATAGACTTATGTCATTACAATGTGGAATAGTGGGTTTGCCTAATGTAGGCAAGAGTACCCTGTTTAACTGTTTGAGCAACGCCAAGGCACAAAGTGCCAATTTCCCATTCTGCACCATCGAGCCAAATGTGGGAGTTATCACGGTGCCGGACGAGCGACTGATCAAACTCGGTGAAATCTGCAAACCCGAGCGCGGTGTGATTCCTACTACCGTTGAAATCGTGGATATTGCGGGTTTGGTCAAAGGCGCTAGCAAAGGCGAAGGATTGGGAAATAAGTTCCTGGCCAACATCCGTGAAACGGATGCTATCATTCATGTGCTTCGTTGTTTCGATGACGAAAACGTGGTTCACGTAGATGGTTCCGTCAATCCCGTACGCGACAAAGAGATTATTGATGCTGAGTTGCAACTCAAGGATCTGGAGACTGTAGAAAGTCGCATCCAGAAATGTGAGAAAGCAGCTAAAGCCGGTGGAGACAAACAAGCCAAACTGCAACTGGAAGTGCTGGTTAAGTATCGCGAAGCGTTGTCGCAAGGCAAGAATGCTCGCACCGTAGAACTGGACAACAAAGACCAAGAGGCTGCCGCACGCGATTTGTTCCTACTGACCAACAAGCCCGTGATGTACGTTTGCAACGTGGATGAAGCAGCCGCGGTTACAGGCAATGCGTATGTGGATCAGGTAAAAGAAGCAGTCAAAGACGAAGATGCACAAGTTCTGGTACTGGCTGCTAAAATCGAAAGTGAAATAGCCGAACTGGAAACCTACGAAGAGCGCCAAATGTTCTTGGAAGAAATTGGCTTGCAAGAATCAGGCGTTAACCGACTGATCAAAGCCGCTTATGCGCTATTGAACCTCCGCACATTCCTGACTGCCGGAAGCGACGAGGTGCGTGCCTGGACATTCAAAGCCGGCGCCAAAGCTCCGCAATGCGCAGGAGTGATTCACACCGATTTCGAGAAAGGATTCATCCGCGCAGAAGTAATCAAATACGACGATTTCATCACGCTTGGCGGCGAAGCACAATGTCGCGCAGCGGGCAAATTGTCAACCGAAGGGAAAGACTATCTGGTGCAAGATGGAGATATTATGCACTTTCTATTTAATGTATAAAGATGGAGTTAATTCAAAACCTGTTAGCATATGGCATCTGGGTGGCGATAATGTTCATTATCGTTGGATTCGTTGCGTTGGTTAAGGGAGCCGACTGGCTGGTAGATGGTGCTTCGGCCATTGCCAAACGTTTTGGCATCTCCGACCTCGTCATTGGTTTGACCGTGGTAGCCTTTGGCACTTCGATGCCGGAGTTTGTGGTCAACATGGTTTCTGTAGCAGAAGGCACAACCGATTTAGCTATTACCAATATCCTTGGCTCGAACATCATCAACACCTTTGTCATTCTGGGTCTTACCGCGCTAGTCTATCCTATTGTTTCGCGCAAACGCAGCCGCGATTTCGATATACCTCTGTCGATCATCGCAGGTATTTTGGTGCTGCTCTTTGTTGTCGTAAACCATCCTTTCGGTGCAAGCGAACGCGGCATCGACCGTATTGGAGGTGTTACCCTATTGTTGCTTTTCGGGTATTTCCTTTACAACACTTTTCGTCATGCTAAGGACCATCCGGAAGATGCACAAGCAGAAACCGTAAAACCCATGGCCGTATGGAAAGCCATATTGCTCATTCTTCTCGGTTTCATCGGACTAATCGTAGGAGGAGAACTCATCGTCAAGAGTGCCGTGGATATTGCGGTTCGTTGCGGAGTTTCAGAAGCTATCATCGGTCTAACGATTGTGGCATTGGGAACCTCTCTTCCCGAATTGGCCACCTCAGTTATTGCTGCCGCTAAGCACAACTCAGATATTGCTATCGGCAACGTTTTCGGCAGCAACATCTTCAATGTGTTCTTCGTACTCGGAACCAGTGCAATAGTTCGTCCGCTACCCGTTTACGAAGGAATCGAACTAGATGCTTGTATGGTGGCTCTGGGCAGTATCATTGTATGGCTGGCCATCAAGATCAACCACGAACGTAAAATACAACGCTGGGCAGGCGCCTTGTTACTCATCGTCTACGCGGGATATCTCACGTATCGATTGATTTCGGTATAAAGAAACTGGATTAGAGGCGATTGAATTCTCTTCTCTCTCGATCGAAGAACCAACCCCATTTGTTGAAATAACGGCACATGTTTTGGATATGAATCCAGAGCATGTGTTTGTTTTTATAGGAATCTTGGGCGTGCGTATGTACAATCGACCACTCCGGATAATAGAGAGTTAGATAATTACGATGGATCGAGCGGGTTAGGTCGATATCTTCCGGATACATGAAGTAGCGCTCATCAAAAATTCCCGCCTCGACAGCTGCAGTCGTTCGCAGCAGCATAAAGCAGCCACTCAGATACGGAGCATTGATTGGTCGCGTCAGATCTTTGTCACGCAATTCGTAGCGTTTATTGCGGCGTTCCATCAAGCGTTTCGGAAGAAACCTGCGGCCAAACACATCCAGCGGAGTCGGCAATCGTTTTGCCAGATACTGCTGTGTGCCATCCGGATTCAATACACGCGGCATCAGTAGGCCTACTTGCAAATTGGCGATCATCCAATCATGCATAGCGTCTATATCTTCAGCCCGAACTTGCACATCGCTATTCATGACCAAATGCAATTCCGTTTGTGCCCATGCGCTCTCGCGCAATGCCACATTATGCGCTTTGCCATATCCCAGGTTCGCGCCCATAAACATATAGCGAACCTTCGAACTTGGCAATTGCGCTTTAACATCCGATTTCCGTTCTTCGCTATTGTCTAGCAGATACATCTTGCGCAGATGTTTGATACGCAATAGTTTCTCCACAAGAGGAATAACCTCTTGCTCCCAATTCGGATGATATAGAACTATTGAGATATTGAGCATTTAGCGAAGAAACTGACGAATTTTACGAAGTTGCTTGCAAGCCACCGTCAGATAGCCCGCACCCACATGATTTTTCTTCAAAACGATATAGTCTTCTTGTGTCTTGGACAAGCGTGCACGAGTATCTTTGTTGCTCGCACCACCCGTGGCCATACAAACTAGCACTTCGGGCAAATAACACGAACGATACCCTGCCATGAAGATGCGAAGCATCATATCGTAATCGGACGAGATACGAAACCACTCATCGTACAGGCCAACCTCATCATACACCTTACGGCGACAATAAACTGTCGGATGTGGTGGCATCCATCCGTATTTCAGGCTGCATGGACGATAAGCATTGCTAATCCATTTACGAGTCACTTTCTCTCCACGGCAATACTGCAAATCGCCATACACCACATCTACCTTCTTGTCGGAAAAAGCAGACGCAATATGTTCGATAGAATCGGAAGAATTCAGCACATCATCTGAATGCAGAAAACCTATCACATCCCCCGTCGCCATGCGAATTCCTTTGTTCAGTGCATTGTAGATTCCCTCATCGAGTTCGGATATCCACCGCACATTATCACGCTTCTTGGCGTATGCCTGAATCATCTCGCGAGTGCCATCCGAAGAAGCGCCATCTACCAGAATATGCTCAATATCGGCATACGTTTGATTCTGCACACTATCCAATGTGCGTTGCAAAGTCTTCGCGCTATTGAATGTTATGGTTATAATAGATATTTTCATATACTTGTTTCGTTTGTGCGTAGGTCTTGTCCCAAGAGAAACGCTTAGCATTTTCCATTCCCTTCTCTATGATGGTTTGGGTAGGTTGAGACAGAAGTTGCCGCACTTTGTCGGCCATAGCTTCTGCCATACGCGCTGTCGTGTCATGGGCTACCACAAATCCACCCTCTCCTATCACTTCGGGGATAGAAGATGTGGTTTGCGCTATAACCGGGCAACCGGCTTTCTGCGCTTCTAAAATAGGTATCCCAAATCCCTCATAGTCCGATGGGTACAATAGGCATAATGCCTCATTATACATCGTATTCAATTGTTCGCGACTCACGTTGGCGGCTATTCTTAATTCCAACCCCGTTTGTCGCGCTACTTCTTGCGCCACATCAAAGCGCTTATATGCAACCTGACTATTTCCGATAAAGAGCAAATAACCTTTCTTTTCTACCGATTCCATCGGATAAAATTCGTTCCCTACGCCATTATATACGACATGGATTTTCGCCTCTTTTACCCACGGATAGAAATGCAATAAGTCTCGCTTGGTATTCTCACTCACGCATATCACCGCCTCACTATTTCTCAACGCCCGTTCCTCTTCCCAGAGATGCACTTTTTTTGCCAGACCATGACGATAGAAATGATAAGTCAAATCATGAACGGTCGTCACATTGTACACACCTGCTTGCGGCAAAATCCGGAAGTAAGAGGAATGAAAAATGGCCGGTCCTGTTACACGGAAATCAGGCACACGATATCGTTCCATGAAACGCAACTCTTTACCTTGTGTATAGTCTAGGATTTCCAGAGAAAGATCCCCATCCTTCTTCGCCCTTGACAAGAGTTCATTCCACACAACGGATATGCCTCCGAAGCGTTGTAGAGAATATATGATATTATCGTATATTACTTTCATGATTCAATCAGTTGAACCCATTGTGGCATAATAGCCGATTCACTGTATGTCTGCTGCGCAAAGGCTTGTGCTTTTTGCGCCAACTCTGCCGCCTCATCTTGATGCTTTATCGCATATTCTATCCGCTGACCAAGAGCTCTGACATCTCCGTTTGCGACAAGCCAACCTCTTCCGTTGGCGAGAAGTTCTGCCGGACCTTGCAAACAATCAAAAGCTATACATGGCAGCCCCATCCACATAGCCTCAATCAGTGCTAACGGTAATCCCTCATAGCGAGAGGAAAGAACATACAGCGAGGCGGATGAATATTGCTCAACCACATCACTGGTTTGACCGACCAACTCAACGCGCCGCAGAGCAAAATCCGCAATCTGTTTCTCTAACGCATGGCGTTGAGGGCCTTCTCCGACTATGCGTAACGACCAATCTGCATGTTTCTTCTCTATGGGTTGCCATGCCTGCAAAAGAAGGTCAAAGCCTTTCTGCTCATGCAAACGTCCCACAGCCAACACAACCTTCGATTTCTTCGATTCCATCGAAACTTTCTGCCCATCCAGACTGCATGGATTAGGAATCACTATCACATTATTGTAACCGGATGACTGCCAATCGGTTTTATCCTTTTCTGTCAAGACAATCAGTTTCTCCAACGGTTTGACCGCACGCACCAATTGGCTCGTTCGGATATTGCCTAAACAAGTCCAAAACCAATTCTTATGATTTGTTTCCAGCAATTGCCGACGCTGATCCTTAGCAAAATGCATTTCTGCCATCGTACGGCAAGGAAGCGTATACAAAAATGCTATTTCTTTGCCTCCCAGAGAGATGCACAAATCAATCTGATTAATCAGAATAAATTGCGTCAACGCCTTTTTGTATTGCCGCATTCTACGCATATGGCCGATCCATTTGGAGAAAAGCGGCTTGTTATAATCAGCGTTAAAGTCAATATTGAGCGCAACCACATCTACTTTCTCGCTCAGCTGGAAATAGGTCTGCGACAAACCTTTCGGCGTATTTTCTGTAGTCAGTATAGTAAAGGTATGCTCCGTATGAGCAGCCTGCCAGTTTACTTTCTGCGTCAACACGCGCTCCATGCCTCCGGCATTATAGAGATGAGGAATGCAATAGAGAATTTTCATACCGATTCCTCCTTCTTTTTCGTCCACAAAGTATTCAACCACGCTACGATTTGCGGAGTATGGCGTGTGATAGTTATCACAATCAGCAATAGCAGCAGACTCCATGTTACCAAACGCGGATCGAACAAAAGCGGTGCACGCGGATAAATCAGAGCATGACCCACCAGTAAGAAATACATCAGATACCAGTAGATATTGTTCTTGGCGCGATAGAAACTCTCTTTCACCCACAAGCCAATCAGGAACATCGCAATGGCTGTTCCGATCAACCCAAACGAACGATACGCCTCGCCTACCATATTTGTTCCCGTTCCCCACGCAGCATCCGGGCCTAGCAGAATATAAGTAGGCAAATCTCCACCATGCAACATCTCGTGAGGCACATCAGCCGTAGCAATTATGTGTCCCGCCAACCCCGGAATAGGCGAACTGAGGTCCAATAGCATTCCCTGGAACCATGTAGGATCGTGATGCAAGGTGTAGTCGTACAGCACAAACAGATTCAGGTCATTTACGATCAAATCTTCGTAGATATCCCAATAATTTTCCAGTTTGGTATGTGCCAATTTGGCCTGCCATGCATCTAGATCCATTCCTTCTGTACGCAAGGTCATCACCAGGAACAAGACTATCGATCCTCCCAATATAATAGCTGCCACATGCCACCATTTCAGGTGGTAAACATACATGCTAAATCCGGCAATCAGTATCAACGAAAGACCTACTGCCAACTGGCGACTTCCGGTCGATAGCAGAATGAAAATGAATGCCAACAGCACCAACAGATAGAACCACCATTTTTGCTTTTTCAGGCGGAATAGAAAAATCGCCATCAAATAGCAACCGATAGTAAAAATATTGTTAAAATAACTGTAAATACCCACATCGCGCAAATTCGCGCCTTTAGCATACACGCTCTGCAAAGCCGCCCAGCCACCTGTTACCACAAAGAGTAGCCAAGCGACAATTGTTATACCGAAGAACCAGAGATACTGATTCAGATCGATTTGGAAAGTCGGCTCGTCCGGTTCTTCGCGATTGAGTTGAAGTATCTTAGTCGCGCCTAGCAGATACCACGCATATCCGAAATAAGCCAAGGCCGCGCAACGCGTAACCACGTCATCCCAGAAGGGCATAGCAAAGAACGACCAGTAAGGCCGTGTCGGAACATAAAAGACCGGATAGACGAAATTGACCAAGAAGAACGAAATTGCAAAGAAGAGCTCAAATCCCAACCAATTCTTGCGCTTGTTGGTCGCAAAATACAGCACATTCTGCGCCAGGAACAAACACATCAACAGCAGACAATAGTTGTAGTCGTATTTGAGAGGCGCATTGAGGAACAAAACTGTTGCGACAATGGCAAAAGCAATATTGAACAGGTAGGTCAACATTTCTCTTGTGCCCGGTGGAGAAGATAGAACAAGAATGACAATCGTCCAAACTCAGGTTCGCTGCCCCACGCGGCCAATGCATTTTGGCGCCCTTTTTCAGAAACAGTCGAACGATGCATAGCTTTCCAGTGATAGCCGCAGATGATACGTTTCTCCTGACTCGTTAGATGCAACTGCGGTGCTATCAAACGGTATATCTCATGGTCTTGAACGATATTCAATCCTTTGGACTCCGCTCCCGATGATACTTTGTTGGTGTGCTGACGAAAACGATTGAGTTTGGTCGCCACGTACGCTACTCGTCCTTGCAATGCCATCCTGATCCAGAACAGGCGATCACCACTTGCGGAGAATTGCGCCACTTGTTCCATGTCAATCTGTAGCGCCGCATCACGTCGGAACAAAACCGCCGAAGCATTGCATATATTGGTATAGCCAAGCAGATAATCCCGCACAAACAACTCGCCATCCATCGCAAAATCTTTTCTCCACACGCGGTCTCTACTTCGTTTGATAGTTTGCCCATTTTCATCAATCCACTGACTTCCGCAAAATGCCAACACTGCCTGTTTCTTTTCCAGAGCAGCCACCAATCGCGACAACAATGTCGGTTCTGCCACGTCATCGCTCTCGGCAATCCAAACATAGTCGCCCGTGGCTCGTTCCAATCCCTTTTGCCATTGAATGAACGGATTGCCAGAATTTTTTTCACTTTCTATCAAGCCCACCACTTCCGGTCGCTCAGCATACTCACGGAGAATAGCAGTACTATCGTCCGTAGAAGCATCATCCAACAGGATAATTTCCTTGTTCGGATAATCTTGCGCAAAAATACTTTCCAAGCGCTCCCTAAGATACGGAGCGTGGTTGTAATTCGGCATTATGACTGTTACTTTATTCATTGCTTTTTTGAACTCCTGCGCACGAAAAGTGCGCAAAGTTACAACTTTTTTTTGACATAAGCAAAAAAAAAAGCCCAAAACTTTCGTTTTAGACTTCTTTTCTCGAGAAAACAACTGATCTTACTCAGCGGCCTCTTCTTGAGCAGGCTCTTCAGCAGCAGCTTCTTCTGCGGCTGGCTCCTCAACAGCGGGTTCCTCTGCAGGAATTTCCTCTGCGGGCTCTTCGCCATTAGCCTCAGCCTCTGCAGCGGCAGCCTCTTGAGCAGCCTCTTGAGCGGCAGCAGCCAACTCTGCAGCAGCGGCAGCACGCTTCTCAGCAATTGCAGCGGCTTTTGCCTTGTTGGTCTCAACCTCTTGAGCGAGGAGAGCCTTCTCTGCAGCAGCTTTCTTCTCTGCCTCAGCTTTGCTGATCTTGCCGTTCTTGGCATCTTTCTCTGCCTTCCAAGCGTCGAAACGCTTTTGAGCCTCTTCTTGGCTAAATGCGCCTTTGGCTACACCGCCGTTCAAGTGCTTCATCAGCAGCACACCTTCGTTAGAAAGGATTGTACGTACGGTGTCTGTCGGTTGTGCGCCTACGCCTACCCAGTACAGAGCGCGATCGAAATTCAGGATTACGGTTGCAGGGTTGGTGTTAGGGTTGAACGAACCGAGACGTTCGATAATTTTGCCATCACGTGGCGAGCGGCTGTCTGCTACTACGATGTGGTAGAAAGCATAGTCTTTGTGACCATAACGAGCCAAACGAATCTTTGTTGCCATTTAGACTTTTTGATTTGTGGGACTTGCAACTTCACGAGTTGTCTGTCCGAGTTAAACAATAATTGTTAGTGCTTTTTACTCGAAAAAGCGCGCAAAATTACTACAAATTTTTCAATTGACCAAATTTTTCAAAGAAAAAATTCATTTTAACTAATCCTACTAGATAAAAACGCATATTCATAAACCCGCTCTCAGGCCTTACAGTTTCTAGGCTCAGAAGAGATTTTGGTCATTTTATTGACGAGACGTTTACCTGACAATACCGAGACAATCACGTATCCTACACATACCTATAATATACAAAGTATATTATCCCGTGATTTTGAAAATTATCTATTCGCAAAAATTTGCCTATGTCAAGAAAAAGTATTACCTTTGCAGCCGCAAAGGTCAGACAATGGTCATTAATCAAGAAAAAATCAACTTACCTATTCTTCATCTGGTGGGCGAAGAAGCGGATAAACTCAGACTCGATTGCTATGTGATTGGCGGTTGGGTGCGTGACCTATTTCTGCATCGCGAGAGCACCGATATAGATGTGGTGGTGGTTGGTTCGGGTATTGCGCTGGCAGAAGCCGTAGCGAAGCGTTTGGGACGCGGAGCGCATTTGTCTATCTTCAAAACCTACGGAACAGCGCAAGTCAAACGCAAAGACCTGGAGCTGGAATTTGTTGGCGCGCGGCGCGAGAGTTATCGGCATGATAGCCGCAATCCGATAGTGGAAGATGGAACGCTGCAAGAAGACCAAGATCGCCGCGACTTTACCATCAATGCGATGGCCATCTGTCTGAACAAAAATCGATACGGCGAATTGCTAGATCCTTTCGATGGAATCGGGGATTTAGAGCGTTGTATCATTCGCACGCCACTAGATCCGGACATTACTTTCAGCGACGATCCGTTGCGCATGATGCGGGCTATCCGTTTTGCTACGCAATTGGGATTCAATCTCTATCCGGAGACTTTCGATGCCATCGCGCGCAACGCGAAACGTATTGAGATCATCACGCGCGAACGCATAGCGGACGAACTAAACAAAATCATGCTTAGTCGCAAGCCCTCGGAGGGATGGCTCTTGCTCGACAAAACCGGACTTCTGCCACTCATCTTCCCTGAACTGGCTGCGCTGAAAGGCATAGAAGTAAAGGGCGGGCGCGGGCATAAAGATGTATTCTACCACACGCTGCAAGTGCTAGATAATGTAGCAGATAGCCAGCGGTTAGCGGAAAAAGACTTGTGGCTGCGTTGGGCGGCTCTGTTACACGACATCGGAAAACCCAAAAGCAAAGCATGGGATGCGCAGAATGGATGGACTTTCCGCAACCACAATTACTTGGGCGCGAAAATGGTGCCGCGCATCTTCGCTAAGATGAAACTGCCGCAAAACGAGAAGATGGAGTATGTCCGCAAAATGGTAGATTTGCACATGCGCCCCATCAATCTGATAGAAGACACCGTAACCGATAGCGCAGTTCGCCGTTTGCTCTTCGAAGCAGGTGACGATATTGACGATCTCATGCTCCTCTGCGATGCCGATATCACCAGTCGCAATGAGGAGAAAAAAGCCCGATTCCATCGGAACTATCAGTTAGTTAGAGAGAAGATGGTGGAACTGGAAGAACGGGACCGCATACGCAATTTCCAACCACCTGTCAAAGGCGATGAAATCATGGAGATTCTCCACCTGGAACCGTGTTCTACCGTGGGCGAACTGAAGATGGCAATCAAAGATGCTATTCTCGATGGCATTATTCCTAACGAATACGAGCCCGCGAAAGCCTATCTGATGCAATTGGCCAAGGACCGCGGATTGCTCTAATTTCCCCGCTAAAATAGATTTATTTATGCAAAAATTTGCATAATTCATTTTTTTTGTGTACTTTTGTGCCCGATTTTAATTTGGGATAGTATGGCAGAAATAGACGAAACCCCTAAAACACCCGTAGAAACTTCCTACGGCGACGAAAATATCATCCATCTTGATGATCGTGAGCACATTCGTCGTCGTCCGGGTATGTACATCGGAAAACTCGGTGATGGTTCCCATAGTGATGATGGTATCTACGTATTAGTCAAAGAGACGATAGACAACTCTATCGACGAGTTCCGTATGGGTGAAGGCAAAGTGATAGATGTGGACATCCATGATGGACGTGTTCGCGTGAGAGACTATGGCCGCGGAATTCCTTTAGGCAAGATGGTAGAAGCCGTATCGTTGCTGAACACCGGTGGTAAATACGACAGCAAAGCTTTCAAGAAATCTGTCGGATTGAACGGTGTGGGTACCAAAGCCGTGAATGCACTTTCTATGGAATTTAGCGTACAGTCTTTCCGTGAAGGCAAGACCCGCAAAGCCGTGTTCAAACAAGGCCATCTGGTTTCCGATACCGATATTCAGGAATACAATGGTCCGGAGAAACGAGGCACGGTGATTGAGTTTGTGCCGGACAACAGCAAGGGGCTGTTTGAGAACTACAAATTCCGCGATGATTACATTGAGGAACTGCTTCGCAACTATGCTTATCTGAATACCGGTCTGACGCTCGTCTACAACGGCCAGAAATTCGTTTCGAAGTTCGGTCTGTTGGATCTTTTGACCGAGAATATGACCGTAGAACCACTCTACCCGATTATTCACATCAAGGGCGAAGATATTGAGATCGCACTGACCCATACGGATCAAAACGGAGACGAGTATTATTCGTTCGTAAACGGCCAGCACACCATACAAGGAGGAACACACCAAGCCGCTTATCGCGAGGCCATCGGCCGTACTATCAAGGAGTTTTTCAACAAGAATCAAGACCTGTCCGATATCCGAAACGGCGTTGTGGGTGCTATTGCCATCAATGTGGAAGAGCCTGTATTCGAGAGCCAGACCAAAGTCAAACTGGGTTCGAAAGATATGTCACCGACAGGCGGACTGAGTGTCAACAAATTCGTCAATGATTTTGTCAAACAGCAACTCGACAATTATCTCCACAAACATCCGGAGATAACAGAGGTAATGTTGCAAAAAATACAGGACAGCGAGAAAGAGCGTAAAGCCATTGCCGCTGTTTCGAAGAATGCACGCGAAAGAGCAAAGAAGAACCTCATCAACAATCCTAAGTTACGCGATTGCCAGATTCACCTGAATGATCCGAAACCGGTTCGCCCGTCCAAAGATTCTGACGAAGATTTGCGTTTGGAGAGTAGCATTTTCATCACCGAGGGTCTTTCCGCTTCCGGTAGTATCACAAAAAGCCGCGATGTCCGTACCCAGGCCGTATTCTCGCTACGAGGCAAACCGCTGAACTGTTTCGGACTGACCAAACAGGTGGTATATGAGAATGAAGAATTCAATTGCCTGCAATCGGCTCTGAACATAGAAGATGGATTGGACGAATTGCGTTACAACAAAGTGATCATCGCTACCGATGCCGATGTCGATGGTATGCACATTCGCTTGCTGATGTTGACCTTCTTCCTGCAGTTCTTCCCGGATCTGGTTAAGAAAGGACACGTCTATATTCTGCAGACACCTCTCTTCCGCGTCAAAGACAAGAATCAGACTCGCTATTGCTATAGCGAAGAGGAACGTCTGACAGCGCTGAACGAGATTAAGAATCCGGAGATCACACGATTCAAAGGTCTGGGTGAGATTTCTTGGGAAGAGTTCAAGGAATTTATCGGAGCAGGCATCCGTTTGGACCAAGTCATGCTTCGCAAGGATGACAAGGTAAGTGATTTGCTGGCTTACTACATGGGCAAAAACACAACCGAACGTCAGAACTTTATTATCGACAACCTCCGCATTGAGGAAGATGTGGTTGAAGGAGACGAATGATTCCTCTAATTATCTTCATAGCATTAGCGCTCTTTGTCTTAATTGCGACAGAACTGCATGAACGTAGAAAAAAGCGCGCGCCCAAAGCCACTACTGTTCCAACGCCAACCGAGGGCGAATGTTGTGGAATGCACCTGGTTTGCGAAAAGGAGACATTGCTGCAATCGGATGCTAAGCCCGAATATTACGATGACGAAGAATTGGATGAGTTAGCAGGAATAAATCCCGCCAATTATACCCAAGAACAGCACGAAGCTATTCGTCAGGTATTCAATACTCTTCCGGAAAACGATGTTCCTGGCTGGTGTCGCAGCCTGCAACTAAGACAAATAGAGCTTCCTGACGATATACGCGAGGAAGCTCTGATGATTGTTAGAGAACGAAGGGCTATTGCCGCACGGTAATATGGAAACATGACTGTTTCGCTTCGTACTTGACAAATATTCTCCCCTTGCGTTGCTCATTCAGCAATGTCTGCCCCAACACTAATTTCAGATTATCTTCGTGCATGTAGTCGCGCGTGCGCGTTACCTTATCATAACGCATATACGCGAGGTCAAAAGTAGTGCCGTAGCAATGGCATGACTGAGTTACAGAATTGATATTGCCGCTCTTCTGCAGATATCGTATATCTTCTTGCGTACGCAAAACAGATGTTACATAGAAGCGATAATGCGGCAAGTTGTTTCGCTGAAGGATATCAGCAAAGCCCGCACCGATAGAATCTAGTTCACGTTTGGCAGAAGGAATCAGGTAAGGCACCGAATGGGTCAAACTGTCCACCACGTAATTATCGCACGTAGTGATTTCTACCAATTGCTTCCGCATGGATGCTGCATCCGCCCTGTCTTGCGGTGGGCGCGGCAGGCCAATGCGACTTGCTACCTCATGCTGACGAGATTGCAAATCGTTGAACTTGAGTTTGTAACTGAAGGTACGACCGGGATAAGCTACCAAATTATCTTCTACAATCGTTTCCTCCTGTTCCTCCGGTCCACTGCATTTCCAAAAAGGAATAATCACAAACGGAAGAAGGGCCAGGGCGGCAAGCACCCATAGCGCCTTCTTATACCAATGATATTTCTCTTTTAGAGACTCCATTCGAAGCCGTCTTTCGTATCTTTGATTTGGAAACCTAGCGCGGTGAGTTCGTTGCGAATCTTATCGCTAGTTGCCCAATCCTTGTTTTGCTTAGCTTCCAAACGAATGCCAAGCAGCAAGTCGATAGCGCCACCGAATGCTTTCAGTTTGGAATCACCTGCATCTTGTTCCTCCAAACGCAAACCAAGAATATCAATAGCGTAGGTCTTCCATACATCACGCAATTCAGCGAGATCGACTTCGCTGATAGTGCCCTTGCCGTCCCAAACCGTATTGATGGCTTTCGCCGAATCAAAAAGTGCTGCTATTACAAACGGCGAATTTAGATCATCGTCCATCGCCTCTTGGCAACGCTTACGCAAATTGTCGATTTCAACGGAAGTTTTTGGACCTGCCTGCAGTTTCAAGAGGCGCGCATATGCTTCCTGCATACGTTGCAAACCCTTCTCTGCCGCCTCAAGTGCCTCAGACGAGAAATCGACTGTCGAACGATAATGAGCCTGCAGAATGAAGAATCGAATCACCATCGGGCCAAACGGCTTGCTCAATAATGGATGCTCACCACTAAAGAACTGCTCCAACGTAATGAAATTGTTGTAGCTCTTGCCCATTTTCTTACCTGCGATGGTAATCATATTATTGTGCATCCAATAGTGAACCGACTCATGGCCAAGCGCAGCACACGATTGGGCAATCTCTGCCTCATGATGCGGGAAGATCAGATCAAGGCCACCTCCGTGAATATCAAACTGCTCGCCCAGATATTTGGTTCCCATAGTAGAACACTCCATATGCCAACCGGGAAATCCTTCTGACCATGGGCTCGGCCAATGCATGATATGTTCGGGCGAAGCCTTCTTCCAAAGTGCAAAATCGTAACTGTGCTTTTTCTCCGCCTGACCATCTAGTTCGCGTGTCTCGGTAACGATATCGTTGAGGTTACGTCCGGACAATTTGCCATAAGGATAATCCTTAGCATATTTCTCCACGTCCATATAGACTGAACCATTGGCGACGTATGCATAACCATGGTCAAGTATCTTCTGCACGAAAGCAATCTGCTCAATGATATGGCCCGAAGCATGAGGTTCGATAGATGGAGGCAACACATTGAGAGCAGCCATATCACGATGATAGCGGTTGGTATAATATTGCACCACTTCCATCGGCTCGAGTTGCTCAAGTCGTGCTTTTTTTGCTATTTTGTCTTCGCCCTCATCTGCATCATGCTCGAGATGCCCGACATCGGTTATGTTGCGCACATAACGCACCTTGTAGCCAAGATGCAGCAAATAGCGATACAGCAAATCGAAGGTAATAGCCGGACGTGCATGGCCCAAATGGGCATCGCCATAGACAGTAGGACCGCAAACATACATGCCCACGTGTCCTTCGTGCAACGGGCGGAACTCTTCTTTAAGACGAGATAGGGAATTATAGATTTCTAACATTATAGTAACGTCTTCGGATCAAGGTTGTTGCGTTCAATATCACGGAAATACTTGTATGTGCCGAGTTTGAGTTCCTCGCAGGCTGCTTCGTCGCAAACGATGATGCCGTGTTGGTGCATCTGAAGTGCAGAAACCGTCCACATATGACTAATCGGTTCTTCGATAGCGTGCTGTAAAGCACGAGCTTTGTTGTGACCATTCACAACGATCAGCACTTCCTTCGCATCCATCACAGTTCCCACACCCACGGTAAGAGCCGTTTTAGGTACTTTGTTGACATCGTTTTCAAAGAAACGACTATTGGCAATAATCGTATCAGTAGTCAACTCTTTTTTACGCGTACGGCTAGAGAGCGACGAACCCGGTTCGTTGAATGCTATGTGCCCGTCCGGACCAATACCACCGAGGAAAAGATGAATGCCACCAAACTGCTTGATCTTAGCCTCATAGCGTGCGCATTCCGCCTCCAGGTCTGCGGCATTGCCATTCAAGATATTCACATTCTCTTTGCGGATGTCGATATGATTGAAGAAATTATTCCACATGAAACTATGATAACTCTCAGGATGCTCTTCGGGCAGACCAACATACTCATCCATATTGAATGTTACCACATTGCGGAACGACACTTTTCCTTCTTGGTTCAATTTAATCAGCGCTTTGTACATTCCCAGTGGCGAACTGCCAGTAGGCAGACCCAGTACAAAAGGAGCGCTCTCCTTCGGGCCAAACTCGTTGATACGTTTAGCCACATAATTCGCAGCCCACTGGCTCAGCAGGTCATACGAAGGTTCGATAATTACTCTCATTATTCTTTACGATTTATTTATTCTCCTAACAAAATTTCTTCCAATTCGGGTTCTTCCGGATTGCGGGCAACAATCATTCCCTCCTTATCAATCAAGATAGTGGTAGGAATAAACATTACCGCATATTTATCAGCGCAAATATAGTTACCCTCTCGGCCATCGCGAATCTGCGGCCAAGGCAGTTCTTCTTCGGCAAGAGCCGTGCGCCATGCAGCCTCATCCTTGTCAACGCTGCATCCCAAAATCTGCAGATGACCTTTCGGTTGAGACGCATAAATCTCTTTGAGAACCGGCAGAAGTTGGCGGCAAGGGCGGCACCAGGAAGCCCAGAAATCGACAAGCACATAATCGGTTTTACCTACCAAATCGCTTAAAGCCAATTCTTCTCCTTCCGGAGTGAGCGAGATGAAATCGGTATAAGGATTACCCGCAGAAGTTGCGATTTCAACGAGGAATTTCTTTTGCAGTTCTGCTATATCCTCGTTCTCTTTCATTGCTGCCGGCATCTTCTCGAACAGAGTGGTACGTTGCTCCAAAGACAACATATAGTAATTCTGAACGAAAAGGGTATCCGTGTAAGGTTCGCCCATGTTTGCTTCCAGAAGCAGATAAGTGGAATCTATCAGTTTTTGATAACTAGCCTCCATCTCTTCCATTGTGGTGGCGTTTTCGTATGCTGCCGAAGCATTCTCATAGAGTCGTTCATACTCGGCCTTGACATCGATTTTCTCCTTATGACATGCAGTCAGAGCCAACAGTGCGCAGAGCGCAACAAGAATTTGTTTTGTTATTTTCATATCAGTCTATTTTTTGCAATACAATAGCGCATCTTGCCGGGATATACATCTTGAGCCAACCTTTACCATCCTTTGCATAAAGATTGTCATGCTGCGTGAAGTGCTCCACCGAATCATCACTGAGGCCAAATCCGGCAAACTCTTTAGCATCGGTATTCAGCACTACGCGATATTTTCCTTCCGGCACAAGGATACCGTAATCAGGGAAGGATTTTTGTCCATTCCAGTTGAAGACGAACAGCAAGTCTCCACGTTGGTATGCAACTACTTGGTCTCCCTCGTTGTCCCACCATTTCATCACCCAAGGCAGGTGTTTGCCACACTCATCCTTCACAGTATGCAAGTGTTCGCGCAGCAGGTGAATCATCGCTTCGTCGAAGCGGTTGAGATCGGAGAAGAAATAGTTAGGATTGTCCACCAAGCTCCACTGACGGCGGGCATATTTATAACTCCAACCGTTTCCTTCGCGCGGGAAATCGATCCACTCAGGATGACCAAACTCATTGCCCATAAAGGTGAGATATCCACCGTTGATAGTAGAAGCCGTGATGAGTCGTATCATCTTGTGGAGTGCAATACCGCGATCTACCATATAGTTGGCATGGCCATGCTCAAAGTGCCAGTACATATCTGCATCGACGAGACGGAAGATAATAGTCTTATCGCCTACCAAGGCTTGGTCGTGACTCTCCGCGTAACTGATCGTCTTTTCATCCTCGCGGCGATTAGTCATCTCGTAGAGAATATGTCCTGCTTTCCAATCTTCGTCCTTCACTTCCTTGATATACTTGATCCAGAAGTCAGGGATACCCATTGCAAGACGATAGTCGAATCCAACACCTCCATCGGCTTGCGGACAAGCGAGACCCGGCATACCGGACATCTCTTCTGCTATCGTAATGGCGTACGGTTTAACTTGGTGAATTAGCTTGTTGGCAAGTGTCAAGTACATCAACGCATCGCCATCTTCATTACCATTAAAATAGCTCCCATAGCCATTGAAATCTTCGCCCAAACCATGACTACGATAGATCATCGAAGTCACGCCATCGAAGCGATAACCATCGAAATCATATTCATCGAGCCAGAACTTGCAATTGGAGAGCAAGAAATGCAGTACTTCGTTCTTGCCATAATTGAAGCACAGACTATCCCAAGCCGGATGTTCGCGACGACCACCATCATGGAAATACTGATAACCCGTACCATCAAAATTGCCCAGTCCCTCGAGTTCGTTCTTTACGGCATGACTATGCACCAGGTCCATGATGACATACATGCCACGTCCGTGTGCATCGTCAATCAATGCCTTCAGTTCGTTAGGCGTACCAAATCGGCTACTAGCAGCAAAGAAATTAGATACATGATATCCAAACGATCCATAGTACGGATGCTCCTGGATAGCCATGATTTGGATGCAATTATACCCCAACGCTTGGATACGCGGCAACACATCGCGACGGAATTCCTCATACGAGTTCACTTTCTCCTGCTCGGACGACATACCAATATGACACTCGTAGATATAGAGTCCGTCCTGACCAAAACCTTTCTTCGATTTCTTGCGATTTTGCCATTGATATTCCGGTTCGTCCCATACCTGTGCAGAGAAAATCTTGGTTTGGTCGTCTTGCACAACGCGGCGTACATAACTCGGAATACGTTCTCCCCATCCGCCGTTCCATTCCACCAAAAGGCGATAGTACTGGCCGTGCTGCAGAGCACGTTCGGGCAATGTGATTTCCCAAACGCCATTCTCCTTAGGTTGCAAACGATAGTGTTCGTTTTTCTCCCAAGAGTTCATGTCACCCTTGATATAAATAGCTGTTGCATTCGGTGCCCATTCGCGGAGCACCCATCCATCAGCCGTCTTGTGCAGACCAAAATAGAGATAGCCGGAAGCCCATTCGGACAGCGGTTGTCCACCAGTTATTTCCTGCTCCTTGCGCAGAGCATAATCGTAACGACCTTGCAACGCGTCCGCATAAGGTTGCAGATACGGGTCGCGTTCTACCAGTCGCAATTGCGGCTTTGAAATCGACTGTTTCGACTTTCTACATGTTGCCATAATATTGTGTGTTTTTCGTGGTTAAGTACTTATTGATTCACTCTAGCCTTGACAATGATCTTTCGATACTCTTTGCCCGGAGCAATACCCGGCTGATGTGCATCTGATGGGAAGAAAACAGCAAAATGTCCGGCCGGAACAACAAATTTGACTGTGGCTTTGTCGCCATAGAATTCTACATCCTTGCCCTCGTCGTATTCTTGCGTTACTTCCTGGCAATCTACTTGTGCCTTCCATCCCATTGTCTCATCAGCGCCAAGCGGAATCTGGATGTCAATATAATCTTTGTGTGCCTCCATACGGCATTTGGATTCTTCTTTCCCTTTGAAGTCGTTGATATTAACAATCAAGTCGTTTCCATCCAAAAAAATCTTACATGCAGGGAGTTCCTCCAAATCGTTCGATTGGAAGAATTTGATGAATTGTTCTAATCCAGGCACGGTATCAAAATACCAGTCCGCATTCTCTAATTTATCGATTATCATATTGGTTAAATTTTGTTAATTGTCAAATTTGCGTGCAAATTTACTGCTTTTTTTCGACATGTGCAAGACTTGCGTGCATTTTCAACTACAAACTGAATAAATAGTCGAAAGCCTCAGCCGCCTGTTCTGGCGTGATAATCTGGTTGATACGAGGCTGTCCGACAGCTTGCAACAGCGTACAATTGATGTCTTCGACACGCTCGTTTTTCTTGTCTTGTCGCATGAGGTTGATGAGCCGATCACGATCTTTGCACGAACACTGAATGCGGCCGTAGAATTGCAACATGCGTTGTGTCAGTTGCTGAAGTGGTTCGCGCGGCATTCCAAGCAAAGTAACGCTCAGGAATAATTCAGCAATCATTCCATAAAGCACGGCATAGCCGTGAAGCAGTCCATTGGAAGAAGTATCCGAGAGAGAAATTTCCTCTAAAGCATGACCGAAAGTGTGACCGAAATTCAGCGCCTTGCGCAGTCCGGATTCTTGCGGATCAGACTTCACAATCTGCTCCTTAACCCGCACACAATCAGTTATCAGCGGCGTGAGTTGGTCTATATCCATTCGCTCAATATCGTATCGCAAAAGAGCATTCCAAAGGGACTCGTTCAGCAGACCCGTTTTGAACATTTCTGCCATGCCGCTCAAGAGATGATTGGCAGGCAAAGTGTCCAACAACGAAGGACAAATGATGGTCTGTTTAGGCTGGCAGAATGTACCGATACTATTTTTCAGACCACCGTAATTGAAGCCCGTTTTGCCTCCCGTGGAAGCATCAACCATGGCCAGCAAAGTGGTAGGTACATTGACATAGTCAATGCCTCGCTTGTAAGTACTTGCCGCAAAACCGCTAATATCGGTTAGCACACCACCACCAATGCAAATCAGCAAACCGCTGCGCGTAACCGAGTGTTCGAGCAAAAAATCCCAGATACGCTGCACGAGGGCCAAGGATTTGTTCTCCTCTCCGCCAGGCAACACCAAAACAGGATAAGGCAATGCTCCAATTTCCGGCCGACAAGCACTGACTTCGGTCGTTGTGACAACAACCACTTGTTGCGATTGATAGGCTGATGCGATGGATGTTAACGCGCTATGAATATTCTGGTCCATGTTAGGATATTGTCTCGACTCGATAGTCTGTCGTTAGTCTGTCGTTAGTCTGATTTGCTCACGATATTGTCAGGTAAATGTCTCGTTAACTTCTCGACCACTCCGGTGGATATTTCCGCCACAAAAGTACTACAAATTTTGCATATATGCAAATTTTGGTGTGGTTTTTGCATAATTATTTGCGTATGTGAGAAAAAAGTAGTAATTTTGTACCCAAATTGAGATTATTATGCAACGATTCATTATTACAGTCACCTTGTTGATAGGTCTCTTGCTGCCCACAATGGCAGAAGATGTTGTATATCTAACGACAGATCAATTCCGCCAGCGGATTTTTGACTACAAGACCAACAAAGAATGGAAATACGATGGCGAAAAACCGTGCGTCATCGATTTCTATACCACTTGGTGCGGTCCGTGCAAGCGTTTGGCGCCTATCATGGAGGAACTGAGTCAGACCTATTGCGGACTAGTCACATTCTACAAAGTGGATACAGAGCGTGAAAAAGAACTGGCTTATGTGTTCGGCATTAGCAGTTTTCCGCAAGTGATGTATATTCCTAAGGAAGGTAAGCCTATTCTGCTGAAAGGTCTGTATCCGAAAGAAAATATTGTCAACATTATCGACGAATTTCTACTGGGAAAGAAAGCGAAGAAGTAAGTTATGCAGATCGAATTTGTGCTGTTGATATTGTCGTTGCTGTTCTTTATCAGCATTATTGCGGATAAGATTGGCTATAAGTTTGGTGTGCCAGCCTTGTTGCTATTTTTAGCTGTGGGAATGCTGTTTGGCTCGGATGGCGTAGGTGCTTTTTTCGGTGGAGACGGAATCCAGATAGAGATCGGTACTGCGCAAGCACTCAGCACATTAGCGCTGTGTATCATTCTGTTTTCCGGTGGACTAGACACCAAAATCAGCGACATCAAATCTGTACTCGGTCCGGGTATCACGCTAGCTACAGTAGGCGTATTGCTGACGTGCATCATAACGGGCGTTATTATTTATTACATCTTCGGTTGGCTGAATGCGGTAGCGAGCGTATCTATCTGGTTGGCACTACTGATGGCCGCTACTCTGTCTTCGACTGATTCGGCTAGCGTATTCTCCATCATGCGAACGCACAATATTGGTTTCAAACACAATCTGCGTCCGTTGTTGGAATTGGAATCCGGAGCAAATGACCCGATGGCTTACGTATTGACCACTACGCTCATCGGTGTTGTACTGGCCAACACACAGCATGTGGAAGGCCTGCCGATTGTGCAAACGATTGTGGTACAACTGGTTATGGGAACAGTTCTCGGTTTCGCTTTGGGCAAAGGACTGGTGTTGCTGATGCGGCGCGTACAATTGGCGAACGAAGCGCTCTATCCCATCATGGTTTTGACCGCATGCATTTTCATTTTCTCCATCACGTATTATCTACAAGGAAACACATACTTGGCAGTATATGTTGGCGGACTGATTATCGGTAATAGCAAGTTTACCCGCAAACGTCAAACCAAAGCGTTCTTCAACGGATTAACATGGTTGAGTCAATTGTCTATGTTCCTGATGTTAGGTCTGATGGTGCATCCAACAGAATTACTGCAATTGCAAGTTTGGCTGCCATGCCTAATTATCAGTATTGTAATGATACTGATTTCTCGTCCAATAGCCGTGCTGAGCTGTATGTTACCTTTCCGCCGTTATCACACTCGCGATCATTTGATGCTGAGTTGGGTGGGGTTGAAAGGTGCTGTGCCTATCATTTTTGCCATCATGTGCAAAGCACAAGGAGTTCCTAACGCGGACATGATATTTAATGTTGTATTCCTTTGCACCATTGTTTCGCTCTTGGCGCAAGGAACAACTCTCACTACTTTGGCCCGCCGACTGGATTTGGCCACTCCACCAGACGAAACCCGCAAACTGCAGCACTTTGACATGGATCTGCCTGACGAGATTCAATCTACCGCGCATGAACTGGAAGTGACTGAAGACATGCTGGTTAGCGGTTATACTCTGCGAGAACTGAAGATGCCACCTCATACGCTGATTGTCATGGTTCGTCGCGGAGATGATTTCTTTGTGCCAACGGGCGATAGCACTTTGGCCATAGGCGACCAGTTGTTGGTTATCAGCGATCACGATGCCAATGCCGCTTACCGCCAACTGACGAACGAAGCCGAAGAAGAAGCACTGTGGCGTGCTAGTGTAAAAAGCAAAGCCAAGGAACGTTTCAATCGGATGACCCGATGGATGAGAAAGTGAAAATTAAAAGTTAAAAGTTAAAAATTATAATATATGGCAAAGACTACTGTTTTTCTGACCGGCGCGACCGGCACAATGGGTTATGCGGGTATGCAAGAGATACTGAGCTATCCGAAGAAATACAACTTGCGTATCTTAGCTCGCCCAAGCCAAAAGAACAAAGAACTGCTAGCTCCGCTGATGGCCAGCCATCCACAGCTGACCGTTATCTGGGGCGATTTGACCAAATATGAAGATGTACTGAAAGGTGTAACGGGCAGTGACATCGTTTTGCACGTAGGTGGAATGGTTTCGCCGCAGGCGGACTATCGTCCGAAAGCCACTTTGCGTACCAATATCACGGCCGCGAAAAACATCACGCAGGCTATTCTGGCACAGCCGGAAGACAAGCAGCCGAAAGTAGTGTATATTGGTTCTGTGGCCCAGATGGGCGATCGCCGTGAGCCGCTTCATTGGGGTCGTGCAGGCGATCCAATCTGTGTGTCGGCATACGACCATTACGGATTAACAAAAGCATTGGCAGAGCGTATCATCACCAATTCAGGAATCAAGACATGGGTTAGTCTGCGCCAGTCGGGCATACTCTACCCTGCTATTCTGAAGAACTACGACCCGATTATGTTCCATGTGCCCGTACGTGGCGTGTTGGAATGGGCTACGGTAGAAGACAGCGGTCGTCTGCTGGAGCGCGTATGTCGTCCTGAGGTGCCGGAAGAATTCTGGAAGAATTACTACAATATCGGTTCCGGCAAAGAGTACAGACTGAGCAACTATGAGTTTGAGTGTCTCTTGCTCGATTGTATCGGATGCCCGAAACCGGAGAAGATATTCAATGCCAACTGGTTCACCACCCGCAATTTTCATGGTATGTGGTATGCTGATGGCGATAAACTGGAGAATTATCTGCACTTCCGTGCCAATGTGCCGATTAAGGAGTATTTTGCACAAATGGCCAAAGCAGAATCACTGCCGGGTGGTATCAAGTTTGCTGCCAAGACACGCATTGCCAAACTCTTCCCACATTGTGTCAAAGCCGCTATGTGGTTTATGGCCAACAGCAAAGAGCATGGCACTCAATGGTGGATCAAGAACAACAAGGAGCAACGCATTCATGCCTACTACGGCAGTCTGGAGGCCTACAAGGCTATTCCCGATTGGAAACATATGGACCTGAGCCACAATAGCGAAGAGATTGTGCTGATGGACCATGGTTACGATGAGACCAAACCTCGCGAGGAATTCACCATTCAAGACATGCAACAGGTAGCTGCTTTCCGCGGCGGTAAGTGCCTGAGCAAGACTATGAAGAAAGGCGATTGGGATACGCCGCTAAAATGGCAGTGCGCTGAAGGTCACACGTTTGAAGCCAGTCCACGCCTGATCTTGCTTGGTGGTCACTGGTGCCCCGATTGTTTCCCTTATCCATATGCTCACGAGCCGAAAGAGAAACAACGTCCATGGGCCTGGGATGCTGAGGCTAAGCGTAATCCGTTCTTTGCGCAACTGTGGACTCCGCTGCACGAGGCAGACGAGAATAATGTCTATGGTCCGGAAGTGTTCAACGGTTGGGAGAAGTAATAGGTTAGAGGATGTTTTTTGACGAGCTGCCATTATCGGACGAGGTGCTAGATGCCCTGTGGGACATGCATTTTGACGAATGCACACCTGTGCAGGAGAAGACTATTCCTGTTATCCTAGATGGCCGCGATGTTATCTCTTGTGCGCAGACCGGCACAGGCAAAACGGCTGCGTATATACTTCCTCTGCTGACCAATCTGGCTTTCGACAAACACGATCCCGACAAACTGAATGCCATCATTATGGCTCCGACGCGCGAGTTGGCGCAACAGATTGACCAACAGATGGAGGGATTCGGGTTCTATGTACCGTTTTCCAGTGTCGCTATCTACGGAGGAAAAGACAATGGCGCGTGGGGCACTCAGGTGACCGGGTTGCAACGCGGCGCGGATATTGTGATTGCTACTCCCGGACGATTGCTGAGCCAGATGAACATCTACGATATCGATTTCTCGGGTGTTAAGTATTTCATTTTGGATGAAGCAGACCGCATGTTGGACATGGGGTTCTATGACGATATTATGACTATCGTTCGTCGGTTGCCAAAGGAGCGGCAGACGATTATGTTCTCCGCTACAATGCCACCGAAGATACGCCAACTGGCCAAAAGCATCATGCACAATCCGGCAGAAGTACAGATAGCCGTATCGCGCCCACCGGAGACGATTCACCAGATGAGTGCGATGGTCTATGAGGCGCAGAAACCGGGCTTTGTGCAACTGGCGTTGCAGGGAAGAAATCTAAAGAAAGTGATTATCTTTGCCGGCAAGAAGCAACGCGTGAAAGACCTTACGCGAACGCTACGCACACTAAAATTGGACGCGCGCGCGATGCACAGTGACCTGGAGCAAAACGAGCGAGACCAGGTGATGTTGGATTTTAGAAATGGCAAGATTGATGTGCTAGTGGCTACGGATGTGGTGTCGCGAGGAATAGATGTGACCGATGTGCCATTGGTGATCAATTATGATGTGCCTCATGACCCGGAAGACTATGTACATCGCATAGGTCGTACGGCGCGAGCGGAGAACAAAGGCGAAGCTATCACGTTGGTCTCGCCGGACGATATCCGCTACTGGTCTAGAATAGAGCGGTTCCTGAAAAAAGATATCGAACGAATGGCATTGCCCGAGGCACTGGGAGAAGGACCGAAAGAAGAACCGCAGAAGCCGGAGAGGAAGAAAAAATTCCATCGAAAGTTTGCACATATCAAAACAAAGTAGTACTTTTGTGCCCATAATAATCATTACTCACCATGAAAACGCTAGTTAAAATTCTTTCCCTATTAGCAATTGTTGTATGCGCTACCGCCTGTGAAAAATCGGGCGAGTTGAAGCAGAACAAAGACCGTGTGTTCTCGGTAAGCACGCGCGATAAAGTGTTGTTTGCCCCGGGCAACCTGCAGTTCCTGGCCAGTGAAGGAGAATGGCGTTTTGCGGAGAAGCAATACGACATCATCGGTGAGGGCAACACTCAGATTGGCGAGAGTGCAACTACGTGGATTGATTTGTTCGGGTGGGGCGCCACAGGTGCAGAAGATATACAGCCCTGGGACACGCAGAGCGATTACGAGCACTATATCCCTACGGTGAAAGACATCGCAGGTACTGAGCGCGACTGGGGTATACATACCTCGAATGGATTCTTCGGAGGAGACCAATGGTACACCTTGAGTCGTGACGAGTGGGATTTTATACTCAACAAACGCCCCAATGCCAAGAAACTGTATAGTCGTGCATACGTGGCGGGGATAAAAGGACTGCTTTTGCTGCCCGACAAATGGAAGCAACCAAATGATATCCGCTTCACTCCGGAGGCTACTGCATTTGCGGTAAACAACTACAGTATTGCAGAATGGGAAAAACTAGAGGCGACGGGAGCCGTGTTCCTACCATGTGCTGGTTTGCGGAGAGGGAAAACAGAACCAACGTGGACTGGGAATGAGGGTTGTTATTGGACCTCAAGTATAGCTGATGGCTATGACTGCTACGCGAGCCAATTGCAGTTCTCCGATGAAGTAGTGCGCACGATAGAAGCCGACCCATCGGCTGGGCGTGCAGTGCGTTTGGCTAGAAAGATTAAATAAGCCAAAATCTTTATCAGAGTAAATTTTAGAGATGGCGGATACGCCACTCGTTGGGATAAAGATTATTCTGACGATTGCCCACATTCTTGACGAAACCAAGAGGCACGCCTTCGTAGGTTACGAGCAGAAGTCCCAACGGCACATCGGTCATTGTCAAGGCCTCCGTGCGCAGATAAGCTAAAGCCTGCTCAAGAGTCAAAGCCACATTGGGGAATGCATCTTTGCGGAAATCCTTAGCCATCGATAGGCTATGTTGCGGAGCAATGCCACGACCGCGTTCCTCGCCTAAACCGAAGCCCGTAGAGATACAGGTCAGTCGTTCGGACAAAGCATCAATCAATTCCTTATACTTAATTGGATAGGCCGTTGCAAAACGGTCTACATAACGCACGGCCCATTCATCCGGATGTTGCAACCAAGTGCGCATCTCGCTGAGAAACTCAGGATGCGGAACAGCCTTAGGTTGCTTCGGCTCCTTAAAGTGGAATGGCTCGTACAGCTCATCCTCATGCTTACGCAGCACGCATAGATAGAATCCTTCGCCCTTGGTCTTATGCGGATAGAAATGGTAGCCTATGGAACCTTCTACTATTCCCCACGACTGGTCATAGTCAACGGGTAAGATATCGGCACCTAGCGTCTCCGCTGCCCACTCCACATTCTTCTCGTTCTCTTCGGCATTGAAGGTGCAAGTGGAATATAGCAGAATACCGCCCGGTTTGAGCGCATCCCACACATCCATAAGAATACTGCGTTGGCGCTCAGCACATTGACGCACAGCTTTCAAACTCCATTCGCTACGAGCTTGCTCGTCTTTGCGGAACATACCTTCGCCCGAACAAGGAACATCGACTAGGATGCAATCGAACAAATGGCGACAACGCTCACCGTATTCGGCAGCCGTGTTATGAGTGACGATAGTGTTGCCATTGCCCCATTTCTGGATATTCTCGCTGAGAACAAAAACACGTTGACGCACTACCTCATTACTCAGCAACAGACCATCATGACCGAGAAATTCGCTGATCAGGGTACTCTTGCCGCCAGGCGCAGCACAGAGATCGAGGACCACACTATTGCTGTCAACATATTGCTCCAACGCCTGTTGAACAAACATTGAGCTAGCCTCTTGGACATAGAAGCAACCGCAATGGAAAAGCGGGTCTAGCGTGAACTGCGGACGCGAACTGAGATAATAACCATCGATATGCCACGGCACCTCATCGGTGTCGCAATCAAAGGTCAGCACATCCAGTTTGGAGTTCAAGCGAATACTGGTCACAGGCTCTGTCTCCAGTGCCCGCAACAACTCTTCTGCCTCAGTTCCTAACTGCTGACGCATGCTCTCTATGAAATCCAGTGGCAGCATTCGTTCCTAAAAAACGGCTGCAAAGTTAATACTTTTTTTGCATATATGCAAATTTTTATCTAAAAATAGTTTGCCCACTCCATGATGGTCACGAGACAATCACGTATCCTACCCATACCTATAATATACAACGTATATTATCCCGTGATTTTGAAATTTACATTTGTTTATATCAAAAAATTGTTGTAATTTTGCACCGCAAATTCGAACTCAACAAAAACGTTCAACTATAATGAAAAAACTACTTTTATCGCTTGGAGCGATTATGCTTATGACAACAGCATGTACTAAACAACAGACTACGGGTATCGACCTTGCCAACCTCGATACAACCGTTGTGGCACAAAACGATTTCTATCAATACGCCTGTGGCGGATGGATGGCCAATAACCCTTTGACTCCGGAATACAGCCGATTTGGTTCGTTCGACAAACTGGGCCTGCAGAACTTGGAGCAAGTGAATGGACTAATTCAGGAGATTGCGGAGAAGGCGAAAGATGGAAACAGAAAGGTAAAAGATGGCACCGTAGAGCAAAAAATCGGCGACCTGTATAACCTAAGTATGGACACCGCTAGACGTGACCAGGAAGGTATTGCAGCCGTACAGAAAACTCTCGATGAAATCGAAGGAATTGCCAATCGTGAGCAACTCTCGGAAGTGCTGGGCAAAGCGATGGAATTCGGTCTGTGGGCAATGTATGTTGATGCCGATGCCATGAACAGCGAGATGAACATTTTGAATGAGTATCAGGCTGGTTTTGCACTGGGCGAGAAAGACTATTATATTGACGAAGACGAGCACACACGCATGATACGCGACGAGTATCGCAAGCATGTGACACGTATGTTCGAACTCTACGGTTTCGACAATGCCGAAGCACGTGCTGATGTAGTGCTGCGACTGGAGACTCGTTTGGCCAAAGCCGCATACTCGAATGTAGAACTGCGTGACCCGCAAGTGAACTACAACAAGATGTCTGTGGACGATTTGCAGGCACTGGTTCCGCAGATTGACTGGAAACAGTATTTCGCAGCACTGGGTATCAGTCTGGACAGTCTGTCTATCGGTCAGATTCCTCACTTGCAGGAAGTAGGCAAGATGCTGGCAGAAGAGCCACTGGAAGATCTAAAGACTCTTTTTGCATGGCAGGTATTGGATGGTTCGGCATCATATCTGACGACAGAGATTTACATGCAGAATTTCCATTTCTATGGCAATATCCTGAGCGGTCGCGAGGAGCCATCGCCACTATGGAAACGCGCCGTAGGTATTGTGAATGGTACGCTGGGCGAAGCCGTAGGACAGATGTACGTAAAGAAATACTTCCCCGAGGAAAACAAAGAGCGTATGCTGGCATTGGTGCATAATCTGCAAACAGCGCTTGGTCAACGCATCGAGAACCTGACTTGGATGAGCGAGGAGACGAAAGCTAAAGCACTGGAGAAATTGAATGCAATGACCATCAAGATCGGTTATCCCGATGAGTGGCGTGACTATAGCAAACTGACGATTGACAAAAACGATGCGTACTACACCAACCTGCAGCGCGCTGCTAAGTTTGAACAAGAGTACAGCATGAGTTATCTGGGCAAACCGGTGGATAAGAAAAAATGGTATATGACACCTCAAACGGTGAATGCCTACTACAATCCTTCAAGCAACGAGATTTGCTTCCCTGCAGGTATACTGCAATATCCATTCTTCGACATGAGCGCAGACGATGCGTTCAACTATGGCGCAATAGGTGTTGTGATTGGCCACGAGATGACTCACGGCTTCGATGACCAAGGTTGTCAGTTTGACAAAAACGGCAACTTAGCCAACTGGTGGACCGCCGAAGACAAGGCTGCCTTTGACGAGCGCACGAAAGTGATGGAAGAAGCCTTCAACAAGATTGAGGTAGCTCCGGGCGTATATGCCAACGGTGCATTCACTTTGGGTGAAAATATCGCTGACCACGGAGGACTGCAAGTATCGTATCTGGCATTCTGCAATAACGAAGCAGCGAAAGCAGAGAAAGACCGCCTGCAGACCCGTGATGGATTTACTCCTGCACAACGTTTCTTCCTGGCTTATGCAAATGTATGGGCAGGCAATATTCGTCCGGAAGAGATACTACAACGCACCAAGTCCGATCCTCATTCACTCGGACGTTGGCGCGTTAATGGTGCACTACCGCAAATAGGTGCGTGGTACGAGGCATGGAATGTGACCGAAGAGTCACCACTCTATATCGCCCCGGAGAACCGCGTAAGTATTTGGTAAGGGTTTATTTATCTTTTTCCACAACAACAAAAGTCGGCACAAAGGGGGCATCTGCGTCTCCTTGGCGTCCGTCGTTGACAAACGGGAATACATTGGCTGCGAGGAACAGATTTCTGTAATACGCAGACCAATAGCGTAGCGTTACCTGTTTGTCTGTGAGTGCTGGGTCAGCCGCATCTCCGATAAAGAGGTAGAAGAGGCTGTCAGCTTGGTTATAACTAGCCACTCCACAGCATTTGTCGCCGATGAAAGCAGCCAGCAAATCGCTCTCGCGAAGATGCCAATCCATTGCCATTGATGGATAGTCCTTTAGCAAGTCGATTTTTACAACCGCAGTCATCGAACTGCTGTAATCATACTCGGCAGGTTTTTGCCATGCGGGTTTGTTAATGCTGCCGCCTAATGTTTCCGGTTGATTCTTGCAACCCGCTGCCAGAAGCAGCAGGGCGCAAGAAGCGATTATCAATAATTTCGTTTTCATACTATTCGTCGATTTTGATTATTTCGCATTTTCCACTCTACGTCCAATGACATCGTAACGCTGTCCGCCACGGATGATGTAGACGTGATTATCCTCGATGATCTTACGTGCACGATCTTCGTCACCTGGCTCGAGAAGCACAGGCGACAAGAGATTGCCGTGGTGTGCATTCGGCGCATACGTGATAGGCGTAGCCGCTGTTCCATCCACGCTAGTGGTGAGCGGATAGATCTTACCCTTCTGCTTGAGAACGAAGCGCACCTTGGCTGCGCGATCACTGCTAACGGTGAGGAAGAAGAGAGTGTCGTTATCCACGATTTGCGGACGAGCCATACCTGCCAATTCAGCACCAACATAAGCCATGAGATAAGTATCCTCGTTGACGAGTCCATCAGTCAGAACCTTAGCAATCATCGTCATGTTGGTCGATGCATTCGGATTGCGGAAGACAGGCTCGTCAGCCGCTTCGTTGAGACGACGCGGAGCAGGAGTCGAAGAAGTCAGTCGGTCGTAGAAATGCAACTGAACATCTCCCTGTCCTTGGCGGAAGAACATATATCCTTCTCCCGGGCGGATAGATGTGAGGTCTCCTACCCACTTGCCATCACGTGAGAAGACTGCAAATCGGTCGTGGTTCTTGAGCACATCGCCTGCCGTAGCATTGTCGTAATAGCCGGCCAATGCCTCAGTGATAGAGGTGGTCTTGCTCAAGAGACACGGGAAGGCATTCCATACTCCGCCGCGAAGCGTGATAGACATGGAGTCTGCAGGAATGGCATTACCGTTCACACGTATTGTATTGTGGTTCGCTGCGTAAATCATGTGCATCCAGATGTAGTGGAAATGAGTGAGCGAACCAACGAAGCGATCAGAAATGAGCGAGTAATCGCAGAAGGTCTGAGTGAACGGATTCTTGATCTGATCACCTACGGTCCACGGCTCGGCTGCACTCATCACGTCGTTGATAGATCCTGTCTCATCAGGGCGGAGATTGAGATTGAAGGAAGTCCAGTTCCATCCTGGTTGCAGCTCGATATTCTGGGTCTCGCTACCACCCGTAGTGAAGAGAACTCCATTGTCATCGCCACATCCAAGTATCTGACTGCTGCGGAAGACGATCTCACGGTCTGGCGTTAGAGCATATATCTTACCAGTCTCGGCCTGCCACAACTGGAAGTGCATCGGCTGGTTGAGCATATCGTCTGTACCATAGATAGTGAGGTAGACATCGGTTTCGAGTGTCTGGTTGTTGAAGGTAATGTTGGCCATACCCACGCATTCGTTACGATAGGTAACAATGAGTTTGTCACGGCTATCGTCATCGTAGGAGCCATCTATCTTCACCTTACCGCAGACATACATAGTGTACGGGAACTTATCTTTGTCCACTTCCTCCCACGGACACTCTGTCTCAACAAGATACTCAACATGCAATGGTTCGCTAAGATCGTTCTCATCGGTTAGATAGATGAGCTCGGAATATAGACCAGGAGCCATGTCTGACTTGAAGGTAAAGCGAACAGTCTTCTCATCCATCGGCTCGAGCGTACCATAGGAATCATCCACGCTCAACCATTCGGGCAGTTGTTCAATGGTATATTGGTGGCGACGACCGCTGTTGTTGATAATCTCGATGTCGTAGATGTTCTCGTTATGATCGCCATCAGTATGACGAATCGAAATCTGACGTTTCTCCCATTTGAGACTATTCTTATCAATATAAGCCTGCCACATCATCGGCGATACCATTGGGTTACCGTTGAGGTCCTCTACATCGCGTACGGTCACATAGACTGTTTGCTTGTTGATTTCGTGGTCGAGCATATTGAGATTGATGAGCAATTGGTCTTGGTTGAATGCCCAATCGAAGTTCAACTTCTTCAACGCACTGCGATCACGAACAGGAGCATCCTCGGTCTTGTCAGCCATAAACTCCGGATTCTTAGGTTCTAGAATGAGCGGTTGGATCTTGTCTACCACATTGCCTTCAGAATCCTTGAAGATACAACGGTTATTGATAGTGAATACATCCTCCATAATACCGCTGCTGTTCTCCTTGCGTTCCTCAAACGGCAGATAAGCAAGCAAGCCCATCTCGTCGCCATGAGGTGCGATATTGTCGTATGCCTCGATGAGCGACTTAGGCAATGCCTGCTCATAGAGTACGAACTCATCAATATTACCTTGATAACTGAATGCACCGAGATACATCGTTCCACTGAGAGGACTGATACCATCTGCCGAGAAATGGTGAATCAACTTAGCGTCCACGAAGATAGAAACGATATTGGAAGTTCGATTGACTGTGAGCACATAATGATGCCACGTATCATCGGAGTAATTACCCGTATGCATCTCCAGGTTGCCGTTGCGGAAGATGAGTTCACCCGACTCAAAGCCAATCCATGTACCTTGTGCATCGGTGGAATCCGTAGCAGCCTTCCAGCCAGCCGAGAAGAGCGTAGCATTGGAAGAGAAGGTCTTAAACCAGAACATGAGCGAATAATCCTGCGTGTTAGAACGCGAGAGAGCATTCTGGTCGAGTTTGACATTCTGCGAACCATCGTTGAAGAGCGAGATACCGGTCGGTGTGGTCCAAGAAGCACCTTGCATATACAGTGTAGCTCCGTTGGCCATATCGGTGAGTGTCTCTCCCTTGCCTGCATTCATCGGATAGTACGCAGCCAGTTTGCGCTCGTATCCCGTGAGGCGAACCATGAAGGTATTGACTACCTCTTCGGACGTCAACGCCTTAGTCCATACACGTGCCTCAAGTAGGTCACCAAGCAATCCCTTACCGAAGATAAGCGGAGCATTGACCGAATACTTAAATCCAGGCTTAAGTGCTCCTGCTCCCGAATCGTCGGTAACTTCCATCGTACCAGCATAGAAGCGCAGTTTGGATTTCTCAGCATCATAGGTCATAACGACGCGTGTGAAGGCGGTCATCGGCTCATCCAATGGTTTGGAGTAGATGACAGTACCAGGCGCCATCTGTGCATATAGACGATTGTCGTCGGTCTTACCGAATATGATACCCTTACCATCATCGCCATGGCAGAAGAATACTTGTGCCGGCGAAGGCGAAGAAGGACGAACCAACATATCGATAGAGAAAGACTTAGCCGCCAGGTTGCGGTCAACCTTGCTATATGCATACGAACGGAAAGTGCCATCGAAGTGTACCGAAGTAGAGGCGGTAATACCCAAACCATTGGTTGCTCCCAGTAATTGGAAGTTATTATCCTCGTCGAGGTAGTTGCCGGCTATCGGTTCATTGAAACGTAGCATGAGATGGTCGCCCACACTCAGGATAGAGTTGGCCGGTTCTGGGTCACCGAATACGCGTGGTGGACGTGTATCCTTGATACCCGAGAGCACAGGCGAGGTACGCGTGATGAAACCTGTTCCATGACGGCAGAAGGATACCGCACGCAGGTCGTATTTCTGCTCCATCGGGTCACGTTCGCCATAGAAGCGTACATTCTCTATCTTGCCATTGGAAATCATTGCCTTGGTACCGGAAGCCTCAGCGTAGAGACTATCGGAAGCATAGTAGGAGCAGAGGTTGACCCAAGCATCGTCTGATTGAGTAGTGAGTTTGTACTGGAACTCAATATGGTCGAACTGCTTGTAGTTAGTATCGAATCCATCAATAGTCACAGGCATGTAATAGCCTCTATCATCCTTCGGCGACAGGGTATTGAGAATCCACTTGTCATGCGGTATGGAAATATTAACAGGGCTTGAGACAGGCATGTAGTGTACCGAAAAAGTAGCCTTGGAAACACTAGGCGACCAGCAAGAGGAAGACAACTGAACCACAAGGTTCTCGAAGTCGTATCCTTCGCCCGCATAAACCTCCATGGTCTTGTTGATAATCTGTCCTGACGAGAGGCTGATATCACGTCCTGCACCCGACAACGGAGTTCCATCGATATAGACCTTAGCTCCCTTTGGATTGGAGCTATCAGCCAGTTTGAGTTTGAAGGTAGCCGATATGCCATCGTTGCCTCCACCCTCATTGCTCATACGGAGATTGAAGATAGCTGCTTGGTCATGCGGCACATTGCTGCGCTCGTGAACATCGATATCCAGTTTCGGTTCCTCCAGATTGCGTGTTCCGGCAGAGAGTTGCATCTTCGGTGTATAGAAACAGGTAGAGTCCGGAGCCTCCCATGGACAACGGCTAGCACCACCGTTCAAACGATAGACATAAGATCCATATAGGTGAGTTTCGCTCTCGTATTGCACAAACTGTTGATCGATGAATTGTCCCGTAGTATCTTGCGCCAGATTGAAGACATTGCTATCGCTAACCATACGGAATACAGACACATCCATATGCCCGAAGGCATCAGGTTGGAGAGTGAAGCCGGTTTTCTTATATTGCGCTTCGTAATTGGTTGGAGTACAATTCAGGTCCAAGTTTAGTATCGGCGTCACTTCTACACTCCAGTGCCCACCAGGTACCTCCGAATTAATCATTACCGGATCTTTCCCTACCATATCACCCGTATTTGGATCTCTCTCTGCTGCTTTTCCCCATACTTCCATAAGCTGATCAGCGAATGCTGACGCAGAGTTTTTGAACAATCCTATAAGTCCTTCAGCAGGAGTGACAGAAAGGCCTCCGAAATCAACATAATTGACATAGTTGTTAGTAAACTCATAATTCTCGCTATGACTCACCTTGGTTCCTCCACTGATAGACCAAGTACCGACTTCTTCTGCATGGCTTGAATAGAGTGCATTGATTTTCTCGGTTTCGTTCTTTTTCAACACTTTGATCCAATCATTTATCTGCTTGTTATACTCTGCAATCCGGTCCGGCCAGACCTTACCCGACACAATAGATTTATCCGGCTCATGCTTCACGTAGGTGGAATCCGTACCGAATTTAGAATCCGTCGGAGGAAGCAGCGATCGGAACACCGCTTGCTTTTGTCCGTTGGCAATAGCCTGCACGGTTGCCGAGTCACCCGTCAGAAGCAACGCATTACGTTGTCGCAGTAGTTCGGGGAGGAGCACATCGCGAATATGTGCATGCGTATAGCAGAATGTCGATTTGAGACATGGTCCAACTTCTATTTCCTCGCCAATAGCCAAGTAATAGGGTTTACCATCTGCATCTTGTCCCTGTGCGACGATTTGCATGGAACCATCTGCGAAACGTGGCTTCAGGAGTTCGTAGGTAAGCGAGTCAATAGGTTTGACTGCATCGGTCACTCCGAAATACATATTCTGCGTGAGACCAACATATATATCGGCATCTTGTCCTACATCATATGTATCAGAGCTAGTCTCTATACGTTCGTTAGTGGAGAAGGTATATGAAGCATCATGTTGATGATAGTACGCGATCTTTATAGGCACACTAAGGCCTTTGTAGTCATTCGCCTGATATGGCAAGCCCGAGAATATTCCCGCTCCGGGTGCGCCTGCATATGACCCCATAAAGGTATTCATACTTGTACCAAAGCCCACTTCTACATCTACTCCAAATGTAAATTTCACGTTAAATGAGAACGCATACTTGTAGGTCGTTCCTTCCTCGAGGTAGGCATAGCTATGTGCTCCCGGTGGGTCACGGAGGATATCTAATACTTGGACATTGGCATGGGTATCCGTCACATAGTCCGTTCCTTTGAAGCGATTACCCATGACATAACCACGGAGTACCTGCTTCTCGATAAACTCTCCTTCCGACTCGACGGACATATCCAGAACGCGAAGTGCCTGTTCTCCGGTCTTAAGGAAAGATACGTAATCGATAGGGATATTGATTCTTGCCTCACCATTCTGGTTGAGTTGTTGAATGATGATTTGCGTATTGGTATCATCATGCATACCATTGTAAACCTTCAATGTTCCACCATGGATACGCACCTCCTCGTGTTTACCACTAGGTATGTTGTTGTAATAGTAATCCTCGTGAGCCGTTACCAGGAAGTCGTAGTTTTGCGAATTGAAGACAGGTGCTCCAAAGAGATAGGTATACTGTCCTGCTGTGTCACGTTCTGCCAAAGGTACCTGCATGGTTTGATTGGACAAGTTAGGCCGCTGACAGGCTAATTCACCATAGTACGGCTCAGTCATTCCATATCGCATTTGCGTACAACTGATGTCTATCGGCGAACGATAGGTGAGGTTGTAGACGCTATTAGCAAAGGCACGCTTACCGTCTTCGGTGAATACCGTGTCAGTTGTGGCCGCATCGCTGAGGTCGATGGTCTCGCTAGTCTTACCCTGTGCGAAGAGCGAGGAATAACCTTGAGCAGTAGCCTGCGTCAACTTGTAGCGTACAGGGAAAAGCATGGCGCTAAACTCACCCGTAATAGAGTCGGGTTCGATGATGATACGTTTTTGCCCATAATGCAGTTGCGTGGTACCCACGGTATCCACCACCTGCATCGTATCCCCCGCCCATACGAGATGCGGGATAGCATATTCCAACGTATCTTTGGTTAAATCATCGGGCACGCGTACGATATAAGAGGTGTTGTCGCCCTCGAGTTCGAGTACCAGACGAAGATTGTCTCCAAGGTTATTCTCCGAAAGACCGAATCCGAGGGTCTTCTTGGCCTGATTGAGGCCACCGACAACTCGACCGGCAAGACAGACCTTAGTGGTATCCCAAATACGTACACCATCCTGTGGGTCAGTGAGCGTCAGGAGAGAGTCGCCATCGATACGCACAAATCCGTCGCCTTCGAAGCCGTGTCCCTCTTTGACTACCTGGAGGGTGAAAGCACTAGCCCTCGGTACACGTAACGCGAAATCACCCGACACATCTGTTAGTATGAGTCCCGCGGCATTGCGCGCAGGAATACCATTGACTAAGATGGAAGCATCGCGAACAGGGATACTGGAGTTCTTGTAAAGCACTCGTCCCGTAAAGCGCACCGAAGAGATGTTATCAAAATCGATTCTCTCCGCCACGGGATTCTCCATGGACAATTGGATAGTGGCAGTACCTGGAGAGTGGTTGTTGTAAGTAAACGTAGCGGTCTGTGATGTTGGGAAGATGGTGTAGTCGGTTCCATCGCCATAGCGCAAGCTATCGAACAAGTATGCGCCTTGTTGATCGGTCAATGTATGGACCTCCGTCGTATCGGTACCCACGATGCTCTGCACAGTCATCGTGACACCAGGACAACCTGTGCCATCCTCATAATGAACCTGACCTGCAATACTTCCATAAGGAGAACGACGACCGGTTGTAGTTGCCTCGTGAATAGTGGTAGTATCGTTGCAGGTGTAGTAGATTTGGAGTTTATATTCATACTCCTTGTCAGGAATGGTATTGCTATCACGATAGTTGGTCATGACCGTTGTGGTGATAGAATCGAAATCAGCCGTGCTACCTTTGTCGCGGCGAGAGATACGATACTCGTCCACACTACCCTCCGTCGGATCCCATGTCAGCAGGACACCATACTTGTCGGTACCTTGCGTAGCATCGAAGCGTTTCACCTTAGCCGATGTGTTGGTGTAAAGATCCTCTCCGTAGATAGGTTTCGGTAGCAACTGACGTTGGTCATGCACTTTGCGCAGAGAATTGGTTTGATCCAATCGTACGGCATAGCGGTAGTGGACACACGAATGCGCTGCCACATCGACCATATGGGCAGCCCACGAACCATCTGCCTGGCGAATGATACTATCACGAGGCACAAGTAGCTCGATAGTATCCCCTGTCTCAACAAAGATACGCTGGAGATAAATCATTGCATTCTTATCCCAATTGCAGCGAACAGTACCGTTGCTGTCCAGTTGCGCACAGAACTGCTCGTACATCGCATGGCGAATACTATCTTTGTTCAGATGGTTAGCCGCATCCAAAGAATCGAGCCAAGCAGTATTTTCTTCATCCTGATTATATAATACATTCACTACATGTTTCATGCTGGCGGTATTCGTGAAATATATCACTCCGCGAACAGGCATTGTTATTTCGCCCAAACTGGTAGTCGTAGGAGCTACTAAACTGGTGCCTTGAATCATTAGTCTCACTACACTGCCCCCCGGCACCACCGCGTGAACTTGGTTGGAATAAGGATTAACCGGGACGGTTTTTGATTCGCCGGTTCTCGGATCCTGATAATAGAACACATAATTGATGCCCGTTGGCAAACTGCCTGTATGATGAATGAGGAAGTTGAGTGGCACATCCTGATAGGTCTTCGTCATCTTGCAGGTGAATGTACATTCATCTTCCGACGGACGCTCACGAGATACTATCTCATTGTTGATTTTGATATTGAAGTGTACCTTACGATTGTTCTCGAAATCGTCATCCAGCCAGTAGTTAGGCATCGTGTCTGCCAATGGAGCCAGGAAGTCCTGCTTGTCCACCGAAGTGGTGAGGGCATAATCATGATCCCATCCCCATACAGAGGAGGAAGCGCGGCGCACACGATAATAGAGGGTTTTACCTGGGCTGGAAAATTTATCGCAAGAAAACGAAGCCTCGTATTCCGCAGATTTATCACCATTCAGATATGCCGTTACGTCCTGATGCAACGTGAGCGAGGATTCATGCGATGTGGTGGTATCTTTAGAAAGCACATCCACCACATTCTCCGAATAATGATAACTGGTAGAATCAGCCGAGTAAGAAACCAGTTGTACCGTTTGCGCATCCGTGAAATCTTTATTCAATGCACGCTGGATTTCCCAGATATCATTGGGTAGTATTTCTTCAGCCTCAGGCGTATGCACATTCCAACTCAATGTCACATCACCCGTCACGCTATGTTCTGCATCCAGTACCTCCGTAGCGACCAAATCGTACAGCTTATGATATGCAGGAATATTGACGCGGTTGGTAGTTAGATCCTGCGTCAAATCACCATCTAACTTAACTTTGAATGTAGCCGAGAAATCAGGACGGACCGTATCGAGCATCTTCACGTAGAGTGTACCAGAACGGTCGGTAATGGTCTGCGAATTGGGCTGCAGAGTAGTGGTATAACTAACAGGGTCCTGATAGGTCATGTACTGAATAGCTGCGTTGCCACGCCCGGCAGGCCCATCGGCATTCACCGCATAGAAATACGGCTGCATCAATTGCGGCGACTGAGGCATATTGCTACCATGGCACTTGTCGGGCCATTCCCATAGATAGGAATTGTAACGAGTGCTGTCTAGTTTCTGCCAATCGTCAGCCGAAATGCCCACGTAGAAATCAGCATTTTCAAGACCGGTAGGAGGATACCAATCGAACTCAATATAAGTGATGTGATCCCATCCTGCATCTGATTTACGCTTCAATTCCAGATTGGTCCATGAGTTACCAGCGGCCACCGACTGAGGCACACCATCGTAGGTGCTACGCACAACGATACTACCTTCGTGCACACGAATATGGCCTGCTCCGTTAGCACCTTTTTTAGAATTTTTGCCATACCTGTCAGCGTAGAAAGACACCGCACGAGTAACTTGATTGCGATGGGCAACATTAGAATTAGAACTATACCAGATGTAGGAATCCAGACTGTCATTTGCAGAAGGGCTACAGTTGAGAAAGTAGTCGCGCTGAGCTGTATTTCCCCACACCCAGATAGGAACATTGAATCGTAGAACTCCGTTTCCCATACTCATCACGCTATAGTGATTGAATTTCTCCAAATAGTCATTACCAATAGCATGTGATGTAGAAACAAATACCAGTAAAAAGAATGCCGTCAGAAACAGCGGCTTCAGAAAAGAGTTTTTGTGTAACATATAGTTGAATTTGTTTATAAACAGATTAATTATATTCAATTTTGCGCCGCAAAATTACAAATAAATTTTTACATACGCAAGAGACGGCACAAAAAAAGCGCCCCGAAGGACGCTTTTGTTATGAATTGCAAGAAGTTTACTTCTTCTCAATTGCCTCTGCGATAGAGTTGGCGATGAAGGCCATCTCATCTGCCGGCAGGGAGAGTTTAGGATTGGTAAAGAGCATATCTTTCTCCGAATTCATCGGAACGAGATGCACGTGCACATGATTAACCTCCATACCCAGGACAGCTACACCTACTCGTTTGCAACCCGTAGCCGCCTTGATACCTTTAGCCACTCGTTTGGTAAAGACCATCAGGCTCTTTAGTTGCTCATCGGTGAGAGCGAAGATATAGTCTGCCTCTGGTTCTGCTAACTTAGGTACCACCAATGTGTGGCCCTTGACTATCGGGTTGATGTCGAGGAACGCATAGTTCTTGTCATCCTCTGCTACTTTGTAACTAGGAATCTCGCCTTTGATAATACGTGTAAAGATAGTCATCGTTGCTATGTTTAGATTTTAGATGAAAATCTCGAGAATTTCGTACTCCATGAGTCCGGCAGGCACCTGTACTTTAGCCACGTCACCCACCTTCTTGCCCATCAATCCACGAGCAATAGGAGTGGTAATGGAGATTTTGCCCTCAAGAGAGTTAGCCTCACCCTCAGTAACGAGATGGTAAACTTTCTCCTTTCCTGTATTGCGTACACGCACGCGTACCTTATTAAATATTTGCACCTCATCAGTCTGGATATCGTTGGTATCCAAGACACGCACTTCGGTGAGTTGCAGTTTGATTTGCGCGATCTTGCTCTCCAAAGCACCTTGTGCCTCTTTAGCCGCATCATATTCAGCATTTTCACTCAAGTCGCCTTTGTCGCGCGCCTCAGCAATAGAAGCAATCACACGTGGGCGCTCTACGGTCTCCAAGTACTGGAGCTCCTCTTTCAATTTCTTTAGACCTTCTTCGGTCATGTACGTTGTTGCCATATAATAAGTATTTAATATTTACGATTAAGTATTTCGCCTGCAATAACAGCCTTGCGAACTTCGTTCATGTCTGTCAAATCGGGAACGATAGAGTCCAATTGAGACAATGGTTGAGTAGGTATGTTGTTTTCGTTTTTCATAAAAAAAAGCTACCCTCTCGGGAAGAACCTGGCTTTTTCGGTCTAAAACAAGGTCACAAGGACCTCCTCCGGTCTAAAAACAATAGGAAACTGTCACAGCCTCCTATTGCCATTAAACCTAAACCTTAACTATGAAAATTTATTTGTTTTCGGTGCAAAAGTACTGCTTTTATTTGATATGAGCAAATATTTTAGCAAAAAAATGCACTTTTTTACGCATTTTCAACAATATTGCCCCTCAAAGTAGCTGCTGACGCCTCTAAAATAGCGACCTGAACCAAATCTCCTATCTTCTGATTCGTTCTCGGAAAAACAACCGTCTTGTATTGGTCTGTGCGGCCATACATATCATCATGACTACGCTTAGAGAACCCTTCGACCAGCACCTCAACCGTCTTGCCTATCTCTCGCTGGTTAGACTCGAGAGAGAGCTGATTTTGCAAGGCAATAATCTCGTTCAAGCGGCGTACTTTTTCCTCCTCAGGAATATTATCTGGCAGATGTTTCTGCGCATAAGTGCCCGGTCGCTCTGAGTATTTGAACATAAAGGCAGAGTCGAATCCCACTTCACGCATGAGGCTGAGCGTTTGCGCATGATCCTCCAGTGACTCATCGTGGAATCCACAGAAAATATCCGTACTTATGGCTGCGTCGGGGAGGATGCGACGAATGGCTGCAATACGTTCAAGATACCATTCGCGGGTGTATTTGCGGTTCATCAGTTTGAGGATATGGTTAGAACCAGACTGCACAGCCAGATGAATAAACTTACAGAGGTTTTTATGACGGCTGATGGTCTCGAGTGTCTTATCGGACATATCCTTTGGATGGCTTGTGGTAAAACGGATACGCATGTCTGGTACCGCGTTGGCCACCAGTTCTAACAAATCCGCAAAATCAACAACCGTGCCATCCTCACGCTCAAAACGATAGGAATTGACATTCTGCCCCAAAAGGGTCACCTCGCGATAACCACGAGTTTGCAGGTCGCGTACCTCATTGAGAATAGACTCCACATCACGGCTACGCTCGCGTCCGCGAGTATAGGGAACAACACAATAGGAACAGAAATTGTTGCAACCACGCATAATGCTGACGAATCCGCTGATGGAACGCCCAATGCGTGCAGGGATAATATGACGATAAGTCTCGGTTGTACTTAGTTGCAGATTCATCGCCTTATGGCCTTGCTCACACTGTGCCAGAAGATTCGGGATATCGAGATAGGCATCAGGACACGCTACGAAATCGACATCGTAAGTATCTATGAGTTCCTGGCCTATCCGCTCGGCCATACAACCAATAACACCGATAATGGGTCTGCTACCAGAATGGTTCTTCGATATTAACGCTTTGAGTTCACGCAGACGCGCAGAGACACGTTGCTCTGCATTATCACGAATAGAACAAGTATTGAGGATAATAATATCCGCCTCTTCCCATCGCTCGGTGAGCTGCGCATCGGTGGTCTGCATGATAGCAGCAACCACCTCGCTATCGGCCACATTCATTTGGCAGCCATATGTCTCAATATAGAATTTTTTTTGCATAAAAATTTGCGTATATCAAAAAAATGTAGTACTTTTGCAGCCGCTTTTGAAAAAAGCACTCGGGGAGTGGCGCAGCCCGGTAGCGCAACGGTCTGGGGGACCGGAGGTCGCGTGTTCGAATCACGTCTCCCCGACGAAATGGATATCTAGTGGATGTCCATTTTTTATATCTCCGCCTATAGCAACGGCAAGTTCACTTCTGTGACGGCTTTGATTTGTATATTCTGAATAACAGGCTTCATATCCTCGCTCTGTTGGAGCAAATCAATCCACCACTCTGCTTCATCCATATCTTTGAACCCACTGACACGAAGCGCAGATCCTGTTCCCAAAACCGGCATCTTCTGCAAGTCAAAATCACGTATGAGGAATTGCGAGAAATTAAATACTGCTACTTCATACAGCAAATCATTGAGAGCCTGTTCGTCCGTTTTAGACAGACAGAGAAGCACAACGCTCGGCTGATTACGATCTTCACTCCACGTCTGCTCTTGAGCCACTGAATCAGTAGCGTTATCATCCACCTGACCACGCATATCAGCCAGACTGCCCGTACTACCACCTTTTTGGCTTTCCATACCTTGGCCCATCATCGCCAACATATCTTTGGCCATTGCACCCATCTGGGTTTCCGGATAGCGCGCCACTACATCTTGTAATTCAGCAACAAACGCATCTTGTCCCTCGGTACGAGCCACAGCAACAGCATTGAGAAATAGGAAACGAGGCATCAATGGGCTCAGCGGATATTCGCGTTCGGCATACTGCTTATTGGACTTAACATCATTATACTGCCCACGAACATAGGCATTGTATGTTTGCGCATACAGCGAATCTTGCTCTTGTGCCATTCGGCGCAGGCGATCAAAATAATCAGGTTGACCGACAATCTGTGCCTGAGTAGACTCTGGATAATATTTCATTATCTTAGCTCGCCAATCAGCCGCTTCCTCCTGCTGATCGTAACGTAAAGCGTACAGATAACAAGAATAGTACACATCGACTAATTGTGGATGTCCCGCAAAGCGTTCTTCAAGTAAGCGCATGGTTTCCTCTGCCATAGGCTCGTCTTGCACCTTATCGCGATAGATATAGAACAATGCTACCATTGCCTCACGCCACAAGCTGTCACTCATTGCTAATGCCTCAGGCGTACGAGGAATCTGCTGGAGGTAATACTCTGGTTTATGCTTATCGGTTTCAGGTGCCTGGCGTGATGCAACAGTAGAATCTCCCTCTATCACTAGCGAATCTGTCGCTTCTGCGTAGCCATCATCGATATAGGATGCTGTCACTTGTTTGTTTTGTCTGCGCCAGTTATCCTCAAGTATGCGGTTTCCCCACACACGTCTCCATTCTTGCGCTCCCTGTTTTACCAATTGAAGATTATAGAAATACCACTCTCCCCTCTGCGTATTCAGGTTGCCCAGCATGTTCGCAGTGTTTACGCTACGCGGCCCTTCATCGCCTCTAGCAGCTTCGCGAGCTGCTTGTGCCTGACGAACCGAATCGATTTTCTCTTGGGCAATCAGTTCGGTAATAATCTGCTCAACTACTTGTCGCTGTTCTTCATCCGACATCCTACTTAGGCGTTGTAACGAGTCTTGTAGTTGGACTTGCTGATAAGCCAATATCAGTTCATCCAACATCTCCGAGCGAAGTTGAACGCGTGCGAAATCTGGGTGCTCAGCAGTTAGAATAGTGACAGCTTCGCGATAGCACGGTTGCGCCTTTACATAATTATGCTGCTGATAATAGATGTCGCCCGCCTGAACTAGAACCGTAGCTTTTTCCTTTCCTGCTTGAGTGGACTCGGCAATGGCTTTTTCATACATCTCTAGCGCTTTAGCTGTGTCGCCTTGCTGCAGATGGATATTACCCATCGCACCATAGATTTGATCAAGACGATCTTTGTACTTAGATTGACGAGTCATCGTCTTGAGTTGCTTCAAAGAATTGCGCCCGCCCAGTTCTGCTATACGAATACGCGCATTAAACTCCATCTCTGTAGGAGGTGCAAGCCGTATAACATATTTGTATGCTGATATCGCTTCGGATTTATTTCCCTCTTTTTCGTATAATTGCCCTAACACATATGCAAAACGCGGACGGTAGATTTTGCGTTTCTCGTAAGGCATAGCTATCTTTACGAACGGCAATGCCGAGTGATACTGATTGCCCTTGAGCAGCACATCTGCCTTTACTGCAGAATAGAATCTGGCATGCTTTCTGCTCAAGGCGTCTATCTGTGCACGATTGAGCATATCTTCTGCCTCATACTGCCAACCCATTTCTGCATAAGCACGCGCTATCCACAATTGGCATTGTGCTTGAATATCTGCATCGTTCTCATAATGGCGATAGACATAATTCATCGTGCTTACTGCGCCAAGAAAATCGCCTTTGTGGAACTCCGCTTCTCCCAAACGCATCCAGGCCAAGTGCATTTCTTTGTTGAATTCCTCCGACTTGAGCCATTGCTTGTATTTCGGATCATTCGCGCGTTTCGGATCTGGTTTGGGTTTGGCCTTGATGGAATGCAATTTGATACACTTACGACATTTCTCGATAGTCTTATCCATCTGAGCCACACTCGCTTCCGCTGCCTTATGATTGCTCACCGGATATAGGTAAAGCACTTGACTGTAATCGTCGGTATTGGCATCACGAATAGCTTTCAAACCTTCCTCATAAGCGATATTGCCATTATAGAGAATATTGTATTTGACTTTAGTTTGATGGAATGAACGAGTACCCCAGGTGTTTTTCTGAGTGGAACATGACATAAACATTAGGAAAAATAGTCCCAATGCCGTACACTTTGCTATGTTCAAATTTTTACTCATTACAATCCTTTAATATGACTCGGTGCCGCAATAAATTCCTTTAGGTAGAACGGCTCGTAATAAGCCGTATCTGCAGCGGGCAAAGATTCTGCCAATCGTCCCATATAGCGGGCCAATGGAACGATATCTGGAATAAAATGCCAAGAAGGCTCTGTTAGCACTATTTGACATTTAGTAGCACCATCACCAAAATAACAAACACGCGATGTATTTGGTGCTGACAACGATTGTGAGTTTTCCACTACCACAGCACGAACATCTGTAAGTGGCTGAAACTGCGCATCATAGAAAGCCGTATAGACCTCCATACGTCTGGCATCAATCATCGGGCAAAGAACCAATGATTCTACCGACTCACCTAAATTCTCTTTAGCTACGGCACATAGCGTTTGCAAAGTCGGAACGGGAATGAGTGGAATGCCCAAACTGTAACATATACCTTTAGCCATACTGGCTCCTATGCGCAAACCCGTATAACTGCCCGGGCCATCACTAACAGCAACGGCATCTATCTTTCCTTGGTGAGCAGATAATAATTCATCAATGTATATCGGCAGTATACGCGCATGATTGCCGCCTTCTAGTGAAACACGTTCGTTCGTTGGCACGCCATCCTCACAGATAGCCGCAGAACAAACAGATGTGCTAGTTTCGACACAAAGAATAGTCATTTATACTTACTTGCTTAGTTTGTTTCATTTCGAGAGAGTACACACTCAACGCGTGCAAGTGCGCGCACCCAAAAGTGTGCAAAAATAGTACTTTTTTTTGATATACACAAATAAAAAGGTAAAAATACTCTCATTTTTACCATTTTTAATTCGCTTATCTTGCGAGTTTATGTTTTTTTTTGTAACTTTGCCGCCGATTCAAAATCTTAATAATCGTATACTTTTTTGTGGTCGAGAAGTGAACGAGACATAAACGAGACTTTACCGAGACGATCACGAGAGCATTTCGAGACAGAGATGACCCATCAAAATCTTAATCAGAGTAAATTTTTGAGCACATGATTGTCGTTTTTACCGGAGCAGGCGTTAGCGCCGAAAGCGGATTAGGAACTTTCCGCGATAGTGATGGCTTGTGGGAGAATTATCGCGTAGAAGATGTGTGTACGCACGAAGCATGGTTGCGCAATCCGCAACTTTGTGTCGACTTCTACAACGCTCGTCGCCGCGACACCTTGGCGGCAAAACCCAACGCGGCTCATATTGCTATCGCCAAACTCCAACAGGCTCTGCCTGACACACGCGTCATCACGCAAAATATAGATGATTTGCACGAACGCGCAGGTTCCACCAATGTCATCCATCTGCATGGCGAAATCACTAAACTGCGTTCGGAAAACAACGAAACGGCAACTGTGCCTATTCAGGGTTGGGAGCAACATTATGGCGACCGCCATCCGGATGGTTCATTGCTGCGACCGTATATCGTCTTCTTCGGCGAAGGAGTTCCTTATTTCGACGAAGCTTGCCGAGTGGCATCGCAGGCGGATATTATGCTCGTGGTGGGGACCAGTCTGAATGTCTATCCTGCTGCTTCGCTCATCCATTACGCGCGACCCGATGTACCAATCTATTTTGTCGATCCTGGCCAACCGGAATTTGGCTTGTGGGCCGACCGAATCACACATATTCGCAAACCCGCCACTGTTGGTGTGCCGGAAGTGGTAGAAAAACTCATCAATGGATAAACCCTTAGTTCGTATATTTGTTTGGCTAGGTATCATGGCCGCTCTCACGCTGGTGGCGATGAGTATTTGGTATCTGGCATGTGGCGCAGAGCAAACCACCGTTTCTCTTAAGTGGCTGCAACTACTGCAGACATTAGGAACTTTTCTCCTGCCGCCTATTCTATGCGCATGGTTATGGAGTAGCGACCATCGACCATTGGCCTGGCTCAAACTCAATCGTGGAATGTCGTGGCAGATAGCCTTGCTCGCTATCGCTATCATGATTTGTGCCATTCCCGGCATCAACTTACTGGCCGACCTGAATAGTCGCGTCAAATTGCCGGAAAGTCTCGATTTCATCGAACAATTCCTGCGTGCTCAGGAAGATGCTGCAGCATTACTAACCGAGCGATTTTTGCAAGCCGACAATGTGGGTATTTTGATTATCAACATCCTTCTGCTGGCTCTTCTTCCGGCCTTGTCCGAAGAGCTCTCTTTCCGCGGAACACTTCAACAAATTTTCCCGCACAACGCACACATTGCTATCTGGATTTCGGCTATCGTTTTTTCTGCCATTCATATGCAATTCTATGGTTTCGTCCCACGAATGTTGATGGGCGCCATGTTTGGTTATGCATTTGTTTGGACCGGAAGTTTGTGGGTGCCAATCTTGATGCATTTTACCAACAATGGCATCGCTGTCATTTCCTATTATTTATTCGATGAAATCGCGGATAATAAGACTTGGGCCGATACTGTCGGAACAGGCAATATGTGGTGGCTCGGCATCGCCAGTATCATTGCTACAATAGCCCTTTTAGGACTTTTTAATAATTTAACTAAAAATCAAAGATTATGAAATTGTGTAACAAATTTGCTGCAGAGTTCTTCGGAACTGCAGTTCTCGTGCTCGGCGGTTGTGGTACTGCCTTGTTCGGTCATGTTGGATTCTTGGGCGTTGCACTCGCTTTTGGTCTAACTATCGTTGCTGCTGCTTATGGCATCGGCCATATTAGCGGAGCTCATCTCAACCCTGCTGTCAGCCTTGGCGTTTTTGTCAACGGACGTATGACTGTTAAGGAAATGTTGGTTTACTGGTGCGCACAAATCCTGGGCGCAATCGCTGCTGCTGCTATCCTCTTCGGTATCGCAAAATCGGCTGGAATGGCTATCGGTACTTTTGCTGCTAACGGTTATGGCGAGTTCTTCGGCGCAGAAGATGTAGCTGCCGGTTATCTGCAAACCAATGTGTGGGGAGCATTTGCGATTGAGGCTGTTCTGACCTTCGTTTTCCTGATGGTTATCCTCGGTGTTACTGACAGCAAGCATGCTAATGGCGCATTTGGTGGATTGGCAATCGGTCTTACTCTCACTCTGATTCACCTCATCTCTATTCCTTTGACCAACACTTCTGTCAATCCTGCTCGTTCTATCTCACAAGCTATCTTCTCGGAGAATGCGCTTGCACTTCCGCAGTTGTGGCTCTTCATCGTTGCTCCGCTCGTTGGAGCAGCACTTGCAGGACTTTGCTACAAGTGCATCACATGCGAAGGAAAATGTAAGAAATAAGCGTTATTCTGCTATAGAAAACGTAACGGAATGGGTGGCGCATCGACTATCGGGCGCTACCCATATTTCGTATCTGGCAGCATCGGTAGCAAACCATACACGACTTTCGCAGTCACGTTTTTCCTCGTGCCAATAACCTAAATCATTCTTATGTAAGGTCAATTCTACCGTACGTTTTTCTCCCGCAGGAATCAGCATTTTCTTAAAACCTTTCAATTCCTTTATAGGACGAACTAGCGCACCCGACAACTGATGAGTATAGAGTTGCACTACTTCGTACGCATCATACTTGCCGGTATTCCGTATCTCGCACTTTACTATGATACTGTCGCTCAATAATGTATCGCTCAATTGCGGTTCTCCGTACTCAAACGTCGTGTACGACAATCCAAATCCAAATGGGAACAACGGCTCTGTTGGCGTTTCCAACCAATAAGACGATTGACCTATCGAGAACTGCGGACAACCGATTGGAATACTATCTATCAGCATTGGCGGGTCATACGACGGACGACCCGTATTATGTCTGTTATAGTAGAGTGGAACTTGACCAACCATCTTAGGAAATGTGATAGGCGTTTTGCCCGAAGGAACAACTTTTCCGGTCAACAGATTCAGCAGTGCAGGACCGGCCATTGTGCCTCCGTGGAATGCATAAAGCACAGCCGCAGCCTGATCCACTTGTTTGCCTATGGTCAACGGACGACCGGCCATAACAACCATCACAACGGGCTTACCTGTTTTGGCTAACGCGTCCATCATTTCCGTTTGCGCACCCGGCAGATTCAAATCTGCGCGACAACGAGCCTCGCCGGAAAGAATGGCTTCTTCTCCGCAGAAATAGAGTATCACATCTGCTTGACTGGCTTTGGCTATTACTTTCTGAATGCCCGCCAAATTCTTATCACGGCTGTAGGCCAACCCCGACTCATAGATAACACGATTATCCGATTGCGATTGCCAAGCAGCCAATGGCGTGATACTGTGCTCTGGCTGACCATCAAATATCCAGGTTCCCAATTGCTCTTTCTTTTGATCGGCCATCGGACCACAAATCAGCACGGATTTTCCCGATGAAATCGGAAGTATTCCGTCATTTTTCAGCAATATTGCACTCTCCTCTGCCGCTTGCTGCGCCGCAGCCAGTGCCTCGGGAGTATAGTCTTGGATTTCTTCCTCCGGCACATATGGATTTTCAAACAATCCCAATCGATATTTCAGACGCAATACCGAACGAACGCACTCGTCTATCTGACTTTCTTTCACTTTACCTTCTTTCACCAGTTCCGCCAGATAATCCGTATAAATATTGCCTTGCATATCCATTTCCATGCGAGCATTGATGCAGCGCAATGCTGCCTCTTTCTTGTCTGCACACAGACCATGCGGCACTAGATCCGAACCACTTCCCCAATCGCTAACAAGCAATGCATCCGATTTCCATTCGTGACGCAGAATATCAATATTGAGATGCGGATTAGCCGACGAAGGTAGTCCGTTCAAATCATTAAACGAACACATCACACTCATCGCACCCGCATCAATCGCGGCCTTAAAAGGCGGCAAGTATATATCACGCAATTGCACTTCTGGAATCCAAGTGGTATTATAGTCGCGCCCTCCTTCACTTACCGAATATCCGGCAAAATGCTTCACACACGCTGCCATGCCCTGACTTTGATAACCTCTAACGGTCGCTGCTCCCATCGTAGAAGTGAGTAACGCATCTTCTCCGTAACCTTCAGCCACACGCCCCCAACGCGGATCATGCGCCACATCTACCATTGGCGAAAAAGCCCAACGAATTCCATCTTGTTGCGCTTCTATGGCAGTCAATTGTGCGGCTTTTTCTACCAAATCAGGATTCCACGTAGCGCCTTGCCCTAGAGGAATAGGATAAATCGTATGATAACCATGTATCACGTCGCGAGCGGCCACCAATGGTATGCCCAAGCGCGTTTCTTCCACCGCCATCCTTTGCAATCGATTCACTTCTTTAGCTCCCACCATATTAAAGATAGAGCCTACTTTGCCCTCGCGAATCAATGCCTCTTTTTCTTCTGCACTCCAAGATGGGTCAAGTTGATTCAACTGACCTATTTTCTCCTCCAGCGTCATACGTGCCAGAAGATCCTCTATAAACTTATCTTCGTCACTCTTTGGTGTGCATGAATACAAGGCCACTAACAGTATAGACAACACCGTTGTGCGAAATATACATCTGTCCATCCTTAATAAATTTGTAATTGGTTGTTGGTGTTATATGATTATCAATTGCGGTTTCTATGTCGTCACAGCGACCTGAGCCATAGACTTCTATCTCATATAGTGAAGAACCGTAGCCAGTACTGCGCTTATGACAAATGAGACGTACGTAGCGCCCGGATACCTGAATTGGATGTGTCACCTTTCCCCCTTTAGCATTGGTCGTGCTATAGGCTGTTTCGTAGAAGATAGCATCTTGGCTGACCTGAATCTCATATTCTGTGGCATAAGCCGTTTCCCAATATATACGAATCGAATCTAGTTGATAACAATGCAGCAAGTCTATCTCCAACCATTCATCATCGTTGAAACGACTTCCCCATCGAGTGTCTTGTTTTCCATCGACTGCATTTTCTGGTACAGTCCCTGCGTTCTCGTGTCCTGACTCTGTAACAGGCTTTTCGAGTGCTAAATTAACATCCGAATAAGGCAATACATGCGCCACAGCTGTTGCAGACAGTTCATAGCAATCGAACGTCAGTGTTGTATCTCCCACCTGCGTTGCTCGGAAATCATAATGGCAGGTATCGATAGTCATTCCAAATTGATTGATTGGGCACACTTCAAATCGTTGTGTGTCGCCTGCAGGCATCGTTACTTCCGCCGGATAGACCACCACCGAATCCAGTTGTTCGGTCTCTAGTACCACCAGTGTAAGTGAAGCTACGCAGTCATCTACCCTTGCTTGTACAGTCACTGTTCCGTAGTTAGGACAAGTCACCGTATTACCGTTCAACTGCGCAATACCATTGGTGATTGTGTATGCCGCAGTAGATGTCATTTCTTCTCCATTGACATTATAGGCTGTTGTTGTCAATACGGTAGATTGCCCTTGGTAGAGCACCGTATCAGTTGCTGACAGAGCAATGGCAAATACCTTCGTCGGATCTCCGCTCAATGGTCTTCCGTAGGCTTCTAGTTCGTAGAGCGATGTGCCATATTGCGTAGCACGCTGTGTTCCTTTCAATCGAATATATCTAGCGCGAACACGGGTATCCACTTTCTCTACTCCTCCCGCAGAAGAATGCATAGAAGTGCGCCAAGTGCTATTGTCATCACTAAATGCCAGTTCATATTCCGATGCATATGCGGTCTCCCATCGTAAAATCATATAGTCGATGTAGCACATCTGCTCTAGGTCAACGATGGCATATTCGTTATCCTGATGAATCGATCCCCAACGAGTCGTTTCCTTACCATCTGTTAGGTTAACCGCTAGGCAACCGGCGTTTTCTTCCGAGGATACGGCAACCGGTTTGTGCAATGCCAGATTCGGATAGGGAAGATTCCATGCCATCGGATCTGGTTCGACAGCATCAGCTTCATCCTCTATTGTGGTAATGGTCTGAGAGTGTGCGCCACTGATGAGTGTCAATCCATGTGGTACCGTGACTGTTGTGTCCTTGGCCCCAAAGAAATGTACGGATAATGGAGTTTGCCCCACATTGAATACGGCATAAGTCATGCGTCCACTAAGCGTGTCTGTATAGACACATGCCAGTGGATGATTGGCATAGATATCGTATCTTTTTTCACCGAGTGCTTTGTGGGAATGGGCCAACCAATAGGTGATACCTCCTGTATCAGGATTTTTGGCCAACGGTTTACCCATCGCGTCCATCCTACTCCACACATTGATGGCTGAATCTGCATCAAAGAGCGAGAGATACGACAGGCAGACATTTCCCAGACCCGATTCGTCGCCCAGACCATTAGTCTCTGCTTCGTAATTGCCCACCTCCTTGGCCGCATACATCTGCGTATAGTCCCAACGTGTGAATGCCAGGTCTTCGCTGAAGCAGTTGGTCAATATAGGTGATATCGGCAGCCATTGGATGGAGTGCATCCAAACAGGATCTCCCGAGAACCAGGTCCACCATCCTACTCCTTGCATGGTTAGGTTGCAGCAGTATGGATGTTGATATTTGGTAAAATCGATATTGCGTCTTTTCTTGTCGAACCAGTACTCAGATGTTGCTCGTGTCTCGAGGGTATAGCCCATGATACCCGCTTCCAACATTTCCTGGTCTTGAAGCGCAGCACCTAGCATCCATACGCCTCCCCATCCTTGTATAGCTTCCGAAGTAGATTCCTGTCCGTTACCATTGCCTGCATTACCAAGTCCGCCTGCAAAAGAATGACCGCAGTAGGGATCCAGCGTGCGGAACCATGGTTCATCTGCCGAATGCTGCCAGTTTGCATAATCGCGTGCCACTTCTCGTGCCATTGGTCCGTACTGTATGCGAAAATCATCATCCAACATACATAGAACAGCAGAGGAATAAATGAAATAACCATAATGAAAATGATGATCATTAAATGTCTCGGAGTCATACGATGGATCCATACCAATCAATGCTCCCCATCGTGGATAACGAGCGAAATAATAGCGTTGCTCGCCCGGAGTATAGGTGTACCAGTCAATGAGCACATCTTTTAGTCGCTGTTTAGCCATACGGAAAGTAGCCGTATCACCCATCTGCAACGCAAAGGTCATGTAGTGCGCCATCTGCGTAAGACCTTTTCCTCCCCAATAGGTATCGCCTCCAAAAGTGCCACGTTTGGAATAGTCGGCATTCAGTTCTGCCATGCGAGTAGCAGAAAATTCCTCATTCCACTCCAGTGGTGCAGGAAAGTACGGCAGAAATGAGTGAACGGGATAGGAGATGGAGAAATCATTTCCCTCCGCCAAACGCATCTGACCACGCGGCGAGAGATAATGGCTATCGGAGAGTTGAAAATCAATAACTGATGGCTCATAGTAATGGTGCGGAAGAAAGGCCATGAGACAAGGTGCCGTAGCAGAGCGAGCACCTGTTGCTATGTTTTCTGTCGTGAGGGAGAATGTTGTGGATAAAGACGAATGTTCCGCATCGTAGGCATAGGTCATCGTGGTGGAACGAGGCACACGTGTGGCGTAAGTAGTCAGTGTCTCATCTGTCAGACCGTCGGTTTTCAATCCAACTACCAGCCATTGTTTATCTTGACCTGTTGCTTCTTGTGTCCAGTATTTAGCAGCATCAGGATTGGCAACTGTCATCTGCATACCCTTTGACTCAAACCAGATGAGCGGAGAACCATGAACGCAAGTAACACGCAGCCAATCTTCTCCGCATACGATAATGAACGACATCATGAAATCTGACCAATTGTCCACCAAACAATCCATCTTTGGATTGGGTCGGTCAGCATGAGTGGCTTTCAGTGATACGTGAAGCGGTGTGTCCCATTTCACCTCGTTCCCCGTTGGTTCCCAGTGATCAGGATAACCTATATCAATTCCATCTTGCGTAGCTTCTACCCAACCTGGATACATCCATATTTTGCCGGTCCACTCGTTGACCAAAGCATGCGTCCACCAATCATTGGTAGGCAATGCCATCGTTCCTTGTACAGAACCGTTAGCCGCTCCCAAGCGTGCCAAGAGCGAATCAGGAACATAGAGTTTGCGATGCTCCATTTGATAAGCTTGACACCCCTCGTGTTCGGATGTCCTACTCTTAGTCAGAGGCACGTATGATGCATACGATCCGCCACCTACCGACACAGGTGTCTGCGCGACCAGAGCTAGTGTCACGAACAAAAAGAGAGCGATAATGGGCTGTCTATTCATGGCTGAAGGTACGTTGGTTTCAAAATTTAGAGGGTGACGATAATGGTTTCAACAGCATTAGCCGGCATTTGTATATCGGCGACATAGTCACCAATCTGCAGCGGGAAAGTAACGGCTTCGCTCGTATTGAGTATATTGATGGCATACTGTCCATCTTTATTCACAGTGGCACAAAGATGAATATTGGACAGATTATCGGTCTTCCTTTCCACTCCAAGAACCGTATCTCCCGGACGCATCGAACGGCTGAACTGCTTGAGTGCGTAATAATAAGGAGTGAAATAGACGATATCATTCTCATAATCCACCATCACAGGTGCCGCAGCAAAATTATTCACATGGTTCGGGCCTCCGATAGAATCAAGCACGACATTCCAATCGCAAAAACCGGTCAACCAATGGTTCATACCTTCGATGATATAGCGCGCATAGCGATGAACACCTGCATATTTTGGATGCGTGTCACCCGCCCATCGAGTGGAATAGGCCCAATCAGTAGCTACTGGTTGCCACCAGAAACTGTCATTATTGAACCACCCGGATTCTTTGAAACCGACTGGATCAGTTACGCCATCCCACGGGTCACAACCGAGATTATCTATACATCCTTCAGAATGAAAAATAGTCTTGTCGGGATATAGTGCATGAATGCTGTCCAATACATGCGGAAAACAATCTATCGTACTACCGTACCAATGGACAGCCATACCGGTTGTATATTGGCTAGCCTCAGCATTGTCGTAGATAGCGGCAGTATACGGTCCCATCTCAAAAATATTCTGGTCGAAACCGTAAATAGCGACATCGCTCAACCCACGTTTCTCGAAAGTCGGGCCCAGATATTTCCCGATGAAATCGGCCTCAACAGCAGGCCAGAAATCCATACTCTCCCAACCTCCATCATTGCCCATCGGTTCGTTCACAGGAGTAACCGCCCAGATATCTACTCCTTCGGCTCTCCACGCCTCGATATAACGAGCAATATAGTTCGCATAGGTCTGATAATACTGCGGCAACAATGCGCCTCCGCGATGGAAACCATTCTCGCGCTCGTAGTATTTCTTATTCTCCTTCATCCATGCGGGTGCAGTCCATGTGTTGGCCATGATGCGATAGGCCTTGTCAGCTTGTTGCTGCTTGATATTCCACACGTCTAGCATAAGATGGTAGAGGTCGTAGTTTTCATCTTTTACCTGCGGATATTTTGCACGCGAAAATCCTTCCTTATCGCGGTCTAATGAGAACGAGAGCAACGCTGTATCGCCATCTTGTTCTGCGAGAGAATATTTGCCTTCTACCGAAAAATCCGAGGCTCCTATTTGCGTACGTGTCACAGAGAAATTAGCACCATTCTCGCCATACAGTTCTTCCAGAATAGCTTGTCGTTGCTCTTGAGGCAGACAGGCCAGAACAAACGCTGATGACTCGGTCAGCGAACCACCGAAACCATCTATCGTTTGGCGGCGGTCAGCGAGATTTACTACAATAGCATTCTCTGCGCTTCCCTTCTTGAAAACTACTGCTTCTTTTTCTGCACACTTGTCACCTGCTTCTGAAGTAAGCCACACGCTGGATGATTTCATTTGCGGAGTACATGCCGCCAACAAAATCACAATTGATAATTGATAATGAATAATGGATAATTTGCTTCTCATACTTCAATTATTAGTTGTTTGATCTTCCCATCACGCGCAAAAATATGCTCACTCTGTTCCTTGCTCAAAGTCAATGGCTTTTGACCTTCGCCTTTCGACTTTCTACGATACACCACCTCTGTGCCGCAGTAGGTGAAGCGTAATTCTCCATCTCGGAAATCAGCATCCGTGAGCATAGTCGGGCAGAAGGTGATTTGACCATCGTGTACAGACACTCCGAGTTCGAACCAGCGCGAGATAATATCTTCTTTGACTTGTCCTGTCATTCCCGGCTGTTGTACTCCGGCCATAGAAGGGGTGTGTGAGTACGGATCAAAGGGGAATGCGCCATACTCGGTTGGATTCTTATGCGAGCCTATTCCTTCACGAATAGCAGCATAATGTTTTTTCAGTCGCTCAGTGGCATTTTTATCCGTTGAAATCGAGATATTTTCACCTACGGCCAATAGCAGTTTGCTTACCATATGCCAGTAGATACACCCCAGTCCTTCGTACTTATAGAACGTACCACTACGGCCTGTGAAAGCGTGGTGATTGAAGACTTGCTCGTAGAGATCTTTCAGTTCATCAGGCAGATTGTTGGCATTCCGATATTGTGCATCGAAATGGATTCCTCCATCGCAATCTTGTCGAAGTATCGTACCCAGATATTTCTTCACCACAGGCAGATCTTTTGCTTCCGATGGCAAGTTATTGAGTTCGAGGAATGTCTTACGGCGACGATTAGGATAGAGCATATAGCTGCGTTGGTCTTCTCGATAGAGATCCGAGGCGCGCATTGCGTCCAAGAGATCTGCTGCTTCCGCTCCACTGAGGACGCCAGATGTGAGTACCGCCACTTGTCCCTCAAGCATCTGATACAGGTGCGAAATCTCGATGTCCTTATCGGTGAACTTAATCAAATTGTATGCCTCGTATAGTCCATCCGCACGTTTGTTCGTACGAATAGATGCATCGATAGTATTCAAGGCGGCTTTCAAAAAATTTTGTACATCAGCCAACGCCACTTTGGTTTGCTCGCCACTAATTCCTTTATACACTCGCGTACGATAGTTCTCGCCTGCTTTACCAACAGCGTTAATAAAGGCGAATGGAGAGAGCTTATCAGCTAGTGATTTGTGAATGGCTTTCAGGAACTCCGCAGTTTCAACACCGATAGTGATATCTTCGTTAAGCAGGTTCTGTAGGAACGTGACATAACGACGCATGTAACAGAGCGTTACCATAGATGCTCCAAAACCTACCAGTGCATTGTTCGCATCGTTCCATTCCGGACGCAAAGTATTCATCCAAATACCTGCGTTGGGAACGAAGTTAGACAGTTTGGTAAGTAATGTGATTAGCAGTTTGTCTGCCATGGTAGTACGACGCACTTGCTGACGCTCATCCAATAGCAATTTAGCATCTACCCCCATCTTCGGAACCAGCGCTTGAATACGCTTGTGCTCCTCATCGTCAAACCGAATACTATTCTTCGGATCTGCCACTATCTCTGCATATGATTTCAGACGGTATGGAACATTAGCAAAAGCATACTGACGGTCGTTCAATAGGCCGTGCAATGTCTTCGGGTCATGGCGATAACTGAGTTCCAACAGACGAAGGAGATAGATGATTTGATGGTCGCCCCAATAGCCGATATTCGACCATGGGTTCTCGGGTTCAATTACCTCATAATCGATTCCTTCGTTGGAGATGCGATAGGGGTTATATCCATCAGCCGTAGTAGCATTGAGGAACTTAGCTATAATATGGTTGATATACAGCGGATACGAATAGGACAGCGCTTCCCAGTTCTGGAATATATCGCGCCAGTTGCCTTGGTATGCCACAACAGGTTTGCCTTGTTCGTCTTGCACACGGATGGAGAAGAGATTCCATGGACGCGAAGGATCTCCGTGGCGACGGCCGAAGGTTAGCGGTAAGTCTTCTGTCGCTGATTTCGGTGGATACGTTAGGTAGTAGCCACCGCGCATAGTATTGAATAGCACATTAGCAAAATGACGTGCATCGTTAGCTTCGTCTCCTGTATGCTGAATACCATCGTTTTGCGCGACTATCTGTTTCAGAGTCTCAGTGGACTGCTTCATGGCTGCTTCGATGCAATCGATTGCATCCGGGCGCGCAATGAAATGCATCAACTCATGTACAGCAACCGCATCTTTCGATACATCGAGCACGTTGTACCAGGTAAGTGACTGAGCGAAGGAATGAAGGTGAGAATGAGCAATGTATGCGCCACGAACACCTTTAGATTCTGTTTGCGAATAATCGGCATTCGGTAGGCCCAATGCATAGACAGTGTTGCACGTCAGCGATTCACTCGGTTCTGCCCGATCCACCAAAATAGCCTCCATGCGGAAGAGCGCCAGCGAAGCACCCGGAACCAATTCCGTTTTCTTATAACCATCCACGAGTGTGGAGAACTCATTCTGTGTCTTACGCTCTACGCCAGCTGGCAGAATATTGAGCAGACTGTCTGTCAAATCAATGTCGATAGGTTGATTGGATAAATTCTCCAACGTGGCTCTGCGTACCCATCCATATTTTCCAGCCGGTGCCCATAGATAAGAGAAGCGCAAACCGAGCGTACGGTTTTCCTCGCAGAAGACGATTTGGTTACCCACCAGCGATTTAGCTATCTTGCGAGAGATATCATAAACGGGTTGTTGCTTGTCCGAAAATGGTAGCCAATTATTTATCTTGGTATGCGGTCCTGTGAACGCATATCCCTCGGTTATCTTATCATCTGTGTAGTAGGGAAAGAGTGCTTCTCCAGGCGAACGACGTCCTGCCGTTAGTCCTCCTGTAGATGCCAGATACATCCATAAGTCCGTATCCGATGCCAGCGAGATAAAGAACGGCTGCATAGCATCGTAATTGGCGATTTCGTAGAAGCGCTCACCATTGATTGATATAAATTGTCCTTGTACCATTTTGTAGTGTGTGATGTTTATCGTGTGGAACGTCTTTCTTCCAGTTCATTCTTCATTTGCTCCATGGTCTGGTTGTCCAAATTATAGAACATCATGACCAGTGCACATGATGCATAGAGAACACCAGGTATAATACTAACCAGCAAGCGGATACCCATCATGGCTGTGTCGGATTGGATATCTGCATTAGCCACGAAATGCGTCACGCTGAGCAGCCATCCGGCAGCTGCTGCACCGATAGCCCAACCCAGTTTCTGCGCTAGCACAGAGGCTGAGAAACAGAGACCTGTTGTACGGCGGTTGAAACGCCATTCTCCGTAGTCCGCTACGTCTGCCAACATCGTCCACAACAGCGGAACTGCAGGTGCATATGCCATCTTCGCTAGGATATTGAATATATAGACGAGAGGTAGATTATCGCCTGCCACAAAGATGAGGGCGAAGAATATACCCGATACGATGGACGACATAATATAGACCATCTTGTTGCCAAAACGTTTAGCCAATGGTTTGGATGCCGGGAGTGCTACTATGAGAGCGATAGTTCCGAGTACATTGAATAGTTGCACATTCTCTGCGTCATGGATATAGTATTTGAAGTAATAGGCGATGGCCGCATTCTGCATAGCGAACATGATGAACGATACAATACCGACACAGGTTAGCACAATCCATGCTTTGTTGAGGAATAGATATTTGAAATCCTTCAGCACATTGTTATCTTGTTTCTCTGGTTGCGGCACTCGTTCTTTGGTAGAGAAGAATGCGATGAGGAAAAAGGCGATCGACAAGATACCAAAAAGACCCACGGTATATTGATACCCTTGTGCTTGGTTGACAACACCCTCATTGCCGATAGCTCCTAGCCATTTGACCAGATAGAGAGCAGCACCCGTGACGATAAACTGACCTATATACGCTGCTATAAATCGATAGGTATTCAGCCCCGCACGCTCATTGGAATCATCTGTCATAACTGCCGAAAGTGACGAATACGGAAGATTGACGAATGCGTAAGCTGTTCGCAACAACAAGCATGTGATAAGTGCATAGGCAAACTTGCCATTCAATCCGAATTCCGGAGTTGTGAATGCGAGGACTGCCAGGATAGCGTATGGTACAGAGCCAAAGAGAAGGTATGGACGGAATTTGCCCCAACGTGAGGAGGTACGATCGGAGATGATTCCCACGATAGGGTCCATCACGGCATCCCAAATAGAACCGACGAACATGATGACACCAGCCAATGCCGGCGAGAGGCCATAGATATCGGTGTAGAAGATGAGTAACCAAAAGCCTACAAGGTCCCACACAAAATGGGAGGCGGTATCACCTAGGCTATAGCCAAATTTTTCACGGATACTGAGTTTCATATCAAGTCTAAAATCTTAAATCTACGATTACGGGTTTTTGCGAAAAACACGTATATAATCCACATACATTTTAACGGGTGTTCCATCAGCCGGCAGTGCCGTAACACGTTGGAACGATGGGTCGTCAGCAGTTATCAGTTCAGGATATTTCTCTGCCGCTGGCATATCCGGGAAGAAACCTCCTACCGACAGGTTGAGTACCAAATAGAATGGATGGTTGAAGTAGTGTCCCGGTTGGTTGATATCCTTTTCTCGCAACGACAATTGGAAATAAGGTGCTACTTCGGGATACTTATCCTGATCGAGATACATAGCGATGGTATCCTCGGTCCAGATAAGCGTGAAGAGATGGAAATCGCCTTGTACAGGATAATCGGCAGTATTGAACTGTCCGTAGTTAGGATAAGCACCATTGTTGAACGACTCCCCCCAATGGCATGCACCATTGAAATAACGATCTTGCGTGCCCGCTGCGATCCCGTTCTTATGTCCCATCTCGCAAATATCAATCTCGCCGCATTTCGGCCAAACAACCAAACCCAGTTCTTCTAATTGCTTCACGCGGGTATCAATATCATCATTGTTTCCTAAATTGTGTGCAAGATTATTTCCAAGCATCCAGAATGCAGGCCATAAACCGTCTGCTGTATATGGGAAAGCGATACGTGCTTCTACTTTGCCGTATTCTACTGTCACTTTGTCCTGAGTATTCAGCCGAGCCGATGTACATGGGCGATTGCGGTAATCCTCGCGTTGGGCATTGAGCACGAGACAACTCTCGCCAGTCTGAGGATGGCGTTCTATAGTTATGTTCTTCGGAGTGTAGTATTGCAGTTCTGCATTACCTCCGCCACGGGCGTTGTCCTCTACGTTCCAATAGTCAGCATTCAGTTCGTTGCCTTCGAAATCATCCTCCCAAACCAATTGCCATTCGCTGGCTGGTTGGCATGCCACCAAAAGGCATATACCAATAGTCCAAAGACTGGCCAATATCCACTTTTTAGTTCTCATGTTTATAAGTATATCGTTTAATCAATACAAAGATTATAGCCAATAATATACAGAACGGAATAGCATCTCCTACGGGTTGCTCCAGATTAGGGCCATTGGTTCCTCCGCCCTCCTCATCTGGAGGAGCTCTGCGTATGGCCGGAGCAAACATCTCGGCAGGCAGTTCTCCACTTTGTGCGGGAACGTAAGCCAATGCCGGCGCTGCTACCATAGTTATCTGTCCTTTCCATGTATTGTTTCCTACTATCGAAGATACAGACTTTGTCGTCCTGCACTCCTGCGTATTTTGCGATGTAGGCTGGGTTCCGATAACATGTACTTGCGCAGCCTTGGACGACATATAGGAGATAGGTGCGACTGCCTGGCCCAGACCTATTCCGCCATCCATTTGCGGCATTGCAAGTGGAGAAGCATAGTTGGATCGCTGCTGTCTTAGTCCATTGTTGGACGTTACAGGCAGGTATGCTGGTGCATAATTGGCGGCTACCCTCGTTTGAATCAACTTCACAGAATCGCTTCCTGAAAATTCAGGGAGTAAGCCTAGCGTAACTATACCTAATAGGACAAGCGAGATAACCGCAGTATGCAAAAAGACTCCTCTATTCATGCTCGCTTATCTGACAATCATTTTCACTGTTGCACCCGTTGTACTAAGTACATAGCATCCTAGCGGCAGACGCGCCCGACATTCTTCTTGTACATCCAGTATTGTCGCATTCTGCCAGTAGCCAATTCGTTGGCCCGTAATGGAGAATACCTCTATATATGGACGTACCTGCATCATATCTTCTGCATCGCTGATATCCGTCGTTATCTGCGGATTGCCGCGCCATGGAGCTATAATTGGCATTAGCGACATTGTTGCGGCACTAGCTAGTACATAGGTCTCAAACGGACGAACTGACGCATCTGTCGTGCGACGATAGGTCTCATCGCTATGATCCGCCGGAAGCAGATAAGCCGTTCCTACACTCTGTGGCATCATGGTGGTGTTACCATATACCATGTATTGATCGACTGCACCGGGATTCGTTCCCTTGGTAAAATCAGCAGCAATCGTCTGATTCTTATGACCGCAGAACAGCACGTATTTTTCTGCGTAATAGGTGCTGGTGAAACGAATAGCGTACGGCTGATTGAGTTGCGGAAGCGGAGTATCTCCATCGTACCATGAAGGAACGAAATCTTCGCCACTCACATTATCCACTTGCTTGCGCAAGAGGAATTTTCCCCTAACGGTCGAACCATTATTGTACTGCGCTGTCAACTTGTAGTACCGATGATCCTCCGGATCGTATACCAAAATCGAGTCAACCGCAAACGGCATGGTCAGGTCTTCCCAAATACCGGCATTGAAATTACGATAGTATCGTATTTCTCTGTCTATGGTACCGCCGGCATAGGTGATTGGTGCATCTGCTGTAGGTTTATCATCATGATGGAATATGATGAATGCAGCCGCGCAACCATTATCAATATCGTACGTGATAGGATATGTCAAGCAAATACCGCTGGCACGGAATGGATACTTAACAAAGAATGTCACCTCTCCTGTCCAATCTCTAGTAGCAGGTAGGGCATTGTCTCCACGATTGAAGGTGTATGTGTATGTTCTGTCTTGGCCTGCCACCGCAGTCATGGTTCTCTCTACGATTCCGCTATTAGCAGGATCGGCAGGATTGAGCAGTAGCTGAACAATCAGTGGGTCTAACTCATAGAAATCATCATCTGTGTAAGCCACTATGGTGAAACTATTCTCATCGCCCGTTACGGTCACACGATAACCTTTCTGGAAAATCTGGGTAGAAGCATTACCTATCCCGGCACCCGCCCGATAAGCTTCGGTTCCGGAGAACACGCATCCATCAGAACCCACTGTGGTGAAAAGCAACGTCTTATAGTTCTCCGACAAATTGTCATCCTCATCTATGGCATATATACGTGCCTCGTACGGTACGCCTGGGATCAAACCTCCAATATCCAGATGGCCTATTTTGCCGCCTGCGAATTGAGCTGGGGTGAAAGTGTATTCTGAGGTCAGTTGTTTGTAGCCACTCTCACCACCCGTTACATACACTTTGTAACGCATGTTCGCCTCGCTGGTTTCGTAATCTAGTGCGCTGACGTAAATCTCCGCTGCATCCGAACTCAACGAGACCGTCTCAGCCCATTGCATAACAGGTATATGCTTTTCCTCAGCACACTCGCCGTATACGCGTATCTCCCAAAGACTGGTAGCATACTCTGCACGCAAGCCGGACTCCAGTTTAATATATCGACCATAGATTTGTTCGGACGTGTAATCGTAGGTATCCACCACGTGGTTGGCATTCGGATAACCCTTTTCGTTGGTATAGTAGTTCTCCGTTTTGCTACCTTCAGGTTGCTCGTTGCGATGATCGAACGTAGCAAAATGTCCTGTTGCCAGCTGATCGAACGTATTGCCTCCTATCACATTCGGTCCAAAACTAGCATCATATGCATTTTTGAATTCATAATTGATAGAGGTACCGTATTCCCACTCTACTTCTATACGATTAATCTTGTAGGTGCCCTCCAGATCGATTACGAGCCATTCGTCATTGCTAGTAGGACGTCCCGTGGTTGCCCAGCGCGTAGTACGATCACCATCTACGGCTGCCTCTTTTGGGAAGCCGCCTTGATCGAATCCCGAATAGACAGGATGCTGCAGGGCGATATTGGTTCCCGGAGCAGGCGCATCGGCCTGAAGCGTAATATCTATATAGTTAGCCGATATATTCTCATTCTCGTCCATAGCGTAGATTCGCCACGAGTATCGTTGACACGGACTGAGATAAGGCATGGTCAGTTTGCCATCGGTTGCCACATGGACGAGGCCATCTATGATGTACGTTACCACAGGATCGGTGGTATCGTCAGAGGCAGAAACAGCAATGATGGTCTCGGTAGAAGAGCGGCTAAATTCGGTTGCCGATAGCATCACCGGCGCATTATCATTAGGCACATAGCATTCGCCCGTACCATATACCTCAAACTCCCAGATACTCACTCCGTAACCGGAATAATTGGCTAGGCTCTGCATCTTGACATACCGTGCAGCTATACCGCTCATATCGTAGGTTACGTACACATGGTCGTTCGCATCGCCGTAGGCGGGAGTGGTATTGTATTGCCATGTACGCCAGCTGATTCCATCCAACGACAGCAGTATTTGGTATTGTATCGGGCGAGCCAATTCCCACTGAATCTTAATATGGTCGATATAGTAAGCCGCTTCCAGATCAATCTGGATCCAATCGTTGTCAATACTCGGGCGGTTCTCTGTTCCCCAGCGCGTTTGAGCATTGGCATTGATTACGCCCTCGCCATCAACCGCCTTGGCGGCTTGTTGATATATATTGCCTTCGTAACCCGATGTAGCAGGTTTGCCTAACGCCAGGTTGGTCAGTGCCGATGCGGAAGCGGTGGTCAGTGTAACAGTTTTATATTGGTTTGCCGCAACCGGATTGGCGGCAGAAGAAACTCCATTGCGGTCCAATGTATAAACAGCCAGATTATACTGTGTACATGGAGTCAGTCCTTCCACCACAATCTGCCCAGCAGATGCGATATAGGTATTCCCATTCACTACAAACAAGTTGGTAGGATTGTCCAGCGCATCTATTCCGCTTACGCTCAATGTTGCGGTAGTTGTGGTAGCCGAAACAAGCGAGGCACTGACCATCGTAGGCGGGGCCATCGTAGCATAACACTCGCCCAGACCATACACTTCTACTTCGTAGATGCGAACCCAATTGTTCGTGTTGGTTTGGATGCGTACATATCGCGCTGCCAAAGGCGAAAAATCGTGGTCCTGGTAGGTGCCCGCACCATCGCTATACGCAGGAGCAGAGGTCTGATGGAATACCGTTATATAATTGACGTTATCTTGCGACAACTGTATCTCGTAATCGGTGGAATAGGCAACTCCCCAGAAGACGCGCACCTTCTGCACATACTGTAGTGCTCCTAAATCTACTTGCCACGAGATAGGCAACTCGCGGCCGTAAGAAGTATAGGCCGACGTGGTTGGATTTCCATCAATTGCTTTCTCTGGATACTCGCCTGTATTGCCCGGCAAGTAACTAGCCGAAGCCGTACCCGCGGTAGCCATATTGCCTGCTTCTGCCAAGGTGGTAAGCGAGACGTCGCGATATTGGCAATTAGGATCGGCATTGTCGGAAGACAGGTTGCCATTGTTATCACGCGCAACGATGCGGAATGTATAATCTGTGCAAGACGTCAGCCCATCTATCGTTATTTGGCCTGCCACGGCAGTCAGAGTCTGCTCTGCGATCAGCGAATTCGCTTCCGTTACAATAAAGCGCGATGGATCCGGTTGAGTGCCATCCGTAGCCGAAACATTCAGCACCACACTCGTACTACCGTTCGTGGCGAGAGAAGCCGCTGTCATACATGGCGGATCTGTTTCACCAAGGCAATCTCCCACACGGATGTAACAGGTCTGAGCATTGGTATTGTCTATCGGTTCGTTGGAAGTTAAGAAACGTGCTCCTAATTCGGCAATGCCGTAATGGAAACGGAAATATATCTCCGAGCCAAGTGTGAGAGCCGGATAAGAAGCCAAATTGAGCGTATACGTTCCGACTCCTCCGGCAGCCGTTCCCGCAACATTGATGCGGCCTACCGCACTATTCCACCATTGCACCTCCAGGAAATCCAAGGTTTTGGACGGATCGATTGCCCAAGCCGTGAATTCAATTTTTCCATCTGCATATTCCACCTTATACTCAATCGGTGTGCCAGCCACTCCGTCGAAATGACGAAGACCGCTGCCTGTACATTCGGATGAAGGCCATTCCACATACAGCTTATTTTCCGCCCAGTCGTATTTGAAAACATATGTACCGGCGCGAGTAGTCTGGATCTGCGTGTTACCACCATCGCCCATGAACCACCAGCCGCTGTTACCATGGTTAGCGACTGTCATGGTGCCTCCGTCGCTTCTATACCATGTGTTTACACCATCGAAGTAGGTGATTTTGAAGTCATAGGTTGTATTCGCGGCTAATGCTTTTGACCACGTTACGATGGTAGTATTAGAACTGGGATCCCATTCGGAGAATTTATTATCTGTTCGATTTTCCCAAGCAGTCATGGTTCCCTGAATATACAAATTCTCAGGAGAATACCATGTATTGCGTTGCAGATTGTATGCCTGGCCGGCAAGAATCGTTAAATCGCCTGTTTGATTACTCCCGTTGTCACTAAATATCACATTGGCCTGGTCTGCATAGGTGTACGACCATACAGAATTTCCCTGAGACGTGGTGCCAATTTGTGTCATTGGCAAGCCGGGGAATGCTGTATTTATTGGATTCCAGCAATAGGCATACGGAGTCGCCCAACCGGGAGTATTGACAAAATACAAATTGTCTGCACTGGCAATGAGCGTTGCCAGCAGAATGAATAGTGAAGATGTGAGTAAGCGAATTCGCATTGGGTATTACTGTATACGTTGACCAGTGATGGTGAATACTTGTCCGTTGCGCATGATTAGGACTTGACCATTGTGCAAAATCTTGGTGGGTTCGTCCGTAGTCATCGTTGGCATTTCTATTCCGGTTATTGATTCCGGCTCGATTGGGTCGGAAGATGAAGTAGTAGAGAAGGATTGATTAGCATCACCTCGCTGATAGATACGAATCCAGTCGATGTACATCGAGCGCGGACCACTAGCTAGAGCGGTTATTCCATCGATATTGTAGATGCCAGGGAAATTTCCTCCCACTGCCACATTGGCAATAATGAAATTAGGTTTGCCGAAGACCTCTTTGCGGTCATAATATGGATTGGTATTGGATTCGAGCGCTGCATGGAAATAAGCGCCGTTTTCTGGATGAGCATCCTTGTCCATATACATATCAACAGACGTTGGCGTCCAGATCATCGTGAGGATATGGAATGTATCTTGCAGCGAATAGGACCACGTGGAAGACTGTGCATCGCCCCATACAGAATTCCATGCCTCTCCAATATGCATTGCGCCATTGAAATAACGGTCCTGATTGCCACCAAAGCCATTGGAGTGTCCCATTTCAATAATATCGGTCTCTCCGCATTGTGGCCATCCTACTTGATCGATGTTGGCGCCAAGCTGCCAGAAAGCAGGCCACAGTCCATTAGCCGTATTCGGTATTTTGATGCGTGCTTCGATTTTACCGTAAGTATATGTGAGTTTACCTTTACTATTAACACGGCCCGAGGTACATTTCTTGCCCTGATAATTCTCTTTGGTTGCCGTCAGGATAAGGCAGTGTTTGCCGGTAGTTGGTTCCTGGCCCAACGACACTCCACGATCGCAATAGTATTGTAATTCGTTGTTGCCTCCGCCATCACCGTTGGTTTCGATATTCCAAGTAGCGAGGTCGAGCGATGATTCCGTAAAATCTTCGTTCCAAACGAGTTGATACTCACCTATTTCGCCAGAGCCTCCACCTGAAGATGTACGCGGTGTGGGATCATTTGAGAGGATGATGTTATCAATCAGCATCCATGCCAAACCCGTCAGGGTTTCTCGATCGACCATGAACATCAAGAACTCTGTTCCTATGGTTTCGTAAGCACTGATATCCCATACCACATCCTGCCATTGATTGGCTACAATAGTATTCATCGGCGCGAGGTCTTGCGCATTGGTGTCCGATACTTTCAGATTAGGAGTGGCGCTATTGTTGCGATACATGTAAGCGTGAAGATACTTGTACCCCGATTGCACATAGTTGTTAAGAATGGCACCTGCCCAGTTATCATCTTCCGCAGCACGTTGCGCGAACATCACATAGTTAGACTCATTGAGTCCTCCTTTGAATTCATTTTCTCGGACATCGACATACCCCATACCAGTCACAGCGGACCAACCGGCATTAGTGCCAGACTCAAAATCATCAACTGTGATTTGCGCGTTGAGCGCGAGCGAAGTCACAAGGACTGCAATGACGGAATAAATCTTTTTCATACTAATACCTTATTTATTTGAGCTGGAACCAATATAAATTAATCGTGCCAGAAATCATCTCCAAACGAAGAGTATGTTTTCCGTCCATCTCCTCTAAAGGAAGAGTGATGGTGGACCATGTTTGCATATTGTCTCCTGTTTTGGATAATTGATAATAACCAACATTATTATCGTCAATGTACACAAAGATTTCTGCTTGCGCTATAGCTGCATAGCGGAGCACAAGATTCGAGGCTTTCTTCTCCGTATAGATTTGATACGACACTTGTTTGCCTTCGTCCAAGATGCTCAACATCAGTCCTTCTCCGTCTGTGGATGGGCGGACCTGAATAGCATCAGAATTGATAGCCACATAATTAGAAGCACAGACATGTTGTACATCAGCGCGCAACCAAGTGGATTTATCAAAAGAAGAGAAGTTGCAATAGACATGTCCCGCCGGAGTAAGTGTAGCCGGAGCTCCGGAAGTCAACAACTGCATATACGGATATCCCGCTTTGGCACGAGGAATAAACCAAGCATAACGCTCAACCAATGGCGATTGCTCCATATAATTTAGCACCTCACACATATATCGGATTTGATCCTCTTCGGAATGTATCGCATATTCTTCCCATGCGCAAAATTCGGTCATCCATATTGGTTTGTTGTATTTTGCGAACATTTGCACATAATTCTTTAATGCAGCTGGGTTCGCCATATAACAATGGATGGAAATGGCATCTATGTCATCAAGCGACACATTAGGTTGCGCGAAGAATTCGTCTAACCACTTAATCGGATCGTTATATCCCGCCAATGTGCCATAGTTCATGGCAGGCGAAACGAGTTTTAGGTGCAACTCTTTTGCTAACTCAACTACCGGTTTCCAAATGGCTGCGGCTTGCGCAGGCGTCATATTTGCCTGGTCTGTTAAGTTTGGCTCGTTGAAAGCCAACAAATATTTTGTGTTAGGATGCGCAGCTACATATGAACGAATAGCACTAGCGCTATAGTTGCCATTCCAACACATAGGACAAAAATCTATTTTCTCGCCATCCATCCAAGCAGCAGCTGTCTCGTTCTGCGTATTTCCCCAATTGTAATTCCACGATATAGCATCGCATAGAATTGGCAAGTCTTCCAATACAGAGAAATTAAATGCCACCCCGCGCTTGGCGGATTTATCCATCGCATTGGCTACCTTTTCTGTTGGGTTTTCCGGTGTTTCGTGACAGGCAGCAAAAAACAACGCTGAAACAAAAAATAGTATGTTGATGGTACGTTTCATATTTCTTATCTCAAAAATGGCTCAATACCTCGAATTTCAAAATCACGAGATATATACTATGTATATATAGGTAGGGGCAGGACACGTGATTGTCTCGATAAAGTCTCGATTCGATAGTCTCTCGTTAGTGTGTCGTTAGTCTGATTTCGATATACATCTCATCAGACTTAACTCTACCTCTCGGTCAGTTTGGTCTCCCCGACCACTTTCCCTTTTCGAAGCCAAAAGTCAATTGGCTTCTCCACATT
>JAEESF010000016.1:0-33902 GCA_016286205.1 Paludibacteraceae bacterium | reverse complement strand
TTTCTTTTTTGTTAGTATTATATACAAAGTATATAATACAGATAAGTTAAGTTATTGAGAGGGAAAAATCAACGAGAATGGCATCTGCTACATATACGTTTTTTCATAAAATCAAGTCAAAATTTGCATATGTCAGAAAAAAGCGTTACCTTTGCAGCCGCAAAGGTTTCAGGACCGAAAAACTGTTTGAATAAAGATGTCTGAATTATGGAAACGCACCTTGTTTGGTGCCCTGTTTGTAGCTTGTGTAGTTTGTAGTATACTTCTCCACCCGATGGCTTTCGTGGTTCTTTTTGCCGTGTTTGCTTGCTGGGCAGTCGATGAGTTTCATCGTCTGGTGGGTTCTAATGGTCCGCTACGCGGAAGTGCCATCGTTTGCACACTTATACTATGGTCGATGGCTTGTACGCCCTTCTTTGAGCTATTCGGTGAACCCGTTTGGCTGATGGGTGATTTGCCATTTATCGTTTTATCTATCGCATACGCGCTCATTCTGTTTGGCGCACTGATAGACGAACTATGGCACCAAGCACCTAATCCGGTGGCTAATTGGGGCAATCTGCTTAGTTCGCAAGTGATGATAGCCCTGCCCTTCTGCTCGATGGCACTGATTTTGCTGCTAGACAAATATCTGCTTTTGGCGCTGTTTGTGCTGATTTGGGTGAACGATACGGGCGCTTATTGCGTAGGCAGTCTGACCGCCAAACGCGCGAACGGAAACCACAAGATGTTTCCTCGTGTCAGCCCCAAGAAAAGCTGGGAAGGACTATTTGGCGGTTTTGCTTTTGCCATAGGCACAGCGTACATCTTGAACCACTTTGGTTGGTTTGATGTGTTGATGATGAGAGATGGAGAAACAGTGGCGAATGTGACGCAAAATATCATTGTTATTCTATTCGCGCTAGTCGCCTGCGGTTTTGGTACATTGGGCGACCTAATGGAAAGCCTGATGAAACGGACTATTGGAGTGAAAGATTCGGGACGTTTTCTGCCCGGACACGGAGGTGTGCTGGACCGCTTTGACAGCTTGCTACTGGCAGCGCCGATGATAGCTATATTCAGTTGGGTATGTTACGGACTATTGTTGCTGTTCTAAGTCGATTGCCACTAGGCGTGCATTATGCTTTTGCGGACGGAGTAATCTATCCGCTGATGTATTATGTGGTGCGCTACAGGCGAAAACTGGTCAGCAAGAATCTGCGACTCTCGTTCCCCGAAAAAACAGATAAGGGACGCCAACAGATTGCCCGTGATTTCTACCATCAGTTTGCGCGAACCATAGTAGAGATAATCTACGGTTATCGCTGCTCTGACGAAGAAATGCGGCAACGCGTGGTGTTCGGCAACATGGAGGAAGTCAATCGACTAGTGGATGCGGCAGGCGGAGGAATATTCATGTTGGCGCATCTGGGCAACTGGGAATGGCAAGCCAGTGTGCAACAATGGGTGAGTCCGGGGGTGACAGAAATCAATGTCTATCGCCAACAGAAAAACCGCGCTATGGACAGCCTGATGCTAGCGATACGCAGCAAAAGAGGCGGTGTATGCGTGGAGAAGCAGCGTATTTTGCGTGAGATGGTGCGGTATCGGTCTGAAAACAAGCCTGTTACTATTGGTCTGCTGAGCGACCAGAAACCACGTCCGGAAGTAACACGCACATGGACAGAGTTTCTGAACCAAGAAACAGGTTTTCTGGATGGAGGAGAAGTGCTAGGACGCAAGTTCGGTTATCCGGTGTTCTACGCCTATATAACCAGCCCCAAGAAAGGTTATTATCGGACTGATTTTCAGGTACTTGCAGTTGATTCGAAGAATACGGAAGAAGGCGAAATAACTTTGGCTTATGCCAAAGCCCTGGAGAAAAATATCAGACAGCAACCGGAATTGTGGCTATGGACACACAATCGTTGGAAATGGGGAAGAAAGGGTAAAGGTTAGAGGATGAAATGTAGCATTATTATATTGAATTGGAATGGTGCGGATATGATGCATCGGTTCTTGCCATCGGTGGTAAAATATACTTCTCTGCCCGATTGCGAGATTATTGTGGCGGACAATGGCAGTACAGACACCAGTCTGAAAATGCTCGCGGAAGAGTTTCCGCAAGTTAAGACCATTGTTTTGGACCATAATTTTGGCTTTGCTGAAGGCTACAACCGAGCAATAGAGCAGATTAACAGCGATTACGTAGTGCTACTCAATTCGGATGTAGAAGTGACGGAGAACTGGCTAAATCCCCTACTCCAATATATGGATGCTTATCCGGATGTGGCGGCCGTGCAACCCAAGATTCGCAGTTGGTTACACCGCGATTATTTCGAGCATGCGGGTGCCGCAGGCGGTTTTTTGAGCCCGTTGGGCTATCCTTATTGCCGCGGGCGACGCTTTGGACGTGTGGAGAAAGATAATGGCCAGTATGACTCGATAATGGATGTAGATTGGACTTCTGGCGCGTGTATGTGTGTGCGCACGAGTATATATAAGGAGTTAGGAGGTCTGGATGCGGCATTTTTTGCGCACATGGAGGAAATAGACCTCTGTTGGCGCATGCGGCGTGCAGGATGGCGTTTGGCTTGTGTGCCTCAGTCAGTGATATTCCATTTGGGCGGAGGAGCGCTAAGCTATGACAATCCACGTAAGACCTATCTCAATTTCCGCAACAATCTGCTGATGATATACAAAAACAAACAGCACCCACAAGGAGTACTGTTCGTTCGTTTCTTCTTAGATTACGCGGCTTCGCTCTATTTTCTCCTGCAAGGCAAGTTTGGTAGCGCCAAGGCCGTTGTAGAAGCGCGCCGCGACTATCGGCGTATGCGCTTAGCGTACTAAGTATTTATTGCCGTTTTGTATCACTATACCGCGGTAGTCCTTATCTATAGGGCGGCCCAACAAATCATACATCGGAGCCATCCTATCCAACGGAGGATAGATAGCCTCGATAGCTTCGTCACCGCCACTGTAATACTCTTCATCCGTGTAGAATTCCATTTCGCCCGTAAAGGTGAAATTGTAGATATTGTTGTCGTCACCAGTCAGATAGCCAGAAATGGTGTATACATTGCCTTCTTGCGTAATAGCGACAGCTCCATCAACATTCATTGTATAGTCATCTTCGTTGGCGCCAAACTGGTAGAACGAATACTCACCAGGATCGTGCGTACCAAGCAAGTCACCCATCGTAGCTGTATAGAGGTCTAAACCGATATAAGGCACTTCACTATCCGCATTGTAGAGATAAACGGTATAATTGTAGTCTCCTTCTGTTGAATATTCCGATTCATATACGGCATCTGCGCTATCAAACGTGAGGGAATAGGTCTCGCCCTCACCATTCGTTCCACCCTCTACTGTATCCGTAGGATTAGCAACGAAATAGAACATTACACTATAGCAGCGCAGCTGTTTTACGCACGAAATAGTGACTGATTTAGCATCAATATCGGTAATAACCATAACTGGATCGCCAGTTGCTCCATCTTGAGAAGAAGGACTCATGAACGCAACATCGCCATTGTCGACAGTAGCAGTGAAATCTTTCTTAACAAAACCTTTGATAGTCAGACCTTTTATAGCTTGCGTAGCCGTAAAAGTGATCGTGTTATTAGCATTACAACCGAAGTAATTCTCAGTGATGGCTCCCATGGTACAATCTATTCGGATATTGTTCTTAACGAACGAATAAGCCATATTGTTGCCTGTGGTCTCGTCTGTAACACGCACTTCTGTTGGCTCTGCGTAAGTATATGCGGGATTGAGCGTATCCTTAGGCTGCTCCGGATCAATCGAAGTTCCCCCCTCATCACCAGGCAATACTTCGCCATCTGCGCGATTGATAACCACGCGTGTAATTATGCGCTGGCCCGTCTCGCCTAGAGTAAATGTAACAGAAGATGCAGAACCGGTCCAAACATCGGTCTTCTTGTCTTGATTAGAAGTTGATTCGCCTCCCGAAGCAAGTGTTCCTATTCCAGTAGGTGCAGACAAATCAGCGTATGCCTTACTTCCTTGCTTGGTGAAAGTGAGTTCAATCCTAGTAATGCCTGTTCCTGCAATAGTAATAGTATTTTTGGCATACAAGCGCAAACCGTTGTTATAGGTTGGATCATTGCTACCCTCTGCTTTGACTATTTTGACAGAAAAACCATTTGCATTTTGGTTTACAGAGGCCGCGTCTGTAAATGTAAATTCTGTAGCGGCCATCATACCCAACGAGATACTAGCTGCTACGATAAGAGAAAAGATTTTTTTCATTTCTGATTGTAGTATAAAAATAATTAATTTAGAAGCCGAAACTAAGTCCGCAGGTGAACGTAAAATTCTGCCCTTGGAAATAGATTGGCGAATATTTGCTTAGATAGTAGTTTTCAAGTTCTGCTCCCGCCAGTTCACGCGATGTCCCATCGGCATTCCAGCCCCGATCTTCGCCCGCTACGCGAGTGGATGTAGGTGCAAAACTACGCGCATTATTATAGGTAAAATCCAGGTGCGCATAACAGTTGTTAAACACCTCGTACACCGCACGGAAATTGATTTCGTCATTCTGCCAGATTTTTTCGTTAAATGGCTTTTGAGCGATGATCTCGCTGATATTAGAACGCACGTAGTCGTAGGCATTGTATTTGGTATCGTGCGTATAATCGAGCGTCAAACGCAAACTACGCACAGGACGATAAGCCAATTGAACGAAGATAGACTGTGCATTATCGCGCATATAATGGCCCATATTATAGCTATTGGACGTATATTCCAGGACCGCGATAGAATGGTTGTAAGTGGCTATGTATGAGCGCATAAACTCGCCACGCAGACTCAGTCCACGAACAGGCCAACCGCTCCAATTGAAACCAACCAGATAAGATACAGGATTGCTCTCCGGATTCGAGCGCTTGAGACGCGCAAACTTAAACTCATCTAGATAGAACGAGCCATAGAGTCGCAAATGGTCGGTCGGTCGAACCGAGATAGACGCAAAAGCTTGAGAATTCTGGTTCTCAGAGTTTACTCCTTTGGTCAACAAGTGGTCAAGCGACTTGAAGAACGCGATAGGAATAAAATAGGCTGCTTGCACGTTGCGCTCGGCATAAACAATCGAGTTTCCGAACGAAAATTGGACATATTTGCAGGGCATAAAAGTGAACATATTGGCCGCCATAAATTTATTGTACGGGCGGTAGTTTACTTTGGTCAGTCCTTCCGCATAATTCTCTAAGTAATAGCTAGTTGAGTCCAACACATTGCTCACCAACCATGCATGGAAATAGTCGAATTGGAACCACTTGCAAGGCGTCAGTTGGAGTGTTAACATCGGCACAGCCGGATTGTGCGCTGACAGGATATTCGAGCAATGCTGCGCATCGCCCCATTGGATGCGTTCGCGCTGCACGCCAATCGATCCCCACCATGCGTAAAGGCTGATACCTCCACGCGAATCAGAGAAATCGCCGCCATACAGAGCTTCCTTGTACTGCACACCGGGCAACAAATTCAGATAGCCCGGTTGCGAGATACGTGCGCCGTGTCTCTTAGCTCCATCCGTTGGATAATAGGTGTCGCTGAGCAGGCCTGTACCTTTCCACGAATTGTCGCGGATAGATCCCCAGATAGAAAGGTGATTGGCGATATCCATCTGAATCTCAGCACCATACCAACGATGAGTCAACAGACCTTTCTTACTAGCATAGAGATCCATACCAAGAATAGGACGAATGCGCATCTTAAAGACTTTGTCTTTAGTCAACATGTGCAATGATGGATCTGCCAACGACAAATTAGAGATTGGAGTGATCCATTGCGTCACATGGCGATGACCGTAACTGTAGTATTCGGGCAAGGTGTCCTGCTCCAATGCGTAGTCCTGCAGATAGAACTGCAAATCGTCCTTTTGACGAGAGCTGAGCAGAGAATCCCTACTCTGCGCTTCGAGCAAAAGACCGGCAATATAATCGCGTGTATACGGCTTGATAGCCGCATTCGAGCGAATAATACCATCCGTTGTCAGTTCCTCAAGGAAATCATAGATTTCCGTATACTCAATGGCCTCTGGAATACGTTGTGCGTATAGCGAATTGCCAAAGAGGAGACACAGACAGCAGAATAATATGGATTGGAATTGGCGCATTATTGTTGATAACGAGCGTTAAGTCCTTCTATTACGTCATTAGTGATATCATAGCCTGCCACCTTGTCCATCGTGACAGCGTCGTTGATAACCAGATGGTAGCGGCCATCGGCATTGTACTCGCGCAGGAATTGCTGAACAGAATCTTGCAACTGTTGTGTCAGTTCATTCTGCTCGGTCATGAAATCTGCACTCAGTTTCTGGCGCAAATTCTCCAGATCTTGCTGCTTAGCCATGAGTTGTTGTTCCTTCTTCTGCAGACGTTGTTGCTCGCTCTCTGCGCGCTCACGACTCAAGAAAGCATTGGCTTCCACTTTACGCTGAAAATCAAGCACATCCTTCTGGAATGTCTCTACTTCTTTTTGAATCGATTTAGCCTTAGTGTCCAGTTTAACCATCGATTCCTCGTAACGGTTTTGCAGTTTGTCGGACGACTCTACAGCCAGGGTGTAATGTTTGAGGATTGAATCGGTGTTAATGATAGCGATTGGCAGCAGTTCTCCACTTGCCTCAACCTCTTGATTACCAGACTTTTTGCTGCCCGGAGTAACTGTAAAGAAAAGAATAAACAAAGCTACTACTGCAGCACCTAAAATTGAATCAACAATGATTTGAATTTTGTTCATAATTTTATAAGTTTTTAATGTTAATTTTTCGCTTGTTGGCGCGCCTCAATTCCCGGTCTTGACTCGTTGCACAATGGATGCCATCTTGTTGCATACGTTTGTTTTGAGCAATGTGTTGCGAGCGAAAAGAATGATCTTTCCGAAGGAAAATTCCCACTCCCAACAGCACGATGGCTAGTGCCACAAATCCTATAACTAGTACAATTTGGCGCATTTTACCGCAATTTGGGTGCAAAAGTAGTAATAAATACCGAAAGGCGAAAGAGGAAATCAGATTTTTTGTCCTTTTAGGACAGAAAATGCACATTTTTGCAAATTATTTTCGCGCGCGCTTGCATATATGAAAATATTTTTGTACTTTTGCGCGCTGTTTGTGTGGTTTGCACAAACGAAAAATGGGATTATTAACAATAAAACACTAGAAATAATGGCAAATGAAAAACAAGGCGGTTCAATGTTCAACGCACTAACCGCAGGAAGTAAAATCGTAGGTAACATTACCGCTGACAGCGATTTTCGTATCGATGGTTTGATTGAAGGAGATCTGCAATGTACAGGCAAAGTAGTGATTGGTGAAGCAGGCAAAGTGAAAGGTACTATCACTTGTCAGAATGCAGAAATTCTGGGCTTTCTGGATGGAAAACTGACTTGCAGCCAGCAACTTTCGCTGCGTTGTACGGGTCAGATTCAAGGCGAAGTAGTCACCAAGACCTTGATTGTAGAGCCAGGCGCAATATTTAACGGAAGTTGCTCGATGGCAAAGAAAGTGGCAGAACCTGTTCAAAAATAAACTGAGTTATGAGAATCAAACCATTTCGTGGCATCAGGCCGCCCAAAGAGCTGGTCGAACTGGTTAGCAGTCGTCCGTACGATGTACTAAACTCGGAAGAAGCACGCCGTGAAGCAGCAGGCAACGAGAAATCACTATACCATATCATCAAACCCGAAATCAATTTTGAACCGGGAACGGACGAACACGATGAGCGTGTTTACGGTGCAGCCGTTGAGCAATTCAAACTCTTCAGAGAGAAAGGATGGCTTGTTCAAGATAAGGAAGAACGCTACTATGTTTATGCGCAGACCATGAATGGTCGCACGCAGTATGGACTGGTAGTTGGCGCTTGGGTAGAAGATTATATGGCCGGTCGCATCAAGAAGCATGAATTGACGCGTCGCGACAAAGAGGAAGATCGCATGAAACATGTGCGCATACTGAATGCCAACATGGAGCCTGTATTCTTCGCTTATCCGCACAGAGATGATTTGGACAAGATAGTTGCCGATGTATGCAAACAGCAACCGGAATATGATTTCGTGGCTGCTCCGGAAGGATTTAGACACACTTTCTGGTTGATTTGTGACCGAGACATTATCGAGACAATCACGAGGATTTTTGCTGAAATTCCGGCCATGTATATTGCCGATGGCCATCATCGTAGTGCTGCCGCGGCATTGGTTGGCGATGAAAAGAAACGCAACAATCCAAATCATACGGGCGATGAGGAATATAATTATTTCCTGGCAGTCTGCTTCCCTGACAATCAGCTGAACATAATCGACTACAATCGCGTAATACGCGACCTAAACGGTTTGACGGAAGAGCAGTTTATAGATGCACTTCGTGCGGATTTTGACGTAGAAGACAAAGGCACGGAGATCTACAAACCACAGACTTTGCACAATTTCTCGCTCTATCTTGGTGGTCGTTGGTATTCGTTGACTGCCAAATCGGGCCGTTATGACGATGCAGATCCTATTGGTGTGCTAGATGTTACTATTTCCAGTAACCTGATTCTGGACAAGATACTTGGAATAAAAGACCTACGTAGCGACAAACGTATTGATTTTGTGGGTGGTATACGCGGTTTAGGCGAACTGAAACGCCGCGTGGATAATGGAGAAATGCGTGTAGCATTGGCACTCTACCCTGTTACGATGCAACAGATTATCGACATTGCCGATAGCGGAAATATTATGCCGCCTAAAACCACTTGGTTTGAGCCAAAACTGCGTAGTGGACTAGTAGTACATGAGTTGGCGTAACGCACATATTGCCCTTTTAATATGCGTATTGTGCCTATGTGGGTGCAGTATTCAGCAGAAAGTGAAGCGAGCAGATAAGAAGTTCGCTATAGGCGAGTATTTTGCCGCTGCTGATATGTACAAACAATGCTACAGTCGTCTCTCTACGCAAAAAGACCGCGAGCTGAAAGGTTATGTGGCTTATCGGCAAGGCGAGTGTTATCGTATTCTGAATATGCCGCGCGCTGTGAATTGCTACCAGAGTGCATTGCGATGCAAATATCACATGCAGGATTCTACTATTTTCCTGCATGCAGGACAAGCACTGCAATACCAGGGCAAATACAAAGATGCAGTCAAAAGTTATGAATTGTACCTCGAATCTCATCCGGATAACTATGTGGCTCAGGCAGGGAAATACGCTTGTCTGAAGATAGACGAATGGAAGCGAGAAAGTAGTCGCTACAAGATTGCCGAAGCGAAGGAGTTTAATCAGAAGCGCTCAAGCAACTTCGCGCCGATGTTTATCGGAGACCAAAGCGATGCGCTCATGTTTACGAGCAATCGTCAGGAGAAGCAATCGGGCACAAAAAAGATGAAACGGCCAAGCAATGTGACCGGCCAACAACTCTTCCAACTCTATCAGACGCGTAAGAATGCTGCGGGAGAATGGGAAGAGATAGAACTGCCTGAGGGATTGAATGACACTCCGGAGCAAGAGCAAGAACAGCAAAACGATTCCACCGGAGGAAAACAAGCGGGCACGGCCGAATTGGGTGTATGCTGTTTCACTCGCGATGGCAAGACGATGTATTTTACCTATTCTAAACCTGTGAACGGACAGGATTTGGGAGCCAAGATATACAAGAGCGAACGTGCCAGTGGTGAATGGGGAGAAGCGCAAGAAGTCAAACTATTTGCCGATAGTTCGATAACCGTTGGTCATCCTGCACTCAACGCAACAGGCGACACGCTCTATTTCGTTAGTGATGCGCCCGGAGGACAAGGAGGAAAAGATATCTGGCTGGCAGAGTTGGAAGATAACGAATGGGTTAATCCGCAACCACTGCCCCGCTCTATCAACACTTCGGCAGACGAGATGTATCCGTACGTACATGCAGATGGCACATTGTATTTTGCCAGCAATGGTCATCCTGGATACGGAGGACTGGATCTGTTCAAAGCAGAGCGAGACACTACCATCAAAGATTCGGCAGTATGGGTGCTGTACAATCTAGCTGCGCCATTCAACACCAACGGAGATGATTTCGGCATCACGTTCGATGGCAACACTCAGAACGGATTCTTTTCGTCCAACCGTAACGACAAGAAAGGATTTGACAAGATTTATCGTTTCTGGTTGCCCGAAATGGAGTTTATTGCTGAAGGAACCATCACCGACGAGCAAGGTAATCCGTTGGCTGACTCCAAACTACGACTGGTTGGCAGCGATGGAACCAATAGCAAAGTGAATGCACGTCGTGACGGCACATACAAGATCAAGCTAAAGAAAGATGTGAAGTATGTGATGCTAGTGACGGCTCGTGGATATCTGAACACTAAGGAGAAATGGAATACGCTCGATTTGAAAGACAGTAAGACCTATCACATGGACTTTGTGCTGAATCCAATTAGTCGTCCGGTGACGATGAATAACATCTTCTACGAATTCGGTCGTTGGGAAATAACCAAAGCATCCGAAGAAGAATTGCTGCGACTAGTCAAACTGCTGCAAGACAACCCCAATATCACGATTGAACTCTCGGCACATACAGACCTAGTGGGTAACGAGACATTCAACCAAGAGTTGTCGCAAAAACGTGCACAGAGTTGCTGCGATTTCCTGATTAGCCACGGTATTGAGAGCGAACGACTGACTCCTGTCGGATACGGAAAACAGAAACCTGTTGTGGCCGACAAAGCCATACATACCAAGTATCCGTTTATTCCTCAAGAGCAAGTATTAGACGAAGCATATATCCTAAGTCTGACACCAGAGCAGCAGGAAATTTGCAACCAGATAAATCGTCGTACAGAATTTAAGGTACTGAAAACAACATATAAACTATATTAACCGGATAGCTTCCGGAGGCAAATAAACACTTTATGAAGCAATATTTAGATTTATGCCGTCGAGTATTGGCGGAAGGAGTTGAAAAAACAGACCGCACAGGAACAGGAACTATTTCTGTTTTCGGCCATCAGATGCGTTTCAATCTGGAAGAAGGATTTCCGTTGCTTACCACCAAGAAACTGCATTTGAAGTCTATCATCTACGAACTTTTATGGTTTTTGCAGGGCGATACTAATGTTAAATATCTGCAAGATCACGGTGTGCGTATATGGAATGAATGGGCTGATGAGAATGGAGAATTAGGTCCGGTTTATGGTCATCAATGGCGTTCGTGGCCAGATTATAATGGTGGTACGATTGACCAAATAAGCAATGTGGTAGAGATGATTAAGAAGACTCCGGATAGCCGCAGACTGATGGTTAGCGCATGGAATGTGGCAGAAGTGGACAAAATGGCCTTGCCTCCGTGTCATAGCCTCTTCCAATTCTATGTGGCCGATGGTCGTTTGTCGCTGCAACTCTATCAGCGTAGTGCCGATATCTTCTTAGGGGTGCCGTTCAATATTGCCAGTTATGCGCTTTTGCTACAGATGATGGCACAAGTGACAGGTCTGAAAGCAGGCGATTTTGTACACACTCTAGGTGATGCGCATATCTATTTGAACCACTTGGAGCAAGTCAAACTGCAGTTAACACGCGAACCGCGTCAGTTGCCAAAGATGATTATTAATCCGGATGTGAAAGATATCTTTAGCTTCCAATACGAAGATTTTCAGTTGGAAGGCTATGATCCGCATCCGCATATTGCAGGTGTGGTAGCTGTCTAAAAACCGCGATTTGCTCGATAAGAACTAAGTAAGAACTAAGTAATCTCTTAAAAAATTATGCTTTCATTAATAGTTGCAATAGCAGAGAATTATGCGATTGGAAAGAAAGGTGACCTATTATGCCATTTGCCTAACGACTTGAAACACTTCAAAGAAGTGACATCTGGTTGCACCGTGTTGATGGGAGAACGTACGTTCTTCTCGCTCCCGAAACATCCGCTACCCAATCGCCGTAACATTGTTCTGACCGATGTACAGGGCAAAACATTTGAAGGCGCGGAAGCCGCTTACTCGATTGAAGAACTGGTAAAGAAAGTGCGTCCGGAGGAAGAAGCCTTTGTTATCGGAGGAGGCATGGTCTATCGGCAGATGATGCCGCTGTGCGACAAATTGTACATCACACATATTCATCACTCGTGGGAAGATGCAGATACATTCTTTCCAGAGATAGATGGCGCCATTTGGCAACAAGTGAGTGCAGAACGTCACGAAGCAGACGAAAACAACCCGTATGCTTACACGTTTGCCGAATATATCAAGAAATAAAAATAAGCACACAAAGCAGTATGGCTGACGACAAAAAGATAATCTTTTCGATGGTAGGCGTAAGCAAAACCTACCCTCCTCAGAAACGCGTTCTGAGCAATATCTACCTTAGTTTCTTCTACGGAGCCAAGATAGGCATTATTGGTCTGAATGGTAGCGGAAAATCGACGCTGATGAAGATTATTGCAGGCGTAGAGAAAGAATATCAAGGACAGGTAGTCTTCTCGCCTGGCTATTCCGTAGGCTATCTAGAACAGGAACCACACCTGGATAATAGCAAGACCGTTCGCGAAGTGGTGCAAGAAGGAGTGAAAGAAGTAACGGATTTGTTGGCAGAATACGATGCTATCAATTTGGCCTTTGGCGAACCGGATGCTGATTTTGATAAATTGTTGGCTCGGCAAGCGGAACTGCAAGACAAACTGGATGCAGTAGATGCCTGGAATCTGGACCAGAGATTGAACCTGGCGATGGCAGCATTAGCCTGTCCGCCTTCGGATGCCAGTGTTGCCACACTTTCCGGAGGTGAAAGGCGCCGTGTGGCTTTGTGCCGATTGCTGCTGAGCAAACCTGATATTCTGCTCTTGGATGAGCCGACCAACCATTTGGACGCAGAGAGTATCGACCGATTGGAGAAAATCCTGCAAGAATACGAAGGCACTGTGATTTGCATCACGCACGACCGCTATTTCTTGGATCACGTAGCCGGTTGGATATTGGAACTTGACCGCGGAGAAGGAATTCCTTGGAAAGGCAACTATTCAGGATGGTTGGAGCAGAAGGCCGCTCGTATGGCACAAGAAGAAAAACAAGCTAGCAAACGCAGAAAAACTCTAGAACGCGAGTTAGAATGGGTGCGTATGGCTCCGAAAGCACGCCATGCCAAATCAATGGCCCGTCTGAACGCCTACGACAAGATGCTGAATGAAGAGCAAAAAGAGCGTGAGGAACGACTCGAGATATTCATCCCTAATGGTCCGCGTTTGGGAAATAAGGTCATTAATGCAGAAGGTGTAGCTAAGTCGTTCGGAAGCAGAGAACTATTCCACGACATGAATTTCGTTCTTCCACCGAACGGTATTGTTGGCGTTATTGGTCCCAATGGCGCGGGAAAAACGACTCTCTTCCGCATGATTATGGGTATGGAAAAGGCTGACAAAGGCACGTTTACTGTGGGAGAGACAGTCAAAATAGGCTATGTTGACCAACAGCACGCTAATATCGATCCTGAGAAAACGGTATTCCAAACCATAGCCAACGGCACAGAATTTATTCGCGTTGGCGGAAAGGAAGTAAATGCCAGAGCCTATCTTAGCCGTTTCAACTTTACCGGTGCAGACCAAGAAAAGAAATGCGGAGTTTTGTCGGGAGGTGAACGTAATCGTCTGCATTTGGCATTAACGCTGAAGAGTGAAGCAAATGTACTACTACTAGATGAGCCAACCAACGATATTGATGTAAATACGCTGCGTGCCTTAGAAGAAGGACTAGAAGCTTTTGCCGGTTGCGCAGTAGTCATTAGCCACGACCGGTGGTTCTTGGATCGTATTTGTACGCATATCCTTTCGTATGAAGGCGATGGTAAAGTAGTTTGGTACGAAGGTGGTTATTCTGAATTTGAGAACTGGAAACAGGCACAAAATGTATAAACCGACAGACAAAATGTGCGACTTGATGGCTCACGAGGAAGAAGCCATTCAGATTATCAGTCGTTTTGGATTAAGTACGGGTGTGGGCGACCAGACCATTGATGAAGTGTGTGCCGCACAAGGATTACACACGCCTACATTTCTTGCCGTGGTCAATCATAAACTCTTTCGCCAACGTGCCCTACCCCAAGAAATAGATATACAAACACTACAGATGTATCTGCATAATGCGCACACCTATTTCTTGGATTTTCGTCTGCCTAGTTTGCGCCAAGCCATGCGAGAGGCAATTAACACGACTAACACAGATAGTCAAATACCTGTTCTCATCCTACGCTGCTTCGATGAATTTGTCCAGGAGATTCGGATACATATTGAGCATGAGAATGCAGGCCTATACGAGGAACATGAGCACGATGACCAACGTATAACAGACAAACTAGCTGAGATTAAGAAACTGATAATCAAGTACTATCACAACGATGATACAGAGCATCAGAAAGATCATCTCGTTAGTTATCGACTGATCAATGTGATGAGCGACCTATGGCACACAGAACAAGATTTTGCCGACCATTGTGACATTGAGGATGATATCTTACGGCCGGCATTAGCCATCAAAGCGCAGAAACACAGAACTTCCACACATGAAGATGAGACGGAAGAACTGAGTGAAAGGGAACGAGACGTGTTGATAGAGGTGGTGCGCGGCCGAAGCAATAAGGAAATAGCAGATGTACTGTGCATCTCTACGCATACAGTCATTACACACAGAAAGAATATTACCCGCAAATTGAATATCCATTCAACCGCGGGCTTGACCATATACGCAATAGTAAACAAACTGGTAGACCTGAAAGAACTGAGTGTTTAGGCGTGTTACAACATATATTCGTCAGCGAGGCTTGCTAAAAAAAGAGGAGCCTGTGTTGGTTGGAGTTAGTGGCGGCGCAGATAGCGTAGCGCTATTGGATGTATTGCACGAAGCGGGGTATAACTGCATCGCAGCACATTGTAATTTCCACTTGCGAGGCGAAGAAAGCAATCGTGATGAGGCTTTTGTGAAAGACCTATGTGCTAGCATGAATGTGCCTCTTGAGGTTGTGTCGTTCGATACCACGGCTTATGCAAAAGCCCATAATCTAAGTATTGAGATGGCCGCAAGAGAACTGCGATACACTTGGTTCGAGCACATGGCGCAAGCCCATCAATGCCAAGCAGTTGTGGTGGCGCATCATCAAAACGACCAAGCAGAAACATTATTGCTCAATCTGCGGCGAGGAACCGGTTTGCGCGGATTAGCAGGCATGAGGCCAATTAGTCAAAATGCATATGCGCCGAATGGTGTTCCTATTGTACGCCCACTACTCTGCACTACTCGTGATTATATTGAGCATTACTTAAGAGACAAAAGGCACATGACCTGGATGACTGATTCTACCAACATGGACACCTCTATCACTCGAAATGCCATTCGCAAACAACTGAGAGAATATAGCAAAACAGAGATTGAGCACATGGCCGAAACGGCTGAAAGACTACAAGGTTATGTAGATTTGATTGAGGGAAAAAACACGCGCGAAGCGGGAATGGCTCAGCTATATGAGAATCTTCGCGGCTGCGATTTTGTAGAAATTGACAAAATATACGATGCGTTGCAAAAGGGAGAAGGAGGCAAGGTTTTTCAATCCAAGACCCACAAAGCTACCATCAAACACAATAAACTAAAGATTGAGAAATGCGACACTACGGAATAATAGGATATCCACTACACCACTCTTTCTCGGCACGCTATTTTAACGAAAAATTCAAAGCAGAGAATATTGCCGCAGAATACTCGTTGTATCCTATTGACAAAAATGGCACACCCGAAGAGGTCGGCAATAGAATGAAAGAGCTGATTAGCCGTTTGGATGGCATGAATGTTACTTTTCCATACAAGCAAACGGTGATACCATACTTGGATCGGCTAGACGAAACAGCGGCAGTAATCGGAGCAGTGAATGTTATTTACAAAGGCGTTGGATATAACACGGATTGCCTTGGATTTATCGAATCCCTACGACCGTTATTACGCGAGTTTGATAAAAGCGCACTTGTGCTTGGCACTGGTGGTGCGGCCAAAGCAGTATGTTACGGGCTGAACAAATTAGGCATCAAGCCAATACTTGTAAGTCGTAATCCCCAAGAAGGAATGCTGGCATATGACCAATTGACAAAAGATATTATGGCAGCACACACGATAATTGTCAATTGTACGCCGCTAGGCATGTTGCCTGATGTAGCCTCGTGTCCGTCTATACCATACGACTTAGTGACCGAGAAACATCTCTTATTCGATTGTGTCTATAATCCGGAAGAGACTCTATTCCTAGCAAAAGGAAAAGCCAAAGGAGCAACCATTCGTAATGGCATGGAAATGCTAACCGGCCAAGCAAAAGCGGCATGGAAAATATGGAATGAAGAATAACAAAATGAATGACAAGAATATGAAAAAGATTTTTTTGCTAATCACAACAGTATTGACCGTCCTTACGATTCAGGGACAAGTAGTCAATCAAGACGAACAAGCATTAGTGTACTACACCCCTAAAAACCATGTGGTACTGGATTTTACGTACACCATCACCGTGCAAGAGGCTGGACCGTACTATCTTTTTGCAGAGCAACTACTGGGTGCCACCAATGCCATCTCTGAGAATCAGACCATCTACGCACTGGAAGATGTACACATCGGCACTAGAACTGAAGCCGATCGCAGCAGAGCACACAAAGTTGTACCGGAGCAAGGAGTTGCCAGTCAATTACTATCCATCGACAGCAGAGGCTTATTGTTGGGTTACAATCTGCCATACGAAGAACGCAAGTCATCTCCTCGCAAGCAGTCAAAGGAAAACATCACCACTTCTACTCCTTCGGCTTTACCTCTAACCGATGAGCAATTGGAGCAACGTACTCCTGAGGCTCGAGCTAAAGCGATAGCAAAGCAAATCTACCGAATTAGGGAAAGCAGAATATTTTTGCTGAGTGGCGAAGTGGAGCATGCTCCTTCTGATGGAAAATCTATGCAGTTGGTACTCAGCGAGTTAGACAAACAGGAGAATCAGTTATTGGCGCTATTTCTAGGTAGTACTACCACACGTACAGAGCATTACAAAATAGAGCTCAACCCCTCGAAGGACCAACAAACAGAGACTCTGCAATTGTTCTTCTCTGCTGAGAATGGTTTCACTCATGCAGATAACATTGATGCAGATACTATCTCGATTCTGATGACTACATATCCGCAAGTAGTCCTCCCCGGAAATGAGAAAAAGAACAAGAAAGCTCCGCAAGCATCGCAAATCGTATACAACTTACCAGGACAGGCAGAAGTGGATGTCACCTACCAGGGAGAAACTCTCGGTCACAAAGTGCTGCAGATTGCCCAATTGGGAATTGATGTTCCACTGAGTCGTGATCTGTTTATTGGAGACAAACTGCCTATTATTCGTTTTGACCTAAAAACCGGAAATGTTGAATCCATTTCACGATGAAGAAAATAATATTTATATTGCTTTCCCTATGTGCGATGCACATTGCCGCGCAAGAACTGCGTTGCACAGTTACCATCAATTCTGATAAGATCGAAGGGTCCAATAAGCAAGTCTTCTCTACTCTAAAGACTGCTATTGAGGAGTATATCAATCAGAATCGTTGGACCAATATGACGTTTGCAGAGCACGAGAAGATAGAATGTTCCATGCTGTTGGTAGTCAACGCTGTTTCCGACAATATGTACAGTTGTGAAATGACGTTACAGAGTCGCAGACCTGTTTTTGGCACAACCTATACGACTCCTTTGCTCAATTTCAAAGACAACACATTCAATTTTACGTATCAGGAATACGATCGCATAGAATATCAACAGAATCAGTTTACAACCAATCTGACTGCAATGCTGGCTTTCTATTGCTACCTTATCATCGGGCACGACATGGATAGTTATCAGCGACTGGGTGGAACACCGTATTTCCAAGCATGCGAAGAAATTGTGAATGCCTGTCAAAGCGCAAGTATGGAGAGTTCGGAACAGAAAGGATGGCGCGCATTTGATAGTAATCGCAATCGCTACGCTATCACCAACAATCTCTTGGATGAAGCATTTCGCAAATACCGCGAGTACTATTACACCTACCATCGACTTGGTTTGGATGAGATGGCAACGAATGTAACTAACGGACGCGCTAGAATAGCAGAAGGAATGCCCGTTCTACGCGATTCTTATCGTGCTCGTCCTGCCACTTACGTCATCAATACGTTTTTGGATGCTAAATCAGACGAACTGGTAGATATATTCAAACGAGGCACGGACAAGGAGAAAAAAATCGTACAAGAGATCTTGATGGATATTGATCCCACACGACAAAATACATACGACAAAATCACACAAGACTGATGCTTAAGCATTTACACATAGAGAACTACGCGTTAATCAGCCATCTGGATATCGATTTCAGTAATGGCTTCTCGGTTATGACCGGTGAAACTGGCGCAGGAAAAACCATTATCCTTGGTGCTCTCGCACTAGTAATGGGTGCGCGTGCTGATAGCAAGGCCATTACTGATGGCGAAGAACGATGCATTATCGAAGCAGAGTTCGACGAAGGTATTGTTCGGCGCGAACTATACCGAAATGGAAAAAGTCGTTCGTTTGTAGATGACGGATTAGTAACGCTACAGGAATTGAAAGAATTGTCTGCTCGTCTCATTGACATTCACTCGCAACATGCTAATTTGCTACTGGAGAGCAATGCATTTCAATTAAGTGTAGTGGATGCATTTGCCGGCAATGAGACATTATTGGCCACCTACTCCACTCGTTACGAGGCATGGCAACAAGCTGAGAATACGTTAAAAGACTTAAAACGATTGGCGGCGCAGAGTCAACAAGATGCGGACTATATTCTTTTCCGCTATCAAACATTAGTAGAGGCCAATTTGCAGGAGGGAGAACTGGAAGAACTGGAGGCCGAGCATTATCGTCTCAGTCATGCAGAAGAGATGCGATATGCGCTAGAAACGGCGGTCAGCGCTCTTAGCGGCGAAGGAACCAGTGTTATGGACTTGTTACATTCGTGCCGTTTAGACGAAGTAGCACCTGGCCTGCAAGAACGAATCGAGAGTGCGCGCATAGAGCTGCAAGATATCAGTCGCGAAGCAGAACGACTGGCCGAACGTACGGAGATGGATCCTGAACGTCTTCAGTGGTTGGAAGAACGCATCGAGTTGATAAATAGCCTACTGCGTAAATATAACGCACAAGATGTAGAAGATTTGATTCGTCAGCGCAACGACCTAGAACAGCAGGTTAATCGCTTCGACTCGTTTGATCATGATATAGCGGAAGCGGAGAAAGTTCTCAAAGAATGTACCTCTGCGCTACAAGAAACGGCAAATGAGCTTCGCAAGGCTCGCCAAACAGTATCGCCTCAGATCAGCGAACGTCTGATAGGCGAGTTGAAGCGGTTGGGTATTGCTCATGCCAACATCGATCTGCAGTTCACAGCGCTAGATGAATTCACTCCGACCGGCAAAGATGAAGTTCAGCTGCTTTTCGCTGCCAATCTGAACCAAACCATGCGACCAGTAAGCGAAGTTGCATCTGGCGGCGAAATGAGCCGACTTATGCTCTGTGTCAAAGCGCTAATTGCAGGGCGCAAAGGACTACCAACAATTATCTTTGACGAGATAGATACGGGAGTAAGTGGTGACATCGCCACGCAAATGGCTCATACCATGCGCGAGATTGCTAACTCACGACAAGTGATTGCCATTACTCACTTGCCACAGATAGCGGCACTCGGAGAAACGCATTATTGCGTCTACAAAGCCGATACGGCGACACGGACGGAAACACACATCCGCTTGCTCAACCAGGAAGAAAGAATCAACGAAATAGCTACCATGTTGAGTGGCCGCACGCCATCTCCGGAAGCTATCGCTAATGCCAAACAACTGATATGCAACCATTAGCAGAACGATTGCGTCCGAAAAATTTGGACGAATACATAGGCCAAAAACATCTGGTCGGACAAGGAGCCATTCTTCGACAAATGATAGAGAGTGGTAATCTCTCCAGTTTTATTCTATGGGGACCTCCGGGTGTGGGGAAAACGACTCTAGCACGCATTATTGCACACCAATTACAACGCCCGTTCTATACGCTTAGTGCTGTGACTAGTGGCGTGAAAGAGGTGCGTGATGTCATTGACAAAGCGAAACGTACAGCCTCTCTCAATAGTGGTCTATTTGCTCCTACAGATGGACGGAGTCCAATCTTATTTATCGATGAGATTCATCGTTTCTCAAAGTCGCAACAAGATAGTTTGCTAGGCGCAGTAGAAGATGGAACGATTACTTTGATTGGTGCTACTACTGAAAATCCGAGTTTCGAAGTAATCACGCCACTTTTAAGTCGTTGTCAGGTCTATGTTCTTAAGTCGCTTGACAAGGATGACCTATTAGAACTTTTCAACCGCGCTTTGACGCAAGATGAGGTTATTAGAAATCTACATATCGAGGTCAAAGAGACTGAAGCCCTGCTTCGATATAGTGGAGGAGACGCTCGTAAACTACTGAATATCATAGAGTTGGTTACTAATAGCGGAACCAATATAATAGACAACGATACTGTTACCAAACAATTGCAACAAAATCCTGTTGCCTATGACAAGGATGGAGAAATGCATTACGACATCATCTCTGCGTTCATCAAATCTATCCGAGGAAGTAATCCCGATGCTGCTATTTATTGGCTTGCAAGAATGATTGAGGGAGGCGAAGATCCGAAATTTATTGCGCGCAGATTGGTGATTGCGGCTAGCGAAGATATTGGTCTGGCTAATCCCAACGCAATGTTACTGGCCAATACCTGTTTTGATGTGGTGAACAAAGTTGGTTGGCCGGAAGGACGTATCCCGTTAGCAGAAACCACCATCTATCTTGCCACTTGTAAGAAGAACAACTCTGCTTATTTGGCCATAGATGCTGCACTTGAAAAAGTGCGCGAAACAGGAAATCTACCGGTTCCTTTGCACCTTCGTAATGCGCCCACTTCACTCATGAAAGAACTTGGCTATGCTGAAGGCTATAAGTATCCACACGATTTTCCGGGACATTTTGTAGAGCAGCAATACCTACCTGACGAACTAGTGGGAACTGTATTTTGGCATAACGACTAATGGCTGGCTTGTACGTTCACATTCCTTTTTGCAAGAAGCGCTGCCTATACTGCGACTTCTTCTCTACAGTCCTTCTGGATCGTCGCGAGGAATATGTACAAGCTCTACTACAGGAAATCAAAGAACGCCGAGAAGAGGCTGACGAGCCGATTCAGACTATATATATTGGCGGAGGAACTCCTTCGATGCTAACAGCAGAGCAGATTCAATCCATTCTGCGAGCTATTGGGACAACTGACGCGGAAGAAATTACGATGGAGGCGAATCCTGGTGATTTGACACCAGAATATCTAACTGCTATCCACAAAGTTGGAGTCAACCGATTATCCATCGGTGTTCAGTCTTTCCAAGATGAACTACTGCAGTTACTGGGAAGACGTCACAACTCCAAGCTAGCCTTCGAAGCCGTGCAGATGGCGCAGCAAGCTGGATTTGACAACATTTCGATTGACCTGATGTATGCTCTTCCAAGGCAAACCATCGAAACATGGAAAGCAGACATAGCATCAGCGTTAAGCCTGAATGTACAACATATATCGTGCTATGGGCTGATGTACGAAGATGGCACGCCATTAACGCAAAAACGAGATAACGGCGAGATTCTTCCGATTGACGAAGACACGGAAAATCAGATGTACGATCTATTGTGCCAACGACTAAAAGAGGAAGGCTTTGTCCACTACGAAGTAAGCAATTTTGCACAGTCTGGCTACGAAGCAAAACACAACAGTAATTATTGGAATGGAACGCCGTATATCGGAATTGGAGCCGGTGCGCATTCATATATACAGAACACACGGAGTTGGAATCCGGAGAATCTCGAAGCCTACATTACCGGTATTATGGCACACGATTTGCAGAGAGAGAAAGAAGAACTAACAGAAATTGATCGATTTAATGAATATGTAATGCTCGGTCTCAGAACCAACCGCGGAATCAACTTAGAAAAGTGCAGAATGAACGAGACTTTATCGAGACATTACCGAGACATTACCGAGACAATCACGAGAGCACTACGAGATAATTTGCTTACAAAAACAACCGATGGCAGGATCATCGCAACACAACAGGGATTGCACGTTTTGAATCGCATTATAATGGACTTAATGATTGAATAATAAAATAGCAAAAATATGACAACAAAATCTTGGCACAAAACATTTTTAACCTGGTTCTGGGGATTGTTCCTTGGAGGCATGCTCGTTGGATGGCTTGTTATTTGGCTTATTACGAAAGGAGCATTAGGTTATTTGCCTCCGTTGGAAGAATTGCAGAACCCTAAAAACACGTTCGCGAGCGAAGTTATTTCGTCCGATATGGTTTCTTTGGGACGTTACTATCGTTATGAAAACCGCATCGGAGTACAATACACCGATCTTTCGCCGCAATTGATTCAGGCGCTCATAGCCACAGAGGATGCGCGTTTTTACGATCATACAGGTGTGGATTTCAAGTCGATGTTCCGTGCGGTTCTCAAACTTGGTCGCGCAGGTGGAGGAAGTACGCTGACACAGCAATTGGCCAAGCAATTATGGTCGCCACGTGCCAACAACATCTTCGAACGCGCTATGCAAAAGCCTATCGAATGGGTCATCGCTACAAAATTGGAACGACTCTATTCCAAAGATGAGATTTTGCTGATGTACCTCAATCAGTTTGATTTCCTGTATAATGCCGTAGGCATCCAAACGGCATCGCAGGTTTATTTCTCTACTACGCCAATGAATCTCAAGCTGGAAGAAGCAGCCACATTGGTTGGTATGTGTAAGAACCCATCGCTCTACAACCCTGTTCGTTATCCGGAAAGAGCCAAAGGAAGACGCAATGTCGTTCTTGGCCAAATGGAGAAATATGGTTATATCGATGCTGCTACACGCGATTCCGTTGCAGAACTGCCACTTGAATTACATTATAGTTCCGTTGACCACAAACAGGGATTAGCACCGTATTTTCGTGAGTTCCTACGTGGCATGCTGAGTGCCAAAGAACCGAAACAAAGCGATTATTCCGAATGGAATCAGCAGCAATACAAACTGGATAAATGGCAATGGGAAAACAACCCATTGTACGGCTTTTGTGAGAAGAATCACAAGGCAGATGGCAGCAAATACGATTTGTATCAAGATGGTTTGAAAATCTACACCACTATTGATTCGCGTATGCAACGCTATGCAGAAGAAGCGGTAAGCGAACATATGCGCGAACAGCAAGTTTCTTTCTTCAAGGAGCTGCAACGCAAAAAGAATGCTCCATTCTCTCGCTCGCTCAAACAAAGCGAAATCGATGGAATTATGAATCGTTCTATGCGACAGACAGACCGCTATCGTGCTTTGAAGAAAGCCAATGCAAGCGCTGAAGAAATCGAGCAGAACTTTATGACACCACGTGAAATGCAACTCTTTACCTACGATCGTGGTATGATTGATACGGTACTTTCTCCGTACGATTCCATCAAGTGGCAGAAGAGTTTCTTGCGTTGTGGTTTCATGTCAATGGATCCGCATACTGGACATGTCAAGGCATATGTCGGAGGGCCTGATTTCGCGCATTTCCAATACGATATGGCTACAAAAGGTCGCCGACAAGTAGGTTCTACTATCAAACCGTACTTATATACGCTCGCAATGGATGAAGGTATGTGGCCTTGCGAAAAAGTGGTCAACGAACCTATCACACTCTATGATGCCAACGGACGTGAATGGAGTCCGCGTGATACGCACGACAAATACAAAGGAGACACCGTAACACTCACGTGGGGATTGAAGAACTCCAGTAACTGGATTGCTGCATATCTGATGTCTCTTTTCACTCCGGAACAGTTAGTCAAGATGATGCGTTCGTTTGGCATACAAGGTGAAATTGTTCCCGTTGTTTCGCTTTGTCTTGGACCATGCGAAGTTAGTGTGGAAGAGATGGTAGACGCCTATACTACGTTTGCTAACAAAGGCATTCGTACTGAGCCGCTATACGTTACGCGCATAGAGGATAACAATGGCAACGTTATTGGCATGTTTGCTCCTCGTACACATGAGATTATCAGCGAAACTACCGCCTATAAGATGATTCACATGCTGCGAGCGGTAATGGATGGAGGAACAGGTGTTCGAGTGCGTTATAAGTACGGAGTTAATGCACCAATGGGCGGAAAAACAGGTACAACCAACAATAACTCCGATGGTTGGTTTATGTGCTTCACTCCCTCACTCGTTAGTGGAACATGGGTCGGAGGAGAAGATCGTGGCATACATTTTGACAATATGGCTGAAGGACAAGGTGCATCTATGGCATTGCCTATTTGCGCCCTATATATGCAAAAAGTATTGGCAGATGAAGAATTAGGCTACGATCCGAATGAGCAGTTCGATGTTCCTCGTTGGTTTAATCCAAATGAAGGTTGTAGGTAGAAACATAGTATTTCTTATGCTTTGCGCGTTGTGCCTTATGCCATGTAAGGGACTTGCGCAAATGAATACCGATAGAATCACTTCCATCGGCAGAAATGCCTTGTATTTTGAGGATTACGTACTTGCCATCCAATACTTCAATCAGGTCATTCGTCTCAAGCCGTATTTGAGCGAACCGTATCTGTACCGTTCAATCGCAAAAATACAGTTGGAGGATTATCAAGGGGCGCTTCAAGATTGTAATGCTGCACTAGAAAGAAATCCTTTCTCGCCTGGTAGTTATTATGCACGAGGATACATATTCCGCCAACTCAATCAATTTGAGAAAGCTGAGAAAGATTATTCGGAAGCATTGCGTTTTTCTCCCGAAAATCGCACCTATATGCTACTTCGCGCCGATACCCGTGCACAAATGAAGCATTACGATGCCGCGTTGGAGGATATAGAACAGATGTTGCGCAGAGAACCTCAATCTGCAACTATATGGTCGGAAAAAGGGCGCATATGTATCGCTAAGAAAGATACATTAACTGCCTTAGACGCCTTCACGCAAGCAACAGTATATGACAAAACCAATCCTGCTGTCTGGTCCGCACTAGGAGTAACCAATCTTATGCTGAATCGCGAGGATGACGCTTATGTTCAACTGACACAAGCGATCAATCTCGGTTCCAAATGGGCAGGAGATTATATCAATCGCGGCGTAATTCATTATCATCGCCATAATTATCGCGGAGCTCTATCCGATTACGATCAAGCCGTTCGTCTGGCGCCAAATGAAGCAGATAGTTATTACAACCGTGGTATGATGCGCCAGGAAGTAGGAGATTATAATCGTGCCTTGGAAGATTTGAATAAAGCTATTCAGTTAGCACCCGAACGCACAGAGATGCGTTATCAGCGCGGATTGGTTGAGATGCAACTGAAACAATGGAATGACGTAATTAGAGATATGGACTCGCTCATAGCTCGTTATCCTTATTTCCTCCCCAGTTACTATCTAGCAGCACAAGCTAAGACACAGCAAGGCCAACTGGCAGCCGCTTATCGCTATCGTTCGCGTGCACAAGCACTGGAAGCACAAAAGGAGAAAATACAAGCTCAGCAACCCAATACAGACATGCAATTGGCTGAAGCTCAACCGCAGAAGAAAGATAACAGAAAGGAGTTCTCTGCTAATACAGCACAAAATAAGCAAGAACCAACCGAAGAAGAACAGAAATACGATTCTGAAACCAGAGGCAGTATACAAAAGCGTTATCAAGATGTCATCAACGAACCAAATATTGGTCTTTGCTACTACAGCCAAGATTTAAGTTTGAGAAGAACCAATTATTATCATCCGTTGGTAGATCAGTTGAATCGTACGGAAGCATTACCGGCTACGCTTCGTTTCACAGGGCAAGAAATAGCACTCACGGCAGAAATGGTTGATTTCCATTTCTCCGAAATAGCACGATTGTCAGCTCTCATAGACGAACAGCCTTTCGCTGTCCTCTATTTCGCACGAGCCATTGAGTTTGCTATTGTTCAGGATTACACCAGTGCAATTGACGATTGTACTCGAGCTGCACAATTAGCAGATAAGTCGTTTGAACCAATAATCTACTTCTGCCGTGCTAACTGGCGGTATCGTCTGCTGGAATACCAACGTGCCACGGGCGAACAGGAAACAACCAAGAATATGGACTTTGATATTATGTTGCGCGATTACGACCAAGTTCTGCGTTTACAACCGGACTTCTCATTTGCGTATTATAACAAAGCCAATATTCTATGCGCACAACGAGAATGGAAAGATGCAATAGAACATTATTCTCGTGCAATTTCCTTAGATGGTGATTTTGCAGAGGCCTATTTCAATCGAGGACTGACCTATGTATTTATTGGAGAGAATGAAAAAGGCCTGGCAGATCTCAGCAAAGCCGGAGAATTAGGCATCTATCAAGCATATAATTTGATTAGTCGATTCAAATAATGAAGCAATATAAAGTCATATTGATTATTCTGTTCTGTTCGATGATTCTCATGCCTACGAAGGCTCAGTTATTGTATGAGATCAGCGGACAATCGAGCAAGCAAAAATCGTATGTGCTGGCAACTAATCGGCTGGTTAACATGCAGTTCTTGGATACTATTCCCAATGTATTCAAGTGTTTCAGTCGTTGCAATCTGGTTCTTACTGAATTTGCCATGCAAGACTACGAAGCGATTGCTGCTTTGCGCCAAGCGGCGATTCTCCCCGACTCTGTTAAATTGAGTAATTTCTATAGCGAAAGCGAATATCAACTCATAGACAATGCTCTTCGCATCAATTTGGGACTCGGACTAGATAAATTGTGCAGAATGAAACCATCATATTTAACAGAACTATTTCGGGCTGAACTGATGAAACAATGGCTTCATTACGATGAACAACAATCGATGGAAAGTTTCTTTGAGCAAGTAGCGGCAGAACGTGATATTCCAGTCAAAGGATTGGATAATATCGGAGAAACCATGTATATGCTTTTTGACCGCGAACCATTCCATTGGCAATGCAAAGAATTGCTCAAAGTGATAGAGTATCCGGAGTATGAAGTAAAACAAGAACGAACAATCAAAGAGATGTACTTGTCTGGCAGATTGGCGGATATAGCTTATCAAGTAGAAGGGCCGGACAACAAAACCAGTATTTCATACTCTGACTACAAGGTGTATTGTCAGCGAAACCAGCAATGGGTAAAGCGCTTGAAACCATATTTGACTCAAGGTGGCTGTTTTATCACGCTCAATGCCATTTACCTGGGAGGAGAAAAGGGATTGCTGGAACAATTACGAGCGGCCGGTTATCGTGTTCGTCCTGTCAATCGAAGAAATATAAACAAATCAACTATATCTACAACCAACTAAATCAATCAACAATGAACAAGAAACTGATTGTGTGTGTGTTAACACTTTTGGCTACTATTGGTATGCAAGCAGCTAATGGCAAGTTTATTCACGTAGACAACACCACGTCCAAAAATCTAAAACCTCAGTTGGCTTTCAATCAGGAACGCCAAAATGGAGCAGATGTCACCACTCTACTCGTTTGGACTGTCAATGTGAATGAATACAACGAGTTTACCGATGCTTCGCGTATTCTAATCCGCTTTGCAGATGGAGATCGTACCACTTTGCCGCGTGTAAAAGGCTCGCAAGTACAAAAGGAGAAGTTCAACACAAAAAATGGCAAGGCAACTATCTCGTATTTCAAAACGATTACTTCTTATGAAGTAACTCCGGAACTGATTGAGAAGTTGCAAAGTGGCGTTGCAATCATCAAAGTACGTGTGGTTTTCAAAGAAAACGACGCAAAAGACTATGATATTGCTGAAAGCTATCAAGAGAAAATGCGCGATGATTTGGTTCGTTCGCTTAATGAAGCCAGCCAAAAGAATCGTCAAAGTACAACTGATTTGAGCGACGAGGATTTTTAAGTGAAGAAGTATCTTTCTTTTATACTCTTGTGCCTTTTAGGCACACTCACTAGTCAGGCAGGGGTTAATATGCGAGTCTTGGGTGACTCGCTAATGGCTTATACCGGTTTTTCACGCGTATGGTCTCCTACTGTCCGTGTCAAGAGTGTGCGTGTGGATGATGAACACGTTATCATACGTACCAATGCTATACTCAGCGATGTCAGTTGGACACCAGCCAGTGTAGAGGACCTAAAAAAACGTGTTAGCCAGTGGGTTCTCGGTAGTGACAAAGGCACAATAGAAATATGGAGCGGGAACTACCCTATTGACAGCCTGATAACAGATTGTGGTCGAGGTGTTATGGTCACAAGCAAGCACAAGGACCTAAGAGACAAGCATATTGCTCTTTGGCCAAGTCATGGCCTGTATTATAACAAGGAACGGGACCAATGGATTTGGCAGCGAGCAACATTGTGGACTACTGTGGAGGATCTGTATAGTCAAGAGTATGTTCGTCTGCTGAAGCAGATGCTGGAAAATGCGGGTGCAGAAGTGCATATTCCTCGCGCTGGCATTGAACAAGAAGAGGAAGGCATGTCTGGCATGCCTCGTTGGACTGAAGGCGCTCGCTACTGGATGAAACGCAAAGGAGTGCCATCTAGGTTGTGGGATCTGTATGATGGCAATGAATATAAGGATGATATGAAATGCCGCGGACTTTGGGTGAATTATCTATCCGGAGGAAGTAGTAAAAATCCTGACGAGCAAGGAAAGGGCGTTCCAATTGACCTCTGTTTGGCTTTACATACAGACGGCGTAGATAGTGGGGATGATAGCACTATTATTGGTACACTATGTATCTACACCGCACACGATGACAATGGAAAAAAGACACTAGGGGATGGCCGTGATCGGCAAAGGGTTAACCGTAACTTAGCAGACTGGATACAAACGCAGATTACCAACGATTTGCAAGCCATTGTACCAGATTGGACACGCAGACAACTGAGAGAAGCCAACTACTGTGAATCTCGAGTACCAGTGGTTCCAAGTCTGATTTTGGAGTTATTGAGCCATAAGAACATGGCAGATATGTATTATGGCCTTGATCCAAAATTCCGGCAAACAGCCGTACGTGCGATCTACAAAGGTATATTGCGTTATCTGAATGGTAAATCGGCTGTCGTTCAACCACTTCCTATCGAACAATTATCTATCAGTAGAGACGGCACACTACGTTGGATTCCACAACTAGACTCGTTGGAAAAGACTGCAAAACCGACCTATTATATGGTTTATGTCCAGGAGGATGACGGAGAATGGAACGTACAACAAGTGGATAAGAAGACGGAGACCAAACTGGAGCTAAAAAACGGAGTACGTTACAACTGCTATGTAGTGGCCGGCAATGATGGTGGTTTGAGTTTGCCTAGTCCGATCGTAAGCGCATACATCAGTCAAAAGGAGGATTCGCCTTGTGTGCTGATTGTTGACGCATTCAGTGATGTTTACGGACCAGAGTGGTTTGCTGATTCTACATACGCGGGTATTGTTCCTGGCAGTTACGCTTGTGAAGACCGTATCAGTTGCGCCTATATAGGTCAGCAATGGGATTATCGTCGTGACAGCAAATGGTTGGATGATGATAATTGCGGTTGGGGAAGTTGTTATCGTGACCATGCAGGCCAGATAACGATAGGAAATACGCATGACTATAGCGTATCTCACGGCCGTATTCTGCAGCATCATCGTATTAGTTATGTAAGTGCAACCAGCAGTATGGCGCAGATTGACAGCACCTACAAACTAGTAGATATAGTATGCGGAAGACAACGGATGCCGTTGGATTCCACACTTCAACAACAAATAACAGACTATTTAGCAAAGAACGGACGAATACTGATTAGTGCCGAAAGATTGAACGCTTTGGACACCGCTTGGAGTCATTCGTATCTACACTTCTCACCTCGTGCTACGCATGCCACTCGCTCCGGACGTATCGTCTGTGCGCATCATAAAGTGATATACCAGGTGGAACTAGAGCCAAACGACCGACAATTATTCTGCGCATCTCCGGAAGCCATTCAGCCTTTTGGAGCGAACGCCAAACGCATTGCTCATTACGAAGACATGCGTTGTGATGCAGCTATCGGTTGGCGAAGCGAGGATGAACAATCCAGAACCCTGGTTTGGGCATTCCCGTTGGAAGCGACCAGCGATTTCGACCGCATATATCATTATTCTATTAGATGGTTATTGCAAGACTAATGAAAAAGAAGAATTTACCTCTCATAGAGAATGTTGAAATAACCGGAGTAGCAGCAGAAGGCAAAGCGCTCGTACGGATTAATGACTTAGTGACATTTGTTCCTAACTGCGTACCAGGCGATATCGTGGATCTGCAGATCATAAAAAAGAAACATAGCTACCAAGAAGCTCGCGTGGTACGCGTTGTCGAACCTAGCAAAGTTCGTTGTGAGGCGCGATGCAAGCATTTTGGCGTATGTGGCGGTTGTAAATGGCAAATACTGCCATACGATGCACAATTGCAATACAAACAGCAACAAATAGTTGATAATCTGACTCGTATTGGCAAGATTGAGTTGCCTGAGATTAATCCTATCTTGGATAGTAAGCATATCTACGAATATCGCAACAAACTGGAGTTTACCTTTTCTGACCGCAAATGGCTGCCTACGGAAGTATTCCAAGAATTGGATAGCGAACGAATCGGCGAACTGACAGCATACGGTCTTGGCTTTCATATCCCTAATTGTTTTGACAAAGTGCTGGACATTGAAGAATGTCACTTGATGCCTGAGGTTAACAACCGCATCCGCAACGGAATACGCGAGCACGCTCGCACGCATGGCATAACTTTCTATAACGAACATAAGCATGAGGGGCAATTACGCACACTCATCATACGCAACAACCATAAAGGAGAATTAATGCTGATTGTGTCGTTTGGAGAGAAAGTTAATGACGCGTGCTTGCAATTATTAGAATGGCTGCACCAGGAATTTTCGGAAATTGTATCCCTACTCTACGTGGAGAATCTGAAATTCAATGACACCATTGGAGACCAAGAAGTCAAAGTCTATTTTGGCCAAGACCATATATTCGAAGAGATGGAAGATCTGCAGTTCAAAGTAGGACCAAAATCATTCTACCAGACCAATACAGAGCAAGCATACGAATTATATAAAGTAGCTCGCCGTATGGCCTGTTTGACCGGCAATGAACTGGTATATGACTTATATACAGGAACAGGTACAATTGCCAATTTCGTGGCGCGGCAAGCGAGACAAGTTATTGGTATAGAGTATGTGCCCGAAGCGATTGAAGATGCAAAGGAAAATTCGAAGATTAACGGTATTGAAAATACATTGTTCTTCGCAGGAGACATGAAAGATATACTGAATGACGATTTCGTTGCACAATATGGTCGTCCGGATGTTATCATAACCGATCCTCCACGCGCCGGAATGCATGAAGATGTAGTCAACGTGATTCTAAATGCCGAACCGAGACGTATAGTCTATGTAAGTTGTAATCCTGCCACACAAGCACGCGATTTGCAGTTGCTAGATGCCAAATATCGTGTAACGGAAATTCAGCCGGTAGATATGTTTCCGCATACACAGCATGTAGAAAATGTCGTACAATTGGAACTAAAATAAACATGATGATAGCTTTACTGATATTATTAAATGCTTATTTCGTCAGTTTTACAGACAAACCAAGCGATGGAGAACTTGCATTATCGCCAAGAGCCATTGAGCAACGCGCAAAATGGAATATTCCAACCAATGAACTTGATTATCCAGTAAATGCAACTTATGTGGATAGTCTATGCCATTTAGGTGCGGAATTATGCCATACGAGTCGTTGGTTTAATGGTGCGACCGTGCTGATGGATGAAGAAACAGCGGCACAAGTGGCAGAGTTGTCGTTTGTGCAAAGCGTCGAAATTACGCGTGACAATAGTAGCCCTCGGCCATGGTTCGCTCCTTGGCGCATACAGCAGCAAGCAGAACAAACGGCTGAAAATCAAACGGATGCGCAGTTGAGTCTGTATAATTTGCAGCCACTACATGAGGCCGGATTTGAAGGGCAAGGCATATTACTGACCGTTTGTGACGGTGGATTTTATAATGCCAATGCAGTAGGTTGTTTCCGTCAAAGCGAATTGGAATTAGGTCATTTCGATTTTACGGACGATGAAGATGATTTCTATGGGTCAACCGGCACACATGGTACAGAGTGTTTGAGTGCGATTTCCGGCATTCGTAGCAGTTACTACGGTGCGGCCACAAAGTCACAATACTACTTGATGCGTTCGGAGGAGAACGACACAGAAAGTCCGAAAGAGATGGATAATCTTGTTGCTGCTTTTGAAAAGGCCGATTCGCTAGGAGTGAATGTATTCTCCGTTTCGCTAGGATACGCCATGTTTGACAACAGGAGTTGGGATTTACCAAAGTCATCCTTAGACGGGAAAAGTACTCGCGTATCGCAAGCAGCCACCATTGCCGCACGTAAAGGAATGCTAGTTTGTGTAGCGGCCGGCAACGAAGGAGATGGAGATTGGCATACCATTAGCACACCAGCAGATGCTGATAGCGTATTGACCGTAGGTGCAGTAAATACGAGTGGCCGAATTGGCGATTTCTCCAGTTATGGTCCTTCTGCCGATGGTAGGATCAAACCAGAAGTGTGTGCTGTGGGTGTCAGAGCGACATTAGTCTCGCCAAATGGCACGATAGTAACCAGTAATGGAACCAGTTTTGCAACTCCATTATTGGCAGGCATGGCAGCAAGTTTATGGTCTGCTCTGCCAAGCGAGAACGCTATGCAGATACGCGATCGTATTATTGCTTCTGCTGATCGCGTAGATAATCCTGACAAGAATCAGTATGGTTATGGTATTCCCGATGCATGGAAAGCGTACACGATGTATGCTGAGAGTATCGGAAATGTAAAAGCCGAAGTAGAGAGCAGGAAAATTCTGCGTGACGGACAAATACTAATCATACGTCAGGGCCAAATATACAACGTGTCCGGTCAGCGCGTAGAATAAAAAAAAGAGCAAGCTTACTACATCGCACCGCTACAACCTCCTACCCTTGCTTCGGTCAAGACCTGGGGGAGTTCAGAGGGAGCTGGTCGTATAGGACTTGCTCTATGATTCGAAATCGGCTGCAAAGGTACTACAATTTTTTGATATACGCAAGTTTTTGTGCAAAAAAAAGCTATTTAGTTGAATTTTTAATTATTCCTTCCCTTGTTATCAGACTTCATCATAGGGCGTATCAAGGCGGAACTGCCGTTTGAGCCGAACGCAGAGAAAGCGGGACTTTTTGATGCGTTGGGTGCGTTCCTGGTGAGCCGTGACGAACGCAAGGCCTTCATCCTGCGAGGCTATGCAGGAACAGGAAAGACCAGCGTTGTGAGTGCCCTTGTACGCGCTTTGAAAGGGTTGAAACAGCCATGTGTTCTATTAGCTCCGACGGGCCGTGCAGCCAAGGTGTTGAGCCGTTATTCGGGCGAACAGGCCTATACCATCCATAAGAAGATCTACCGGCAGAAGCAACTGGGTTCGGAGGCCTTCACGCTGAGCGACAACTTGCACAGGAACACCCTTTTCATCGTAGATGAGGCGTCGATGCTCTCGGGCAACCGCGACAACGGCACATTCGGCAGCGGATGTCTGTTAGACGATCTGGTGAAGTATGTCTATAACGACCAGCATTGCAGCCTGCTGCTGTTGGGCGACGATGCGCAGTTACCGCCTGTCGGCAGTCTCAACAGTCCGGCTCTGGATGCGGATTACATGCAGCAGAGCTATCAGCTTTCAGTTTTCAGTTATCAGTTGACGGAAGTGGCTCGTCAGGCTTTGGACAGCGGCGTTTTGTCCGAGGCAACAAGGCTAAGGGAAGGGTTAAAGTCTAGGATTGCTACGAG
>JAEESF010000009.1:0-102408 GCA_016286205.1 Paludibacteraceae bacterium | reverse complement strand
CTCGCAGCCTATATGAAAACACTGAAAGCTGACCACTGACAACTGATAACTGACAACTGACAACTGATAACTACATGATTCCCAAGATTATCCATTATTGTTGGTTCGGTGGCAAACCTATGCCGGAGTTGGCGCAGCGGTGCATCGAGAGTTGGCGCAAGTACTTGCCCGATTACGAACTGCGGCTGTGGAACGAAGAGACGTTCGATCTCGATCTGTTCCCTTACGCCCGTGAGGCGTACGACAACCGTAAGTTTGCTTTCGTGACCGATGTGGTTCGTCTATGGGCGCTGGAGAAGTTTGGTGGAGTCTATATGGATACGGATGTGGAGATTCTCCGGCCGTTAGGCGACCTGATGAATCTCCCTGCTTTCACGGGCTATGAGGCCAGCATGGCTAATGCCCCGGTTACGGGGCTGATGGCTAGTGCCCCGCATGGAGTATGGGTACGTGAGCAGTTGGCCTATTATTCTCCTGACCGCCATTTCGTTCTGCCGGATGGTTCGCTCGACTTGACGCCTAATACGGTTCCTATCGCCGATATTATGACTGCCGGAGGATTCGTCATCGACGGTACCTATCGGGTCTATAAGGACGATATGCATGTTTTTCCGGTGGATTATTTCTGTCCGCTAACCAGCACGCGAGTTCTCAAGCTCACCAAGAATACCTATTGCATCCATCATTTTGCCGGCAGTTGGGTGGAGAAGACCCGCGCTCAACTGGTCAAGGACTGGATCATCACACATCTCCTTGGCAGAAAGCTAACCGACCGACTGGTCCAACTCAAACGCCGAGTCGTGAAAAAATAGATATATTGTAAAAGAATACGAAGCCGTTGCATTTGCAGCGGCTTTTTTTGTATATCCGGATGATTTTGTAATTTTGTGTGCCCTTGGCGTATGCCAGGGGCTTTTATTCACTCAAAACTACTCAATCATTATGACTACAACCAATCTCTCAGAGGTCTTGTCCGAGCAAGATCTCGTTTCTGCATGGCAGTCTATGCTCCGAACCTCCAATGCAGTCCATGTCGAAATCGATTTCGACGAACTATGCTTCGGCCTAGTGGACGCTACGTTGATCCACTATGTACAATCCAATCTCTCACATCCGCTTCATCTCACTTTGCAGGATATGGGCCTGACTAAATGGCAATGGTATCGGCTACGTGACAGGGTACTGCAACGGCGTCGTGAGCAAAAAATGCCGCATTAGGTCATTTGGGTGCGATTTCGCACCTCTACATTCCTTGAAAACTCGTACTTTTGCACCGGAATTCTAAGAACAAGGCTACCGGTAGCTGTTTTAATAACTCAAAAAAACAGTATTAAAATGGCAAAGAAAAATTTAGATGCACTGCAATTAGTGCGTGAGTTAACATTCGAGAATGACGCATTGCAAGCGCGTCTGACAGATCAACGTAAACTGGCACTCTCCTTCGTCGAACAGCATTATCCGGAACGATATAGTGACGGCACTGAATTTTCTCATAAGGGCGGTGTCTTCAGTGTGGCTACTCGGACTACTTACGATTGCTCAGAGGTGGAGTCCACAGCAATGGGCAAAAAGCTATTGGCTAAGCGAACTAAGAAAGAGCAGATGGCCGCCGGCCTCTCGCAACTCAATAGGGAGATTTTCGATTTGGAACGAGCGCTAGCTAGACAATATCCTGCTCAGGTGAAGTCGACACTCGTTCGTGTTCTCCATGTAACACGTAAAACCGCGAAAGTAGACGAGAGGTTAAAGGTTAAAGGTTAAAGGTTAAAGGTTAAAGGTTAGAGGTTAAAGGTTAGCTCTCGCCTCTCGTCCTTTCGTCCTTTCGCCTATTAGCGGTTAGAGGTTAAAAAGAAAAAAGCAAAAAATCCCTACAACCCTTAAAAAGAAAAAAGAAAGCCTTGCCATGCCTTGCCAATAAAGAGAAACTGACAAAGAGACTCAAAAGGCGTGGCTTGGCGAGGCGATTTTTTAGAGAATTATGGAATTTAATCAAATTTGGATACTACTGGCGCCGCAAGGCGAATACAAGCGTCGCGAGAAAAGCTGTGCAAGGCTATGGCAGGGCTATTCGGCGGAGATGCAAGAGGCTATTTTCAATGTCATAACGGCTAGCAAACTGAATGGCGGGGAAATTCATCCCAATCCTTATTTCGCGATTGAAGATACGGCATTGGCATTGCAACGGCGAGCGCCTAAGCGGCAAGTGTTGACATTCAAAGAGTACTATGAACGTTTCGGCACCACCGAGCCGCAAGACGGCTGGCACATGGAAAATCCGACAGGAGAACAAGTCGTTTATGTTAAAGATTGAATGAATTAGTGAATTAGAGAATTAATGAATTAGTGAATTAGAGAATTAGAGAATTAGAGAATTAATGAATTTAAGAATTATGGCTAGAGTAACATTAGCTCCGGGGTTGCAAGGCATCTCCGGAAAAGTAGGAAATTTGGTTTTTCGCACCTATCAGAACGGTCATGTGCACGTTCATAAGGCGAAGGACTATGCCTCTCCGCCCAGACGCGCTTCGCCTGGCGAATTGGCCAACCGGCGACGTTTCGCGTTCGTTTCGCGGCTGACAGCAGAGATACAGCATCTGTACGAATGGGTGGATGCGGCTGCAAGGGACAGGAAAAAGATAAGAGAGATAGTTCAATACCAGTACGATCGGCTGCTAGCGAGGTATCCGCAGGCGACTGATGAAGACCTGGGGCGTTGGGTTAGGGCGCATTACGCGTCGCATCTTTCTCGGAAAGGTCTCGATAATGTGGCGGAAAAAAGAGGGGACAGGCGAAAGGTGAAAGGCTAGAGGTCCCGGTTGACAACTGTTTGATGATTGGAAATAAACGAAAACAATAAAGAAAACACCCCTACGCGGTTATTAGCTCTGACAAGCCATCGTGTTTCCGTCCCAACAGGCTACTTATAAGTGAACTTAACATAGTCCGTTAGAACGTAACCAAACCGCCAATGGCGGTACATACCCACGTAGTGGAGAAAACACCGTTCCTTCCAGTCACTGAAAAACATTTAGCGGAGTCAACCGGTTGCTTACTATCGCAATTGTAAGTTTAACATTTGGAGAAATGGAACGAATAAGCAAGGCAGAGTTGGCACTACGGTTGAGTAGGGCAATCAACTATCCGGTGGATATTCAGGGCGTCAATACGCTGCTATACGGCTGGCGAGTGCACCGCAAATTTGGCAAAAAATATTTCAAAGCGCTGCTGAACCGCGAGTGGCTGTATATAACCGAAGTGCTGGATTTTTCAGACTATGTAGGCTACAATCTGGCGGTTTTTCCACCGTAAAGGAATTTGCGAAGCTACTTTCTTGGTGGCTTCGCTTTTTTATACTATTTTTGCAGCGGATTTGAGAGCGATGCGAAGAGTTCGAGCGAAGAAACTGTTTCCGGAATTAATTGCTGACGGGCAAAATTCTTGGATGTATTATCCATCAGCACCTCTCCCAGTCCCTGCATTAGGATACGCGGACTGTAGCCTCTCACTTTCTGTGCACATTGCAGAGCAAAGTCCGACACCGACCGATTGGTGCGGAGACGGACTATCTCGGCATTGATATCGGTACCTTTGTTGAGGAAGAACCAGACGTCGTAGATATCGCGGGGGGTGATTCGTTCGCCCAAAGCGCAGAGTTTGTGCGCAAACATGTCCGGCAAGGTCATGACACGAATATCCGTACCAAAAAGAGTCTTGATCTCGTAGTGATCCGGATAACTACGGTTGCTGACTTCCACTTTGAGCATGCGCTCTCCCTTTCCATAGTCGAGCACCAAGAGTGGACCATAGAATTTCATCGCTTCGTCGTCAATCGTTCCATATCGGAGTAGCAAACTATGCAGTTCGTGATAGACCATCTCTGTCTGGTTAGCATCCAGGAGATTGAAATCCAGGTCCGTGGAGAAGCGTGTGAGTCCGTGAAAGAGCATCAGCGACGTGCCGCCCTTGAAGGCCAATAGTTGGCTCAGTTGCGGGTGACGATAGATAGCAAGCAGTACTTGCGTAAGATAATAGCGGTGCTTATTAATGTCCATGACTATTGGAATGTTTAGTGTTTTCTCTCATTCATTAGTGGTTAGGAGGGCTTCGACGCGTTGCGTCAGAACAGGCGAGTCGTACAGAGGCAGAATCTGACGTACCAATTCCGGATTGAGCGGACGAAGATTGTCAAAATAGCACTGTCCGGCGCTCAGATAGACCATGTCTAGAAATGCTCGCTCAGGTGTGGCTATGGCTATGTTGTCGCGTTGCTCGATGCCCAGCATATTGGTCCAAACCATCGGATTAATCTTGCGGAAGACATACGACTTGTTATCCACTACGATGGTGCGCGTTTGGTAACTGATACAGGTGATCTCGTCTGAGAACTGGAATGTGACTCCGGCCCGCGCAAGCACGTATTCCATCGATATGTACGACGGTTTCAACAGCGCGCATGCCATCTCCTGCTCGTTATAGTCAGGTTTGACATAGATCCCTTGACGCGGGGACCTGAGCGCACCGATACGAGCATAGTAACGCAGCGATCGGCTGAAAGATTCGCGACTGCGGTCGGCATTTTGCAAACTTAACCACTGAGTGGTAAAGACAGTGCGTGAACTGGATAATATAGCATTCAATGGGCTCATTGTAAGCTGTAACTGACAATAATTTGTTGTTTCAGCGCACAAAAGTACTACATTTTTTTGAATTGACCAAATATTTTGAGAAAAAAATGCAAAAAACCGAACAACTATGAAGAATTTTGTAAAAATTAATCGTGCCCTTGTGGCTAAGAAAAAGAAACAAATCAACCAAATCATCAAAAGTGTAGCCGCTACTTTGGCGATTGCATGCGCGACAGTTGTGGCCGGATTAGGCCTACAGAGCTGCAACGTCGTCCGGACCATCACTAACCAAAGTGAGTACTACCAACGCGGAGACACCTCCGTGATGATTCAAACGCGCACCGTAGAATCGTACGATGCAAGTAAGAAACTTTAGTTATTAACCTTTAAAACCTTAATTATTATGGCAGAAGTAAAATGGATGAAAGGAATCGAGTATGTTTCCGGATTATTGAGTAAGCGACCGAAAAAAGGGTCGGCTCACAGTTCACACAGCAGCGCCCTCCTGGCGACACACCGCACAGCCCCGACGCTGAACCCCGTATGCACACGGCTCTACGCCATCGGCGAGTACAACCGCTCTACCTTGCCTGATCAGGATGAGTTGAACCGCCGCACTAAGTTCGCAGCAGTAAGCCGCGCAGTCGCAGCACGCCGCGTCAACCTGGGCACTATAGCAGCCGACCAAGCCGCTTTCGTCGCGCAGAAAGATCAGCCTAACGGCAAGAAGACCTTCGTGGCGTACCTGTGGATGGTTTGTGGCGCAGCTTATGACCAGACGAATCCGTAAGGAAAGGGCGCTTCGGCGCTCTTTCTTTTCTGGGAGAGAGAAAAAAATACCGAAAACGCGCTGACGCTTACGAAAACGAGACAAAAACAATAAAAACACCGCTTTGCGGAAAAAACAAAAATAATAAAAATACCGCTTGCAGTACATATCGCTTGCGCGACTACGAGTTGCAGCCCCAACGACTACTCTTATAAGTAAACTTAACGGTAGCCCTTGTGGCTACACCTCACCGCCTATGGCGGTAATGTACTGCGAAGCAGCAATTATATTAAAAATATTTCTTTGTTTGCGCCAATTCTACAGAGTAACTAACCCAAAAAAGAGTGGCTTGCGGGCCACTCCTTTTTTATTGAACATTGCAGATTGCAGATTGCAGATTTTATTCCATCTCAACGCCGCAAGCGTTGTACGTCTTGTCGCCGTTCTCAATCAGCAGCACGCCATCGCGGAGAACCTTTTTCCCTCTTCCCTTCAGGGAGGAGTCGGAGGTAGGCTCCTCAATCCCCAACGATGCGTCCTCAATGATATTGGTGAAACGCTTCCAACCGGTTGCAGCCTCATAACGTACTTTTGCGCCAACGGGCACGTAAACGGGTATGGCTTCATAGATCTCGTGAAATGCATTTAAGAACGTAACAGGAGGCATACTGGCATTCGATTTGATTTGCTGAATATTCTTGCTTGAGATTGCGAATTCGCCCATTGTCAGCAAGGAGGCAGGCAGAGTAAGCATCTGTAAGTTGCTGTTGACGATTGCACGCAAGACTAGTTCTTCTACGCCGAAGGGCACTTCATAATGACCACCCGTCTTTGAGGCCGGATACTGGATCAGTATCTTCTTATCCTTGGTGAATAGCACACCGTTTTCGGCACAATAAGCGGTATTGCCTGCCGCTACGGTATAAGCCGTCATGGCTTCGCAACCGACAAAAGCATCCGGACCAATCAGCGTAACGCCGGCAGGAATATCCATCGTAACAAGTGCTCCGCAGTTATAGAAGCCCCTTTCGCCGATGCGTTTCAACGAAGAAGGCAGTGTGATAGCGGGTACTTTATAGAAATAGTAGAACGCATAGTTTCCGATAGATGTGAGTCCATCCGGCAACGAAATGGCAGTAATGTTTTCTTTCTCCTCACTCCACGGAGCGGGGTTTTCATAAGAGTAGTTCCACATATCGCCCGTTCCCTCAATAGTAAGTGTTTTTCCGTCTGCCGAGAGGATCGCGAACAGATTATCACCACATTGCATCGAGCCAATGATGTTGGTGAATCGTTTCCATCCTTCAGCGACCTTGTAGGCACTGAGCGTACCTGCCGGTACGTAGACGGGAATGGCCAGATTGACACCATCGAAGGAATAGTATGTAGCCGTAGGCGGAGTTTGGGCCTCGGAGATGATTTTGGTCAGACCTGTACAATCCTTGAATGCGCCATCCTCGATTTGAGTAACGGTGGATGGGAGGGTAATTTCGGTGAGTGCTGTACAGTTACTGAAAGCTCTATAACCAATCGTTTGGAGATTGGAGGACAGCGTGATAGATGTCAGATTGGTTGCTTGCAAAAACGCGTATTTGCCTATAGCCGTCACAGTTTGAGGCATCGCGTAGGTAGTACGGCTATGCGCAGTTGGATAAGCGATGATTTGGGTCTTCTCCTTATTGCACAACACGTCGCCCGGAGTGCTAAAATTGGGATTATCTTCGCTTACGATGTAATAAGTCACCCCCTCGCACCCCTGAAATGCGTAATCTCCGATGGAAGTCAGAGTGGAGGGCAAATAGAAATCTGTGATTTTTTCGCAGTATTGGAAGGCTTTTTCTCCAATCGAAGTAAGCCCTGTACTGAGCGAAACAGAACCGGCAAGTTCGTAACATTCCTTAAAAGCCTGTTCCCCAATCCTGGTGAGCGTAGAAGGGAAATTACAAGCCGTTAGATTGTCGCAATTCAAGAAGGCTTTATTACCAATAGCGGTGGGATTGCCCCAGAAACGGACGGAAGTAATAACTCCTTGGTAGGCACTCCATGGTCGATCATTGATGTTTGCATAATCTGCCATGGCACCTTCACCGTCGAAATTCATAACACCTGTTTCCGTGTTGAGATTGAATGTCAAATCGCCGGATGTACCGGTGATAGTCTCTGCTGACAAACTAACAGAAAGCAGCGTTGCTGCAAAAAGAAGTAAAAATTTACGCATAAGAATATAGATTTTTGTGGTTAAATATCGTGAGTAAATCAATTTTGCGCTGCAAAATTACAAAGAAATTTTCACTCGTGTAAGTGAAATTAAAATTTCATAGCCAATCCGAGGCCGTTGTTCGAGGCTTGGAGTGTCCAATAGGGGCGAGCCTGCGCCGTTGTGCAATAGACATTGTACAGGTCGGCGGAACTATGCATCTTGTGATAACCTACCACTAAAAGTGGTATACAAGCAATCTCAAACGCCGCGGCACCCAGACTCAAGCACTGTGCGGAAAAATACAAGGCATCCGTTGAATAGCCTTTGACGCGAGCCGGCGCAGAAGAACTCTTGGGGCTGTAAACATCATACCAATGTATGCCTGCACACACGACAGCGCTGACATCCAACGCCGCGCCAATACCCAAGCATACCCAACCGGCTGTGGCCAGCCGCTGACCCCGGGCAAACTGCTCGTAAGCGGCTTTGCAATTCTGCTGGGCGTACCAGTCTAGCAGTTGACTCTTGTCTATGGCTTGTCCGCCATAGTAATAGGTGTTGTCAACACGCATCAATTGCGTAGAGGAGGACCGTTTCTGCGGCTCAGCCACATCTTGCGCCATGGCGCCAACAGCCATTATCACAGCAGCAAACAAAAAGAATAATTTTTTCATATTAATGAGTTAATGAATTAGTGAGTTAGTGAATTTCTGCGCCTTGGGCGTTATAGGTCTTGCCGCCGCGCTCGATGAGGAGTACGCCATCGCGGATGACTTTAGAAGCCTCTCCTGACCTCCCCTGAAGGGAAGAGGGCACTTCTTCAATGCCTTCAGCGGGATCCACATCTATTACAAGACGGACGGAAAAACCCATGTGGCGTGGAAATGTTTCCCCCTGCGAAGCATTGAGGGTTGTCCAATAGAAGGAGATGCCGTGCGCGAATGTCTGGCCGTAAGGCGTAGAGGACCAATAGAATCCGCCTTGATCGTGTGCCCACACAGACGTGCCTTCGCGGTAGCCTGCAACGGGCAGAAAGACAGCTCCTGCCGCTTCCATCGCGGGCCATGTAGCAGAATTATAATCATTCGTAGAGGGGACACTATTCCAGTCATTCGAGCTGAGCATGCCGGGAGTAAATCCACAATCACTTGGCAAGGTCCACACATCCGGCAAAAGCACAATACCCGGCTTGTGCATTACTATAGCAGCACCGTATTTGCTGCTTGCATCCTCTCGCGTTTGGAACAAATACACCCATTCGTCCTTGGTCAGCGTACGCCAGAGGTTTGCCTCGTAGCCGCCGTTGGAGATACGATTTTCGCCCCAATCTTGAAAATCTCCGGAATAATCCGCATCTTTCGTGGTATTGCAGATGCCATAATATATTTTGCCGCTCCAACCGAACAAGTCCACGGAGCCATTAGCGGATACCCTGTAATCACCGCTGATAGCAGTGTTGGCGACATTTTTACCTACAAAATCCCACTGGTTTTCCGCAAATGACCAAGCCCAATGAGACCCATCGTCAGTCGTAGCTCGCAGATTGCCTTGGGAGAAATAGACTTGTTTATCAGCCGCCACGGAGAACTTACCCGGGAGTGCACCTTCGGTGGCGCTCGTCATTACTGCGCAGCACAGGGCTGCTGCCAAGAGGAAAAATTTACGCATAACAGTATTGATTTTAGGGGTTCAAACAATTTTGCGGGGCAAAATTACAAAAAATAGTTGAATTGTGCAACTGATTTTGCATTTTTTATAAAAATAACTCAAAATTTGGATATATCAAAAAAAAACTGTACTTTTGCGGCGCAAAAGTTCGGGTCCGCAGGACGGGCCCAACCGACAGGTATAAAAAAGATGAAAATGATGAAACGTAACAAACCATATTTGGATCAGGAGGGTAGGGCGCTTCCTTATCCATGGGTCATCAACACGATGCTGATGCTCGTAGGCGGCTCGCAGACATTGCGTCTGCGCTTCTGGAGCCGTAAACCAAAGCATACGGCAGAGAAAACGCTGCGCGATATACTGACTATCTCACGCGACACGGTCTATGGACGCGAGCACCATTTCGACCGCATCCTCTCCGCCACCTCCGCAGACGACCTCTTCCGCCTCTACCGACTCTATGTTCCCGTCAACGACTCGTTCGAGACCTTGCGGCCATACGTAGAACGGCACAAACAGGGCGAGACAGATATCCTCTTCCCCGGCAAACCGGATATGTACGCCACCACCAGCGGTACGACCAGCGAACCCAAATGGATTCCGATGACGCACAAATATCTGAAGGATGTGTATGGCAAGATGTCGCATATCTGGACTTGGAATTTCGTAAAGCACCGCAACCGTATCTTCGGTGGACATATATTTACCACAGTAGGCAAAGAATGCGAAGGCTACGCGCCTGACGGCACGCTCTTCGGTTCGGTCAGCGGCGTGCTGGTACGCGACATACCCCCTATCATCAAGAAGCACTACACCGCGCCTGCCAGCGTCATGTCGATTCCCGACTACGCGGCACGTAACTACACGCTGATGCGTCTGGCGCTGCAACACCGCGACGTCACCCTGTGGGCTACGGCTAATCCCTCCACCATACTCGAACTGCTGCGCGCACTCAACGAGAACACCGAGGAGATGATTCACGACATCGAGACCGGAGGTATCTGCGAAGATTTTGACATACCGTTCAACATCCGCGAGGAACTGGACGCATACATGAGTCCGCGGCCCGAGCGAGCAGAAGAACTAAGGCGTATACTGGCGGAGAAAGGTCACCTCTATCCGCGTGATTTCTGGCCATGGCTGCAGTATCTCAGTACATGGAAATGCGGCAACACCAAAATCTATATGGACAAGTATATGGACCAGTTTGACTGGGATAAGACCTTCTACCAGGAACTGGGATACATAGCTACCGAATGCCGCTTCGGCTTCTCGCTGGACGAGACCAACGAATCGGTTCTCTTCCCGCAATTCCACTACTACGAGTTTGTAGAGGAGAGCGAACTGGATAGTCCACGCAAACATTTCCGCCAGATATACGAACTGGAGCAGGGCAAGCGCTACTGCGCCTATGTCACGACCTACAGCGGCCTGTTCCGATACAACATGAACGACCTGATTGAGGTTGGCGGCAAATACCGCGAAGTGCCGACCATACACATGGTCAGCAAGGTCAACGGCATCGTGTCGATGACCGGAGAGAAACTCTACGAACCGCAGTTTATGGACGCAGTCCATCAGGCCGAGGACGAGACGGGAATCAAGACCAAGTTCTTCGTCGGATTTGCCGATGTGGAGGAGTCGAAATATCATTTCTACTACGAGTTCGCCAACGAGGAAACGACTCAGGAAGAGGCCGAGGCATTCACCAAAGTGGTGGACGAGAAACTGCAGCAGATCAACCTGGAATACGAATCCAAACGGCAGTCCTTCCGTCTGCATGACCCCGAGACGCACATTCTCCTTAGTAACGCGTACGCGCGATTCAAAGCCGCGTGTCTCAAGGACGGTTTCCGCGACGGTCAGTTCAAATTCAATCTGCTGATGCAGGATGAGAAACGCCGCGACAAATTCAATCTGCTGCAACGCCTGGAGAATCGTTTCGAGCAGTTGGGTGAGAACATTATCCAACGTGCCGACCAGATAGAAGAGCGCCGCAAAGAGCGCGTACAGAGACGTACGACACGTCGTACCGAACGCGCCAAGAGACGCGAGTCCAGAAGAAAGGGAACCAAATGAACCAACCAATAGCCCCTCATATTCGTACCGTCATCTTCGACCTGGACGGCACTATCTACGACAAGCGTGGACTGGCGCGACGTATGGTTCGTCGACTCTGGTGGTGCCTGCCGTTGCTGGCCGCCGAACGTCATACGCGGCGTAACATGCACTACGTGCAATACGCCTCGGAGGTGGAGTTTTTCGGGGCGTTCTTTACCAATATGGCGCGTGGACACTGGTGGACACCTAACATGGCTGCCGTATGGTACAACACCGTCTATATGCCGGCTATGATACGCCTTATCCGCCGCCACCATACTACGCGACCCGAGACGATGGCGCTGATAGAAGAATGCCGTCAACGACAACTGACGATGGCTATCTATTCCGACTACGGCTGCGTCAAAGAGAAACTCAATGCGCTGGGCGTTGATCCGAAGCAGTTTGATCTGCTGATTGCGGCACCTCAACTGGGTGCACTCAAGCCGTCTGAACCCTGCGCCAGACGAGTCATGGAGATGCTGCAGGCAGATCCTAAGACCACGCTCTTTGTGGGCGACCGAGACGAGAAAGACGGTGCATCGGCCAGGGCCGTAGGAGCGGAGTTTTTGCTGATTAAGGGTTAAAGGTTAAAGGTTAAAGGTTAAAGGTTAAAGGTTAAAGGTTAAAGGTTAGAGATGGAAAACAAACGATATAAAGATTTGAAGGTTCGCGAGGGCGTTTATGTGCCGCCTGTACGGACCGATTATCCGGAAGACGAACCCTATGTGGGACTCTATCAGCCGGTCTATGACCGCGATTTTCCGGAGGTGGACGCCAATTATCCATACCTGGATGAGTCGTTCCGCAATCGCTGGCGTATGTTCTGGGGATATATCTTCATCCTCCGTCCGCTGGGACTGATACTGCGTATCAAATATGGCCTGAGATGGCAGATAGAGGGCGAGAAACGCTGGCGTCGCACGCCGTGCGGTGTACGTCGTTGGCTGCGCCAATTTGACCTCAGCCGAGGTGCTATCACCGTGGCGAACCATTGTTATCGACACGACTGCGCATCGGTGCTGACCACTTTTCATGCCAGTTACCACACGCGCATTCCTATGTTCGCACCTAATTTCCGCACGCGTGACCAGATATTTCTGACCCTGGTTGGCGGAATACCTATTCCCGAAGCGGAGGCCGGACTGAGTGCGATGAAGGCTTTCAACGCCGCCTTCGACGAATACAACCGCCTTGGATACTGGTTCCATATCTTCCCGGAAGCCAAACGATGGGACTGGTACAAGCCTTTGCGGCCCTTCCAGAAAGGCGCGTTTACGATGGCGTACAAATACAACAAACCCCTTCTGCCTTTCGCCGTTACCTATCGCCCGAGGACGGGTATCTGGCGCTGGCTGGGACCGAAGGACGAACCGCTGACGCAGGTCATCATCGGCCGTCCGATTTATCCGGATACTACTCAGCCGCGTGCCGTCGAGACCGAACGACTGCTGCAGGAGACACACGCAACTATATGTCGCTTGGCCGGCATAGAACACAACACCTGGCCCTGCTCGCTCTAAAATGAACAAAATACTTCCTATTATAGCGCTGATAGCGTCGATGGTTATTTGGTCGTTCAGCGGCATTGCTGTGAAGCATGCGCTGGACATACTGCCTCCGTTTACGCTGATTATCTTTCGCTTCGTACCTTCGGTACTGCTGATGCTTGTGATTGGCCTATGCTGCCGTCGCAGTTCCTTGCTCGCGCTTCAGCCGCTACAGAGGCGTGACTTGCCGCTCTTTCTGATTGCGGGGTTTTGTCAGCCTTTTCTCTACTATATGTTAGAGACTTTTACCTACGATGCGCTCAATAGTCCGACTATAGCCGAGACACTGCTCAGTACCAGTCCGCTCATCAGCCCGATTTTGGCGGGCCTGCTGCTGCGTGAGAGGGTCTCGCGCTACAATATCATCGGTATATTGGTTTCCACCGCAGGCGTCTTTGTGCTGACGCTCGTTGGTAGTCACGACTATTCGATAGGCAACTACTGGGGCATTCTCTTGGCTTTCTCCGCTGTGACGTCGGCTGTGATTGACTCTATCATGATGCGCAAAGTGCCGGCATCTTACAGTTCGCTCTCGTTCGTCTTCTATGCCCAACTGATTAGTCTGTTTTTCTTTATTCCGGTCTGGTTTTTGCGTGAAGGACCAACGGCGTTGGCGGCTATCGATTGGACACAACTGGCCAGCATCAGTTCGCCGCTCAGCATATCACTGCTATGCGTGGGTTACCTCATCGTCTTTGCCAGCATCATCGCCTTCGTCATCTTCTGCGCAGCACTGCGTCAGATAGGTGTAACGCGTGCCAATGCATTCAACAATATACGTCCGGCTTTTACTGCCCTGTGGATGTTGCTTTTCTTCGGCGAAGCACTACCTTGGGCCAAGTGGGTGGGAATGGCGATGATTATTGTCGGACTTTTCGTATGTCAGAAAAAAGAGACGTAAAAATATAAGAAAAAGTGTATTTTTTTTAAGATTTCTTGTATATATAAAATAAATTTTATACCTTTGCACGCCTTTTGTGTGAAAAAGGCAAACATAACAAACAATATACCACATGGAAAATATCTACTCGATTGATTTCTTCTACGACCTCCTATACATCATGTTTCTGGTGGGTTTCGTAGTCTTTGTTTCTCTCTATTTTGTGGACGCAGGTTACGGCAAGATGCGCTCTGAGCGTTGGGGGCCGGCCATGAACAATAAAGCAGGATGGCTGCTGATGGAGTGCCCGGTATTCTTCGTAATGCTCTACCTCTATCTGAAGTCGCTGCCTCTGTACGGAGGTGTGACGCGCTTGGCGCCTTATTGGCTATTCTTCTTGATCTTTGAATTCCACTATTTCCAGCGGTCGTTTATCTTCCCCTTCCTACTGAAAGGCAAGAGCAAAATGCCGTTCTCGATTATGCTTATGTCGGTGGTATGGAATCTGATTAACGGTTATATCCAGGGCTACTGGCTCTTCCATCTGGCTCCGCAACATTATCCGCAACTCTACAGCGCAGAGTGGGTAACCAGTCCGCAGTTCATTATCGGTACGCTGATCTTCATCACGGGTTGGGTCATCAATATCCACTCCGACTATGTGATTCGCCATTTGCGTCAGCCGGGCGATACCAACCATTATCTGCCTAAGAAGGGACTCTACAAGTATGTGACCAGTGCCAACTATCTGGGCGAAATCACAGAATGGTTGGGATTTGCTATACTGACATGGTCGCTCGCCGGACTGCTGTTCTTCTGGTTCAGTTGCTGCAACCTCGTGCCGCGTGCCAACTCGATTTATCATAAGTACGAGGAGGAATTCCCGGACGAATTCGACCGTAAGAAGCTGAAACGTATTATTCCGTTTATTTACTAATAAATTAATGGCTACAAAAAAGATTAAAGAGCCGGCTAGCGAGTCGAAGCTCTTCACCCCCTACCAACTGGGACCAATTACGCTGCGCAATCGCATTGTGCGTAGTGCCGCGTTCGAGAATATGTGTCGCGCCAACAAACCGACACAGGAACTACAAGATTATCATGTCAGCGTTGCACGCGGCGGAGTGGGAATGACCACGGTCGCCTATTGTGCGGTGGATCTGAGTGGCGTGTCCTTCGACGGCCAACTCTATGTCCGCGATGAGATAATCCCAGATATGAAGAAACTGACAGACGCCATTCATGCCGAGGGCGCCAAAGCCAGTATCCAGATGGGCCACTGTGGCAACATGACGCATTTCTACACATGCCATTGTATGCCCGTCAGTGCCGATAATGGTTTCAACCTCTATTCACCTACTATCCATCGCCGTCTGAAAGTAGCGGAGATCAAGGCGCTGGTTAAGAAATTTGGCGAGGCAGTCGATTTTGCGCGTAAGTGCGGTTTCGATTGCGTCGAGATACATGCCGGTCATGCCTATCTGATCTCGCAGTTCATCTCTCCACGTACCAACCATCGTCACGACCAATACGGTGGTAGTTTTGAGAACCGCGTCCGCTTCATGAATGAAGTGCTGGACGAGGTGATGGCGCACGCAGGCAAAGATATGGCTGTTGTGGTTAAAACCAACATGTGGGACGACTGTTGGCATGGTTCCGATATAGCCGAAGGAATCAAAGTGGCCAAGGAGATAGCCAAACACAAAGTGCATGGTATCGTGCTTTCCGGTGGTACGGTCAGTCGTTCGCCGATGACGATTCTGGGTGGCGCAATGCCTCATAAGACATTGGCCCACTACATGGATATGAAAGCCTTCTGGTGGCTCAAGGCGGCACTCAATATCCCCGGCGTTGCACCTATCATGATGCCTACGCAGCCGTTCCGTGAACTCTATTTCATGGACAAGGCCAAACTATTCCAGAAAGAGATTAAGAATGTGCCGCTGATTTATGTAGGCGGTGTACAGTCGGGCGACAACTGCCAGCAGATTATGGACGAAGGTTTCGAACTCTTCCAGATAGCGCACGTGCTCATCAAGGATCCGGATTTCGTTAAACATATCCAAGAGAACCCGCATTACCATGCCGGTTGCGGACGCTCGAACTACTGCGTGGGACGTATGTACACGCTCAACATGAAGTGCCACGAGTGCGTAGAACGTGATGGCGAAGTGATAAGTCCGCGTATCAAACGTGAGATTGCACAACTGGAGAAGAATGCCAAACAGTCTGTTGAACGTCAGAAAGCAGCCAAGTAAGATGTTATCTCTTGTTACAGGAGCCAGTAGCGGTATTGGTCTGCAGTACGCTACGCAGTTAGCACGCGATTATAAGAGCGATTTGCTGTTGGTGAGCAACCAGCAGGAGGAATTGCAACAAGTGGCGAAGGATCTGGCCGCGCAGTATGGAGTGAAAACGGTAGCTCATTACGCAGACCTCAGTTTGCAGAATGCTGCCGAGAACTTGCACGACTATTGTGTGCAGAACGGCTATGTGGTGGATGTGCTCATCAACAATGCAGGGATATTCTTCTTCAATCCCTACTGCGAGACATCCATGAAACGCATCGAACTGATGCTGCAGTTGCATATGATTACCGTGGCTAAGATGACGCGACTCTTTGGCGAAGATATGTTGCATCGTGAACTGACCGAAGAAGAGGCCAAACAACGCATCTGCGGGCACAAGCGTATGCGCGGGTATATACTAAATATGTCATCAATGTCCGCGTGGATGGCGATGCCGGGTATCCAGACCTACAATGCCACTAAGGCCTTTATCTACAATTTCTCCAAATCGATTTGGTACGAATTCAAACCGCAGAATGTGGGCATTACCGTCATGGCACCTGGCGCAGTAGATACCGCATTGTTTGGTCTGGCACCTAATCTGCGCAAACTAGCTGTACGACTGACAGTAAGTATTCCGCCAGAGAAATTGGTTAAACGCGCCCTGCGTAAGATGTTCCGCAACAGGAAGGCCGATACTCCGGGATTTATCAACTGGCTGAGTACTCCGATACTGAAACATACGCCCGATTGGCTGGTGTTCCTGGCTATCAAATACGTAGGGAAGTTCCAAAAGTAAAGTTTTTCGAAATATTTCGAACGAAATGTAATAATAAGCGGCTTGCTCGTAAGTCGCTTATTTTGTGTGTGTTACAAAACGAAAGGAAATCGAAAGAAATCTAAAGAGAGTGAAAAAACGATTTCTGGAACATTTGTTTGTCAATTTATTCGTAACTTTGCAGCAGAAATTTGGGAAACACATTTTGTTTAATTCTAAATATCAGTAACATGAAAAAGATTTCCTTTTTTCTTTCGTTGTGCATGCTTTACTGCATGAGCATTAGTGCCGCAACGGTAACTTACACCGCTGACAACACCAGTATTTTTAAGAACCCCGAGCGTGGTTTTACTGAGGAGATGAGTCGTGAAGTGTCTGATTCGCGTCCGCACGTTATTTTAGATGAGGATTATGAAGGTTTCTTCGAGGAAACCGGTAACACTTCAAACGGTTATCCTACATCTCGTCCTACACAGACATTGGCTATGGTTCTCTACAACCTGAAAAACTATCGCACCAAGGACTTGTCGAATAAAGTTCTGCAAGGTTTTAATGAAGACATGCAGGAACTGCGTAACAAAGGTTTCAAGTGCGTGCTCCGTTTTGCTTATTCTGAAGATGATTGTCACGACGCACCTATAGCCCGCGTACAGTCCCATCTAGCTCAACTGAAGCCATATTTGCAGGCCAATGCAGATGTTATCTACGTCATGGAGACCGGTTTTGTAGGCGAGTGGGGAGAATGGTACTATACCGAGAATTTCGGAAACTATTGTGATGATAATGACGACCCGACGCAACATCTCGATGCCAATCGCCGTGCGGTGGTTGATGCTGTGCTGGACGCACTTCCTTCCAATCGCTTTGTGCTGGTTCGCTACCCGCATATCAAGGTAGAGTACCTGGGCAGCACCTCTAACCCGAATACCACTCCGCTGACTGCTACACAAGCTTTTGCCGGAGATGCTCGTTCACGTCTGGGATTTCACAATGATGCATTCCTGAATACCTATGGAAATGAAGGTACTTATGCCGGTTGGGATATGGACGACGATGATAGTCAAGAGGTTCGCCAATATATAGCTAGCGAAACACTCTATGTACCCAACGGAGGTGAAACGAATGTAGAAGGCAGTAGCTTGGCAAAAAAAGTATACAATCAAGCTGAGTCGGAAATGGCTACGTATCACTGGTCATTCTGTGGTGAGTCGTATGCTGAAGAGGTAACCAAACGCTGGCACCAAAATGGTATCTTTGACAACCTGAATCGCAAGATGGGGTACCGCTTCCAGTTAACCACGGCAACTTTCCCTACTCAGGCCAACCCGGGCGGCAAAGCAAGCATCACTCTCAACATAAAGAACGTAGGTTATGCTCCTCTTTATAACGAGCGCCACGCGTACATAGTACTGAAGAACGGAAACAATAAGTATCAGATTCAGTTGCAGTCTGATCCGCGTACATGGTTACCCAATGACGTAGTGACTAACATCAGCGAGCAGATCACTATTCCGTCCAATGTACCTAACGCTACCTACCAACTCTACCTCTATCTGCCGGATGCTTCGGCTACCATCGCCGATGACCCGCGTTATGCTGTTCGTTTTGCGAACGAGAATGTATGGGATTCGAGCACCGGTATGAACAACCTGAACGCAAGTATTCAGATTACCGGTGGTGCTGTTACTCCGGATCCTGAGTTGAGTGTGTCTGCTACGTCTGTCGCGTTTGGCGAAGTAACTGTAGGTACTGCTGCAACGAAGACATTTACTGTAACAGGTTCGAACCTAACAAACAATGTTACTATCAGCAGCAACAATAGTCTGTTGAATGTTTCGCCAAGCAGTCTGACTCCGACTCAAGCATCGAATGCTACGATTACTCTTAGCCTGACACCTGCGGCAGCAGGCAACGGAAGCGCAGTAGTTACTGTAGCCAGCAATGGTGCTGCTAGCAAGACCGTGAATGTAACATGGACGGCTAAGACCAGCGGTGGCGGCGACCCAACACCAAGTGGAGATGGTACAGTTATTTTCCATTGGCGTAGTGATGGTAGCCAACCAACAGCAGGTACAGCGCTTACTACAATTGTTGGTTCGTTGATGCCGCAAACAACAGATAATTCAAAGTCCTTCTCTGCAGAAAGCGCAGGATATGTAGGCACGGTACCTGACGATTTGAAAGCCTCTGGTTCAAAGGGGGTTAAGTTTGGCGCTAACGCGTTGTTCTTCACAATTAGTCCAATTGCTTCTGCCGGTAACTTCCAGACGGGTGATACTATCTATATTTGTGCATACAATCAATTCAAAGTGTCGGGCGCAGGTCTACACTCTGGTAATGTTGTAAGTAGTATGGCAGGTGGCGCAGATAAGAGCAGTTATGCAGTTGCCTCGTTCGTCATCGGTGCAGGCGTTTCTTCTGCATCGTTGAATATTGAACGTGCGGTTAGCAGTGGCTCTGGTTTAGCAGCTATTAAAGTAGTTCGTCCAGGTCAAAGTAGCGGTGGCGGTGGAGACCCAACACCGGGTACGGATATCGTAATTGATGGCAATTTTGACGATTGGTCTGATTTGTCGAATTTGGCTCATGCAGAGGGCAGTGCAGGACTGTTTGGAATGCGTTGGTATGCTAACGAGACCGATATCTTCTACTATCTGGAGTATGATGCGCAGACTGCACACATAGATATTTTGTTGAGCACCGATGGCAATACTGCTACGGGGCATGACTCATGGTTCTGGAGTCCTTCGGGTGCAGAATACCTAATCGAGGGTGAACCGGACGCTTATGCTGATGCTTGGCTGGCAGTATTTGACGACAATCTGACAGACAAAGGTGACTGGGATAACGGATGGATAGATTCCAACATAGAGGATTATCAGATTTGCAGTGCTTCGGTGGCTTTAGCCAACGGCCATAAGGCGTTGGAGGGCAAAATCAGCCAAGCCAAACTGGCAGCCATTACTGAACTGCGCGTAGGTGTCTTTTTGATGGATGCGGGTTGGAATGAAGCAGGTTCATTGCCACAAGGCACCGGAGGAAGTCTCGTTCCTATGTTGGAAGTGCCAATCTACAAAACTCCTACCGCTATCGATGTGCTGAAGACTACAGACTCTGCGCACAAGATACTTCGCAATGGTCAATTGCTGATTATCCGTGATGGTAAGATTTATACCGTACAAGGACAGATCTACGAATGATTGAGTGAATAAGTGAATTGTTTTTAAGAAAAAAGAGGCTTTCGGGCCTCTTTTTTTGTATGGTTACTTGTATCGATGAAAAAGTAAAATCTTAATCAGAGTACATTTTTTGAGGTGCAAAATGTCAGGTAGTGCTCTCGTTTATGTCAGGTTAAAGTCTCGGTCAAACCACGTTGTACTCCCGTAAGGTTAAAATCTTAATCAGAGTAAATTTTGAGGCCATTAACATGTACAACTAAAAACGCGACTCAACTGAGCCGCGTTTTGTTTATTTCAGTTCTTGTAGCGCACGTCCAAGTTCTTCGTCAAAGCGTAACTGGTAGGCCGCTTGTCCGCGTTGGTAATAATAACGCAACACGATTTCCTCGCCAAGCATCTCTTTCACCTCATCTATGTTGCGGCGAATAGCTTCGCGGAAATCAGGTTTTAGCACAGGTTCCAATGCTTCTAATTGAGCCAACGTAGTGCTGTCTATATCTTCATGCCGCGCCATCTTCAACATGTCGTCGAAGAACTTGCTGGTCTCAGTCTCGTATGTGAATTTACGCTCGTCGAGGAACGCACAAAAGTCTTCGATATCCGCGTCCGTCAGTTCGAACTCTTTTGGGTCGGCTATCTGTTCGTGCAAGCGGTGATAACGGGTCGCGTAATCAAAGAAATGATTGTTCACGTAGAGCGAGTAGCAGATGTCCACCTTGCTTGAATCGTCCATCACAATGTCAGGTAGAATACCGCCTGCCGTATCTTTCTTCAGTTCGTGTCCTTTCTGACGCTCACTGTAGTCGATAGCTTGAATACAACGCCCAGAGGGTAGGTAATACTTACTGGTAGTCACTTTGACGTGCCCGCCAAAGGCGATAGGCCGCACGTTTTGTACAAGACCTTTTCCATAAGTACGTTGACCTATCAGCTTAGCACGTTTCAGGTCTTGCAACGAGCCTGCAACAATCTCGCTGGCGGATGCAGAATTCTTATTAACCAAAATGATGATAGGCAGGTCCTTGTATCGCGGATTATTGCGCGTACGATAAATGCGATTGCTATTGGCTGTCTTTCCTTTGGTCTCTACCACCATTTGCCCTTGCTCAACAAACAGATTGACCATCTGCAGCGCTTCGTCTACTATACCGCCACCATTGTTGCGCAAGTCAATGATCAGTTTGCGAGCGCCTTTGTTATAGTAGAGGTCGTCCAACGTGTTCGAGAAAGCTTGTGCAGACCCTTCTGTGAACTCTCCAAAAGCAATGTACCCAACCGGTTCAGACAGGCTATCTGCTTCAAACACAGCCGAATAGGTTATCGGGTCTAGATGAATATCTTCGCGCACGATCTCCACTTTGAATGGTTTTGCTATGCCTTCGCGTTGAATCTTCAGCACTACGGTCGTTCCAGGCACACCGCGCAGATTATTGCTCACCTCGCTAACGGTCTGTCCTTTTGTGTTGACACCATCCACCGAGAGAATGCGGTCTCCTGCCAGTAATCCGGCGCGTTGAGCAGGTTTGCCTTCATACGGATTGACGATATAGGTGGCCATCTCATCGCTGCCGTCCTTTAATTTGCGTTGCTGAATGATACTACCTATACCTCCGTATTTTCCGGTAGTCATCATACGCAGTTCGCGGTCGTTCTTCTTAGGGAAATAGACCGTGTATGGGTCTATCTTATGCAGCATGGCATTGATGGCCGTCTCGGTCAGCGCCTCATAGTTGAGCGTGTCAACATAGTTGACATCCACCTGGCGCACCACATCGGTAAAGATAGTGATGCACTCGTCGGCCCGCGTTGTGCTTTGCCTCTGCTGTGCCATCAGGCACACAGGCACAAGCAGCAATATGAATAGTAGTTTCCGCATTATCTTAGTTTGTTCGGTACAAATTCGCTGACATCTTTGCCGTAGGCGTAGAGGTCGCGTACTAGGGTAGAGGATATATGTGCATATTCTGGACGGGTGTAGAGTATAATGGTCTCTACGCCTCCCAATTGCTTATTCGCCTCGGCCATATTACGTTCGTACTCAAAATCCTCGACGCAACGAATGCCACGAAGGATGAACTGCGCCTCTTGCTCTTTGGCAAAATCTACAGTCAGACTATCATAGATAGCCACCCGTACACGCGGTTCTTCTTGAAATATCTTACGAATGGCCTCTTCGCGTTCACGAATAGGGAATGTCTCACGCTTCGTACTATTGCGGCCCAAGCCGATAACAATCTCGTCAAAGAGTTCCAAACCACGCTTTACGATATCGTAGTGACCAACTGTAAATGGGTCGAATGACCCGGGAAAAATAGCTCTTCTCATGTTTTTCGTTCTTATTTGTTTTGTTCTCCGTTTTCCATGGCTTTGCGATGATTCAGTTCTGGAAAACGGTACATTTCTATTAGTTTTTCTCGCAAGAACTGTTCGTCCTTGTTTGGTATATTGATTAGCGCCAAACGGCTCTCGATATATTCATCAAATTCTGTGCCACGCTCATATATCTCATAGCCCAAATGAATATGTCGGTCTATTATGTCGCAAATATGCTGTAACTGTTCGTTAAGCGATTGTTCGCGATATTCCGGATGAGCCGCCAACATAGCATCTATCTCGGGGTTGATGCTTGGCGTCAGACGATATACTACATGGCCTTTTCTTCCGTTAATGCCCGTTATCATCGATTCCACATCATCGCGTTTGGTTTTGTGCCAATGCGGATTATCACGCTTGAGTTGCATCTCACGCGCCTTGAGAAAATCGCACGGATCGTATTGATAGGTGATGCTTACCGGGCAGAAATTCAGTATTTTAACAGCTTCGTATAGGTCATCCGCACCCATTGTTAGCATCTTTATCACACTGCTTTGCGTCAGGTCATTGCTGTCTTTAGCTCGTCCTTCGCGTTGTGCCAACCAGATGGATTTGTGTTGCTCACGCAGATGGCGAATGTATGCCGACAGATGGCGCGAATTCTCCAGTTGGGCATGTGCTCCGATATTCCTCTTTACCACAAAGCAGCGAAGAAAACGCACCGTATGCTCAATCCAAGGTCTAGCAAACAGGTTATCGCCAATGCCCATGAATGGACGAATAAAATAGCGCTTGCGTAGCAAAAACGACAGCCACGCTGCATCCATGACGATGTCACGGTGGTTGGTGATGAAGAAGGCACCGTGTTTGATGTCTTGTTCTATCTGTTTGCGGTCGCCCAGATAATCTAGACGAAGACTATCTGTCGTTTTCTTCTCCAGATATTTCATGTAGGGAAAGACGGTCAGCCAGTCTCCTACGGTCAAAATGGCTCCTACGCGGTAAGCCCGTATGTCCGAGAAATCTTCTTTCATACTATAGTTGCCTTTTCTAATGCATCTTTGCTAGCCTCACGATACGCGACCATCAGTCCGCCTGTGCCAAGCAGTGTGCCGCCGAAATACCGCACTACTACCACTAGAATCTGGTCTAGATTCTTGGCATCTATCGAACGCAAAATAGGCAGACCTGCTGTGCCGTGCGGCTCGCCATCATCTTTAGTCCGCCATAGGTCTTGTCCCAACCGATAGGCATAGCATACATGACGCGCATCGTGGTATTTCTTTTTGTACCACGCTATGCGTGCTTTGGCCTGCTCCTCATCTGTGATGGGTTCGGCAAAAGCGAGGAATTTGCTGCCTCTATCCTTGTATACGCCCTGTGTCGGTTCTTTGATGGTCATTTGATGCCCAGTTTCTTCTTGATATCTTTCGGTATAGCATTCTTGTGAACCAGTACATCGTTGGTTTTGTATTGCATAAAGGCCTCACTGATGTACCAAATACCCTTGTAGTCCGAACGCATCGTGCCCCACGAGTTCTTCACCATATAATAGCGTTTTCCATTTTGGTCCTTGGCGGTGCCGAAAATCTGCATACCATGGTCATCGGTCGTTTCCCAATTGTCGTACGCGTCTTGACGCATCTGTTGGGTGATAGTTTTTTCTGGTAAAGGACGTTTGGTCAGTTCTTCTTTCTGCTTGTCTTTGGTCATACCAACCCATTTCTGCATATCGCTTCCTGTCAGGTCTGCGCCATTGTCTGCGTCAGGTACGACACCTATTCCTTTACGGGTAAAACCTATCTCCGACACGTCCGCACCCCATGCCAGTGTGTAACCGTTGGCAATGGCGTTGTCGATGATGCGCATCAAATCCTCCATCGGCACATTGTACATCTGGTCCATGCGCCAGTTGTCTGGCACCTCCAACGCAAAACGCTCGTAGAACGGGTGATGGGTATAACTCGTGATTGACACGTAGTCATCCGCGTTCAAACCTAGCATCTGAACGAACGATTGCGGCGTGTATTTTTTGCCTTCATATTCAAATTCTTCCGGACATGGACCGAGATAGGTGTCATAAATAGCCTGAAATCCTTCACGCCATACGGGCGAAAGTTTCTTCTGTTTCTTCAACCCGCTCAAATAACCGCTTGCTACGGCACTTAGCTCGCTGAAAACGGGTAGGGTATCGGCTTCGGTCCAACCGTAACGAATACCTGGCATCGCACTTTTCGGAACAAGTCCGTAGTGTTGCATGCAATAGATAACATCGTAAGCCGAACCTCCCTCTGCAAATCTAGGCTCGTTGTACAGACGCACGCAATAAGTTGCGCGGTCCATCATCGTCTTGCTAACCACGAACATCGGAGCCAGTTCCACTTCTTTGCCCTTGATGCGCAATACCTCTGACTCAAGAAAACCCAGTGTCGAAAATGCCCAACAAGTTCCGCTGCGGTGTTGGTCTTTCACACGCGTAATGGCCACACTGTCCACCGTGGTGAACTGCCAACCTTCTTCTACGCTATCTTTCTTAACTTCTGTGCTGTCTGTCTGCGCAAAGGCGCTGAGACTTGCCGCCAATGCGGCTACTATCAATAATGCTTTTCTCATAATTCGTAATTTTTACTCCGGAAACTCCATCAAATAGGCTTTTATAAACGCATCAATATCGCCATCCATAACGGCATTGACATTACTCGTCTGGTAGTTGGTACGATGGTCTTTCACGCGTCGGTCATCGAACACGTAGCTGCGAATCTGCGAGCCCCATTCTATCTTTTTCTTTCCCGCTTCCACTTTGGCTTGTGCCTGGCGGCGTTTCTCCAGTTCCAACTCATAGAGTTGTGAACGCAAGTGACGCAACGCGTTCTCTCGGTTCTTTGGCTGGTCGCGTGTCTCGGTGTTCTCAATCACTATCTCATCTGGCTGATTAGTCAGCGGATTGATAAATTTGTAGTGCAGACGCACGCCCGATTCCACTTTGTTGACGTTCTGACCACCAGCTCCGGAACTGCGGAACGTGTCCCAACTCAGTCCTGCGGGATTGACTTCCACCTCAATCGTATCGTCAATCAGCGGCACAACGAACACCGACGCGAACGATGTCATGCGCTTGCCTTGCGCGTTGTATGGGCTCACGCGCACCAAGCGATGTACGCCGTTTTCGCTCTTCAGATAACCGTAGGCCATATCGCCTTCTATGTTGAATGTCACGGTCTTGATGCCTGCTTCATCACCTTCTTGCAGGTTGGCGATTGTCACGGTGTAATCGTGCTTCTCGCAATAACGCTGATACATTCGCATCAGTTGTTCTGCCCAGTCTTGCGCCTCTGTTCCGCCCGCGCCGGCCACTATCTTCAGCACGGCAGGCATCTGGTCTTCCTCATGGCTCAGCATGTTCTTCATCTCCAGATCTTCCACTTCCTGAAGCGCTTTTGCATAAGCGGCATCCACTTCTTCTTCGGTCACTAGCTCTTCTTTATAGTAATCGAATGCCAATGCCAGTTCTTCCACGGCCGAACGTACGCCTTCGTAACCTTCTATCCATCGCTTGATGCCTTTCACCTTGCGCATCTGTGCTTCGGCAGCTTTGGCATCGTCCCAGAATCCCGGTGCCTGAGTATGCAGTTCTTCCTCCTCCAGTTGAATGCGTTTCTCATCAATCTGTAAGTAAGCTTTCAGCTTCTCCGCGCGTTGTTGAATGTCTTTTAGTTGTTCTATCGTTATCATAAGCCTATAATTCGCCAATATAAATTCGAGTGCAAAAGTAATGCTTTTTTTTGATATATGCAAGTTTTTATGTAAAAAACATAAAAATCAAGTTTTCTGCATAAAAATGCCTTGTCAAAAACTGCATATTTATATATACTGCGTATATATCCCCGATTTACTACCGAGACAATTACGAGACAATCACGAGACAATCACCTGGAGTGCTCGAGACGTTCACGAGACAATCACGAGACATTATCGAGCACACTCCTCTTTTTTTTCGTCGAAAAATTTGCATAAATGCAAAATTTGTTGTATCTTTGCAGGCTGAAAAGTAAAATTTTGATTTATGGCAAGCGCAAGAGAAAAACTGATTGAGGACCTCAAGGCTCTGTTGAACGAAGATGTAACGGCCGTTAAAGACCAAGTAGAACACCTGAAAACTCAGTTCTACCGCGAGTATCACGAAGAGATCGAAGCGGCGAAGAATGCTGTGAACGAAGCGACAGATTCCATTTCGGAGGCCGCTGATTCGGTCGTGGATGCTGTTCAGCCAAAAGTGGATGCTCTAGAAGAGCAATTCAAAGCTTTGCTCAACGAGTATAAGGCTAAGCGTGCCGAAGTGGCTGCGCTACAGGCCAAGGAGCAAGCTGAGAACCTGAAGAAAAAACAGGCCATCTTGGACGTAATGAAGACGCTCGCAGAAGCCGAGACAGCGGACGTCATGGACAATCTCAAGCGTATGCGCGAACTGCAGGCTGAGTGGAAGACGATCGGACCTGTACCGGTAGAGAAGGTGCAAGAATTGCGCAAAGCCTATCAGCAATACCAGGAGCAGTTCTACGATTTGGTGAAAATCAATATCGAGTTGCGCGACTTGGATTTCAAGAAAAATCTGGAGGCCAAGACGCTTCTCTGCGAAGCAGCCGAACGCCTGCAAAACAATGATAATATTCTAGAAGCTAGCCGCGCTCTGCAGCAACTTCACGAGGAGTGGGCGGAGATTGGACCAGTGGCTAGAGAGCTGCGCGAAGGGCTTTGGGAACGATTCAAAACAGCCTCTTCTGCTATCAACAAAAAGCACCAAGAGTACTTTGATAAACTCCATGCGAAGGAGAAAGAGAATCTGGAGGCCAAACAGGCCATTATAGAGCAACTAAAAACTATCTGTCAGCCTTTGGCTGAAGGTCAGAACTTGAGTGCTAAACAGTGGGAGGCCGCTTCCGAACAAGTGCAAGCCCTGCAGGAAGAGTGGCGCAAGATAGGTTTCGCTCCGAAGAAATTCAACCAGTCTATCTACGAAGAATATCGTACGCTTTGCAACGATTTCTACAAGGCTAAAACGGCTCACTTCAAAGGCTTGCGCGACGAACTGAGCGCCAATCTAGCTAAGAAACGCGACTTGGTGGAGCGTGCACGCGAATTGGCAGAAAGCAAGGATTGGAACAATACGGCCGATGCTATCCGCGCGCTGCAAACAGAGTGGAAAACCATCGGACCGGTTGCACGTAAGTATTCCGACGACCTCTGGAATCAGTTTACTACCGCTTGCGATACGTTCTTCAACGCCAAGCGCGAGGCTGCTAAGGAATCGCGTGCAGAGAGCCGCAAATCCAAATTCGAGAAAGCGGTTAAGACCGGTGGCGACAACCTCTATCGTCTGCGCGAGAATCTGCGCCAGGAAATCAAGGTGGCAGAGAACAATATTCTCTTCTTCACAGCTAAGTCTAAGACGGCCAACAAACTGGTTGATTCCATGCAAAGCAAGATAGACGCACTCAAAGCTAAACTGGCTGAAGTAGAGCAGAAAATGAAGGAGGAAGACGAATGAGCGAACTGATTGTATATAAGGACGTTGAGGTTCGTCAGGCCGATCAGATTGTGTTGCACGATGTCAATCTGACCGTACAAAGCGGCGAGATGATTTACTTGCTCGGCAAAGTAGGTAGTGGCAAATCTTCGCTCATGAAGACCATCTATGGCGCCCTGCCTATCGTATCCGGTGAAGCACAAGTGCTCGACTACGATATGATGCATATTCGTCGTCGCAAATTGCCGTATCTGCGTCGTCGTTTAGGAATCATCTTCCAGGATTATAAATTGCTGACAGACAGGTCGGTAGAAGACAATCTGCTCTTCGTCTTGCGTGCCACTGGTTGGAAGGACAAAGAGTTGATGCGCAACCATGTCCGCGAAGTGTTGGAGCAAGTGGGTATGGAGACCAAAGCCTACAAACGTCCGTACGAATTGTCGGGTGGAGAACAACAACGTGTCGTTATTGCGCGTGCATTGCTCAATTCCCCGGAAATGATTCTTGCCGACGAACCTACGGGCAATCTGGATTCCGAGACCGGACGCGAGATTATGGACTTGCTTTATTCCATCAGTCAGGCGGGAATCACAGTTCTCATGTCCACTCATAATACCCATTGGCCGGAACTCTATCCCGGACGTCATTGGGTTTTCGATAACGGAGAGATAAAGGAATGAGTATCAACGAGATACAGGACGAGATAATCGAAGAGTTCAGCGCTTTTGACGATTGGATGGAGCGTTACGAACTGCTCGTCGATTACGGAAAAGGCCTCGCGCCTATGCCAGAGGAAGACAAGAATGCTCAGAACCTGATAGATGGCTGCCAATCGCAAGTATGGTTTACCGCGAAACTGGTAGATGGCAAGATTATCTATACGGGCGATTCAGATGCCATATTGGTCAAGGGTATTGTGGCGCTTCTCATTCATGTCTTGAGCAATCATACACCAAAAGAAATCGTCGATGCAGACCTATACTTCATCGACGAGATTCAACTTCGCGAGCATCTGAGCCCCACACGTAGCAATGGTGTGGCAGCTATGCTCAAGCAAATGCGGCTCTACGCACTTGCACTTACTGCTTAATTAGTTGGAATAGCGCTTCCGCGATGCGTTCGTCCGATTGTTCGTCACATTCGGTCACATCTATCGTGTAGTGCGCTTGATTGTAGAATGGTTCGCGTGCCTCCAGTTGCGGAGCAATGAACTCCAGTAGTTCTTCTTCTGTACGGCCTTGTAGTACCGGGCGCTCGCTTAAATCGGTCAGACTTAGGCGTTTTGCCAGATGTTCGGGCTTCCATCGAATATAGATACTGGTGCCTAATTCGCGCAAACATTCCATATTATCTTCCCAACACGGATAACCGCCACCGGTCGCATAGATAACTTTCTCAAATGGAATCTGGTCCGCCAAATCTTCTACGACGTATTTCTCTTTCTTGCGAAAATCCTCGAGGCCGTACTGACGAATATATTCAGCCGTACTGTAGCCGTATATCTCATGGAAGGCCTCGTCCAAATCAACAAAATGCCAACCGAGTTTTTCGGCTAGCATACGTCCGGCAGTTGTTTTGCCTGCACCCATATAACCTACAAGGTAGATTGGTAACTCCATGTGTCGTTGTCGGTCCAGGTTATCTTGCCTGTCTCCTTATCAATAGTGGCTAATGGGAAAATAGAGGTGACAGTTGGCTCCAGGGGAAAGAGGTATTCTCCTATTTTATTATATACGCGCGCGCTAGAAGAACATTGAGGGGCGCAAACGGTCATGATAACAAACCATTTGTCGCACAAGGTGTCTGGACAATTAAAAACCTCAATGGTGGCGCTGTCGGCTATTTGAGCCCGTATATATTGCTCTCCGTATTCTTCCTGTATGGTGACTTGCCCGCCCATAGCAGTTATATCGGCGAGAAATTGCTTGATGGCATTTGTCTCTGCAGATACGGCAAGAGCAAAGAGAAGAAGAATATGTAAAACCGCTTTGCGCATGGTCCCACTATTTTGTACTGTTGATCAGTACTACCGCGTATGCCGCGATTCCTTCTTCGCGACCTACAAAACCAAGGTGTTCGGTGGTTGTTGCTTTGATGTTAATCTGGCCGGGTTGAACCTCCATCACTTCGGCTAAACAATCTTGCATGGCGGGTATATAGGGGTTCAACTTAGGTACTTGTGCACAAATAGTCAGGTCACAATTGCCTAATTCATAACCCGCCTCGCGAATCATCTTCATCACACGGCGAAGCAGAATCTTCGAATCGATCCCTTCGTATTCATTGCCTTTGGTGTCCGGGAAATGATAACCGATATCACGCATCGCGGCCGCACCTAATAATGCATCACACAAGGCGTGAATCGCTACGTCTGCATCCGAATGACCCAATAGACCTTTGTCGGATGGCACAACAATTCCCCCTAACCACAATTTGCGGTCAGGGGAAAATTGATGCACGTCATATCCGAAACCGATACGCATAAGCGCTATTATCTTTTATCTATCGACTATCGACTATCAACTATCGACTATCGACTATTGACTTACTTACTTCTTGTTGTTAACCAAATCCTTGATACCGGCCAGGTCGAAGCCAAGCGTGAAACGCATGGTCTGATCCAATGGGTTAGTAGCTGCTAGACCTACGCAGTAAGAGAAGTCGAAGGTAACGATAGACAAGTGGAAACCTGCACCGAAGGTCAATACGTTACGGTTACCTTTGTAGTAGTTCTCGTAGCTGTAACCTGCACGAGCAAAGAACTGCTTGTTGTACGAATACTCGATACCCGCACCCCAACGAACCTCTTGGAACTCTTCTTTTGCGCCTAGAGGAGCATCGCCTAACGATTGGAACCAACCTTTAGCAGAGTTAAGCTCAGAATAAGCCGTTTGGCTCATTTGCCATGTGGTGTCATCGTTTGGATCAAAGCCTTCGGTATATTTCGACTTACGAGTCGGAACCAAAAGTTTGTTGGTCTCCAAGCTGAAGGTCAGGAAGTTGTACTTGTCGCAAGGCAATTCGTAGCTAACACCCAGATTTCCGCTAGCAGGAATAAAGTTGCTGCTACCATCGTCTGCGTAGTTCATCTTACCACCTAGGTTCTTCAATGTGAAACCTACGGCCAAGTGACTGGTTCCCATCGGCAACTCAAACGGTTGACGATAGTAGAGGGCAATGTCTGCAGCCATAGTCCATGCAGGGTGCATCTCCGTACCACCACCGATTGAACTATTGTAACCGTTGTTCAGGTCCGAATAGAGGAAACGAACGGCAACCGACATAGATACGTACTCATGTAGTTTACGGAAATAGCTGACATCGAGTGCCCACTCGTTAGGACGAACATCTTGCAGTTTGGTTCCGCTCATGTCAGTTAGAGCCACATCACCCATCGAGAAATAGGTAAAACTGGCACCAATACCACCAGCTAGGTCACCAAAATTGTAGAATCCGGCCAGATAAGCGAGGTCAATGTCGCCTACCAATTTACGCAACCATGGCGTATAGTTAGCGGTAATACCACCCTTGCTATACATATAGGCGTACTTAGCAGGATTCCAATATTGCGAATTGAAATCTGCCTCTGTAGCCACACCTATATCACCTAAACCGGCCGAACGAGCGTCTGGCGCAATAGAGAGTGAAGGCATTGCCGTAATTACCGGGTTCATTTGTTGTTCCGCTTGAGTAGTGAGCGTCACGCACAATACTGCAGCGAGGGAAATAATAATCTTTTTCATTTGTTTATGTTGATTTTTTAGTTTACGTTCTTTTGTTTTGTTTATTCAGCGATTTGCTTCATAGGCGTTAAACAGACTTTTTTGTATGTGATACTTTTTTATTTAGTTACAATTATTTTGCCGGCTGTCATGCTATATTTGCTAGTAGCCGATTTGATACGTATGTTGTACATATAGATTCCCGGTTGCAAGCCAATTTGTGCTAACGGAATCTGTACTTGGTCTGGATTGTCTTGTGTATGGCTCCACATCAGTTGGCCGCTCATATTGAATAGGTACAACTCAGTGGAGATGAGTTCATCCGGTTGGTCATAGTTGACAACCAGGTTTACTATGCCTGTTTGCTCTACCGGATTAGGGTAGGTAGTTACCGAGTAGATAGAAGGATCCAATCCCGCTTCTACTACGAAATTCAGCGATTGGGTGGTACTGTTGTTCAGCATATCCCACGCGCGGAAGGTCAGGCTGTGCGGACCATCCCCCAATGCTTCCATTAGATAGCTGACCTGACCGGCCTGGTAACTGCCATTTGCTGCAGTAAAATATTCGTTGAGCGCGTAGGTCATCTTCGGATTGTCGTCTATAATCATCATCAGGTCGTGACCAATACCCGCCCCCGCAGTGTTGATACCGTTCTCGTCATACAGGTCTGCGAAGAACCGCGGAGTGGCATATGTCTTGTCTCCGTTGCGGAATGCAGGAGTATTCAGATAGATAGTCATTTGTGGTCCAACTGTATCTGCCGATAGCATATTACCTGTACCGCCAACGATGAAATCTTCATAGTGCCCAACTGCTTCCATCAGTTCTAGCGAGTCGGTAGTGTATGCATAATATACTATACGGCCATTCCCATAGTTGTAGCGAATATCTTTCGGAACCATGAACGTATATTGGAACTGTCCGTCTGTTACCTCGGCTTTTCCGGTATAGAGCACATTGGGATAGTCGTTGTATTCCAGGTTTTCTTCCGCACCGGCCGGCGCATCGTTGTCGCGGGTACGGATGACTTGTAGTTTATCGTAGATAGTGATATCCACTAGCCCATTGAAATTGCTCACTACATCGTCGTCCTCGTCTATGATTTGTCCTTCCACTTGTTGGATGCTAAGTGCACGCAGAGTGTCAATCTCGGTTGTGGTTGCTACCTGATACGTAGTCGGATAATTCAGTCGCATGGCCGGATCACCTAACAGTATGTAGGCCATCTTGTTCATGTCGTTGCCTGTACGGTTCTTACCCGCTGCTGTGGCTTCGCCTAGCGTCATATCGTAGTGATATGCGTTCGTGTGGCCAAACAGCGTGTCGCATACGTTGCGGTTGAGTATAGTATTCTGGTTAGCATACACAGTACGTGTAGCCGACAGAACGCCTATCGCACCTCCGACCGGATTGAGTACGGCGGCTTCTGCTGCCGAACGCTTGCCTGCATCGCAATGAGCGAAACTACAAGTAGCAAACATCCAGAAAGCATGATTGCGATTGGTCATGGCTTCTATCTCTCTCAGCGTAAGCATTCCCTCACTGGAAATGGCATTATATCCACCGTGGCCGGAATAGTCGAAGAATAGCACACCGTTTTTCAGCAAGTTGTCCAGGCGGTTCTTGGCTAGCGGATAACTCTCGCCACTGGCATTGACCTCTTGAGGATAAGCATCCAGATAGATCTTGTTGACGATGAAGTCCGGATTCTTCAGACGTACTTGTTCTGCTCCGCCTTCGGCTGTCAAAGTGTGAGCTCCGTTCTCGCCATCATCAGCCAGGAAAATAATCTGGTTCTTCCATTTGCCCGGTTGCTCGTTGCGTATATAGTTAACCAGTTTATCCACCACCAGTCGTGCTTCTTCTTCGTTGCCTACCGGCAGTCGGCCAACACCGATATCCATTCGTCCTGCTGTATCGATAGCTCCTTCGCTATCGTCCAAGAATCCGAAATAGTCATCTGTTGCATAGGCTGATACTTCGTTGACAGAATTCTGCGCTTCGTAGCTCAGTAGCAGGCTTAGTCCCGAATTAGGTAACAGTTTGCGGTTGTCAAACGTGCCATGTCCCATCAGCAGCAACCATCGTGGCTTGGCATTAACGCCATCCGCACGGTCGTAGAGCATTTTCATTAGCCAACGGTAAGCCGTGGCGTCCGGTGTTCCGGACGAGAATTCGTTATATACTTGCTTGTCGGTCACTACGGCCCAGGTGATACCTTCTTTAGCTTGATGGGCTTGAGCCAAGGTCTTGGCATAACTCTCGTAACCGACAGGACAAATAATCACATAGTCAATGTTACGTAGGCGGTGCAGATTCTGATTGCTCACGGTGCCTACCACTTGTGCCTCTACCCATTTGCTTCCTTGTGGGTCAACGGCAACATACTCGTGTATGCCATCTGCCTGTGTGCCTGTCCATTGCATCTCGCTTCCCTCTAGTTCTGTTGGCATGCGTACGATGTGGCTCAGGTCTGTGATATCCCATATCTGTATACGCCCTGCGGCATTGTTCAGATGGAAACGAACAGGAGTAGAGGTATTATAGTTAACATTCGTGCGCAGACTCATCCAACTGCCGTTCATGCTTAATGCACACGGAGTAACCAGTTCTAGATAGTTAAGCCATCCTAACGAACCGGACGTACTGTTTTGGAATGTTAATTTTATTTGTTGTGCACCGCTAGCAGCGTTGTTCTTTGTGGTCGAAACTGCCGTCTTGGCCATGGTGTAGAAATCGCTGGCAGGCACGGCCTCTACGCGTGTACTAATAGCGGTATTATTCAGACTGGTGCTGAAATAGGATGCCGCAGGCGAGTAGGCGGCTACGGAAACAGTCAGTTGTGCTTTCTCGCTAGTTAGCGCATTCGGCGTAGAGAACGAGAAGGTGCGACTTTGTCCGTTGTTGAATTGCTCACCGTAGAACTCACGTCCACCTCCGCTAACTCCCGCACGGTCTACTAGGTTGACAGAATCTTTCTCGTGTACCTGATGCATCAAATAAGTGCTTACATCTGTTGGCGTACCGGTTATTGCCTCTGCCGTCTGCGGAGTCAGTACGCTACCGACATTGTCGGTCAGGAAATAGTAGCCATAATCGGAATAGATATTGCGCTTATGTGTGAATTGCCCATCTGCGTATGACCAACTGATTGGGCCTTGTACCCAGAATAATACGTAGTCCGAACCAATATAAACAGGCACTTGAGGCAGATCGTCTATTTTCTTTTTCGTGAAATTCTGTTCCAGCATTGCTCCTCCGTAGCCGAAGACGCGAAGTTGCTGAGGTGTGAGACCTGCCTGTTCTAGTTGACTGAAAGTCATACGGCATACACCCGACTCGCTCACGCGAATCTTTACCCATTTGCCCTGACTCAGAACCGACTGGTCAGTATAGGTATGAATGCCTGCGTAGAGAGGTAGGCTCATTACCCATAGCAGCAATATGTACAGATGTCGTCTCACTTGATTTTGCAATATAGTTTCTCTTCGCCTTGCTGCGTAGCGCGTATTATCTGGTCGCGTTCTATGCGTTGGGGCGCTTGTTTGGCAGGTATGTATATCAGGTCGCCCTGACGAATGGTCATCACTCGGCTAGCCCTTTCTATGGCCTCTTCCGGAGTCATCACCCATTCCGTTTCTCGCCATTCATCTATCTGCCAGCCTTCTTTCTCTCCCCATTCTCCTATGGCTAGCGAATAATCGAATGCGATAGCCTCAGTCCAACTACCACCCTCGACTTGCGCTTTTCGCAATAGGTCTTCGGCGGTAAAATCCAATCCCGGAGCAATGGCATCGTAATATCTGTCTGCAAAGCGCGCAGCTATCTCCTTGCCCAAACGACTGATGCGAAGTATCATGCACGGCGTATAAACCGGTTCTTCCGTCCAGTCGGGAATGAACAGTGGTTTGCGACCATTCAGCAGACACGAGTCGCCTTTTAGCACTAGGTTGCTGCTACCATTTCGATATACAAACCCGATTATTTTCATAAATGGCTCACAAAAGTACTGCTTTTTTTCGATATACGCAAGTTTCTAAGAAAAAAGTAGAACTTTTTCTTAAAATTTGCTCTTTCTGCTATCATTTTGCTCGTATGAACAGCTGTACGGGTGTTCCCGTGAAATCCCACCACTCGCGCAGTTTGTTTTCTAGGAATCGGCGATACGGTTCTTTGACGTATTGCGGCAGATTGGCGAAGAACACAAATGTAGGGATCTGCGTATTCGGCAATTGGGTACAGTATTTTATCTTGATGTATTTTCCCTTGGTTGCAGGTGGCGGATAGTTCTCTATCAGCGGAAGGAACTTATCGTTCAGTTGTGCCGTAGGAACTTTTTTGTTTTTGTTCTCGTACACATGGATGGCAGTCTCCACCACTTTGTAGATACGCTGTTTGGTCAGCGCACTGGTAAAGATAATCGGGAAATCGGTGAATGGTGCGATACGTTCGCGAATAGCGGCTTCGTAACCTTTGATATCCCTATTCGTTTTGTTCTCTACCAGATCCCATTTGTTGACGCAAACCACCAGTCCCTTCTTGTTCTTCTGTATCAGCGAATAGATATTCAGGTCTTGTGCCTCGATGCCGCGTGTGGCGTCTATCATCAAGATGCACACATCGCTGTTCTCTATCGCGCGAATACTGCGTACTACAGAGTAGTACTCCTGATCTTCCGTTACTTTGGCTTTCTTGCGAATACCTGCCGTATCGACCAGATAGAAATCCTTGCCGAACTTGTTGTAACGTGTATAAATCGAGTCCCGCGTGGTGCCCGGAATATCTGTCACGATGGTTCGCTCTTCGCCGATAAAGGCGTTTAGTATGCTCGATTTGCCGGCATTAGGACGACCAACAATCGCAAAACGGGGTAGGTCTTCTATCTCCTCGCCATCATCTGTCTTGCGGAATCGGCTGACTACTTCGTCCAGTAGGTCGCCTGTTCCCAGACCATTCTCGGCAGAAACGATAAACGGTTCGCCTAGTCCGAGTTTGTAGAACTCAGCAGCACCGTATTGGTTCTCAAACGTATCCACTTTGTTGACGGCCAGGATAGTCGGTTTCTTGGCTTGGCGGAGTAGGTGAGCTACTTCCATATCAAACTGCGTGACGCCTTCGTTCACATCTACTACCAGAAGCACAACATCCGCTTCACGAATAGCCAAATCTACCTGACGGTTGATTTCGCTCTCGAACGTGTCATCACTGTTGACTACCCATCCTCCGGTATCTATCACCGAGAACTCACGTCCGCACCATTCGGCTTTGCCGTACTGACGGTCACGCGTGGTGCCTGCCGTATTCATTACTATCGCTCGACGAGTGCCTGTCAAACGATTGAATAGAGTCGATTTCCCTACATTGGGACGACCCACTATAGCCACGATATTCGCCATAGAATTATAAAAATTTGAGTTATATGTTATTTATTTGCATTTTCCGCATCCTTTATCGCAAGAGTTGCAATCACTCTCGCAAGCATCTTGCCCGCAATGGCTATGACACTTGCCGCATCCACGATGATGCATGGCTTTCAGTTCGCCCTCCGTTACATCGCGTATGTCGATGATTTTTCCCTTGAAATGCAGGTCTTCTCCCGCATACGGGTGGTTGAGATCAATCGTCACCTTATCGTCTGTCACTTCGCATACTTGTGCTTTGACGATTTGCCCATCTACTGTATTCATTGGTACAATGGCTCCTACATATACACGCTCTGCATCAAACTCGCCATCGCCGTTGAAGAACATCGTCTTAGGCAGATCCATCAGTCCTTCTTGTATGTACTTGCCATATGCATCTGCGGCTTTTAGCACAAAATCGAAGTCGTCGCCCACTTCTTTTCCTGCCATGGCTGCCTCGAATGCAGGCAGCATCATGTTCTCGCCTTGACACCATACTAGCGGAGTTTCTTCCTTAGCGCGCTCCATCAATTCTTCTTTGCCATTCTCGTCCGCAATATACAATTCGTACGTGGCACTTACTACTTTGTGAAATTCTATCATATTTCTGTTTGTGTTTACCACCATTCTATACGTGCGTTGGTGGATTGGTTACTATTCTTATCGTACTTCAGGTCGCTCAGGATCGACGCATTCACGCCTATGTGGAATGTGTAGCTCTTGAATGGCCCGATAGGGTTGATGCTGGCTGACATATTCCAGCAGTGTAGGTCACGGCTGACGTTGAATGTACAACTGGTCAGCGCCATGTGCGTGAAGTCGTAACTCATCGAGGCACTTACTTTCCATCCTTTGCCCAGACCGATATTTCCGCTCAGACTCAGGTTGTTGGTAAATTGCATCTTATAGTACATTTTCTCGTAGTCGAAGGTGCTTCCTGATGCGTATGCGAGCGAGTAGTTGATACTCAGGCTCCACGGGAAATCAGTCTTGACATAGCCATCATCCACTTCCGTCTCTTTCTTGCTATCCAGTTTGGCGTTCTTGTCCATGCCATCCTCGCCCTTCTCTATACTCTCTAGGTTGGCGTCTCCTTCGCTCGTGCCAGACGAGTTGACTTTTTCGCCTCTCCGTTTGGCTGCATTCTCCTTCCATTTCTTGATGGTCTGGTTGCTGATGGTGTAACTGAAACTCCATCGTATACCGTTCCAGTGAGGCATTCTGCCATTGTTCCAGTATTGTTTGTTGGTTCTAACCGGATTGCCAAGCGCGTTCAGCTCGTACATATACGGGTCAAGCGAGGTGCTCAGGTTCAGGCTATAGTTGTTTAGTTTGGGGAATTTCAATCGTAGATTGACGTTGAAATTACTCCAATTCATACTATCTGCGGCGAAGTTGTATCCGCCTGTGATACCGAAATTATCAATCAGACTCACCACTTTGTACGGCTGTTTGCCTGTGGTATCATCCTTGTTGATGATTTTCATCTCCAGGTTCTGGTCCAGACCAAACGTCAGCGTAGCCGACATACCTCGCGGCGCATTGCTATACATAGCGTTCGGGTATCGCGAATAGACCTGATGTATAAACTCGCCGGTGGGCACTTTCATGCCGTCCGCATCCACCGAGTCTTTGTAGTAAACAGGTTGGTCGTAACTGCCGTAGTACCCCCAATAGCGCTTCTCAAAATCCGGGTGGAACGTAAATCCGATTCGCGGAGTCAGCACGTGGCGGAATTTCTCGACTCGGCCGTTCGGGAAGAGTTTCTTGATAGGCGTGTAGAATCCGTATATCTTCGTACTCATGCTCAGTCCCACGTTGAAGTCAAATACGTTGTAGAATCCATTGGTGGTGTCCATGTGCAATTGTTGCTGGGCCTCATCCCAATTGCGGTCCACACGTTGGAAATACATACGGTCCGTCATGTTGATGGTAGGCGTCACGCTCAGGTACTTGAATAGCATGAAACTAGCATTGATAGGCAACGAATGCTTGATACCCGTCTGCCAATCGCGGAAGAAATCAGAATGAACAAAATCTTTCTCCTTGATGTTGTTGACAGCTATTCGGCCGTTCATAGTGTAGCTCATCTTGATCTTCTCATACCATTTCTCTTTGCCCGTTCGTACTTGTCCCTTGCGTTTCAGCGTGGCTTCGCGTGCCAGTTTGAACGGGTAGATACTACTCATGTTGACGGCTAGTTCCGGAGCCGTGAGCGATATAGTCGAGTCTTTGGTTCGTTGCGTCAGACTGGCCGTCAGGCTGATACTCCACGGGCTCTCCGGAAAACGTTGCGTGTAGCTGACCGTACTGCTCTTAGTGTTCTCTGAGTAGAGGTTAGCGTTGTAGTAACTATTGATATTGCTACGGTTGTAACCGCTTGTCGCGAAGTTAACGCTGGCCGAGAACGAGTTGTATGGATTGGCTTTCGCGTCCTGCGTGTGCGTCCATTGCACTTGGAAGTTCTTGCTTACCGCGTAGTCGGGCATACCACGTTCGCCCGTCACATCGTTTCGGTAACTGATATTCAGACTACCCGAGAAATGGTAGCGCCATACGTATTTCGATTGAGCGCGCACAGCCCATGTTCCGCGCGAGTAGATATCGCCCAGTACTTGCAGATCTAGGTAATCGCAGATAGCGAAATAGTATCCCAAACCGCTCAGATACAAACCTCGCGTGTAGTCGTCACCGAAGTTAGGCATGATCAGACCGCTCGAGTATTTGTTTGTGAATGGGAAGAATCCGAATGGAATAGCCAGTGGTAGAGGCACATCGCCTACGACCATATATGCAGGACCGGTGGCGATGTATTCGCCCGGTTTGACTTTTGCTTTCGTCAGTTTTAGGTAGAAGTGCGGATGGTCGTGGTTATCGCAGGTGGTATATTGTCCACCGGCCATCATCATCACGTCGTCATCGGCTTTCTTGGTCTTGTCGGCCATGATGTATCCTTCGCCTTGCTGCGTTACCACGCGACGGATATAACCCTTCTGCGTCTTGATGTTGTAGGTTATCTCGCTCGATTCGTAACTGTCTTTGCCGTCTTTGAAGACAGGCTTTCCGGTTACTTCTTCGCTGACGGTATCTAGCACGCCACGGGCATAGATCTGACTGCTGTCCATGTTCATTCGGATGTAAGCGCTGGTCAGCTCCATGTTTTCGTATTTCAGTTCACCTTTGCCGTGCAGATAGGCGGTTCCGTTTCTGGTCATCACCATCGAGTCGCTAGCCTGATAATGAATAGGCGACTTGATGTCTCCGCTCGAGCGTGGCTGCGGCTTTGCTTTCGGCGTCTCTGCTTGCTGCGTCGTATCTGCGGCAATCGTCGATGTGCTATCTGGCGTTGATGCAGGTATACTATCATTCTGTCCCCACACCGCTATAGAGCAGAGTAGGGTAACTAGCAGGATAATATGTCTAAACCGTATGGCCATTCTTTCTTTTGTCGGTACGATTTCTTGACCGAACGCGAGCGCATATGCGCACAATACGCCAAATTAGCCTGCAAAAGTACAACAAATTTCTGACATATGCAAATTTCTAAGAAAAAAGTAATACTTTTTCTTAAAAAATGCTATCAAAAATCTTTGGTTTTTATTTGCATATGTCAAAAAAAAGCAGTACTTTTGCAGCCGCAAAAGTTTTGAACTATGGATATTTCGATTATAGTGCCTCTCTATAATGAGGCGGAGTCGTTGCCCCATCTCTACGAGTGGATTGCACGCGTCATGAAGGAGAACAAATTCTCCTACGAAGTCATCTTTGTCAATGATGGCTCAACCGACAACTCGTGGGAAGTGATCAAGCAACTGAAGGAACAGAGTCAGAAAATCGTGAAGGGAATCAGTTTCCGTCGCAACTATGGCAAGTCGGCCGCTCTCTATTGCGGTTTCCGTGCTGCGCAAGGCGATGTAGTCATCACGATGGATGCTGACCTGCAGGATTCGCCGGACGAGATTCCGGAACTCTATCGCATGATTCGAGAAGATGGATTCGACCTCGTAAGTGGCTGGAAACAAAAGCGTTATGACAACAAGTTGACTAAGAACTTGCCGTCCAAACTCTTCAACGCTACCGCTCGTCGCGTCACGGGCATTCAGCTCCATGACATGAACTGCGGACTCAAGGCATATCGTAGTGAAGTGGTGAAAAATATCGAAGTCTTCAGCGAAATGCATCGCTATATTCCTTATCTGGCTAAGAATGCCGGTTTCACCAAAATCGGAGAGAAAGTGGTGCAACATCGTAAACGCGAATATGGGGTAAGCAAGTTCGGTCTCAACCGCTTTGTCAATGGTTATCTCGACCTGTTGACGCTCTGGTTCCTCAATCGGTTTGGCAAGCAACCGATGCATTTCTTCGGACTGGTCGGCAGCCTGATGTTCCTCATCGGTTTCGTCGCTGTCATCGTGGTTGGAAGCATGAAACTTTATGCCCTTTCCAACCATGTACAAGCTATGCTTGTAGGTGTAAACCCATACTTCCACATCGCTATATTGATGATGATCCTGGGTTGTATGCTTTTCTTGGCCGGTTTCTTAGCCGAGTTGATTATCCGCAATAGTCCGAGCAGAAACGATTATCTGATCAAAGAAGAGATCTGATGGCGCAGACAATCGAAGAACAAGTTAACACCATCGAACGGGCACTGGGCGAGCGTATGATCACGCACGGCCTGGCTATTGTTCGCACATGGATGAACGAGTTGGGCGAGAACAATGCCTTTGAGGCAGATTATATCTCGCTCTTCACGCGCTATCAGCAATTGTTCTCCGATTGGATGGCTTCTAATGACGAGGTTTTCGAGGATCCGTTGGATGAACTGACGGGCGAAGCCTATCGCTTGGCAGACGAGGTATATGCAGCCTTGCGCTTGCAGCGAGGACTGTCGCCTACACTGCATGGATTCAATCCCGATAATCCTCAGTCGGTCATGCAGTATTTCTCTTCGTGCCTCAGTATCTCTGCTTCCGATTATGCATGGATGACCGAGGTACTCAATGACCCAGATCGTGCGTCTATGGCGCTTCTGTCTGTCGCCGGACTAGCTAAAAACCTGCGTGAGTGCTTCTCCGATGCAGCTATGATTCAGCTGATAGAGGGCATGAAGGCTACTAATGCCATTGTGGCCGAGCAATGCCTGGCTAATATCATGATTCTGCTCGTTCACTATGATGTGCGAATCGATTTCTTCCCCTTGGTACAAGAGGCATTCACCTATGCAATAGGTGATGGTGAACAGGCTTTTGAGACGCTCTGCGCCATTGTTCATTCGCTTAATACTGATTGGATCGAGATGTATCGGTCGGGAGAATGTACGCTACGCGATATGCCCGAAGAGGTGCGTCACCTGATTGAACTGACGGGGGCTGACAAGGAGATGACGGGTGTCGAGCAATGGCTACCTACGTCCGAAAAAGAATACCTGGCTGGTATCGTGCAGATACTGCCTGATACATGGCTTTTTAGCGAACTGATACACGATAATCCCGAACGCCAACGTACGATGGAGATTCTCTATTTGCTGAATGGATCGATGGACCTGATGTGGGACAAAACCGATTTGGCTGAATCTATCCTGGTGCAGCATATCCGCAACCATAAGACTCACAACGTCAAGGATTTTATCAATTACGGCCATTGCCTCTTGCTCCGTGGCGACAGAATGATGGCCTTCGAGAGTTACCGCGAAGCACGTAAGATGTGTCAAAATGCGAAGGAATTCTTTGCGCTTTTCCGTCCAGACCGTAGGCCATTGGTGGACCATGGTGTTCCGATGGAAGAAGTATATCTGATCGAAGATCAGCTCTTGTCCGTCTAAATCCTTAAACGCGGCTTGCCGCTCTAAACGCGCCATCGGCGCACTAAACCTCTAAACCTTTAACCTCTAGCCTCTCGCCCTTTACAAATACACTCCCACGCCTGCCGAAACAAATTCCACTTTCGTCAGGTGGGCTTTCATGGCCAGTTGGGCAAACAAATGGTACGGGAAACGATAGCGCAGCACTATCTGCGTATAGAGCCAACCGTCCGGATAACCCGCACTACCTGCGTTCAGCAGATCGTAGCCGTAAACCAAAGGTTTATCTAGTGTCTTGTGTTCGGTCCAGAGCTTGTTGTATTCGTCTGTTCCTGTCTTGGCTTCACGGTTCTTGACAGGGTCGAACACATACATGCCAAAATGGAAACCGGCAGTAAATTTGCCTATCACAAATTCCGGTTGTACGCTCAGTCCCACGCGCCAACAATCGGTCTGCGTAGCACCGCCTAGATAGGTCTTGCCAAACGCGGTTTCGCGGTCGGTGTATGCGCCGTCATAGAACACATCAACACCTCCGCCCAAACGGAAAATCTTGTGTGCACGCCAGTAGGCGGCCAGTTGCATCTCCGAGCAGAAGAACGACTGACGGTCCTTGTAATACACTTGTCTGGCACCTCCGCTCAGCGACAGTTCCAGTTCGCAATGCGCTTTCTGCATTGCATTCAGACTTTCTTTCTTGTCGTCCGTCAGAGGAGCAACGATATACTCGCGCGGATCTTCCGCCTCTTTTTCTTCTATCAGGTAACTCTCACCGAACGTAGTTCGCTTCTCGTCTTTGTACGGCTGATAATGCACGGCCAGTTCGCCCATGAACATGTTGTATCCCGAGTTCGGCTGACGCAGACTACCGTTACTCATGTGGTACCAACCGCCTGCTATGCCGATCGACCAGCCATCACGAATCGGGAAATTCAGGTATAGCGCCTCTGGGAAATAGAAATTGAATACCGAACCCACCGAGCGGTTGACACCCTCTACCTGTAGCGAGGTGTATCTGTTTTCTTCTGTCGTGGTGTTGTAGTAGGTCCTGGTGATGAACGAGCAGCCTATACCCGGACGAACACCAATCTCGAAGTAGCGATGCGTGTAGAAAGGTATTTCTACAAAGGCGTATGGCGCAATGGCGTGACCGGTTATATCTTCCGCGCCCCAACGCGTGCAGTCAAATTTCCAGTAACTCAGCGCCACGCCTACGGCGGCACCGTTCCAATCGCGCAGCGAAGACCATTTGGGATGAAATGTCATAGCAAATTCGCCGCCAATGGTCGGACCTACCCATTCACCTTTCTGACCGAGCATGTCGTCCACTTTGCCGTCAGGCATAATCATACCCGCCCGCAACGACAGACGATAGTCTATCTTGGGCTGTTCTGGTTTGGTGGCAAAGAGTTCGCTGTTGGCCCATTGGTCCTGCGCCCAACAGGCGAGCGAACCCACCGTCAGTAATATGATTATTCCTATCTTCCGCATTTGTTTCGAACTTTTGCGAGTGCAAAAGTAGTACTTTTTTCTGATATACGCAAATTTTGACTTGATTTTATGAAAAAACGTACATTTATTTGCACATATAAAAAATTTGTTGTACCTTTGCGCCGCAAAGGTTTTTGAGACCAATGTCGTCGCTTACCGACGGTAAACAGAAGGACATATTGATTAAAAGCGTTTACACGCTTGTTTTCTGATGCTAGGAACGTAGGAACTTTCAAGTGGTTCAGGAACAAGACGAAGTAGATGCTCACGTGTGTATTTATGATGTATCTTACACTAGGTAAGTGTACTAATATATACGCAACGCGAGTAACTGCTTGTTTCTCCGACCACATGGTTTCCTACGACCACTAGCACGGATAACAACAGTTACCCGCGCTTTTTGTTATACCAATCCCTGAAGGTGTAAGAGGGGTAAAATATTATATATACAATGAAAAAACTTCCAATTACTAAAGAGTATGCACATGCATTAGAATGCGAGGGGCATCTAGAACTTATTTTTGACAACACGACAAATGTCTCTGTTGTAGTATATGGCAAAGTCATAACGACCGATGGGAAAAAGCATCCATTTACTCTACTTGTCACAGAACAAGGAAAAGTAAAGGAGGCTCTTGCTGAATTAAAGCAAAGCTATAGTGAAGTGTTCGCTGATATGGAGCTTCTTGAACCATTATATATTTAATGTGAAATTGTAAAAGATACAATGATATGAAAACGATAATTAATACCATTTTAGCCTCTGTACTTTGTTTCGCGTTAGCAGGGTGCGAAAGAACAAATAACAACGAAGATTCTCCAATATCTCCGTCTTCCTCCATTAAATGTAGTCCAAATACCATAAAAAATGACGGAACAGGGGGAAGTTATTCAGTAACACTAACTTCCTCTAAAACGTGGACTGCCACGACCAATTGTTCTTGGGTAACATTCTCACCAGAGAGTGGAGAAGGTGACGCTTTTATAACAGTCACAGTAGCTGCAGGTCCCACGGATTCTGCAAAAGTGATGTTCAGTAATGGAAGCGGGTCTGCTATTCTAACTATTAAACGTTTGGTGGTAAGTTCGGGAGTAGAAAATGGTCATGCTTGGGTAGATTTAGGATTGAGTGTTCGTTGGGCGACCATGAATGTCGGCGCTTCTTCTGAAACGGACAATGGAACATTTTATGCTTGGGGAGAAACGAGTCCCAGACCAGAGACCTATACGGAAGCACAGTATTCGTTTTATGATTCTTCAACAAAACAATATACAAAATATGTTACAAATAGCCGTTATGGAGTTATAGATAATAAAAGGGTGTTGGTTTTATCCGATGATGTTGCCCATGTGAAATGGGGCGGAAAGTGGAGAATGCCGACGAAAGAAGAATTTGAAGAATTTGCAAAGAAATGTTCGAATGAAAGAGAAGGGGATGGCTATCGCATAACAGGCCCTAATAGTAATACCATATACATGCCTTGGGTTCAATACGCATATGGCGGATCTTCTAGTTACTCTAAGCAAACTTGTCTCTATTGGTGTTCAACAGTAGATGAGGTTTATAATGATCGAGCTTGTAGTTACGCTTTAGTGAAATCATATGATCCATATGTTGTCCATTCTCATTTCCGGAATGATGGTTTATTGGTGCGTCCAGTCTGTGATAAATAAACATTTGCAACAGTGAAAATTACGAGTCTAACTTTTGTTAGACTCTTTTTTTGTATTTTTGTGGATGAGAGATGAGGTGAAGATGGATTAAACTGGGTTTATATAACTATGTTATATAAAAATCGTAAAAAGGTTTTTTAGGTCGGAGATTTTATGTAATTTTGCATCAGATTTCAAGATACGCGGGTGGATAAGGTTAGCTTATCGGTTCGAGATCCGTTCGATAGAGATATTTTCGGCAAATTCAAAAATTCATTTGATATATGGTGAATGATTTAGTAACGCCTTGTGTTACAGGGCAAGAGAACGAGGAACTAGATTCCTCAAAGACTTTCTCCGTAGGAGAGAAGAGTAATGAAAAAAGTCCAGTAGAGATGGTGCTGGCAGCGTTTTGGGACCTATTTAATAAGGAGAAACGCCAGACGGAAAAGGTTTTAAAAGCATGTTTGAAACGCGCGTACTGGGAAGTAGTTCGTCCAGAGCGACTGTCCTACGCCGATTTAGAAGAGGCATTGATAAATGAGGCATTGGCTCTAATGACATCTGCGCGTTTTAAGGCCGACATGGCAAAAATTGGCAATGATTATTATTCGAATGCCGAAGATTGGTATGTCGCCTATGTGATTGCCAGTTACTTTGTTTTGTCAGACTATGAGACCATTCAGAAATATAAAAGGAGACGTAAAGACACTCCTTTGCGGTCTTTTATAGATGATGGAGATGGTCCATTAATTGATATGCGTCGTTTATTCGAAGAAGCCGACATCGCGTTCAGTCCTATTTTTGGGTTATTTTGGAGTTTCTTTCCGGACGAGGAGAGTATTGATCGATTGTTGGACGTTGTAGCATAAGCACAACTGCAGTTTAATGGTATTATAGGTTTTCCCTGTACATAAAATGTACAGGGATTACAATAAACCGGCAATAAAACACTTAATTACAGAATTTTCGACACGGACTTTTTTAGATGAAAAAAAAGTAGTACCTTTGTACAAAATTTGAGAGAAGTCTCGTTCTTACATAATTGTTTGCTCTATAAGCAAAAGCGATGCAGCCGGTTCTGCGCGAAACAAAAAGAACCGATGTCCCTTCGGCAATAATCGGAGCCCCCGAAAACTAAGAAGCCATGCACCTATTAAGACATGCCGGTGCGCTGCGTTTGCGAGTTATAACGTCAGGCTATGCCGCCAGTGGTTAGGCGCTTTGGGGAACCACTTTAGCTCGTCATCCTCTGGGATTGATCGTCCAGCGGTAATAACAGGTTATAACGAAATGGCACCGCCCTGTACAGCCCGAGAAGGGAATCGGGACGACCGTAGAACCGGTCGGGCGGGTGAAAAATGTACGAAATACGTCAAGGGGTTACTATATCTATTCATTTATAATATGTAAGAAGAAAGGAATTTAACATATGTGCACATAAAGAAGATGAATTTTTAAGAGAAGATGCGAAAACCTATTATCCTTAACCCCGAGAAGACAATGCGGGTAAAAAAAGTTTGTCAGTAAACAATGGCAAAATATATTCCAATGGAATTGTTGCTATCCCTTAGCGGGAAATTGTGTGGTCATTCAGATGTCTATTTTGCTAACAGAAACGGAACGCTCTACACCGGTAAGATATGTAATCCGTTTACCGGAGAGCCGAGTGCACTTCAGATAGCACAACGTAACAAATTCAAACAAGTTGTGATAGCAATAGCAGCTTTGACCCAAGAAGAAAAAGACGCATATGAAACAGCGTTTAGAAAACAAAAAGAGTACAAAACCTTGCGCGGCTATATGTTCGCACAAGAGTATGCAAAATTAGGAGATTAATGAATAAAAACCAAAAACCTTAATTATTATGGCTATTGTAAAATGGATGAAAGGAATCGAGTATGTTTCCGGATTATTGAGTAAGCGACCGAAAAAAGGTCAGGCACACAGTTCGCACTCGAGTGCACTGCTAGCGACACACCGCACAGCACCGACGCTGAACCCCGTATGCACACGGCTCTACGCCGTAGGTGAGTACAACCGCTCTACCTTGCCCAATCAGGATGAGTTGGACCGCCGTACTAAGTTCGCAGCAGTTAGCCGCGCAGTCGCAGCACGCCGTCAGAACCTGGGCACTATAGCAGCCGACCAAGCCGCTTTCGTCGCGCAAAAGGACCAACCCAACGGCAAGAAGACCTTTGTCTCCTACCTCTGGAAAGTCTGCGGAGATGCGTACGATCAGCAGAATCCGTAACGCGTTCGGCACCCTTCGGGGTGCTTTTTTTTGTCAAATATTTGTATATTTGATAATTTTTTAGTAATTTTGCGGCCGATTTAATTTGGAGTACTATGTTCGATAATCTATCAGAGAGACTGGAACGGTCGTTCAAAATCCTAAAAGGTGAAGGCCGTATTACCGAAATAAACATTGCGGAAACAGTCAAGGATATCCGCAAAGCGCTGCTGGAAGCAGATGTCAACTACAAGACCGCCAAGCAGTTTACTGACCAGGTGAAAGAGAAAGCACTGGGCCAAAACGTCATGACCAGTGTACGTCCCGGACAGTTGATGGTCAAGATCACGCACGACGAACTGGCAGAACTGATGGGCGGCGAAGCACAGGAACTGAACCTAAAAGGTTCGCCTGCTGTCATTCTGATGTCCGGTTTGCAGGGTTCCGGTAAGACCACTTTTGCCAGCAAACTGGCTAACTGGTTGCAGACCAAGAAGAACAAACGCGTCATGCTGGTCGCCTGCGACGTCTATCGTCCTGCTGCCATCGAGCAGTTGCGCGTACTAGGCGAGCAGATCAATGCGAAGGTCTATACCGGCGAAGGAGAGGCTAATCCCGTCAAGAAAGCCCAAGATGCTATAGCCGAGGCCAAGCGTTTGGGTTACGACGTAGTGATCGTCGATACCGCTGGTCGTCTGGCCGTGGACGAGCAGATGATGCAGGAGATAGAGGCTATTAAGAAAGCCATTTCTCCCTCTGAGACGCTGTTCGTAGTGGATGCTATGACCGGTCAGGACGCAGTGAATACTGCCAAGGAATTCAACGACCGCATCGATTTTGATGGCGTGGTACTGACCAAGCTCGATGGCGATGCACGTGGTGGTGCCGCTCTATCTATCCGTTCGGTGGTCAACAAGCCAATTAAGTTCATCGGAACGGGCGAGAAGATGGAGGCGCTCGATGTGTTCCATCCGGCTCGTATGGCCGACCGTATTTTGGGTATGGGTGACGTCGTCAGCCTAGTAGAACGTGCTCAAGAGCAGTACGACGAAGCCGAAGCACGCCGAATCAGCAAGAAGATTGCCCACAATCAGTTTGATTTCAATGATTTCATCGGCCAACTCAACCAGATCAAGAAAATGGGTTCGATGAAAGACCTGATGGGCATGATTCCGGGTATGGACAAGGCAATGAAGAATATCGACGTCAGCGACGATGCGTTCAAGCCCATCGAAGCCATGATCAATTCGATGACGCCGGCTGAGCGTGCGAATCCAGGTCTGCTCAATGGTAGCCGAAAGAATCGTATCGCCAAAGGCGCAGGCGTAGATATAGTGGCGCTCAACCGCTTCCTCAAGCAGTTTGACCAGACCAGCAAGATGATGAAGAAAGTGCAGCAAATGCGTAAGCGCTGATGATTATAGACGGTAAGAAAATAGCGGCAGAGATTTGCGGGGAACTGCACAGCGAGGTAGAACGGCTGAAGGCGGAAGGCAAACGTGTTCCGCGCTTGGCTATCATCATCGTCGGCCATAATCCGGCCAGCGAGACCTATGTGGCCAACAAACTGAAAGCTTGCGCAGAAGTGGGCATCGAGGCGGAGAAGATTGCGTACGAAGAATACATCACCGAGCAGACCTTGCTTCAAGAGATATATCGACTCAACAACGATCCCAACATAGACGGTTTCATCGTCCAGTCGCCGCTGCCGGAACATATTAGCGAGCAGAACATCCTGGCGGCTATAGATTATCGCAAAGATGTGGATGGCCTGACGCCTGCCAATGTGGGACGTACGGTGCTTGGATTGCCTTCCATCATCGGTGCTACACCACGAGGTATTCGTGAACTATTGGCGCGGTATCATATTTCTACCGAAGGCAAGCACGTAGTGGTCATAGGCCGATCCAACATCGTGGGCAAACCTATCGCGATGTTGCTGATGCAGCGCCCGTACTTGAGTTTCCCGGGCATGAGCTCGTCTGCCATAGGCGATGCTACGGTCACTATCTGCCATAGCAAAACACGCGACTTGGCAGCTGTCTGTCGCACAGCGGATATCATCATCGTAGCGGCCGGTTGTCCCAAACTGCTAAAAGCAGATATGGTGGCAGAAGGCGCAACAGTGATCGACGTAGGTATCAATCGCATAGAGGACCCTAAAGCGCCACGTGGCTATCGCGTAGTAGGCGATGTTGATTTTGATAACGTAGCACCTAAAGCCGCCTATATCACACCTGTGCCGGGCGGAGTAGGACCTATGACGATCGCCTCGTTACTACAAAATGTGATGCAAGCGTATAAGTTTGGAATGTAAGCATGGATATTTTAGACAAGATAGAAGGCCTGGAGGCTAAGTTTCACGAAGTGAGCCTGCTTATCACCGATCCGTCAGTTATTGCTGATCAGGCTCGTTATGTGCGACTCAATCGCGATTACCATGATCTGGAGCGCGTCCTTGAGTGTGCACATCGCTACAAGAAAGCCGTGAACGACCTGCAGGAAGCTAAAGACCTATTTCACAATGAGACAGACCCTGAGCTGCGTGAGATGGCTCGGGCAGAGATAGAGACACTCGAGCCGGAAGTGCCGAAACTGGAAGAAGAACTGAAACTGCAACTCTTGCCGCAAGATCCGGAAGACGGAAAGAATGTTGTCATGGAGATTCGTGGCGGTACAGGCGGAGACGAAGCTGCTATCTTTGCCGGAGATCTCTTCCGTATGTACACTAAGTATTTCGAGATCAAAGGGTTTAAATATACAATCTCCTCCTTCACCGAAGGTGCTGCAGGTGGTTACAAGGAGATCATCTTCAACGTTACAGGCGAAAATGTGTACGGCACGCTCAAGTACGAGTCAGGCGTACACCGTGTGCAGCGCGTGCCTGTCACGGAGACGCAAGGGCGCGTCCATACGTCCGCTGCTACGGTAGCCGTTTTGCCCGAGGCCGATGAATTTGAGGTGCATATCAACGAGGGAGAAATCCGTTGGGAGACTTTCCGTTCGGGTGGTGCAGGAGGTCAGAATGTCAATAAGGTGGAATCGGGCGTCCGCCTTCGCTACAATTGGAAGAATCCGAATACCGGCGAAGTGCAAGAGATACTGATAGAGTGTACCGAGACGCGCGACCAGCCTAAGAACAAAGAGCGTGCTCTCAGCCGTCTGCGTACGCAGATTTATGACAAGGAGCATCAGAAATACATTGACGACATTGCAGCACGCCGTAAGACCATGGTTTCCACGGGTGACCGCTCTGCGAAGATCCGTACATACAACTATCCACAAGGACGTATTACCGATCATCGCATCGGTTATACGGTCTATAACCTCGCCGCTTTCATGGACGGCGACATTCAAGGCGTGATTGACGCCCTGCAAGTAGCCGAAAACGCTGAACGCCTCAAAGAAAGCGAATTGTAAATTTTCAATTTTCAATTTTCAATTATAAAATGTATCTCTTTTATTGCCCTGACATAGAAAACCGCCAGACGCTCTCCGAAGAAGAGAGTGCCCATTGTGTGCGAGTGTTGCGTTATTCCGTTGGCGATGAGATACTTGTCACAGACGGTCGGGGAACAACCTATACGGCCCGTATCACTAATCCGCATCCTAAGCATTGCGATTTTGAGGTGCTCTCGAGCGAGAAACAGCAACCGCACCATAGTTTCCATCTGCATATAGCCATAGCGCCGACCAAGAATATCGAGCGAATGGAGTGGGCTATTGAGAAATGCGTGGAGATTGGCGTGGATGAGATCACACCGCTTCTCTGCCGTTTCTCCGAACGTAAACAACTACGTACCGACCGCCTAGAGAAAATCATCCTCTCTGCCGCCAAGCAGAGCCTCACGCCTTACTTACCTGTATTGCACGAACTGACACCATACGACGCGTTCGTTCGGGAGCAAGCCAAACTCAATCAGCAGAACTTCATTGCCCATTGCTACAAAGAGGATAAACGTGTGCTGAAAGATGAAATAGAGCGGGGTAGAGATGTGTTGGTGCTGATTGGTCCGGAAGGCGATTTCAGCGAAGCAGAAGTGGCTGAGGCCTTGTCGTTAGGCTTTGTGCCTGTCAGTCTGGGCAACAGTCGTCTGCGCACCGAGACAGCGGGCGTGGTGGCCTGTCATACTGCTGTACTGATTAACGAATGAACATAGACGCAGATATATTACTTTGGATCAACGGCCATTATGCAGAATGGTTGGATGAGGTCATGTGGACGGTCAGTCAGCCTCGTACTTGGATCTGGCTGTACGTGCTCCTGGTTCTTCTGCTAATCAAAAAATTCCGCAATTGGAAGATTGTTCTTCTGGCTCTGGTAGCCTTTGCGGTGGCAGTAGGACTGAGCGATTTCACCACCAGTGGCATCATCAAACCTTTGGTTTGTCGTTTGCGTCCAACTCACGAACCGGCTATCGATCCACTGCGTCTCGTACGTGGCTATGCGGGTGGACTATATGGATTCTGCAGCGGTCACGCAGCCAATACGATGGCCGTGGCATTGCTCTTTAGCCTCTTATACAAAGACGCAAGAGTCACCGTTGCCTTGATGACTTGGGTGGCTCTAAATTGCTATAGTAGGATGTACTTGGGAGTACACTATCCTTCGGATATACTGGCGGGATTGATTATTGGCGCTCTTTGGTCGGTGATTGCTTTTGTATTACTACAACGTCTGGTTTTGACATCACCTTGGCTCCGTGCGGGCGGCGAGGCTGCTCAGCAGGGTGGTTCATAAAGCGCTCAAATTCCTCAGGCGTGAGGATTCGCTTTAGTTCTGCTACCATGGCGCTCATCCTGTCCATCTCTTGCGCACGAGTGAGTCCCGTACGACGCAGAACAGCGTACTTGAGATGCATCTTATAGAGCGTGTCAATACGAGCCGAATCACGTATGTTCAACTCGCGAACCAACCGTTCAGTCTGCTTCGTAGCTTCCTCCTCTGGAGTACGTTGTGCACGAGCCGAAGTAGGTTGCTCTTGAGCAAAAATCATACCCGCAAATAGGACACTAACAATAGATACCAATAGTCGTTTCATAACGCAAAATATACTGTAAAATTTACCACAAAAATTATGCCAATTAGGCCCGAAATAGAACTTGCCATGCGACTTTATTTTTCGCAACAGGGCGAACAACGCAATTCGCGCCCTGCTGTTCGTGTCGCTTTGGCAGGTATGATAGTGGGTGTTTTGGTCATGATTTTGACTGTTTGTGTGGTCGTAGGATTTAAGCAGACGGTTACGCAACAGGTAGCAGGTTTTGGCGCGCATATCCAGGTCGTTTCGTTCGACAACAACAATACCTACGATTTGCAACCCATCGAGGTCTCAGACTCGCTACTGACACGTCTGGCGTCTTATCCGTACGTCGCTTCTGCGGCGCCTTTCGTCACCAAACCGGGCATGATGAAGACCGATTCGGCCTTCCAGGGAATAGTGCTCAAAGGAACCGACTATTGGGATTTCTTTGCTGCCCATCTCAAGGAAGGTACGCTGCCTGAGGCACCGCAAGAGGTACTGTTATCGCAGCCTTCGGCTAATCTGCTCCATCTCCATGTGGGTGATGCAGTCAATGCGTATTTTGTGGATGATGAAGTACGGGCACGCCGATTCAAGATTGTGGGTCTCTACGAGACCGGTTTTGCCGAGTTTGACCAACTCTTTGTGCTGACTCCCCTCCAGACTGCTCGCCGCCTGCAAGGTTGGGACGAACATACATTCTCGGGCGTAGAGATTCTTCTGTCCGACATTGGCCATCTGGATGAAGTAGCCGATCAGATCTATTTTGCTACGGTCAATCATGTGGACGAGAAGGGATACAATGTCTATTATGTGCAGACCCTTCAAGAGCAGAATCCTGCTATCTTTGCATGGCTCGATTTGCTCGATATGAATGTGGTGGTCATCATTATTCTGATGCTTCTGGTGGCCGGATTTAACATCGTTTCCGGGCTGATTATCCTGATATTGGATGGTATCCAACTGATAGGCACGCTCAAAGCGCTTGGTGCCAACAATCGTTTTGTGCGCCGCATCTTTATCACCCAAGCCGCTATGCTGATTGGCAAAGGTGTGCTATGGGGCAATGTACTTGGCTTGGGGCTCGCTGCGTTGGAGTATTTCTGCCACCTGGTGCCGCTCGATGCAGCTACCTATTTCGTTAGTTACGTACCTATCGCTTTCCCGTGGGGATGGCTTATATTGCTGAATATGATCACTATAGCACTGTCGTTGTTGATTCTGTTGCTGCCGTCTATGATTATCAGTCGAATCAGCCCTGCCCGAGTAATGCATTTTGAGTAAAGATGAAACTGCAAACCATTGTCGATATTCCCCGTAGCCCGTGGCAAGCACCTATAGATGCTCGCTGGCTGTTGTTGGGGTCGTGTTTTGTAGATGCTATCGGTCGTAAGATGGACGAGTACTATCTTCGTGCGCTATCTAATCCTACGGGCACGCTCTACAATCCCGTTTCTATTGCCCGTCATATCCATCTGGTGGACGATGCGGATATAGTTATCATCACTTTCGGCACGGCTTGGGTCTACGAGGATAAGGCGACAGGCCTCGTAGTGGATAATTGCCAGAAGCGTCCGGCTTCCGATTTCTTACGGAGACGACTGACGGTTGACGAGATAGTCACTCTGTGGCAACCTATCCTTGAGAAATACGCAGACAGATGTTGGATTTTTACTGTTTCGCCCATCCGTCATATCAAGGATGGCTTACATGAGAATCAGCTGAGCAAGGCTATTCTTTTGCAGGCGGTGGAACAACTTCGCAATCAGTTCTCCTCGGTCACTTATTTCCCTAGTTACGAGATTGTTTTGGACGAACTGCGTGACTATCGTTTCTATGCGGACGATTTGGTGCACCCGTCTTCGATGGCCGTCAACTATATTTGGGAACGTTTCTCCGAGACCTATTTCTCGGCTCAAACACTTCGTGAAATGGATACGTTGCATTCCCTTTGGCTCGACCGCCATCATACACTTCTTTATCCCGATTCGCCTGAAGCACAGGCTTTTACCAAAGGCATAGCCGATCGGGCACAACAACTGAAAAAACAATATCCTTGGATACAATGAGAGTTCTTCTTATCAACGGCAGTCCTCGCCACAATGGCAATACTGCTATCGCACTAAACGAAGTAGCCCGCACGCTTGATGCAGAGGGCATTGAGACTATTACGATAGAGATAGGCAATCAGCCTGTACGCGGATGTATCGGCTGCGCTGCATGTGTAGCCAAAAGTCGTTGCGTTTTCTCTGACCCTCTCTACGATCGTTTGCTTGCTATTCTGCAAGAGGGTATAGATGGCCTCATTGTTGGTTCTCCGGTTTATTATGGTAGCGCTAATGGTAGTCTCTGTGCATTGCTTGACCGACTCTTCTATAGCGCCTCATCGCTCATGCAGCATCGTCCTGCTGCCTCGGTAGTCGTTTGTCGTCGCGGTGGTGCAAGTAGTGCGTTCGACCGGCTGAATAAGTATTTCACTATCAACAATATGCCGGTCGTTCCTTCTCAATACTGGAATAGCGTTCACGGCGCTGCGCCGGGCGAAGCCGCCCAAGATCTGGAGGGACTGCAGACCATGCGTACGTTAGCTCGTAATATGGCTTGGATGCTGCGTGGAATGAAAACCGAAGAGCGTCCTCAGGCAGAACCAAGACAAAGAACGAATTTCATTCGTTAGAATAGGCTTTCATAACTTTGGCACGATAGTTGCAAGAGGGATAGTAACTGCGAGATGAGTCGCGGTTAAGTTTTTGGTATTAACCACTAAAAATCAAACAGTTATGAAACGAATGTTAACTATGGCATTGTTAGTTGCCGCAACAATGAGCGCTACTGTTAGCGCAAGTGCACAAGGCCGACGAGGCGAGTTTAGAGGACGCAGAGGCGATTTCCGCAAAGAGATACGATTCCAGCAATGCAATTGCCCTCGTTGCGTAGAATGGCGCAGGATGCAAGCTATGCGTACTTTCCGCTTCGACCCACGCTTCATGGATCCCAGAATGGACAAATGTCGCTTCCAGAGGGATTTCCGCAAGGAAGCTAAGTTCGACAAACGTCATCTTCGCCGCTAACAAAAAAGCCTCGCATGTGCGGGGCTTTCTTGTTGTTATTTCTTCAGCGCCTTGATGGCTTCTTCCAGAGCAGCGATACGGGTTTCCGCGTCGCTCTTCTTTTTCTGTTCTAGCGCCACAATTTCCGGTTTGGCATTCTGGACAAAGCGTTCGTTGCTCAGTTTGGCCATTACGCCGCGAAGGAATCCCTGTTGGTGAGCCAGATCGGCTTCCAGTTTCTTGATTTCTTCATCCACATTGATGAATTTGTCCATCGGAATAGCAAACTCGGTGGTGCCCACGATGAATTTCGCTGCGTTACCGCTAGCCTCTAACCCCTCACCGCTAACCGTTACATTAGCCAGTTTCTTGAGCAGTTCGGCGTAAGCATATTGCTCTGCTTTGTCGAAATAGAGAGTCAGTACCTCCTTTGGAGGTATATTCTTCGATGCGCGTGCATTACGCACACCTGCCACTATCTGTTTCAGTTCTTCTACTTCTTTGAGAATTTCATCATTCGCATCATTTGCATCATTGAGCGCAGCGAACATTATGCTTTCGCCCTCTTTGCGCTCGTAGAGATTCTGCCATAGTTCCTCTGTGATGAACGGCATGAATGGGTGGAGCAGGCGCAGCAGGCGATCGAAGAAACCGAGCGTAGCCTCGTATGTCTCGCAGTCGATCGGTTGTCCGTAAGCAGGTTTGATCATCTCCAGATACCATCCGCTGAACTCATCGCAATAGAGTTTGTAGATAGCCATTAGTGCCTCGCTCAGACGATATTTGCTGAAGAGATCGGCTATCTCTGCCTCTGTATGTTTCAGCATCGCATCGAACCATTTAACAGCTTTGCTGTTATCCTCTCGCTTCTCGCCTGTAACCTCTAGCCCTTTCACCATACGGAAGCAGTTCCATATCTTATTGCAGAAGTTACGTCCTTGCTCGCACAGCGAATCATCATACAGGATGTCGTTACCGGCCGGCGCAGAGAGCAGAATACCCATACGCACGCCATCAGCTCCGTAGCGCTCAATCAGATCCAGTGGATCAGGACTGTTACCGAGCGATTTACTCATTTTACGTCCCAGTTTGTCGCGCACAATACCTGTAAAATAGACGTGCTTAAATGGCATCTTGCCTACGTATTCATAGCCCGCCATGATCATACGTGCTACCCAGAAGAAGATGATATCCGGGCCTGTTACCAGGTCTGCGGTGGGGTAGTAGTAGTTGATCTCTTTGTTGTTCGGTTTCTCGATTCCATCGAACAAACTGATAGGCCAAAGCCAACTGCTGAACCACGTATCCAGAGCACCTTCATCTTGCACGTAATTGCCTTCCGGAGCGGTCTCCGAGACAATGATCTTATCGGCAGGATAATCTTCCAAACCTGTCTGTGCCAGAATATCGGCATCGTAGTAAGCAGGAATACGGTGTCCCCACCAAAGTTGACGACTGATACACCAGTCTTTGATGTTCTCCAGCCAGTTGCGGTAGGTGTTTTTGTATTTCGTGGGATAGAAGACGATATCGTCGTTCATCACAGGCGGCAGAGCAATATCTGCAAAATGCTTCATGCGAATGAACCATTGCAGACTTAGGCGTGGCTCGATAGGCACATTTGTGCGCTCCGAATAACCCACTTTGTTGTCGTAGTCCTCAATCTTCTCTACCAGTCCCAGTTCCTTCAGATCTTCCACAATCTGCTTGCGGCAGTCGAAGCGGTCCATACCATGATATTTGCGCACATTGGCTTGCAGTTCCGGTTCCATCGTGTCCATGTTCAGATGGGCATCCGGAGTGAAGATATCTATGGTCTTCAGGTTGTATTTCTGGCCTAACGCATAGTCGTTCACGTCGTGTGCGGGCGTCACTTTCAGACATCCTGTACCGAAGCCAATCTCTACGTAGCGGTCCTCGATAATAGGAATCTCGCGTCCCACGCCCGGCACGATCACATGTTTACCTTTCAGCCATTGGTTTTTCTCCTCTTTAGGGTTGATACAAACGGCTATATCACCGAAGATAGTCTCCGGACGCGTGGTGGCTACAATGGCGTATTTGCCGGGCTCCTCTACTACTGCGTAACGCAGGTAGTAGAATTTCGAGTGCTCATCGTGATAGATCACCTCTTCGTCCGACAGTGCTGTCTGACGCTCCGGATCCCAGTTTACCATACGCAAACCGCGGTAAATCAGGCCTTTGCGATAGAGGTCACAGAACACTTTGATGACCGCTTTGCTACGTGTCTCATCCATGGTGAAGGCCGTACGATCCCAGTCGCACGAACAGCCCAGTTTGCGAAGTTGCTTCAGGATGATGCCTCCGTGCTCATCGGTCCAGTCCCATGCATGTTTCAAAAACTGCTCACGTGTTAGGTCCGACTTGTTGATACCTTGCTCTTTCAGTCGTTTGATGACTTTGGCCTCAGTAGCTATCGACGCATGGTCAGTACCGGGCACCCAACACGCATTCTTGCCTTCCAGGCGCGCACGACGAACGAGTATATCTTGTATTGTCTCGTTCAGCACATGACCCATGTGGAGCACGCCCGTTACATTGGGTGGCGGAATGACGATGGTGTATGGCTCGCGGCCATCTGGCTCACTGTGAAACAGCTTGTTGTCCAGCCAATACTGGTACCAACGAGCCTCAATGTCAGTTGGATTATACTTTGATTCCATATATGTTGTGATTTATTATTTGCGACTATCGTGTTGTTTTGAGTAATAAAGCCATGTCACGCCGAAACCGCAGTAACAGTTGTTCTTCGGACCGCACAGTTCAGGCAGGGAGTGATAGCAGTTGAATCCGGCATACGCGTCCAATTGTACGCGAGGTACGGGCGAGTATGTCACGCCGAAATCGATATTCACGTCGTATGCCGTGGAGTGCCCGAACAAAGCGGCATTGACATCGCAGTCGAAATAGTCATAGTTCTCAACAAAGACCCCTAACTTGTCCGTGATTTCGAAATCAAGGCCGAAAGCCACGAAGAAATCCGGCATTGGTGCCCATTCGCGCCAGTGGGTGCCGAACTCATACTCGGCGGTCAGCCAGTCCGTGATATCATTCTCAAAGAGCAGGTCCGCACATCCGGAAACAGGCATCCTTTCCGCTGCTTGACTCGTTAGTGGTATGCCGACGTTGAGCATTAAACTTGTGCGGGGAAGCCACCGCAACTGCTGTTCGTCAGAGCCCGGCCATAACATCAACTTGGAACCTATACTCAACGGCTCTGTGTAGTAAAAACCATCGTCAGCAGTCTGCGGATCGCTGTCTGGATGGTCGAGGAGTGCTAAGCCTCCGGTGTATTCCAAACGCAACTCCGCACGTTCGTGCAATCCGAAACGGAAAAGGGTAGTTGGCAAGGTCAACACATGAGTACCCGGTATATGCATCACCTCAAATCCCGTTTCCCATTGGAAAATGCCAAAACCTAACACGTTGGTTCCTGTACCCATTCCGGGCCGATCGGCCTCTGCATGCAACGTGCGATGCTCCGCTGAAACCGTAACAGGCATGAACAATAGGCCTATTAGGATATAAATCAAACGCTTATGTGTCGTTTTCTGCGTGCGCATACCAAAAATCGGGCGCAAAAGTACTGCTTTTTTTTGACATATGCAAGTTTTTATGTGGAAAACATAAAAAATCAAGTTTTCTGCATAAAAATGCCTTGTCAAAAACTGCATATTTATATATACTATGTATATATACCCGATTTACTACCGAGACAATCACGAGACAATCACGAGACAATTACCTGGAGTGCTCGAGACGTTCACGAGACATTATCGAGCGCACTATCTTTTTGTAGTTTTGATTTTTATAATAATTGCGAATCAGTAGCCAAGGCTTTGACTTTGCGGTAAGCGGCGCGCTGCAGTTTGATGCAGAACCAGATGAGCACGAAGAAACAAACACCGCCTACCATAGGATCCACAGAACCGGTCATGGCCAATGCATCATAGACTCCATGCGCCAAAATAGGCATCAAAATCACTTTCGCGCCATTCCAAGCCGTATGCTCCACAAAATGATATTTGGTGTAGTAATAACCCATCAGAATGGCAAAGGCATAATGCCCGGGAACGGCCAGCAGAGCACGCATAGCAGCCACCGTAACCCATCCGTCGCCACTCGTCAATACGTAGCCCACATTCTCTATGGCAGCAAAACCCAAACCAACGAACACCGCATAAGTGATGCCATCAAAATGCTCGTCAAAATGAGGATTTCTGCGCAAGATAAGCCATAGCGCCAACAGTTTGGCACACTCCTCGGGTGTAGCGGCTACCAGAAAAGCCTGAATAGTCGTCCCAAATAGGGTCGTAGGTTTGCCACTTGGGAAGATCAGTCCTGCTATCGAATATTCGGCAAAAGCCACAGGAATACTAATCAGTACACCCGCCAATGCCGCACGAAATAGCCAACGCACAGGCTCTGGAATCGGATCTTTTCGCCAAATATACAGACCAAGCAAAATAGCGGGCAACAGAGCCGCAATCAGCATCCAATACATACTTTTCCTTAATTACACATTATCGCCGCAAAGATACAAATATTATTCGAAATTTCGATGCCATGCCTTCCATATTCTCACTTTTTTCAGGAAAAAAGTCACTTTTTTGCAAAAATGTGCGTGCGCGCTTGCGTATATGAAAAATTATTTGTACCTTTGCACGCTAAATTGGAATAATATGGGCTCTTTCTTAGAATTATGCCAACACAGGCGGTCAATTCGCAAGTATACCGACCGTCCTGTAGAGCAGGAAAAAATAGATTATCTGTTGCGCTGCGCGCTGATGGCTCCATCCGGTCATCGCACCTGTCCTTGGGAATTCATCGTGGTGCGTGATGTCGAGAAACTCCGTGCCATGGCGGCTTGCCGCACCTACGGAAGTGGCATGTTCGATACGGCCATGGCCGCTATCGTCATCGCCCTGGATACCTCGCTTACCGATGTATGGATGGCGGACGGGGCTATCGCAGCCGAGCATATACTCTTGGCCGCTGAGGAACAAGGACTTGGAGCCTGTTGGTGTCAGGTATATTGCCGCGAGGCTTCGGAAGACTTAATAAAAGAACTTTGCGCTATTCCTGATGACCGCACTGTACTCTGCATCATCTCGCTTGGCTACAAGGATGAGGAGCGCAAGAACTACGACTTAGACAAACTCAAATACGAAAAGATACACAATGAAACCTATAATCGCAATAACGGCCGGTGATACCAACGGTGTAGGATACGAAATCATCATCAAGGCATTGCTCGAGAGCCATATCTTCGAGATTTGTCGCCCTGTTATCTATGGCAATGCTGTGGTGGCAAAACATCATATCCAGACCTTGGACGAAGATCACCGCAATATCCAGTGGAATCAGATAGACGATGCATCGCAGGCTAAGGATGGCCGACTGAACATGGTTACCTGTTACACAGACGATCTTCCTGTTCAGTTCGGAACTCCTTCCCCGGATGCCAACAAGGCGGCTAAGGCTGCGCTCGATCGTGCGTGCCGCGACCTGAAAGAAGGCAAGGCACAAGCCCTGCTGACAGCTCCGCTTAACAAAGAGGCGCTGAAAGGCGGACATACCGAATATCTGGCAGAACAGTTTGGACCGGACTCGCTGATGATGCTCTGTAGCGGTAATCTGCGTGTGGCACTAGTTTGCAATCACGTCGCCATTGCTGATATACCCGGCCAGATAACCGAAGAGCGCATCTTGGCAAAGTTGAAACTACTAAACGATTCACTCAAACGCGACTTCGCTCTCGAGAAACCGCGCATTGCTGTCTTGGCTCTCAATCCGCACGCGGGTGATGCAGGCCTGCTGGGCAAAGAAGAACAGGAGATCATTATTCCTGCCATCAAGAAAGCTAACGAGCAGGGCATCTGGGCTTTCGGTCCATACGCCTCCGACGGTTTCTTTGGTTCGGGTCACTACGCCCATTTCGATGCTGTTCTGGCTATGTACCACGACCAGGGATTGGCACCATTCAAGACACTGGATATGTCGGGCGTTAACTATACCGCAGGTCTCAGCATCGTTCGCACTTCGCCTGACCATGGTACAGGTTACGACATCGCAGGCAAGGACCAGGCCGACTGGTCAAGCATGCGCAACGCGCTCTATATGGCTTTAGACGTTTTGCGTACACGCGCAGAATACGACAAACTGCGTGCTAATCCATTGCCCTTCATCGAGCGAGAGGACAAAGAGGGACGTCCGCGCCGCGAATTTATAGACTTTAAGACTACTACTGGAGGCAACCGGTTCAACAATCAGCAAACAGAGACTAATACAACAAACGATAATGACAAGTAAAGAAATTCGTCAGTCCTTTTTGGACTTTATGGCATCGAAGGGTCATCAGGTAGTCCCTTCGGCTCCGATGGTCATCAAAGATGACCCAACACTCATGTTTACCAATGCCGGCATGAATCCATGGAAGGGAATCATTCTAGGCAACGATCCCATCAAATATCCCCGTGTAGCCGATAGTCAGAAATGTCTGCGCGTAAGCGGCAAACACAATGATCTGGAGGAAGTGGGTCATGATACCTATCACCACACGATGTTCGAGATGCTCGGCAACTGGTCGTTTGGCGATTATTTCAAACAAGAGGCTATTGATTTTGCTTGGGAATATATAGTTGATGTGCTCAAGATAGATCCTTCTAATCTCTATGCTACTGTATTTGAGGGCTCAAAGGAGGAGGGCCTGGAACGCGACAATGAGGCCGCATCTATTTGGGCCAAGCATCTGCCTGCTGACCATATACTGAACGGCAACAAGCACGATAATTTCTGGGAAATGGGCGATACAGGTCCTTGTGGTCCGTGTTCGGAAATACATGTAGATAGTCGTTCTGCAGAGGAACGTGCTAAAGTGCCAGGACGCGAATTGGTCAACAAAGATCACCCTCAGGTTATAGAGATTTGGAATATCGTCTTCATGCAGTTCAATCGCAAGGCAGATGGCTCGTTGGAACCGCTCGCAAAGAAAGTGATTGACACGGGTATGGGCTTTGAGCGTCTCGTTCGTACTATCCAAGGCAAGACCAGTAACTACGATACAGATGTATTCCAGCCAATGCTGCGCAAGATAGGCGAGATTTGTGGTTGCGAATACGGCAAGGACGAGAAGACCGATATTGCTATGCGTGTTATCGCCGACCATATACGTACTATCGCTTTTGCTATTACTGATGGCCAATTGCCTTCTAATGAGAAAGCAGGCTACGTCATTCGTCGTATTCTTCGCCGTGCTGTGCGTTATGGCTACACGTTCCTCAATATGCGTTCTGCGTTCCTCTATCAGTTGGTGCCGCAACTCATTGCAGATATGGGCGATGCGTATCCTGAATTGGCCAAGCAGCAAGCACAAATTGTTCCTGTTATCAAGAGCGAGGAAGAGGCTTTCCTACGCACTTTGGATAAAGGTATTGGTCTGCTCGACCGCCTCATGGACGATGCACGCAAAGCCGGCAAGACAGAGATTAGCGGTGTGGATGTCTTCACATTAAAGGATACATATGGCTTCCCGTTGGATCTAACCGAATTGATTCTCCGAGAGAATGGCTTCACTACCAATGAGGAGGAATACAATCGTGCCCTAGAGCATCAGAAAGAGATGGGACGTTCTGCGAATAAGCAAGATTTAGGAGACTGGACCGTGCTTCGCGAAGGGGATACGGAGTTCATTGGATACGATCAACTGGCTTGCAACACACAGGTACTTCGCTATCGCAAGGTAAGTCAGAAGGGGAAGGATTTTTATCAGGTAGTACTCAGCCAAACGCCATTCTATGCAGAGATGGGTGGTGAGATTGGTGATACAGGCACACTAGGCAATGTACGTGTGATCGATACCAAGCGCGAGAATAACCTGCCGGTGCATATCTTGATAGAATTGCCGGAGAATATAGAAGGTGAACTGAAAGCAACAGTAGATGCAGAGCGTCGTCAGGCTATCATGTGCAACCATACAGCAACGCATATTCTACACTATGCACTGCGCGAAGTGCTGGGCAAGCATGTAGAGCAAAAGGGTAGTTTGGTTACTCCTGAAAGCCTGCGTTTTGACTTCTCTCACTTCCAGAAAGTGACCCCGGAAGAGTTGCGTAAGGTGGAACAACTGGCTAACCAGATTATTCGCCAAGACTGGCATCTGGAGGAAAGTCGTCATACGCCTATCGCTGAGGCTAAGGCCATGGGGGCTATGGCACTCTTTGGCGAGAAATACGGCGACGATGTACGAGTTATCAAGTATGGCCCGTCTGTAGAATTGTGTGGCGGTTGTCACGTCGCTAGCACAGGCCGCATTGGTTCGGTTCGCATTCTTATGGAGACTAGTATCGCTGCAGGCATTCGTCGTATAGAGGCAGTTACGGCCGCACATGCAGACCAGGTCTACTATGCTGCGCAAGATATGCTGAATGGTCTGCGTGGATTGTTCAACAATGCTCCTGATTTGGTTGCGGCTATACATAAGTCTATTGACGAGAACGCCGGACTAAAGAAGCAGATTGAACTATTCATGGCCGAGAAGATAGAGATGTTCCGCGACGACATCATCCGTCGGGCAGAAGACTTCGGTGATATCAAACTGGTACGCATGCAAGGCGAACAAAATCCGGAGATGCTACGTGGCGTTATGCCATTGTTGCGCGGTAAGTTCACCAATGTGAAGTTTGCACTGATTGCAGCTACTCAGTTCGATGGCAAGCCGACTATCGCAGTATTCCTCAGCCAACCGTTGGTTGATGAGGGCAAGAATGCCGGTCTGATGATAAAATCTGCCGCTAGACATATCCAGGGCGGTGGAGGTGGTCAGCCATGGATGGCAACCGCAGGCGGACGCGATGTCAATGGCCTGGATGCCGCTATGGACGAACTGTTAGCTGGACTAAAGTAAATCAGACTAACGACAGACTAACGACAGACTATCGAGTCGAGACAAACACGAGACTTTATCGAGACAATCACGAGAGCACTACGAGAGAAAATGCGCCTTCCTTCTTCATATCTGCCGGATAAAATCCGCTCTGCTATCCGCTTTACTGTGGTCGGCACAACGGGCATGTTTATCCAGACCGGGCTTTTTCTGCTTGCCTTGTGGGCACTTGGGCATCCGGAAAAGGGACTCCCCCTGTATGTAGTAGCATTTGCTATAGGTTATGTGTTGGAGATGATTCCTAACTACCTCTTTTCCAATTGGTATACTTTCGGCACACGGCCTAATCTAAAGAACGCGGGAGGATTCTTACTGGCCCGTGTTCTTAACATGGCTGTCCAACTGGGATTGTTGCCTTTGATGGTTCGTTGTTTCCCTACATGGCGTGATGACTATATCAGTTATCTCGTTATCTTTATCGGTGGAGTCATCAATTATTTCGTTTGTCTCATTTTCTTCAAAAAGAAAGAAAAAGAACCCAATACAATATCATGAAAATCTATAAAGCGAATATTATCTACACCCCAACGCCAAGTGCTTTCCGAGTATTGGAGCATGGCTATGTTGTAGTGGGTGACGATGGTAATGTGGTTGACACTTACCAGACTTTGCCGAATGAGTATAAGGATGTGCCGGTCATTGATTTTGGCGACCAATTGCTTATGCCTGCAATGAACGATTTGCACGTACATGCGCCGCAATACCGAAATCTGGGCATTGCTATGGATATGGAATTACTACCATGGCTAAATACTTATACCTTCCCCGAGGAATCGAAATACAAGGATATCAAGTATGCCGAGCGTATGTACCGTCGTTTTGTACGCGATCTCTGGAAACTCGGTACTATGCGTGCGGCTATTTTTGCCACTATTCATCCGGATGCTTCTTGCCTTTTGGCTGATCTGCTTCATGAGGCGGGAATGGGTGGTATGGTTGGTTTGGTGGGCATGGACCGCAATGGACCTGATACGTTGAGTAATACGCCGGAAGAAGCAGTCGAGGGAACCAAACGAGTGATGGAACATACACGCTCGATGCCTTTGGTTTCGGCTATCGTCACGCCGCGTTTTGTACCCAGTTGTACACCTGCTATGATGACTGCATTAGGCCAATTGGCTAACGAATACCACTTACCTGTTCAGTCTCACCTTAGTGAGAATCAATCGGAAATTGCTTGGGTGAAGGAATTAGAACCCGAATCCACTTGTTATGGTGATGCATACCGTCGTTATGGCATGTTTGGTCAAACGCCAACCCTTATGGCGCATTGTTGTTATACAGAAGGAGAAGAGTTCGAACTGATGCGTGCGAACCATGTGTTTGCTGTCCATTGTCCTACTTCCAATTGCAATATTGGTTCAGGTATTGCTCCTATTCGCCGGTTCCTAAATGCGGGAATTCCTGTCGCATTGGGTTCTGATGTATCCGGAGGTAGTGGTTTCTCTATCTTCCGCGTAATGCACTACACTCTTCAGATGTCTAAACTGAAATGGGTGCATGGTGGACATAAGGAAGCATTCCTCAGCCTAAGTGAAGCATTCTGGCTCGCAACCAAGTCCGGAGGATCGTTCTTTGGCAAGGTCGGCTCGTTTGAACCTGGTTATGCTTTTGATGCATTGGTGGTAGATGAAAGCGACCTCAATTTTGATAACTATACTATTCAACACCGTTTGGAACGTTATATTTATTTGGGAGACGATCGTCAATTGACTCATCGCTTCTGCCAGGGTAAGGAAATTGTTGCGCCGAAAATCTAGTTAAGAGTTATGGCCAATCCGGTTAACATCATTCGCTATCCAGAGGGACTCTCTCTCTCGGAATATCTGGCAAAGGAGCAAGAACAGGTCCGTGAAGTTCAGCAACCGACACTTTTCACATGGATCGTCTCTCCTACGGTCATTTATGGCCGACACCAGTGTGTTGAAGCGGAAGTGAATGAAGAATACTGCCGGGAACATGGTATTGATGTGGTGCAACGACAGAGTGGAGGAGGATGTGTTTATGCCGATCGAGGAAATCTGATGGTTTCGTATATATCTCCGTCTATGCACAATCAGGAGGTTTTTGACGATTTCCTGCGAATGCTATCCTGCGCCTTGCAACGCTTGGGTTACGATGCGGTCACAACGCAACATAACGATGTTCTGGTGGCCGATCACAAGGTATCTGGCACAGCATGCTATACAACACCTACTGGCACGGTAGTTCATGCATGCATGCTGTATGATGTTAATCTGGAGGCACTGGTTCAGGCTATCACGCCTTCGGCAGAGAAATTGGCTAAGCATGCTGTCCAATCTGTTCGTCAGCGCGTGCAAAACCTGCGTGAAATAAAGGATCTAGGCGATATCGATGCTTTTCGTCAGCAGTTAGAACAAACCATGAAAGAGACAATATAAATTTAACAAATATGCTAATCAAAATCCATAGTGCTTCCCCTGTAGGTATTGATGCGGTGCCTGTAACCGTTGAGGTGCATGCAGTTCCTGGCTACGATTTCACGTTGGTGGGATTGCCGGATAATGCTGTCAAAGAGTCGCATGATCGTATCATGGCTGCGCTAACGGTGAATGGTTATGAAATGCCTCATCGCGATTTTACGATCAATCTTGCCCCCGCAGATATTAAGAAGGAAGGTGCGGCATTCGACTTGCCTTTGGCTATTGGTATGTTGGCCGGGTGCGAACAGGTAAAAACAAAAAATCTAAAAGATTTTATGATTGCAGGCGAATTGTCTCTGGATGGTTCTCTTATGCCTATTCGCGGAGCACTCCCTATTGCACTTTGTGCACGCCAAGAAGGTTTCAAGGGATTGATCCTTCCCGAAGCAAATGCTTGCGAAGCCGCCGTAGCAGATGGATTGGAGGTATATGGACTGAACAATATATTGGATGTAACACGCTTCCTGAATGGCGATATACAGTTTGAACCAACTCACGTAGATATTCAGGCTCTGTTTGCAGAATCGGCTTATCCTTCTGATATGGATTTCTCGGACGTACGTGGCCAGTACAAAGTGCGCCGAGCTATGGAGATAGCCGCTGCGGGAGGTCATAATATGCTGATGGTAGGTCCTCCTGGAGCAGGAAAATCCATGATGGCAAAACGTCTGCCATCCATTCTGCCTCCTTTGTCGTTGGAAGAAGCGTTGGAAACCACAAAAATCCACTCGGTAGCGGGTTTGCTCAGCAAACGCAAAGGTGCGCAAAGTGCCTTGATTGTTCAGCGCCCCTTCCGTAGTCCTCATCATACAGTTACAGATGTGGCGCTAGTCGGTGGCGGAACTAATCCACACCCGGGAGAAATTAGTCTTGCACACAATGGAGTGCTCTTTCTGGACGAACTTCCTGAATACAAACGCACGACGCTCGAAGTGATGCGGCAACCCCTGGAAGATCGTCATATTACGGTTACACGAACCAAGAGCACAGTTGATTACCCGGCTTCCTTTATGCTCGTGGCTGCTATGAACCCGTGCCCGTGTGGCCATTATGGAGAGAACAACCCCGCGCATCCTTGTACTTGTACGCCCGCGCAGATTCATCGATATTTGAGTCGTATCAGTGGTCCGTTACTTGACCGCATAGACATCCAGTGTGAGATCGAAGCGGTGCCGTACGAGCAGTTACGCGATACTCAGCCATCCGAATCATCTGCTGTTATGCGCGAACGAGTGCTTCGTGCTCGCTCTATTCAGCAAGTTCGCTTTGCTGCGCATCCGTTGATTCACTCCAATGCAATGATGACTTCTAAGATGGTGCGCCAGTTCTGTCCGCTTAATGACGAGTGCGACCGGTTGTTGCAGTTCACGATGACCAAGTTAGGTCTTTCTGCTCGAGCCTACGACCGCATTATCAAGGTGGCTAGAACTATTGCCGATATCGAAGGATCGGCAGATATCCAGAAACAACATCTGTTGGAAGCTATCTCCTATCGTGCTTTAGACAAGAGCACATGGGCAGGATAATAAACTATACACGAATTATCAAATTTATATTATATGGAAATCTCTCTTCGTGCTCAATCAATGCCGGAAAGCCCAATCCGCAAGTTAGCCAAGTATGCCGACGAAGCCAAATTGGCGGGTGTACATGTCTACCATCTCAATATTGGTCAACCGGATATTAAAACTCCTCCACAAGCTATGGAGGCGGTGAAGAATTTCGACCAGGAGATTTTGGAATACTCCCCTTCTCAAGGTCTTAAGTCGCTGAGAACCAAGATGGTAAGTTACTATGCTAACTATGGTATCGACCTTTCTCCGGATGAAATTATTATTACTGCTGGCGGTTCTGAGGCCATTATGTTTGCGTATATGAGTTGCCTTAATCCGGGCGATGAGATTATTGTAACAGACCCCTCGTACGCCAACTATATGGCGTTCGCTATTTCTGCCGGCGCAGTGGTCAAGTCTGTCAAAACACATATAGAGAATGGATTTAAGTTGCCTCCGGTTGAAGAATTTGAGAAGCAGATTACACCAAAGACACGAGCCATCCTCATCTGTAACCCGAATAATCCTACGGGATATCTATACACCAAACAGGAGATGCGACAGATACGTGACTTAGTCAAGAAATACGATCTTTACCTCATCTCTGATGAGGTCTATCGTGAATTTATCTACACGAAGTCGCCATATATATCTGCTTGCCACCTTGAGGGCATTGAGCAAAACGTGGTATTGGTCGATAGTGTGTCTAAGCGTTATAGCGAATGTGGTATCCGCATAGGTGCGCTTATTACCAAGAATAAGGCCGTTCGTGAATCAGTGATGAAGTTCTGCCAAGCACGTCTCAGTCCTCCTTTGTTTGGTCAGATTGTTGCCGAAGCATCACTCTCTACACCTGAGGAATACATGCAAGAGGTATATGATGAATATCTTACTCGTCGTAATTTCTTGATTGATCAACTCAACCAAATACCTGGTGTATTTGCTCCTGCACCTACGGGTGCATTCTATGTTATGGTTTCTTTGCCGGTGGACGACGTAGAGAAGTTCTGCAAGTGGTGTCTAACTGATTTTACATACGAAGGAGCAACGGTTATGATGGCTCCGGGAACAGGTTTCTATACCAATCCCGAGGACGGTCGTCATCAAGTTCGTATGGCCTATGTCCTCAACAAGGAAGACCTGGCCAAGGCAATGATAGTTCTTCGTAAGGCATTGGAGGCTTACAAAGGACAGAAATGATCAATTTACCTACTTTTAGGTATTGCGCACGTCGCGCGAAAGCAGTAATTTTGCAGCCGATTTTGAAGAGAATACTCTACATATTGGCTGCTATACTGTTTTTTATGCCTCTTAGTGCGCAGATTAGCGGCGTAGTTTTGGACGACCATGGCGAGGCGCTCATTGGCGCTAACGTCTATTGGGCGGGCACTACTCAAGGCGTTGCAACCGATTTCGATGGCTCGTTTACGTTGATGCCTGTCAAATCGACCAATCGTTTGGTGGTCAGTTATGTAGGTTTCCATAATGATACAACCACGGTTCTCAATCGTCAACCGCTAACCATCGTTCTGGTAGAAGAGGCTATTTTGGATGAGGTCACGATTACCGAGCGCAAATTGGGCGTACTTCGTAGCCGTACTTCAGCATTCGATACACAGACTATTGGTACGGAGGAACTTTGCCGAGCCGCTTGCTGCAATCTTAGCGAGGCATTTGAGACGAATGCTTCTGTCGATGTCGCATATTCGGATGCTGCCACTGGGGCCAAACAGATTCGTTTGCTTGGACTGAGCGGAACCTATGTGCAACTTCTTCAGGAGAACACTCCTGCCGTGCGCGGACTCGCGCAATCATTTGGAATGGAGTATATTCCCGGGCCGTGGATGAGTAGTATTCAGGTTAGTAAAGGAACATCATCGGTGATTAATGGCTATGAGGCTACAACCGGTCAGATTAATGTCGAACTACTAAAACCGCAGACTCAGAATCCGCTTTCTATCAATCTGATGCTCAATAGCGAATTGCATGCGGAAGCGAACATTATGGGTGGTTGGCAGATTCCGCTCAAAGAAGAGTCTGAGCATGAACATGAGCATGAACACGACGAGCATTGTCATCATCAGTCGCTCTACACAGGGCTATTGGCGCACTATCAGCAAGGTTTCATGTCGATGGACGACAACCACGATGGATTTGCTGACATGCCTACTTCTCAGAATGCCAACTTGGTCAATCGTTGGTTCTATACGCACGGAGATTACACCTTCCAGGCTTTTGTGCGCGGCCTCTATGACCATCGTCGGGGAGGGCAGATCCCGGATACGCTGAGCAATCCTTATGTGATAGATCTCAATACTTGGCGCGTGGAAGGTTTCTTGAAAAACGGCTATGTCTATGACGATGAGAGTGGCTCTTCTGTGGCGCTCATCACGGCTGTCAGCTATCATAATCAGCATAATCGGTATGGTCCGCGCGATTGGCAGGCAGCCCAACTCAATGCTTATCTCAATGGTATATGGCAGAGGAATTGGGAAGGCGGTGGACTTATTGACAATGACCATCGTCTCAGTGCGGGTGTGTCAGTCAATTTCGATAAATACGACGAGAGCCTAAATCTCTCTACTATTTCCTCGCCACTTCCGTCTATCGACCTTAATCGTTACGAAGTGACCCCAGGAATCTTTGCCGAGTATAGCTACAAATACGCGGATATTCTGTCGCTTGTAGCCGGTGTACGCGCTGATTATTCCACTCGCTATGGTTTCTTCTTTACACCGCGAGCTAATGTCCGTTATTCGCCATTCGATTGGTGGACACTACGCGCTAGTGTAGGTTTGGGATATCGTTCGCCTAATGCTATCGCTGACAATGCATTTGTCCTGCCTTCCAGTCGAATACTGACTTTGGCAGATGATATTAAGCAAGAACGTGCGCTCAATAGTGGAATTTCTACGACATTCTATATCCCGATGGGAGGCAAACAGTTGCAATTGTCTGCCGAATACTACTATACGCATTTCTTCAACTCGCTCATTGTTGATCTGGATCAAGATCCGCATGAAGTACATATCTACAACCAGACAGACATCGGTGGTCGCTCGTTTGCACATAGCGCACAAGTGGAGGCATCGATGGAAGTGTTGCGTGGATGGACGTGGACAGTGGCATTCCGTTGGACAGATGTAGAGCAGACCACTATAGACGCGAGTGGAGTAGCTAGATTGCGCATAAAACCACTGACCAATCGATTTAAGGGAGTTATCACCACCAGTTACCAAACGCCTCTCAAGAAATGGCAGTTCGATCTCACGGCTCAGTTTAACGGAATTAGCCGTTTGCCTGACGGATTTATGCCTATGGGTGATCTGAATGGCGGTTACGGCACGCCTAAAACACTGACGTGGTATCCTCAACTGATGGCGCAGATAACCAAATATTTCCGAACCTGCAGTCTCTATCTGGGTGCGGAGAATATGACCAATTTCAAGATAAGCGATCCGATTATTGGTGCGGACGATCCATACGGAACTGATTTTGATGCCTCTATGGCTTGGGGACCTATTACAGGTTGGAAGATTTATCTCGGGTTCCGCTATGATTTAGAGAAAAAAGATTAAATGAAAAAGGTATTAGTTTATTTATTTTTGTGTGTGGGGTTGCCTCTCTTTGCGCAATATGATGCGCATTTGACAGGACATGTGTTAGATGAAAAGACCGGCGAACACTTGCCATTTGTGAATGTGCAGGTCAAGGGAACCAATATCGGAACCGTAACGGATGAGTCCGGTCACTATTTTCTAAAGGATTTGCCCATTGGCAATCAGACTATCGTTTTTAGTTATGTTGGCTATCAGACAGTAGAACTGCCTGTAACGATGGTGGAAGGAAAAACAATCGAACTGAAGGCTACTATTAGCGAAGTGTCGCAACAGTTGAATAGTGTGGTTGTAACAGCCAACCGATATGCTACCAAGCGCCAAGAGGCAGCTACCATCGTCAATGTGTTGTCGCCTCAACTATTCGAGACAGCGGCTGTTAGTTGCGTAGCCGACGTCCTAAGTTTTCAACCTGGTTTACGTGTGGAGAATACATGCTCCAATTGTGGAAAGACGGATTTGCGCATCAATGGCTTACAAGGTCAATACACGCAGATATTGATGGATTCACGCCCCGTATTCTCTTCTATGGCGGCGGTCTATGGTCTTGAGCAAGTTCCATCGGCCATGATTGACCGTATAGAAGTAGTGCGCGGTGGTGGATCGGCTATGTATGGCGCGAATGCCATTGCAGGTGTGGTCAATATCATAACCAAAGAACCGGTGCGAAATTTTGTCAATATATCCAATATTAGCCAATTGAACGAGCATATTGGGTATGATATCCATACGGACCTAAATGCGTCCGTTATGAGCGAGAATCGTAAGATAGGCGCTTACCTCTTTGCTTGTCATCGCACGCGCAGTGCCTACGATCGCGATAACGATGGTTATAGCGAAGTTCCTCGCCTACGTGCCACAACGGCAGGGACACGTGTGTTCTTCAAAACAAGTGCGTATAGCAAGATTACGGCGGAGTACCACCATACTACAGATTATCGTCGCGGAGGCAACCGTCTGGATTACGAACCCTTTGAGGCAGATATAGCGGAGCAATTACGCCATAACATCGATGCTGGATCTGTAGCGTTCGATTGGTTCTCAGTCGATAATAATCATTTTGTTTCTGCTTATTCCGCTATTCAGCATATTAGCCGGGAGAGTTATTTTGGTGCGGGACGTGACACTGCCGCGTATGGACGTAGTACAGATTTAACATCCAATACGGGTCTGCAATATCGTTTTTCCTATCCTTGCGGATTGGCGAATGGCGATTTGACCGTAGGCGCAGAATATACCTTCAATGGTTTGCACGACCGGATGTTGGGCTATCAGCGCGACATAACTCAGAATGTGCATGTGGTAGGTGCCTATGCGCAGAATGAATGGAAGACAGACAAGTGGAGTGTATTGATTGGCGCACGTTTGGAGAAACATAACCTGTTGACAAAGCCTGTATGTACACCTCGTGCTACATTCCGTTATACTCCTATCGATGGCTTGGTATTCCGCGCGGGATATAGTAGCGGTTATCGTGCTCCGCAAGCTTATGACGAGGATCTGCATGTGGCTGCCGTTGGTGGCAATGTTTCACTCATTTCGCTAGATCCGAATCTCAAACCCGAATATTCTCATAGTGCAACGCTAAGTGCAGATTGGTATAGGCAGTTTGGGCGTTGGGAGCTAAACCTAACGGCAGAAGGATTCTACACATATCTGCAGGATGTTTTCTTCTTGCGCGAGGATGGTAAGGATGCCTCAGGCAATCTACTCTTTACCCGCACTAATGCGCAGGGAGCGTGGGTCGGAGGACTGAACCTGGAAGGTAAGGTCAGTTATTACCGTGCTCCGTTCTCTTTCAGCCTGTCTGCAGGATATACCTATCAGCAAAGTCGCTACACGGTTGCTCAACAGTGGAGTGCGGATGTGGCTCCTCAGACGCGAATGTTGCACACACCGGACAACTATGGTTATGTGCTGATCGATATCCAACCGATTCAGGATTTCACAATCTCTATCAATGGAAAAGTAACGGGCTCGATGCTTGTTCCTCACTTGGCAGGCTATGTTGCGCAGGATGAAGAGACTCTAACTCCTTCTTTCTGGGATCTCGGTATCCGTTTGGCATATGATGTTCATCTGTACAAGCATTATTGCCTGGAGATAAGTTGCGGCGTAAAAAATATCCTTGACCAATATCAGCGTGATAATGATCAAGGAGAATTTCGTGACGCCAATTATATCTACGGACCTACTATACCTCGTTCGTATTTCGTAGGGTTGGCACTAAAGCTGTAATTCTTACCAATCCAAATGATATACAATGCCGATGGCGTGGATGAACGATTTCTGTTCGTCCAGCCTCATCTTTAGTTCCTTGCCGCGATAGTATCCACCATTGACATTAATGTCTCGGTCGTAGCCATATTGGAACCGGTAGTAGAAATCTAAGCTGCTTAACCTACTGACGCGCCACTTGACACCCGCTTGTGTACGCACAGTGCTAATAAATTGCTGACCATCTTTCTGTTGAAATTCAGGCGCATTGAGCGTATTTTCCAGTTCCACCCACAAATAAGGTTTGACTGGTTTGCCTGGTACAGAGAACTCGGATCCTAAACGACTACGCAGAAGCCAGTTATACTGATTCTTCTCATCAGGATTCACGCTATCTGTACGAATGTCGCATAATGCTCGCTCGCGTATGTAGAGTTTGACAAAATCGATGTGGTAGATTCCGCTAACACTAAAGAAAACGCGGTGTCGCAAATATTCGTTCGGATCATCCCAACCTTTTCTTCCCAGAACACGCAATGTGTAACCCGCATCAATCTTAAAATATTCGATGGGTGTGTACGAGAGCGATAGAGTAGTGTACGAGCGATTGAACGAAGGTGCGTACGTTGTATCTACCGCCTCACGTTTAGCCGACATTCCCGTTTCCTGGTCATAGAGACTGAAACGCGCTTCTTCCGCCAGATGGAGATGAACGCCGCAATTCCATTTCTTGGTGAACTCGGCTCCTACTCGCATCTGGACCTGTTGCTCCGTGGTCTCACCGGTAGAGAAATAGTCCCAGGCCATCGCGCTAGGCGAAACCAGAACTACGATACAGAGCAAGCTGGTTCTTATATTTCTAGCAAAGTTGTCTATCATCTAAACTTTGTTATTTGGTCTATACTATTCACAATTTTCCCCGGTTCCAACAAATAAGTTATATTGATATATGCCACATCGCGCAGGAAATCAATATGACCTATTTCTACGTCAATTATCTTGAGTCCGGTTCTCTCTTCCAGATCCGCAATCAGTTCTTTGCGGCGGTCTGGGCGGATATTCTCAATCTTCTCGTAGAGAATGATTTTCTTAGACAAACGCTTGCGATTATTCCACAACTCAAAGCCGAGCGCAAGCAGAATGATTAGCGCATTGGCGATAAGCAGCAGATACCATGCCAGTCCATCGGCTTTTAGACTCAGCGAATTGATTACCGAAACAGCAATAATGATGAACATGTAGTTCATTTCGCGGATAGGAACTGTCTCTGTGCGATATCTAATCATGCCAAATATAGCAAATAGACCCAACACAAATCCGGTCTGAATATCCAGAATTTGCATCAACCATAGCAGCAAGAACATAGCGCTCGAGAAGAGCATGTAGGTGACGTAATAATCGCGTCTGCGGCAGAAGCGATAGTATATGCAATATACTATTACCCACGTTACTAATAGGTTGAAAAGGAACATCAGTGGCATGGTAATGAGATCCTCGCTGACGTGTAAACACTCGGCGATCGAATGCATCACATACGAGATACTATCACTTGTGCCAAAACGTGCAGCGATAGACGGATCGTCCTCCAAAAATTCCAACGTTGGGTTGGCTAGATCTACTTGCATTAACATAATTCTATATTTTTTCTTAATTATCTAACAATCGTTCAATACGACGAATTTTTTCCTTAAATCTATTGCGCTTTAGGTTCGGTGTCGTTAGCGCCGTTCCGATACAGTATTTGCTGATTTTCAGCGGATAAACATGCTGATCGCGCATTATTTTGGTCATCTGCGATGGACTGTTTCCATCTCGTTTTAGTTCGATGATAACCAGGTCCTTGTAACTTTTATCTTCGTGGCTCAGCACATTGTGCCATACCAGATTCATGTCTATAGTCAGTCGTTCGGTCTTCTGCCGATTGACTAGCGTAATTCGCTTAAAGTCCGTCCGCAGATGTGGGGAAATCGTGTCCCAGGAGTAATGGCTTTTTTGTTCGATGAAATCGGCAATTCTTACATCTTCTTTGCCGTGACCGATAGTATCGGCCGTTAGTTGGGTATTCGGAACTTCTATGCGTTTCTTCTTGGTCCGCCCTTTGTTGTTTTTTCGCTTGATTTCCAAGAATGTCAGTCCGCTATCTACATATTGTCGTACGCGTATTTTCTGTCTAACCAGTTGTCGGTCATGATGACGCATGTACATATCCAGTGTATCGGTGTCGTAGTACATGGTGTCGTATGTCGCAATTCGCTTTCCGTCGATCTCTTGCGCAAAGTAATCGGTTTGTGCGGCTTGCAGAATAGCGGGCAGCATAGGCAATGACACCGCATATTTGGTATCAATGCGGTTCATCAGCTTCACGCTTTCCATCTCGGCCAAACTGATTGGCTCGAACTTACTTATCAGAGAAGATATATTCAAAGACCTTTACGCTATATAGTTTGCCATTAGGCAAATAGTTGTACTGTTTGGCTTTTGTGCCATCTTTGTTCCACTCGTATTTGCGAATGCGCACGGGTTTGTTGCGATCGTTGTATTCCACTTCTTCCTGCACCTTGCCTGTTTTGTCGTCATAAGTGCTAGTGACACGCCATTTCTGGCCATACGTGGCATACTCAATCTCCTCGATGCATCGTCCTTGTGCATCATATACTTTGATGCGATCCAGCCAACGAGTTTTGGTCCGGTCATCGGTGTTCCACTCTTTGACTGTCAGATTCTTACGTTTCTCGCGTTTAGCGAGTTGTTCTGGCGTCAGCAGACTCTGCGCCATCGATGTGCTTGCTACTAGCAAGCATGCTAATAAATATAATGTCTTCTTCATAATTTCTTACGATCCTTGTTGCAGACTAACACTTGTTCCCCCTGTACATGAGGCGGGATAATAACCCATGCCATTGAATATTTGTGTTCCGCTTGCGCTTACACTTTTCTGTAGAGTGGGTTTAGAGTCGCCACTAACCACCATCTTAGTTCCTCCGCTACTTGGCGTTTGGAAGGCAAACACGTTGTCGCCTACAGTTAGCGCATACCATGTACTTTTGCTCCACGAAGAGGTGTAGTAGCATGTTTGATTCAGTTTCGAATTGCGTTCCAGTCCTCCGATAGCAACGATTGTACCGCCATTCACGGTCAGATAGAATCGGTCTTCGGTGTTAGCGTCGATGCCCACTTCCGGATCACGACTACCGATAGCATACACTACACCTCCGTTGATGATGCAGTTGCCATTGGCATCCATTCCATCGTTTCCGGTAGAATAAGCGCAAACCAGTCCTCCGTTGATAGTGAACGTACTACCTGCATTGATGGCATCGTCCGCTGATTGTGAGTATATCTGTCCTCCGTTGATTGTGATTGTACCTTTGGCCTCAATGCCCTCTGGCTTGTTTCCCGTCGTATCTTGATGATCTCCGGGCCGACCGCCTCCACCGGGACCTCCGCTATTTTGCGCTTCGCCGGTACAAATCGCCTTGATCGTACCATCATTCACTACGAGGTTACTTTTCGTTTTGATGCATTTAGCGGGACTGGTCACGTATATCGTACCACCAGTGATTTCTATGTTCCCGTAGGCAAGTATACCTTTGTCTTCCAGACTGGTCACACTCAGGTTCCCGCCGCTAATGACAATGCTGCTTGTGTCGCATTGTATGCCTTCTTGCTTGGCCGTAATCGTGATTTTACCATCGTTAATAATGATGCCATCGTTAGCGTGCAAACCATCGCTAGCATTCGTGGTGAGTGTGAGCGTAGCCGTTGTGTTCGGACAGAGACGGATATAATCGTCACTGGCAATGGCATGCTTGTAGTTGCCTGTTACGTTGAGACTTCCTGTTCCGGAAATGCAGAGTTTATCTTCACAAAAGATAGTGGCCTTACGGTCTTCCGTCGTGGCGGCATAATTGGTGCCATCGGTCAATGTGTTCGTTCCTGCGATGACCAGATAGCAGCGCTTGTTGCTCTGACAATTGATGGCTGGTCCATCCGGGCAAGTCAAAGTCAGTCCTTGCAGTGCCAACTGGTATTTATAGTCGCTATATATGCTCAGTTGACCGGTTCCTGAACCGCTCACATTGTAAACAATGTGTTTGGCTGTCGAGCGAATCGTCACATAACCATTGTTCGTGTTGATACTGACTCCATCTGCGTTGCCGACAACAGTCACGTCTGTGCCGTTCCAGATGATTTCAATCGTCGAGTTCCATGTCTGGTTTTCTACCAAATCTTCGTCATCACCTAGGTTGGTGGTGTTATTAGTACCATTGGTGGTCTCCTCTTCGTTGTTGCAACCGGTCCCGATGAATGCTACTAGCATCAATGCGGGAATCATCTTCCATAATGTCTTCATAATCATACTCATTTTTCCTCCTCTTTTTGCAACAAATATTGTGCCGAAAACTCACATCCGCAATATAGTTGGTTGTAAAAACCAAATTCTTTGAGCAACTGGTTTCTTCGCTCTTGTAATCCATCTTTTCTCCAGTTCTGGGCCCAGAACCTACTTGTGACTCTTGACTCTTGACTCTCGACTTTTTTTCCCGCAGCATTCACCTGATCAAGGTTTTTCCATCGTGAAGAGGCTAGGGTGGTTGCGAAGAAGGGGATACCCAGTTCTTGCGCTTTCTGCGCAGTCTTTTGCAGGCGGTAAAGGAAGCATGCCTCGCATCGTTTGCCTCGCTCTGGTTCGTTCTCCATGCCTTTTACGGCTTGCAACCATTCCTCGTGCTCTGCTTTCCACTCTTGACTATCGGCTCTTGACTTTCCTTCAATCCATTTTATTCCTAGGCTCTCCGCGTGCCTTTTGCTCTCCGCTTTGCGTTTCTCGTATTCCTCGCGCGGGTATATGTTCGGATTATAATAATAGATGATGGGTTCTATCTGATGCGCTAACAACCATTCCACGATAGCACTGGAGCACGGCGCACAACATGCATGCAAGAGTACTTGTTTGCATCCTTCTGGCACTATGATGGCTGATTGTTTCATGTTCATCAAATTTGCGGCGCAAATTTACTGCTTTTTTCTGACATACGCAAATTTTGACTTGATTTTATGAAAAAACGTACACTTATCTGCGTATGCCATTTTAGTAGTCTTATTCCGCTAACTCACTCATCTCTCTAGTATTATATACTCTGTATATAATACGTGTATGAAAGCACACCAAATTTAGTGCGTTATTAGTGCGTTATTAGTGCGTTATAAGTGCGATATAAGTGCGATATAAGTGCGATATAATCGAGGTAGCCCTGGTAGTCACATACACTAAGCTTGGTCCTTTTTTTGACAAAAACACACACAAAAAAAAAGGAACAATCTGTTCCCTCAGAGCCACTTCCCGGACTCGAAAATTGCTCCTAGTGCAATAATCGTGTGAGGTTTACCGAACTAAGAACCCCCGGATTCGAGGCCCTTGAATGGCAAGAGAGAAGGCCGGAACCTTCTCTCTTTGAGCCACTTCCCGGACTCGAACCGGGGACCTACGCATTACGAATGCGTTGCTCTACCAACTGAGCCAAAGTGGCAATCGCGTTCGGCTCTCACCAAAAAAGCGTGCAAAAGTACTGCTTTTTTTTGAAATGTGCAAATAATTAGCAAAAAATTTTGTGCTTTGGTACATTTTTTGTACCTTTGCAGCCGTAAATGAAGAAATGGTCAGTCATATTTCTTTTTGTGTGCTTGGCAATCTGTATGCATGCGCAAGTGCAACTGCGTGCGCTGAATGAGCAGATTCGTACGTTGCGCGCCGACCGCAATTACCTGGTATTGATGGATGGGCGCATTGATGGTTCGGATCAGGAAAACTCGATGGAAATCAGTTTTGATGAGATGAGCCACGACGTTCATCAGTACACCTATACCGTTCGTCATATGGCCGCAGACTGGTCCGGAGAGAGTGGGCTGACCAGCAATGAGTATCTGGTCGGGTTTACTACTCAGGATATTACTGAATACGCGCATTCACTCAATACAAGCCGCGAATATACGCATTATCGCTTCATTTTTCCTAATTCGGACATGGTGCTGACCAAAAGCGGTAATTATCTGCTGACGATTTATGAGGATGGTAATCCGGATAATCGCGTAGCAGAAGTGCGTCTGTGTGTGGTGGAACCGCTGACCGCTATCCGCCCAATAGTCCGCGCCAATACTGACATTGAGTTCAACGGCCGTTATCAGCAAATAGACGTGGATGTCAATACTTCAGCGCTCAATCTGAATGATCCGAATGAGATTCGTGTCCTGGTTCGTCAGAACAACCGCACAGATAATGAGGTTTGGCCTGCTCGCCCTACTTACGTAGAGACCGGCAGATTGCGTTACCAGAACCAACGAGCCCTGATTTTTGAAGGCGGCAACGAGTATCACCACTGGGATGCTTTCTCTGTTTTCTATGCGGGCACGGGTATCGACCGAATGGTTTATCAGAATGGCGATTACCATGCTCTGCTCTTTGCCGATGAGGTGCAACAAGGCACGTATATTCACCAGTATGATAGCGATGGTCGCTTCATCGTCAATGCCGAGCGAACCAACGATCCGGACACGGAGGCTGAGTATGTCTGGGTGCATTGGACATTACCGGTTGATCGTCCTTGGCTGGACGGAGTATTATACGTTGGCGGAGAAGTATTTGGCAATCAGCTGACTCTGCGCAATCGTATGCAATACGATGCAGATAACCGGTGTTACTGGCTCACGGCGCTTGTTAAACAAGGCGGCTATGACTATCAGTACTGGTTCGTAGGCAAAGGCTCGCAAAACCAAACTACCATCCAACGAGTGGATGGCAGTTATTGGCAGACCGAAAACGAATATACGGTCTATGTCTATTGGCGGCCTTTCGGCGCACGTTACGACCGACTAGTCGGACTACGTATAGAAAAATCGACCCTCTAAACAGAGAGCCGATTTTTTGTATCTTAGCCTTTCGCCTTTAGCCTTTCCTTAATCGCCTTGCTTTCAGCCTCATAACCAGGTTTGTCAAGCAGCGCGAACATATTCTTCTTGTACGCTTCTACACCCGGTTGGTTGAACGGATTGACTCCTAATACGTAACCGGAAATACCGCACGCACGCTCGAAGAAATAGATGAATTGACCAATGTTATATTCGTCTAGTTTCTCGAATTGAATCAAGATATTTGGCACTCCGCCATCTATGTGAGCCAGACGTGTTCCCAATTCTGCCATCTTATTGACTTCGTCAACACGCTTGCCTGCCAAGAAATTCAGACCGTCCAGATTCTCTGCATCTTGCGGAACAAGCACGGTTTTGTTGGCTTTCTCAATCGATATAACGGTTTCGAAGATAGTACGTTCGCCATCTTGAATCCATTGGCCCATTGAGTGAAGATCGGTGGTAAAATCAACGCTGGCAGGGAAAATAGCCTTATGGTCCTTGCCTTCGCTCTCGCCGTACAACTGTTTCCACCACTCGCTGAAATAGTGCAGTTTGGGATTGTAGTTGACCAAAATCTCTATCTTCTTGCCATTCTGGTATAGGGCATTTCGAATAGCCGCATATTGGCAAGCGGGGTTCTTAGCATAAGGAACACTGATATCTGTTGCTTTTTCCATATCTTGCGCACCACGCACGAGTTCACGAATATCTCCTCCTGCAACGGCAATGGCTAGTAGTCCGACAGGTGTCAAAACGGAGAAACGACCACCTACGTTGTCCGGAATAACGAATGTACGATATCCTTCCTGCGTAGCGAGCGAACGCAGCGCTCCTTTGGCGCGATCGGTCACGGCTACAATACGACGACGTGCCTCGTCTTTGCCTACTTGCTTCTCCAGTTGAGTCTTCAGCAATCGGAAAGCCAAAGCTGTCTCGGTCGTTGTTCCGGACTTGGAAATATTGATGATACCAAACTGTTTGTTAGCCACAAATGCCATTAGCTCTGCCAGATAATCCTCGCCGATATTATTGCCCGCATAGACAACATAAGGATTCTTGCGACCGTTAGCTACGTATGCATCAAAAGCCGAAGACAATGCCTCATTGACAGCCCTGGCACCTAGGTAGGAACCACCAATTCCTGCTACGATAACTACTTCGCAGCGTTTCTTCAAGTCATCAGCCACCTCCTGCACTTCGTCAAGAAAAGCGGGGGTGATAGACGAGGGTAGGTGAACCCAACCGAGGAAATCATTGCCCGCACCTTGACCATTCTCCAATAGCAAATTGGCAGCCTCGGTTTGTGACTCCAGTCGTTCTAATGCGCCTTCGGAAATAAAATCCAAGGCAGAAGTAAGTGAAAGTTTCATACTTATTGTAGTTTTGATGTTAACGATTTGATAATTGGTTTAGCCTTCTGGCGGTTGTAGAGAATCTCATACATGGCGTCTACGATAGGCAATGCTACTTGCATGCGTTCGTTGGCCAGATGGATGGCCTTTGTGGCATAATAGCCTTCGGCTACCATTTCCATTTCCATCTGAGCCGCCTTGACCGAATATCCCATACCTAGCATTTGGCCAAACTGACGATTGCGGCTAAATTGCGAATAACCCGTCACCAGAACATCGCCCAGATAACCGGATGCCGTAATATCACGCGGCGCATTGCTCATAGCCGTTGCAAAGCGTTGCAGCTCTTGGATGGCATTGCTCAGTAGCACGGCCTGGAAATTGTCACCATAGTGCAGCGCCTGGCACATTCCCGCAGCAATCGCGTAAATATTCTTCATCACAGAACTGTATTCCAGTCCTACTACATCGCTAGAAGTGGTTGTCTGTACGTATTCTGTGCGGAATAATTGTGCCATCAGTTCCGCATTCGTGCGGTTCTCACAACCGATAGTTAGGTAGCTAAGTCGTTCTAGCGCAATCTCCTCTGCATGGCACGGGCCCGCAATAACACCCAGTTGGTCCATTGGCACATTGAAACGACGATGCAGATAGTCGGTGATGATGACGTTGTCATCAGGTATCATACCTTTGACAGCAGAAATGACTACTTTGCTGGTCATGTTGCGCCGAATCTTCATCAGCGATTGTTTGACATACGGAGATGGAATGGCCAAAATCAGTACATCCGACTGCGTGATGGTCTGGTTGATGTCTGACGAGAAGTGGATACGACTCACATCAAAATTAGCGGCGCCAAGATAAGTCGGGTTTTTGCCTGAGGCAATAAACTCGTCTATCACCTCCTGACGACGGATAAACCAGTTGATTTCCGGTTGGTTCTGCATGACTATCTTAGCCAAGGCAGTGGCCCAAGAACCAGAACCTAAAATAGCAATTCTTCTATACATTTTCCGGTTTCATTGTTGGGAATAACAATACTTCTTGTATGGTCGGTTGACCGGTCATGAACATAGCCAGACGGTCAATTCCGATACCAATACCCGATGTTGGAGGCATGCCATATTCCAATGCACGCATGAAATCATGGTCTATGACCATGGCTTCGTCATCGCCCTTGTCTGCAAGTTTCATTTGCTCTACAAAGCGGTTGTACTGATCTATCGGGTCATTTAGCTCGCTATATGCGTTTGCCAGCTCCTTACCGTTAACCATCAACTCAAATCGTTCGGTTAGTCCGGGTTTGTTGCGGTGCATCTTGGTTAGCGGCGACATCTCTACCGGATAGTCGGTGATAAACGTCGGTTGAATAAACGTACCTTCGCATGTCTCACCGAAAATCTCGTCAATCAGTTTGCCACGTCCCATAGTTTCCGTATCTTCCACGCCCAACTTCTTAGCCTCTACACGAATCTCATCTTCGCTCATGTTAGCTAGATCTAGGCCTGTTTTCTCTTTGATAGCGTCCAATATAGGCAAGCGGCGGTAAGGTGCCTTGAAATCTACCTCATGATCGCCAATCTGCACTTTGGTGGTACCGTTTACGGCAATGGCAATGCGTTCTAGTAGTTTCTCGGTAAAACTCATCATCCATTCGTAGTCCTTGTATTGTACATACAATTCCATGCATGTGAACTCCGGATTATGGCTACGGTCCATTCCCTCATTACGGAAATTACGTCCAATCTCGTATACACCCTCAAAACCGCCTACAATCAGTCGTTTTAGATATAACTCAGTCGCGATACGCAAGTACATATCTACATCAAGCGTGTTGTGATGCGTGATGAATGGGCGTGCACTGGCACCACCTGCTATCTGTTGCAGAATAGGTGTCTCGACCTCGGTATAACCGGCCTCGTCAAATACCTGACGCATCGTACGCAGAATGGTGGCACGTTTCAAGAAAGTATCTTTTACACCATCGTTTACTACCAAATCTACATAACGTTGACGATAACGCTGCTCCGGATCATTGAATCCATCGTAAGCCACACCATCTTTGTATTTAACGATTGGCAGAGGACGCAGACTTTTGGCTAACACCGTTAGTTTCTTAGCATGAACGCTAATCTCACCGGCTTGTGTGCGGAAAACAAAGCCTTCAATGCCGATGAAATCGCCAATATCTAATAGTTTTTTGAAAACGACATTGTACATTTGCTGCTCCACGCAGGTCGGTTGCTCGCCTTCGGCAAGCGGAGCCTGAATGTCGTCTCGGCTAACATAGACCTGAATACGTCCTTTCGAGTCCTGCAACTCGATGAACGATGCTTTACCCATTATTCGTTTCGACATCAGTCGCCCGGCAATGCGAATGTCTTTGCCATCCAATTGGTCAAAATTGGCTTTGATATCGGTAGAATAACCGGTTACTACATACTCGGCAGCGGGGTATGGATCAAGGCCCAAATCGCGCATGCTTTGCAGGCTCTGCCGCCTTACTAATTCTTGTTCTGAAAGTTCCATTATTGTTTGTTGTTTTTATTTCGTATAGGTTTGTGGGGCTCAAGGCCACACCTTTGCGACTGCAAAGGTACAGCTTTTTTTTGACATACGCAAGATTTTATCGAAAAAAAAATAAAAAATGTTCGCGCGCTTGCGCATATGGATTTTTTTTTGTAACTTTGCGCCGTTAATTGCCAGACTAGGTGTGAAATGGCAAAAAAGGTATTAGTTAATGTTTAAAAGGTAATTGGTCTTATGGACAAACAAACTCAAGCTTACGTGGACAGCTTTATGGCTGACCTCATCAAGAAAAATCCCGGTGAGAACGAGTTTCACCAAGCAGTGAAAGAAGTCATCGAGAGCGTGGCTCCTGTAGTGATGGCTTATCCCTACATGCGCGAGCAGAAGGTGCTCGAGCGTATGGTTGAACCGGAGCGTGTTATCATGTTCCGTGTACCATGGATGGACGATCAAGGTGAAGTGCAAATCAACCGTGGTTTCCGTGTGCAGATGAACAGCGCTATTGGCCCGTACAAGGGTGGTATTCGTTTTCACGCAAGTGTCAACCTTTCTATCATGAAGTTCCTGGCGTTTGAGCAGACATTTAAGAATGCGCTGACTACGCTGCCTATGGGTGGTGCTAAAGGTGGATCCGATTTCTCTCCGCGTGGCAAGAGTGATGCGGAGGTGATGCGTTTCTGCCAGTCGTTCATGACTGAGTTGCAGCGCCATATTGGTGCAGATACCGATGTTCCTGCAGGAGATATCGGTGTGGGCGGTCGTGAGATCGGATATATGTTTGGTCAGTACAAACGTCTGCGTGATGAGTTCACGGGCACTTTGACTGGTAAAGGTCAGCAATGGGGCGGTAGTCTCATGCGTCCGGAAGCAACGGGCTATGGTGCTTGCTATTTCGCAGAAGCTATGTTGGCTACGCGTGGCGAAAGTTTCAAGGATAAGAAAGTCTGCATCTCCGGTGCCGGTAATGTGGCTCAGTTTGCTGCACAAAAAGCCATGCGTCTTGGCGCTAAAGTGCTGACTCTCAGCGATTCTGATGGATTTATCTATGATCCGGAGGGATTGAACGAAGAGAAAATGGCGTATGTATTCGAACTGAAGAATGTGCGTCGTGGACGTATCAAAGAGTATGTGGCTAAGTTCCCGAAAGCACAGTATTTCCCAGGAGAACGTCCTTGGCGTATTCCGTGCGACATCGCTATGCCGTGTGCTACGCAGAACGAGATTGAGAAAAAAGATGCAGAGAACCTGCTCAAGAACGGTTGCTTCTGTGTGACTGAAGGAGCGAATATGCCTTCTACTCCGGAAGCTATCGCACTCTTCCAAGGCGCAAAAATTCTCTATAGTCCTGGTAAGGCAAGCAATGCGGGTGGCGTAGCTACTAGTGGCTTGGAGATGACGCAAAATAGTATGCGTCTGAAATGGACCGCAGAAGAAGTGGATCAACGCTTACGTACTATCATGGCTGATATTCACGCAGCTTGTCTTAAATATGGCACCGAAGAAGACGGATATATCAACTATGTCAAAGGTGCTAACATCGCAGGCTTCATGAAGGTAGCTAATGCGATGGTCGAGCAAGGCTTGGTATAAGTCGAAATCAGACTAACGACAGACTAACGACAGACTATCGAAACGAGGTAAAAAGCAGGAGAAATGGATACGAACAACTACACATCGCTGATGGAACGTCGCGTACGGCGTATTCTTCTGGTGTGCAACAACTACGATAGTTTTGCGCTGGAAGAAGACGGACGTATAGATGTGCAGATTGCCCAAGAATATGCAGAACTCAATCTGAGCAATCCACCGACCATTGTCCGCGCGGAAACAACTCAAGAAGCGTTGGCACGCGTCAACAATGGTGAGATCTTTGATCTCATCGCCATTGTTTACAGTGCCGGAGGTGCAGAGGTGTGGGAGTTTGCTGCGGATGCAAAGCGTGTGCAACCTGATTGTCCAATTGTCTTGCTTTCCGCGTTTAGTAAGGAAGTATATCGCCGCATTGAGCAACAGGACAAGAGTAATATTGACTATATCTTCAATTGGAATAACTCTACCGACCTCATCATTGCTATCATCAAGCTGATTGAGGATCGCATGAATGCGGAGCACGATATACTGGATGAAGGTGTGAGGGCAATACTTCTGGTGGAAGATTCGGTGCGTTATTATTCCACCTATTTGCCTTTGCTGTACAAGTTAGTCCTGCAACAGAATACGATTGCTATACGCGATGCGTTGAACGAGAAACAGCAACTATTGCGTAAGCGTGCTCGTCCGAAAGTGTTGATGGCAACTTGCTATGATGAAGCGGTTGCCCTGTACAACAGATATGGAGAAAATATCATCGGAGTTATCTCCGATATAGGATTTGTACTGCACAAGAGTGACCCGTCTTCTACAGAGAAACTGGATGCGGGTCTCGACTTGTGCCGTTTGATTCGTGAAGATAATCCTACGATGCCATTCCTCATGCAGAGCTCGCAGGAATCCATGCGTTCGGTAGCTAAGCGGCTGAAAGTGGGATTCGTGGTCAAAACCAGTAAGACCTTGACTCAAGAACTGACCACTTATATCGAGCGTGAGTTCGGATTTGGTGATTTCGTCGCTATTGACCCGTGGACGGGCAAGGAAGTGGCACGTGCTAGCGATTTGGAAGGCTTCGAACGCGTAATATCCTCGATTTCATCGGCAGCGTTCCGCCGTTTGAGTGATAACAATTATCTCAGTAAATGGCTTTTTGCACGCGGATTGTTTGCTATTGGCCGAAAGGTACACGAACTGACCATCCAAGATGAAGCGGATATTGAAAATATCCGACAAACCAATATTCGGCTCATTCATGACTATCGTATTAACCAGGCTTTAGGTGTAGTAGCACGTTATGCACCGGATACATACAACGACACTATCTGGTTTGCGCGTTGTGGCGATGGAGCAATGGGCGGCAAGGGTAGAGGATTGGCTTTCCTCAACCACATGTTGCAGAAGCATGACCTCTACGACAAATGGCCGGAATTGCGGGTCTTTGTGCCGCGTACTATGGTCATCACGACCGAGTATTTCGATCGGTTTATTCAGGAAAATGGACTACAATACGTCATCAATGCTGACCTTTCGGATGAGGAAATCTTGTCGGAATTTGTGGCAGCTGCTCTGCCGATTGAATTGCGCGATGCTTTGCGGCATTTTATCCGTGTGACGCATCGCCCGGTGGCTATTCGTTCTTCCAGTAAACTGGAAGACTCTTATTATCAGCCTTTTGCGGGCGTGTATAGCACGTACATGATACCGCACACCGATAACGAGGATCAGCAACTTCGACTCCTCAGCAAAGCCGTTAAATCGGTCTATGCCAGTGTCTACTATGCGGCATCGCGTGGATATATTATTTCTACAGGCAATGTGCCTAGTGAAGAAAAGATGGCTCTGGTGCTGCAAGAAATATGCGGTGAAACCGAAGGAAACTACTATTTCCCCGTGATATCAGGCGTAGCCAGAAGTATCAATTTCTACCCGGTAGGCAAAGAAAAACCGGAGGATGGTATTGTTAAGATGGCGTATGGTTTAGGAAAAGTCGTTGTGGACGGAGAGCAAGTATTGCGTTTCTCTCCGAAATATCCGAAGCATGTTCTGCAAACATCGACCGTAGATTTGGCCATGCGCGAGACACAACAATCGATGTTGGCTCTCTCGTTGAATCCGGAGAAATTCAAGACTTCGATTGACGATGCTGTCAATCTGGAACGCATACCAATACATGAGTGTGAACAGTTCGAGTCGCTCAAGATGGTAGCATCTACATACGACCGAGAGAATATGCGATTGGTTGATTCCTGCTATCCGGAGGGACCGCGTGTCATTACGTTTGCACAGCAACTGAAATTCAATACATTCCCGTTGGCAGAAATAGTACGTACGTTGCTCGAGGTCGCGCAACAGGAGATGAAATGTCCGGTAGAGATTGAGTTTGCTGTCAATTTGGAACATGATCCGCAGATATTCCATGTATTGCAGATTCGTCCGATTTCATCGGACTCGCTGACAGCCAAAGTAGATTGGAATACGATCGATCAAACCAATAGTTTCTTGCGCTCAGGAAATGCGCTCGGCGTAGGTCAAGTAGAAGATGTACAAGATATTATTTATCTGCGTCAAGAGGCTTTCGATGTGCTCCGCACACGCGAGATGGCAGAAACCATACGCGAATGGAATAGCCGAATGCGCCAACAAGGCCGTAGTTACTTGCTGATAGGGTATGGCCGTTGGGGATCACAGATTCCGACACTGGGTGTACCGGTTCAGTGGAGCGACATTAGCGAAGCGAAGGCTATAGCCGAATGCTCGCTCGAGAATTTCCGTATAGAACCTAGTCAGGGTAGCCATTTCTTCCAGAATCTGACTTCGTTTAATGTGGGATACATCAATGTCGATCCATGGGCTAGAACAGAGGATTTGTACGATGAAACCGTACTAAATGCCCTTCCTGCGTTGGAAGAAACGGATCTGGTTCGTCATGTGCGTCTCGAGAAACCATTGGAGATGTACATAGATGGCTTTGCCAACCGTGCTTTGGCAAAAAATTAAGGGAAATACATATAATCAATAAGATATGCAATTAGCTTTACAAATTATCACACTCATCGGGTCCGTAGCAATGTTGATGTACGGATTGAAGGTGATGAGTGAAAGCCTCCAAAAGATGGCGGGTAGTAAACTGAGTAACGTGCTCGGAACAATGACTACCAATCGCTTCTCAGGTGTGTTGACGGGTGCTTTCATTACCGCTGCTGTGCAGTCATCTACGGCAACAACAGTCATGACGGTTAGTTTCGTTTCTGCAGGCATCTTAAGCCTGGCACAAGCTATTTCCGTCATTATGGGTGCAAACATTGGAACAACATTCACAGCATGGATTATGGTGCTAGGTGGAGGTTCTTTCGATTTGCGATTGGTTGTTTATACGGCAGTTGTTCTTGCTGTGGCACTTATCTACACTAAGCGAAATGCCAATCTCGGAGATTTTTTGATGGGTTTGTCATTATTGCTATTGGGCTTAACTACACTCAAACTCAATGCTACGGATATGCATCTCGACCAGATGGAGCCTGTGCGCAATTTCTTTGCTGCAACTTCTAGTTGGGGATATGGTAGTTATTTCCTCTATCTATTGGTCGGTGGTATCTTGACGTTTGCAGTGCAGAGTTCCGCAGCTATCATGGCTATTACCATGACACTCTGTTCGACTCACGTATTGCCTATTGATATGGGTATTTCCTTGGTGCTAGGAGAGAACATTGGTACAACTATAACATCGAATATAGTAGCTTTGTCGGCTTCTGTACAAGCAAGACGTGCTGCTATGGCGCACTTGGTATTCAACCTCTTCGGAGTTATTTGGGTGCTATGTGTGTTCCGATGGTTTGTAGGAGGTGTATGCCGCCTATGGGGCGTAGATTTTACTCCGGGAATCCCGTCGGATGTGTCTCCTGACAAACTGAATGCCATTTTGGCGACATTCCACACCACGTTCAACGTGCTGAATACGTGTATCCTTATTGGCTTTATCCCATTGCTGGAAAAACTAGTGATGTTCATTATTCCGTCTAAACCGGAACAGAAAGATACAGACAGCCAACTCAAGTTTATTTCTGGCGGTTTGATGTCAACATCCGAGTTGTCCATACTGCAGGCTTGGAAGGAAGTGCATCTGTTTGCGGTACGTGCCCAGCGTATGATTGGTATGGTACACGACTTATTCTACGAAGAGGATAATACACAATTTACTAAGATTTATTCACGTATTGAGAAGTACGAAGGTATTTGTGACCGAATGGAATACGAGATCGCTCAGTATCTGAACCAAGTGGCAGATGGTCGCTTGTCCGATCAATCCAAGCATGAGGTGCACAAGATGTTGCGTATTGTCAGCGAATTGGAATCGGTAGGTGATGCTAACTACAATCTTTCACGATATATTCGTCATAAGTTTGACAGCAAAATTGCATATACAGAAATACAGGAGAAGAATGTTGAACAGATGATGTATCTGCTTACCGGTGCTCAAACAAAAATGGTAGAAGCATTAGAGAAAGGAAATATCACGAATGATGAGTTCTACGAGATGACCAACATGGAGAACGAAATCAACAATTTCCGTGATGAACTCAAAAACCAGAATATGCAGAGTATCACAGATAAACTTTATGATTACTCCACTGGTGTTAACTACATGGATATCATTCTCGAACTAGAAAAAATGGGCGACTATATCATTAACGTCGAGGAAGCTGTTTACGAACACAAACACGATAAATAATATACGCTTATGAAGAACAACATTTTAGCAGGAGCACTGATTGCTCTAGGACTAAGCCTCACAGGCTTGTTTATCTATTGTGGCTTAAAGCGTTTTGCAGAGCGCGATAGAGCCGTTACTGTTAAGGGTTTGAGTACTCGCGAGGTGGAAGCAGACTACGCTGTATGGCCAATGGCTTACGGATGGAATGGCAATGATCTGCCTGCACTCTACGACCGTCTCGAGCAAGTTACTGCCCGCGTTAAGAAACATCTTTTGGCACTTGGATTTGAAGAATCAGACATTCGTCAAGGATCGATTTCTGTTAGCAACAATTGGGACAGTTATTACGGAGACCATCGTCCTGAGTACAAATACACGCTGAGCACCTCGCTCATTGTGTCCACCGACAAGGTGCAACTGGTTGTTGCTAGTCAGGGCAAGGAAGCAGAACTGCTGAAAGAAGGTATTATTGTAAAGACGGAGAAATGGAATCTGGATTACCAATTCAATGGGCTTCCAGAGTTGAAACCATCAATGATCGAAGAAGCTACGCAGAACGCGCGCGCCGTTGCACAGAAGTTTGCAGACGATGCACAGTGCTCGCTCGGTAGTATTCGTCGTGCCAGTCAAGGCCAGTTCTCTATTGAGAATGACGAGTACCAACCATGGATCAAGCGTGTACGCGTGGTTACTACAGTAGATTATTACTTAGATTGATGTTTGGCGCGCAATTGCGCTAACTGATTTGCATTCGGGCGGTATGATATAGAAATATGTCTGCCGCCTGTTTCGTTGATACGTTTCATCTCGCGGCGGAATAGTTGTCCATGCATGCGCGTATCACGCCACTGATTGACAGCAATATAATAATGAATCATCTCATGCAGGATGGTATCTTCCAGTAGTGGCTCGGACATATCCATACGCGTGTTGATACGAAGAACGAAATCCGAATAGTGGTAAGGACCAAATAACCAATAGCGTTGTTTCTTGTAGCACAACTTGCCTAGAAAACTACGAGCATTACTTAGTTTGATAGGCAATGGTGGTAGCGTCCCATTGAAATACAGGACGTTAAACTCATCAAAACGAGACTGAATATATTTGATAGTCGGAATCACTAGAACCACCCAAGACGTCGAATAAGACGTAGCAAACAAGTAGGGATAAGTAGAATAATGGTTGTCAGTATTATCCAAAAGACAGCAGGAATAGTCACTTTGCTACATCCCCAGAACAATGCTCGTAGAGCGCGGCGGACAAGAGTCTGTGGACTAACGATCATGCCGAGACATTTGCCTAGCTTAGTAACCCATGGCTTAATACTATAGAGTCCTGTATCAACAGCTCCCGGACTAACATCTGTAACATGAACACCATACTTGCGCAATTCGATATGTAGGGCACGTGTGAAATGGCAAAGGAAGGCTTTAGTGCCACCATACGTACCAAGTCGCTGAGCAGCCATCTTACTGGTAACGGAACAGACATTGAGGATATAGCCCTTGCGACGCTCACGCATGTCTTTACCGAAGAGATAACAAAGCATGGCCGGGGTATACATATGCAAATTCATGATAAGCGAAGTGAAGGCTTCGCTATCGTCCAGAATGTCGCGATCGTGGTAAACACCGGCATTATTGACCAGCACCTCAATTTCCAGTCCGTTGGTATGCGCATACTCATATAGTTCGCGCGCGGATGATTGTTGACTCAAATCCATCACGAGGGGAAGAACCTCTAAGCCTTGATTCGTTTTCTTTATGTCCTTAGCCACATCATTGATAGCCTCTTCGTTGCTGACAATAAGCAGATTATATCCACGTGTAGCTAGTTGTTTTGCGAACTCTACGCCCATACCAGATGATGCGCCTGTGACAATTGCGTAAGATTGTTTCATATCTTCTTCTCTTATTTATTGACTTCTACTTCTTCATTTTCCACTATTCTCGGCCTCATAAAACCGGCAGGTTGATCGTCCGTGTCAGAGTCTTTGCCCTGCACAGCAAAATGCACATGATTGCGTCCAAAACGCCGGTTAATGCCGTCAATGGCTTGCATCAGACGTTTTTGCCGAGATATGTCACTCACTTGGTCTGCGGCAAAGAGATCCAATTGTACACCATTGGCTTGTTGTAGTTTGCCTAATATGACTCCTGCCTGCTTATATTGGTAATTCTCGCGAAAAAGCCGATCTAATAACTTTGTCACTACATGGATAATCTGGGTGGAATCATCCGTGGCCATTGGTAGTTTTACGGTATCATCTACGTTGTACTGCGCCAAATCAGTGCGATGACGGTTGGTGGCAAGAAAAATGGTGACTGTTTGGCAGAGCGAACTCTGTTCGCGCAATCGGCGAGTGGCAGAAGACGCATAGTTGCTCAGCTCACGCAATAGGACCGTTTTGCTACTGGTCATATGCGCAAAAGTGCGGCTGTACATGATGGATTTCTGCCGATCATGGTTGGCAATAGTGATGGCGGGAATACCATTCAGTTCTTTCCAAGTGCGAACTCCTACAACTCCAAACAGATGATTCACCCATGTTTCCGGTTGGTGAGTGTAGTCAAGCGCTGTTTTGAAACCTTGTTGTTCTATCGTTTTGATGCTCCTGCGCCCGATGCCCCAAACGTCTTTTATCGGCACTTTGGAGAGTGCTTGCTCGCGTTTATCGGCAGGCATAATGCAAATGCCGTTGTAGGCAGTATAATGTTTGGCAAACCATGTAGCTGTTTTCGCCAATGTGTATGTCAATCCTGCACCGCAACTAACGGGAATACCTGTCTCGCGCAGAATCAAGTCTTTGAGCGTTTTCAAGTAGCCGCGTAAGCGAGTAGGGTCGTCATCCGGCATCTGTCCGAAGAACTCATCCACGCTATACTGTACAAATTCTAACACCATCTCTGTTCGGCGCACCTCTTGCATAATATGGTGCGACACATCGTGGTATAACTGATGGTGTACATCAATGACTGTTACACCTTTTTGTTCAATCAGTTTATTGACTTGAAACAGCGGATTACCGCGTTTTAGACCAACTGCTTTTGCTTCCTGATTGAGAGCAAGGATGATACCTCCGTTATTGCCGTTATCGTTAGCCACAACAACGGGAGTGCCCTTTAATTCAGGCCGCGAGACAAGTTCGCAACTGACGAAGAAATTATTGCAGTCTAGGTGGATATACACGTCTTTGCTCAATTTTGCGACAAAGATACGCTTTTTTTTGCATATGTGCAAATTTTGTCGTACCTTTGCAGAAAATTTTAAGACTTATGAAGAATATCAAATATGTCGGCTGTGATGACGCTGAATTGGATTTGTTTGAGAGCCAGTACGAGTTACCAGAAGGTATGTGCTACAATAGTTATGTAGTGTTGGGTAGCGAGAAAGTGGCAGTGATGGATACTGTTGATGCACGGTGTTGTGATGAGTGGTTGGATAGGGTGGAAAAGTCACTGGGGGGGCGAACTCCGGATTATCTGGTGTGCCAGCATATGGAGCCAGATCACAGCGGTTCTATGGGGGCATTTCTAGCGAAGTATCCGCAGGCCACCGTTATTTGCTCCAAGCAGGCAATGACGCTTATGAATCAGTTCGGCATTGAGGCGAAGGACATTCAGGTAGTGGCAGAAGGGGAAAGTATAGATCTCGGTGGTACAACGATGCAGTTCATCGCTGCTCCGATGATTCACTGGCCGGAGGTTATTATGACCTATTGTCAAGAGGAACAAGTGCTATTCTCTGCTGATGCGTTTGGTAAGTTCGGTGTCTATCATGCAGATGAAGACGATTGGGCATGTGAGGCGCGGCGTTACTATTTTAATATCGTTGGCAAATATGGTGTAGCCGTGACGAATGTGCTCAAGAAATTGGCGGACAAACCGATTGCCACTATCGCTCCGTTGCATGGCCCAATGTTGGAGGGCGAGAAACGTGATGAAGCGTTGCGCCTTTATTCTATCTGGAGTGCTTACGGTGTTGAGACGGAAGGTGTGTTGGTTGCCTATGCCTCCATCCATGGTAATACAGCAAAGGCGGCGGAGCAACTGGCGGCAATCTTGAAAGCGAAAGGGGCAGGCAAGGTTGCTATTACCGATTTGAGCCGTGATGACATGGCGGAGGCGATAGAAGACGCGTTCCGCATGGATAAACTGGTACTCTGCTGCGCAACATATGACGGAGATATCTTTCCCGCCATGCATATGTTCCTGCATAAATTGCGTTTGAAAGGTTATCAGAACCGCCGTGTGGCCTTGGTAGAGAATGGTAGTTGGGCTCCGCAGGCAGTTCGTGTCATGAAGGAAATGCTCGCCGGCTGCAAGAACATAGAGATTGTGGAACCAACTGTCACTATCCGCAGTTCGCTCAAACCCGAGCAAACGGCAGAATTGGAGACATTGACTGACGCATTGCTGAAATAACTAAAATGTAAACAAAAAAATAGCGCATCTCACTGAGGTGCGCTATTTTTCATTATCGCTTGGATGATTTTCCAATCGCACTTATGCCGCGTTTTTACGCTTCATCTTCAACGGCAGCTTGAGCAGCTGCGAGGCGAGCGATAGGTACGCGGAATGGCGAGCAGGAAGCGTAGTTCATGCCCACGCGAGCACAGAACTTAACGGAGCTAGGCTCACCACCGTGCTCACCGCAGATACCGGTGCGCAATCCCGGACGAACGGCGCGACCTTTCTCAACGGCCATCTTGATCAACTGACCAACACCATTCTGGTCGAGAACCTGGAACGGATCTACTTTAAGGATCTTCTTCTCCAGATATGCTGGCAAGAACGAAGCGATATCGTCACGGCTATAACCGAAGGTCATCTGGGTCAAGTCGTTGGTACCGAAGCTGAAGTACTGAGCCTCTGTAGCGATGCGGTCAGCAGTTAGAGCTGCACGAGGAATCTCAATCATAGTACCGATTTCGAACTCAACCTCAACGCCATACTCAGCGAATACTTCCTTAGCCACAGCTTGGATAATTTCTTTCTGCTGTTTCAACTCGTAGAGAATACCAATCAGCGGAACCATAATCTCCGGCATTGGGTTCTTGCCCTCTTTCTTGAGTTCGCAAGCAGCGCTGAGGATAGCGCGAGTCTGCATAGCGGTGATCTCTGGGAAAGTGATACCCAGACGGCATCCACGGTGACCCAACATCGGGTTGTTCTCTGCAAGAGAAGCCACACGTGCCTGAATCTCTTCTACGCTAACGCCCATCTCTTTAGCCATTTGCTCCTGACCTTTCTGATCATGAGGAACGAACTCATGCAATGGAGGATCGAGCAGACGAATATTAACCGGACAACCGTCCATAGCCTCAAGGATTCCCTTGAAGTCAGCCTTCTGATACGGCAGCAGTTTAGCCAATGCTTTCTCACGGCCAGCACTATCCTTCGCCAGAATCATCTCACGCATAGCTAGAATCTTCTTATCCTCGAAGAACATGTGCTCGGTACGAGTCAAACCGATACCCTTAGCACCGAATTGGCGCGCAACGCGTGCATCGTGCGGAGTGTCGGCGTTTGTACGAACCTGTAGATGAGTATATTTGTCGCAGAGATCCATGAGATCCTTGAAGTCACCGCTGAGTTCAGCAGCCTTGGTCGGGATCTCACCGGCATAAACCTGACCGGTAGAACCGTTCAGCGAGATGTAATCTCCTTCCTTATAGGTTACGCCCTCAATCTTGACAGTCTTAGTCTTGTAGTCAACTTGGATAGCACCTGCACCGGAAACGCAGCATTTACCCATACCACGAGCTACAACAGCTGCGTGGCTGGTCATACCACCACGTGCGGTGAGAATACCTTCGGCAGCGCTCATACCAGCCAAGTCCTCAGGACTTGTCTCAATACGAACCATGACTACCTTATGGCCGTTCTGATGCCACTCTTGTGCATCGTCAGCGTGGAAGACAATTTGTCCGCAAGCAGCACCCGGAGAAGCAGGTAGACCTTGGGTAATGACCTTAGCCTTCTTCAGTGCGTCCTTATCGAAAACAGGGTGGAGCAGTTCGTCCAACTTCTGAGGCTCGCAACGCATGATTGCCTCTTTCTCGCTGATAACGCCTTCGCGAACCAAGTCCATGGCAATCTTAACCATTGCAGTACCGGTACGCTTACCGTTACGAGTCTGGAGGAACCAGAGTTTGCCTTCCTGAACGGTGAACTCCATATCTTGCATATCGCGATAGTGATCCTCCAGTTTCTGCTGAATTTCATTCAGTTCTGCATAGAGTTTCGGCATTGCCTCTTCCATGGAAGGATATTTGCTTGCACGCTCAGCTTCGCTGATACCTTGCAGCGCAGCCCAACGACGACTACCTTCCAGTGTGATCTGTTGCGGAGTACGAATACCGGCAACTACGTCCTCACCTTGTGCGTTAACGAGGTACTCACCATTGAAGAGGTTCTCACCAGTTGCAGCATCACGGCTGAAGCAAACACCCGTAGCGGATGTGTCACCCATATTACCAAATACCATAGCCATTACGCTGACAGCGGTTCCCCATTCGTCTGGAATACCTTCCATTTTACGATAGAGAATAGCACGCTCGTTCATCCAGCTGCGGAAGACAGCGCAGATAGCGCCCCAGAGTTGCTCAATAGGATCATTCGGGAAATCCTTGCCCGTTTGCTCTTTGATCGCGGTTTTGAAGCGAGCAACAAGAAGTTTCAGCTCTTCAACATTCAAATCCTTGTCCAGTTTGATGCCACGGATAGCTTTTACCTCATCGATGATAGCCTCAAACGGATCAATATCGGTTTTGTTAACTGGTTTCATGCCCAGCACAACATCGCCGTACATTTGTACGAAACGACGATAGCTGTCATAAACGAAGTGCGGGTTTTGGGTTTTCTCAACCATTCCCTCTGCTACGGTGTCGTTCAAACCAAGGTTGAGGATGGTATCCATCATACCCGGCATAGATGCGCGTGCACCAGAGCGTACAGAAACGAGTAGTGGGTTCTTCGGATCACCGAACTTGCAGTTCATCAAATCCTCTACATGCTTAACAGCTGCATTAACCTCTTCTGTCAATTCCTCAACGATCTTGTCCTGACCTACTTGGTAGTACTCGTTGCAGACTTCCGTTGTGATGGTGAATCCGGGAGGAACAGGAACACCCACCAGGTTCATCTCGGCGCAGTTAGCACCTTTACCTCCAAGCAGTTCACGCATTTGTGCGTTACCTTCAGCCTTTCCATTACCAAAGGTGTAAACTCTTTTCTTCTTTTCCATTGTTCAAAAAAATATATGTGATTATGTTTATTCAGCTAATTCTTCGGGTTCAATCATCAACTGTTGCTCCAGTTGCTGCGTATCAGTCTGGAACTCCGGATCGTTATAGTTTTCAGGCCTATTGACCGGACCATAACATGCGGTCACAGCAAAAGCCACGCCTGTCAGCATCGTCATTTTGATGCCAGTGCGCATGATTGTGTCGAACCAAAAACGAAGAGATTTCATAGCATTAAATACGTATTTCTCAAAATCGGCCGCAAAATTACAAAAAAAAAGTGATATATGCAAGCATTTTCGGAAGAAAATGAAAAAAGAGCACCGAAGCACCCTTTTTGTTCTTAATATTGGTTGCTTCAAAAATGTACTCTGATTAAGATTTTTGCCTCACGGGAGCCTAACGTGGTTTGAACGAGACTTTACCGAGACAATCACGAGAGCACTACCTGACATTTTCGACCTCAAAAAATGTACTCTGATTAAGATTTTCGTTTTGTTACGCGTGTCAAATTTATCATTATTTGACTGTCTTGTGATTTTTTGGAGTTTGGGCGGTTATTGTCTTTGTTTTAGCTTGTTCACGATCTCATATGGTATATTATCTTCCTTGTGCACCTGAACATTCATCCCATGGTATTGCATGCAAAATTCGCCTTTCGCTATATTTCGGTCTCCTTTATAGTCTGCATCAATATGGTCAATATGGCAATCGCGCGTTATGCCAACTAGTGGACGCAGAAACGAATTGAGATCATGTACTTCGATATTTTTTTTTTTTTTTTTTTTTTTCGTCAAATTTTTTAGGACTTTTTTTGAAAACTATGCTCCTCATGCTAGCGAAACCATGTTTTTGAACATAAATATGCAAAAAAATCGCATAAAATTTGCGTATTCGGGCAAAAAGCAGTACCTTTGCAAGCTTTTTTGAAAAAATAACTTTAAATTTAATAATACGGATTTTATGACAGATCTTACTTTAATGATGTATGTCGTCCTGGCAGCATCGCTTCTGGCTCTTGGGTTCGCGTTCTATTTCTACCGCTCTATGTTGGGCAAAGATGAAGGAACAGATCTCATGAAGACCATTGCTTCGCACGTTCGCAAAGGTGCGATGGCTTATCTAAAACAGCAGTACAAAGTAGTAACAATTGTTTTCTTGGTATTGGCTGTTATCTTTGCCGTAATGGCTTATTTCCATCTTCAAAATGGTATCGTATGGTTCGCTTTCCTGACTGGTGGTTTCTTCTCCGGTTTAGCAGGCTTCTTCGGCATGAAGACCGCCACTTATGCATCTGCTCGTACAGCCAATGCCGCTCGCAAATCGCTTAACTCAGGTTTGCAAGTCGCTTTCCGCTCAGGAGCTGTGATGGGATTGACCGTAGTCGGCTTGGCACTATTGGATATCGCAGGATGGTTCCTTGTACTACAGAAGACTGGCTTGTTGGCACTTGTAGGTGCAGAAGCTGATCTGATAACCATCACTACCACCATGCTGACATTTGGTATGGGTGCTTCCACTCAAGCCCTGTTTGCACGTGTGGGAGGTGGAATCTACACCAAAGCAGCTGATGTGGGTGCTGACCTTGTGGGAAAAACCGAATATAACATCCCGGAGGATGATCCTCGCAACCCTGCTACCATCGCTGATAACGTAGGCGATAACGTAGGTGACGTAGCCGGTATGGGTGCTGACCTCTATGAGTCATATGCAGGTTCTATCCTTGCCACGATGGCACTGGGCGCTTCGGCCTTTGCTACTTCCGCTGTTGAGGGAATGCAGTTGAAGGCTGTACTTGCGCCTTCGCTCATTGCTGCTTGCGGTGTATTGCTCAGTATTATCGGTATTTATCTCGTTAAGACCAAAGAAGGTGCGGGCATGAAACAGTTGCTTCGCGCGCTAAGTATCGGAACCAACACAGCTGCCATACTGATTGCAGGTGTCACTTTCGGTATTTTTGCATGGCTATTCGGCACCGAGACTAGCCAATGGTGGCAAGTTAGTCTTTCGGTAGTAGTAGGTTTGGCGGCAGGTGTTATTATCGGCCAATCAACCGAGTATTACACTTCGCAAAGTTATAAGCCGACGCAGAAAGTAAGCGAGAGCAGCCAGACAGGTCCTGCTACAGTTATCATCAGCGGCCTCGGATTGGGTATGCTATCAACAGCTGTGCCGGTCATCACCGTAGGTGTGGCTATCATCCTTGCTTATCTGTGTGCCAATGGCTTTGCCATTGAACTGACAGCACAGAACCTCTCGATGGGTCTCTACGGCATTGGTATTGCTGCGGTTGGTATGCTATCGACCTTAGGAATCACTTTGGCTACGGATGCTTATGGCCCAATTGCAGATAACGCAGGTGGAAATGCTGAGATGTCCGGACTTCCCGCAGAAGTACGCCAACGCACCGATGCACTCGATGCGCTCGGTAACACCACAGCCGCTACCGGCAAGGGATTTGCTATTGGCTCTGCCGCATTGACAGCTTTGGCGCTATTGGCATCGTATGTGGAGGAAATCAAGATTGCGCTCATCCGCGTAGGACAAGATTTGCCGAACGGAGTAGAGGCTGCACAAGCTACGCTTGTCGACTTTATGAATGCATACAATGTTAACCTGATGAACCCGATTGTGCTCGTAGGTATATTTATCGGTTCTATGATGGCTTTCCTGTTCTGCGGACTGACAATGAATGCAGTTGGTCGTGCGGCACAGAAGATGGTCGAAGAGGTTCGTCGTCAATTCCAAACCATCAAGGGTATATTGGAAGGCAAGGCCGATCCTGACTATGCGCGCTGCGTAGCTATCTCTACCAAGGGTGCGCAGCATGAAATGCTGCTACCGTCCATTCTGGCTATTATTGTGCCGATTATCACGGGCCTCGTTCTTGGCGTAGCCGGTGTACTTGGACTGCTAATTGGCGGTTTGGCTACAGGATTTGTACTGGCCGTATTCATGGCTAATGCCGGAGGTGCCTGGGACACTGCGAAGAAGTATGTAGAAGAAGGCCATTTCGGTGG
>JAEESF010000008.1:0-104793 GCA_016286205.1 Paludibacteraceae bacterium | reverse complement strand
ATGTAGCAGATGCCATTCTCGTTGATTTTTCCCTCTCAATAACTTAACTTATCTGTATTATATACTTTGTATATAATACTAACAAAAAAGAAAGCCAAATTTAGTGCGTTATAAGTGCGATATAAGTGCGTTATAAGTGCGATATAAGTGCGATATAATCGAGACAGATACCGGCCAATCATATACACTAAGCTTGGTCCTTTTTTGAATAAATTCGCCCAATATTTGCACATGTACAAAAAAAGTATTACCTTTGCACAAAAATTAAGTGAAACCAATGAACAAAGAGATATATTTGGCGGGAGGATGCTTCTGGGGAACGGAGCATTTCTTTAAGCAGATAAGCGGAGTAGTGGCTACGGAAGTTGGCTTTGCCAACGGCGAGACCGAGAATCCGACCTATGAACAGGTTTACACAGACACGACCGGTTATGCGGAGACCGTTCGGGTGGAGTATGACCCGGATAAAGTGAGTCTGGAGCTGCTTCTAGAGATGTTTTTCGTGGCGATAGATCCGACGAGTCTGAACCGCCAAGGCCATGACGAAGGCACGCGTTACCGTACAGGAATCTACTATACCGACCTAGCCGATAGGCCCATCATAGACAGAGTCTATGCCGAAGAGCAAAAGAAATACGCAGAGCCGCTCGTGGTGGAGCGTGAACCGTTGAAAGCCTTTTACGCCGCAGATGAGCGCCACCAGGATTATCTGGATAAGAATCCCAACGGTTATTGCCATTTGCCCAAAGCGCTCTTCGAATTTGCCAGAACAGCCAATAAACAATAATAGAGATGGAAAACAACACGATTGAATTGTCGCTCATGGATGCCGAGGAGCGCGAACTGGTGGAATATATCCTCAGTGCTGTTCCTGCCGAAGACAGAGGCGAACTGACGCCGGATGATATCTTGCTCGTCCTGGATCTGATGGACGATTATCTGGCTGAACAAGGCTTGCTGCGCGAGGATCCGAAAACCGGTGAGGTGGAGTATCTCGATGGCGATGTAGACGAAACCGAGCAAATCAATTTCGTTCTTCAGCAACTAAAATCGGAAGGCCGCGCCATTAGCAGCACACAAGTTCAACTGATAGTAGATGCCGAACTGCAATACGGTATCGAAAAAGGCTATTACGAGGAAGAATAATTAGATTTTTCGGATGAGTGTCAGTCCATCGCGAAGTGGCAATATTACTTGCTCGAGTCGCTCATCAGCCGCCACTTTTTCGTTGAAAGCACGCAGACCCAGTGTCTGTTTGTCTTTGTCGTAGTTCGGATCAACAATATGCCCGTCCCATAGGGTATTATCTGCCAAAATAAATCCGCCTTCTGCTACCAAAGGTAGCACTAGATCTAAATACGCACAGTACTCGCGCTTGTCCGCGTCAATAAATATGAGGTCAAAGAGGCTTTCTCCTTTGAGCGTAGCGGTCTTTTGTCTTTGAGCGAAGCGGTCTAATACCTCCTTGGCATCGCCGATAATCAGTTCAATCTTTGCTCCCAACGGCGACAGACTCAGATTCTTGCGGATAGTATCTTCCAGTTCATCGTTGTGCTCAATGGTAATCAACCGCCCATCTTCCGCCAGTCCTTCTGCCAAACACAGGGCACTGTAACCGGTAAACGTACCCAATTCGAGAATACGCTTCGGACGAATCATGTGGCTGAGCATACTCAGCACACGGCCTTGCACTTGCCCGCTCAGCATATGCGCATTCAGCACATGGTTGTACGTGTTGCGTGTAATAGTGGCCAGAACCTCATTTTCCGGACTAGAATGTTGCTCAATATACTCCTGAAGTGTCATTTTGTTACGAAATTTGCGACAAAAGTACAAAAAAATTTGCACATATACAAAAAAAGTAGTAATTTTGTAGCCGATTTAGTAGCAAATAATAAGAAATCGTATAAATACTATGGAGAAAATTGACGAACTGGATCGTAAGATTCTGAAAATCATCACCCAAAGTGCTCGCATTCCATTCAAGGATGTAGCAGAGCAATGTGGTGTGAGCCGCGCTGCCGTCCATCAACGCGTACAGAAAATGTTCGACAACGGCGTTATCACCGGTTCTAGCTATCATGTTCAGCCCAAGATGTTGGGGTATCAGCTCTGCGTTTACATCGGAATTACGATGGAGAAAGCATCGATGTACAACCAGGTAATCGCTGCGTTGGAGCAAATTCCAGAGGTGGTGGAAGCTCAGTACACGCTTGGCGCGTTCGGATTGCTAATCAAGGTGTTTGCACACGACAACGAACATCTGTTGCAGATACTGAATACGCAGATTCAGGAGATTCCTGGCGTAGCCAATACTGAAACGCTGACGACTCTTGCGCAACCTATTTTCCGTCAATTGCCGATTGAGATTTAAGAAATGGAAAGAGTAATTAGTGGCATACGACCGACAGGCAATCTGCACCTGGGCAACTATTTTGGAGCAGTGAAGAGTTTTGTGAAGATGCAGGACGAGTACGACTGCATGTTCTTCATAGCCGATTGGCACTCGCTGACTACGCACCCAACGCCTGAGAATATTCGCAATTCGGTAAAAACCATTTTGAGCGAATATTTGGCTTGTGGTATTGATCCGGAGAAAGCGCCAATATATGTGCAGAGCGATGTTAAACAAGTGTTGGAATTGTACTTGTACCTCAATATGAACGCTTATCTGGGCGAATTGGAACGCGTCACATCCTTCAAGGAGAAAGTGCGCAAGCAACCGGATAACGTCAATGCGGGATTGCTGACCTATCCGTGCCTGATGGCCGCAGATATATTGATGCACAAGGCAGACAAAGTGCCTGTGGGCAAAGATCAGGAACAGAACATGGAGATGGCGCGATTGTTTGCACGTCGTTTCAACCGAATCTACAACGTAGAGTATTTCAAGGAACCTCAGTCGTTCCATTTTGCTGACAAAGCTGTGAAAGTTCCGGGATTGGATGGTTCGGGCAAGATGGGTAAATCCGAAGGCAACTGTATCTATCTCTGCGACGACGAGAAAACGGTGACAAAGAAAATCATGCGCGCCGTAACAGATAGCGGACCTACGCAACTCAATCAGGAGAAGCCTGAGGTCATACAAAATCTCTTCACTTTCTGCGAGTTGATTTGCGGCAAGGAAGTGTCCGATTACTATAACGACCAGTACAACAATATGACCATCCGTTATGGCGATATGAAGAAGCAGATTGCTGCTGATTGCAATACGCTCTTATCTCCTATACGTGAGCGCATCTTGGCTTTTGCCAACGATGATGCTTTGCTAGACAAAATCATGCGCCAAGGTGCTGAAAAAGCCGCCGCGCGCGCTGAGAAAACCATAGAAGAAGTACGCGAAATCATCGGTTTCCGCAAAGTATAATGAAACGCTTGTTCTTCATATTACTATTTCTAATTCTAGCCCTTCCCTTTAGGGAGGGGATTGGGGTAGGCTTATTGGCTGCTCCGCCAACTGACGATGCGTATTATTGGCCGGGCGAGTCATACAAAGTGAAGAGCACTCAAATGCCGATAGTAGAAACAGAATGGGAAGAACCTACTAGCGAACAGCCCGATTCGGTTTGCCAACCGTCCATTCGCTTCACTAGTATACAAGACACCGTAGTTACGGCTATTATCAAAAGATGCGAGTAAAATCTGCTTACATATTGCTTTGTTCCCTGTTCCTGATGAATACGGTAGTCGCTCAAGATGTAGATCGTCTGAGCGAACGAACCATCATGGGAACGGCGCGTTATGTGGGTATGAGCGGTGCGATGGCAGCCATCGGAGGTGATCCGTCTGCCGTACGCGACAACCCTGCGGGACTAGGTGTATATCAGCGCTCAGAAATACTGGTAACGGGCGATTTGGCACTAGACCGAACCGTGCAAAATAGTACGGTAGGCCCTAAGAAACAAACATTGCTGATGATTCCGCAAGCTTCATGGGTCATCTCATTGTCCAATAGTTGGCTAGACGAAGGCGTTATTGGACATAATATCATGCTTTCATTCCATCGCTTGCAGTCCTTCCGCCGCGCTTATAGCGCGGAAGGCGATAAAGATGCATCTTTAGGAGCGCTGCTTGGCTCATATGGCATCGATTTCGGTGTGCCGTATTGTGCCGACCGATACAACAACTTCCAGTCGCTCAAGATCCAAGAGAGTGGGTATATCAACGAGTACTCGTTCGATTGGGGAATGAATATCTCGCACAAATGGTATGTGGGCGTGGGCTTGCATCTCCAATCACTACTCTTTAGGTCCGAAGGCGATTATTATGAGACATTCAATCGCACAAACGCAGAAGACCAGATGTATGATGTGGAGAACGAATCATCATTGACATTGTCCGGAGTTAGTTGCACTTCCTCTGTCGGAATCATCTGTCGTCCATGCCAATGGGTACGTCTGGGATTAGCGGTTCATACACCTAGTCTGGGCTCGCTAACTACTTATACCTCAGGCACTTTCAGCGCACGGACTGATTCCGTGCGATTTAGCAATGCGCCCGAATTGGATGATGTGACCTACGCATTCCATCTGCCATTCCGAATGAGTGCGTCTGTGGCTGCGCAGATTGGTTCTATAGGCATGATTTCGCTGCAATACGACTATCAGCGCGCTATCTATCGCAAGTCGTCTATTGTCGCACCGCCCAATCTGCACACCCTAAAAGCAGGCTTGGAAATAGTTCCTGTCAACGGACTTTATATCAATGCGGGCTATGCCTACGAGAGCACGTTTGCACGCAACGATTGGATGCTTGGTATCGATCCTTCTTTCGATCGTCAGGACGCGTATTTCCGCGCTTTGCAATCTACCCAGTACGCTTCGTTTGCCATAGGCTATCGCGGACATTATGTGATTGCTCAAGCCGCCTATCAGTATCGTTGGCAATCCATGCGCCTCTATGCGCACGAGAACGCTAATCCGTACGGAATCAATACAGACACCCACCGCATAGTTCTCACACTAGGATGGCATAGGGGACTGTAAACATACAACTGACATATATCCTGCGCCTATACAACAATAGGAACCGGAAAACTCAACAAATACATTAAACCGAGTGTAAATGCTTCACTAATGGCGTGCCGATACTCTACGCCGTGACCCGGAAACGGTAGCGATGAGGTGGTCGGATTACAGAGGGAAAAGCAGACCTCAAATCCTATTCTCAGGAGTTTTCTCGAGCAAAAATTGTATAGGTGCTTTTTTTGTGCCCAAAAATTTGCACAATTCAAAAAATAGTTGTACCTTTGCAGCCGATTTGGATTCTACCTTTTATTGAAACAATAAAAATTAACGAAATATTATGGCAAAAACTAAGAAAAAACAAGAATTTGAGAAGCAAGACGAACAGTTGCAAGAAGTCAACGAAGCTTTGACCGGTGCAGGTAAATGGATTGAAGACAACTCATCTCTTTTGAGTTGGATCGTTACTGGTATCGCAGTGGTTGCATGCGCGCTCATCGCTCTCAACCAGTACATCCTGAAACCTAAAGCATTGGATGCAAGCAACGAAAATGCTAAAGCCGTTGTTTACTTCATGGCGGGCGATTATGACAAAGCGCTGAATGGCGACGATGCAGAGTGTATCGGCTTTGAGGCCATCGCCGATGACTATCGTCTGTATCAGCAAGGCAAACTGGCCGCTCTCTATGCAGGAATCTGTTATTTCGAGAAAGGCGAGTATGAAGAGGCTGCTAAGTATCTGAAGCGTTTCTCTGCTGACGATCTGAACATTGCTCCCGCAGCTTACCAACTTCTGGGCGACACCTATGTTGAGCTGGAAGAGTACGGCAAGGCTGCTAAGGCATTCGAGAAGGCTGCCAAGACCGGCAACGAGATCGTTGCTCCGATGAGTCTCTTCAAGGCCGGATTGATCTATCTGGAAGAAGGCAAGAACGCCAAGGCTAAGAAAGCGTTTGAGCTGATTCGCGACGAATATCCTGCATCTCAAGAAGCACAAAGCATTGACAAATATATCGCAATCGCTGAATAATGACGACCGATTTGTCAAAATATGATGCTAATCAATTGCCTAACGCTGATGTCCTCGGAGGTCAGCGTTATGCAATTATAGTAGCTGATTGGAACAGCGAAATCACCTATAGCATGGCGCAAGGAGCATTCGATACCTTGCTCAAACATGGTGTACAGGAAGATAATGTGTATATATGCCATGTGCCTGGTACAGTCGAACTAACTTACGCCGCTGCTAAGGCTATCCATGAGCAGCCACGCCTAAGTGCAGTCATCGTTATTGGCTGTGTTATCCAGGGCGAGACTCCGCATTTCGACTATGTGTGCCAATCGGTTACTCAGGGCGTTACGACGCTCAATACGCAAGGCAATGTGCCTGTTATCTTCTCCGTACTAACGGTTCTGAACAAGCAGCAAGCTTTGGACCGTTGTGGGGGCAAACTGGGCAACAAGGGCATAGAAGGAGCCTATACGGCCATCAGAATGGCTAATTTGTGATAATTAATCGCAGACCAAAATGAAAGTCTACAAGTTCGGTGGGGCATCGGTCAAAGATGCGGATGGTGTTCGCAATCTAGAGCGTATAGTTCGTCTCCAAGATGGAGACTTGATGGTTGTTGTCTCCGCTATGGGAAAGACAACCAACGCCTTAGAGCGTGTTATGGACGCCTTGGCTGCCGGACAAGAAGACAAAGCGCTAAGCCAGTGGGTAGATATCATCGATTACCACGTGGCTATCATGAAGGCATTAGGTTTGCAACCTGGAGTGGATGTCCGCCTGCAAGGTGAGATTCCCTACGATCCAACTCGCCCATATGACGAGAACTACGACCAATTGGTCTCGTTGGGCGAGATTATGTCCACCCAGATTATTGCAGTCTATCTGCTCAAACAGGGTTTGCCTGTTGAGTGGTGGAATATGCCTAAATTGCTCCGTACGGACGATACATGGCGAGAAGCCCAAGTGGACAATCAGACTAGCGCAGAGACCATCCGTGCAGGGTGGGATAGATCTAACAGGCCGCGCATCGTCATTGCACAGGGTTTCATTGGCGGAACAGCTGATGGCAAGCGCACTACATTAGGACGAGAAGGATCAGACTACACCGCGGCTTTGCTGGGCAATTATCTCGATGCCGAGAGTGTAACTATCTGGAAAGATGTCCCGGGTATACTGAATGCCGATCCTCGATTAGAACCGGATACGATTCTTATTCCCGAATTGCGCTACACCGATGCAGTCGAGTTGAGTTATTCTGGCGCACAGATTATTCACCCGAAAACTATCCGCCCGCTTGAGAATAAGCGTATTCCGCTGTTTGTGAAGCCATTCGGCGATCCAAAAGCCGACGGATCATGCATCTCCGATGCCCCTCAACACCCGATTGATGTTCCTGTTTATATTTGGCGCAAGAACCAAATACTCATCACGATGAGAGCTAAAGATTTTGCTTTTGTTCTGGAGGAAAGTCTAAGCGAGATATTCGATATCATCAACCATCATCGTCTAAAGGTATCTTTGATTCAGTCATCGGCGGTTACGATTTCTGTGTGCGTCGATAACACACGTTTTGTTCCGAATGCCATTCAAGCGCTCAGCGAACATTTCCAGGTAACCTACAACGACCATTTGTCTTTGTTAACCATACGCGGCACAACGCCCGAAATACTCGATCGAGCTAGATCGGGACGAACTATCATGCTGAGCCAAACCACCAGACGCACAGCACGACTAGTGATAAAAGAAGAAATCTAATACACACATAATGAACACAATACAACAGTATCTGACCAAACAATATTGGCTCGATTTGCTACGCACCTTCTGGCACGCACTAGGAACACTGAAGTTTTGGCGTGAACTCCTGATGATGACTGTCGGCATGAGTTTTGGTGCGATTGCAGTCTATTATTTCTTGATGCCGAGCCATCTGATTGTCGGTTCTATTTCAGGTTTAACCATCGTTATCAATACGGCCATTGGAGGCGATGCCAATACCTTCTCCTATTTGGTAATGAGTATCAATGCATTCTTGTTGCTGTTGGCCTTCTTGCTAATTGGCAATGAGTTTGGCGCAAAAACCGTATATACAGCCTTAATCCTGGGACCTTTAACTCAGTTCTTCGACCGCATTTTTCCTTATACCAACTTGACACACAAGGTCATTGATGCTCCGGAAATCCTCGCACAACTCCAAGCGGGACAAACGGTGTTGGATGCTAACGGAAATCCGTATCTGCTCAGTCGTTCGGGAGAAGTGATGGAGAAGGTGCGCGAGAGTGTCATGAGTAGCGGCCTTGGACAAGGAGATGTCTGGTTCGACCTCTTGTGCTTTGTGCTCCTGTTGAGTGCTTGTCAGGCATTCTTGTTCCGCATCAATGCTTCTACCGGAGGATTAGATATCCTAGGCAAGATTGTCAACAAATACTTGCACTTCGATATTGGCACATCCGTGGCTATCGGTGGTGCTATCATTTGCTGTACATCTTTCTTTATCAACGATTTCCGTATGGTCATCATTGGTATAATAGGTACAATGATCAATGGTCTGGCTATTGACTATTTCACGGCTTCGCTCAACAAGCGCAAACGTGTATGTATCATCTCCGCTGATCATGAACGAATACGCCAATTCATCATTCAGGATCTGGTACGTGGCTGTTCCTTGTACAGAGTACAAGGCGGATATAGTGGGGAAGAGCAAATCGAGATACAAACGCTCTTGACGCAAGATGAGTTCTCGGCTGTTATGGCCTATATCCGCGACAATCACATCCACGCTTTTATTACCGCGGGCAACTGTTCTGAGGTATATGGCTTGTGGGCGCGCCATAAGAAACATCATGGCAAGATGGAAGTAATCACAACTGAAGAAGAATAATCAAAACAAACAAGCATATGAAACCTACATTATTTATCTTGGCGGCGGGAATGGGAAGCCGTTACGGTGGTTTGAAACAGATTGATGCGCTTGGCCCAAGTGGCGAAGCTATATTGGATTATAGTGTGTTCGATGCCCTGCGTGCCGGATTTGGAAAGATTGTTTTTGTCATTCGCAAGGATTTCGAAGACGACTTCCGCCGTGTGGTACTTAGCAAATATGCAGGCAAAGTACAATGTGAGGTGTGCTTCCAGTCGGTAGATAAAGTGCCTTCTGGCTATAGTTACAATCCTGAGCGCACCAAACCATGGGGAACCAACCATGCCGTCCTGATGGGCAAGGACTTGATTCGTGAACCGTTTGCGGTTATCAACGCGGATGATTTCTATGGCAAGGAGTCGTTCCAAGTTTTGGCAGACTATCTTAAGTCGGTTGAGGGAACTGAAGGCAAATATTGTATGGTAGGTTACCGCGTATGCAATACTTTGAGCGAAAACGGCTCAGTTAGTCGTGGTGTTTGCGCAACAGATGCGGATGGCTACCTGACTGATGTAGTAGAGCGCACAAAGATTGAGAACAAAAACGGACACATTGTTTATACCGAAAACGATGTGGATACAGAGTTGGCTCCAAATACGCCTGTATCGATGAATATGTGGGGCTTCACGCCTGAGTATTTCCGCTATACAGAAGAGGGATTCAAGGCGTTCCTTACTGAAAAGGGACAAGAACTGAAGTCCGAATTCTATATTCCTACTTTGGTTAACCAACTCATCGTCGATGGCAAAGCTACTTGCAAGGTACTGGATACTCCGAGCAAATGGTTCGGCGTTACGTATAGTGAGGATAGACCACAAGTGGTGGACAAAATCAAACAATTGGTAGACGCAGGCATTTACCCTGCTAAATTATTCTAATATGGCACGTATTATAGTTACCGGGGGAACGGGGTATATTGGCTCGCACACCACAGTAGAACTCATACAACAAGGTTACGACGTAACCATTGTGGACAATCTAAGCAACTCATCCATCGAAGTGTTGGATGGGCTAGAGAAGATTGTCGGTTTTCGTCCCGCGTTTGCCAATATTGACTGCAACAATTATGCTGATTTGGATGCCGTTTTTAGCCAGTATCCTGATACTGTGGGCGTTATCCATTTCGCAGCAAGCAAGGCGGTAGGAGAATCGGTAGAAAAGCCACTGGTGTATTATCGCAACAATATCGGTAGTCTCATCACCTTGTTGGAGGTAATGCGCGCACACAATGTGCCTAATCTGGTATTCTCCTCTAGTTGTACTGTTTACGGCCAACCGGATGCTGCTCATCTGCCGGTTGACGAGACTGCTCCTATCCAGAAAGCACTTTCACCGTATGGCAACACCAAGCAGATTAACGAAGAGATTATCAACGACGAAGCACATACTGATAGCAGCCTAAATGCGACTATTCTGCGTTATTTCAATCCAATCGGTGCGCATCCTACGGCTTATATCGGCGAACTGCCTAATGGTGTTCCACAGAATCTGTTGCCGTTCGTTACACAAACTGCGGCAGGATTACGCAAAGAACTCAAGGTCTTCGGTAATGACTACAACACGCCTGATGGATCGTGTATTCGCGATTATATCTACGTAGTTGATCTGGCTAAGGCACATGTTAAGGCCATTGACCGAATGCTGAATGTCAAGGATCGCGAGCAAGTAGAGGTCTTCAACCTGGGCACAGGACGAGGATTAAGTGTATTGGAAGTGATTCATGAGTTCGAGCAAGCTACGGGCCAGAAGATTCCATTCACCATCGTCGGACGTCGTGAGGGAGATATCGAACAAGTGTGGGCTGAACCGCACAAGGCCAATACTGTCTTGGGGTGGAAAGCCGATACACCCATCCGTGACGTGCTTGCTAGCGCATGGAAATGGGAAAAACGCATACGCAATCTCTAAAGCAATCAACACACAACATGTTGTATCCTTTCAAATTTAGAGCGCAACTCTTCCATAAATTGTGGGGAGGACATACTATCGAACAATGGTACGACCATGTGCCCGCAGACTATGAGAATGTGGGCGAAGCATGGGTAATATCTGATATTGAGAAATATCCGACAGAGGTCAGCAATGGTTCGCACGAAGGTGATTCATTACAAGACTTGCTGGAAGTATATATGGATGAATTGGTCGGAACCAAGGTTTTCGATGCGTTTGGCACGCATTTTCCGGTGCTGTTGAAGTTTATCGATGCCATTGATGATCTCTCTATCCAGGTGCATCCGGATGACGACTACGCGCTTGAAAATGAGCATTGTTTGGGCAAGAATGAGATGTGGTATATCTTGCCGTCTGCGCCTGATGCGGCTATCTATCTTGGTTGGAACCAAGAAATGAACTCATCGCTCATTCACGCAGCCATCCTAGATGGCTCTCTCGCGCGCTATCTGCGCGGTTATAAGGTAAAGGAGGGAGATGTGGCTTATATTCCTGCAGGCACAGTACATGCTATGCAGCGCAATACCATTGTAGCCGAGATCCAGGAGAATTCGGATATCACTTATCGCTTGTACGATTACAATCGAGTAGGAAATGATGGTCGCATGCGTCCTCTCAAGTTGGACAAGGCGCTTGAGGTGATGGATTTCGCGGTGTCTGAAGAGGCTACAGTCACTCATCCGGAAACCGATGCCAATGGAGTGGCTAATCTAAAGAAAACGCCGTATTTTACGGCCAATGTGATGCAGCTCAACCAAACGGTTCAGCGCGATTATGCACCATTAGATTCGTTCGTGGCGTTTATGTGCGTGGAGGGCAAGTGCCAACTCACGGCTTTAGATTGCGAATCGGAAGACAAAACGGTTTCTATGCGGCAGGGCGAAGCGGTTCTTGTGCCGGCTAGTCTCAATGACATACGACTGGAACCACAGTCCGAATGCAAACTTATAGAGGTTTACATCGAATTGTAAATCTTAATAATCGTATACTTTTTTGTGGGCGAGACATAGACGAGACTTTACCGAGACATAAACGAGACAATCACGAGAGCACTACGTGGTTGTCTTTTTGTATAAAATCTTAACGAGAGTAAATTTTCTTACTGAAAGAAACTGAAATGTACGCTGCCATATTGGCGCGTTTCTACGTGACGTGGATGAGTCGTGAAATTCGTATCTTTGCCATGCTCTACGACTAGCCATCCATTCGGTTTCAGTATATCTCGCTCCAGAATTAAATCGGGCAGAGTAGGCAATTGCTCCAAGGCATAAGGCGGATCAGCAAATATTAGGTCATACTTGATATGACAACTGTTCAAATATTTGAATACATCGCCACGAATGACTGTGAGATTGTTTATGCCCAGTTGTTTGCAACAACTGATTATCCAATTCTGCTGAACATGTGCCAATTCTACAGCCGTAACTTCTCTGGCACCGCGGCTCACACATTCTATGCCCATTCCGCCTGTTCCTGCAAATAGGTCCAGCATATCAATCCCCTCAAAATCAATCCGATTGTTCAGCAGATTGAACAAACTCTCTTTCGCGAAATCGGTTGTCGGTCTCGCGGTTATATTTTTAGGGGGCGACAATCGCCGCCCCCCGTATTTTCCAGAGATTATACGCATCTCTCTAAACTTCTTACTCCCAGTTTCCTGCGTTGTTGTTCGGAGCAATGATGTCACCCACCTTCAAACCGGCATAGTGCTCAAGTTTCTCCTCGCGGTCAATCAGGTTAACCAATTCCTGTTTGTTCAGGTCGCCCAGATAACTTGCAAACGGCGCACGTGCTTCGAACAATGGAACACGAATACCTTGACTGGTCTTGTAGTCATTGTTTACTTCCAGTTCAAATTGCTTGCCTTCCAGGTTGAAAGGAATATAGGTAATCTGGTCAATATTCTCCGCATTATACTCGCCTTTGTACAAAGCTTCAAGCATGTTCAGCTCAATCGTATCACGGCGGAAACCTTGCAAACCATTGTCTTTCACGTCTTTATCGTTCTCCCAGATATATGCGTAGAGTGCATCATTATCTTCAAACGAATTCTTCTTCAGCGCTTTTTTCTTAGCTGCATCCAGTATCTTAACGGCTTTATGCTCTGTCAGACCAGCTTCCAATTGCTTATCCGTCAAACTTCCTTCCTTCAGCAACTCTTTCTTTGGAGCGGTCTTCAGGAAAGTGAGTAGGGTGTCGTAACTAGGCGTAAAACGGCCATTCTGGTGGTGGAACTCCACTTCTGCAGTACGCAGATCAACCAGATTCTTGATAACAGCCACTTCACGCTCGGCACGTGTGTCTTCAAACTTAATAGGAGTCGTAACGCTTGTTACACAGAAATAAGCCATTGCGCAAGCTGCGATGCTTAGCAGGCAAATGAAAAGGATACGTGTTGCTTTCATTATAGATAGATTTTATTTATTGCACATTTTCGGCTGCAAAATTAATACAAAATTTCTAAATATGCAAATAAAATTGATTTTATTTTGCAATTTGCATTTTTTTTCGTAACTTTGCCCCGATTTTTGGAATTCATCTGATGGAAGAGAGCAATAAAGTCCTATATGACATTTTGAACCAACGCTTGGAACTACTTCGTACGTTGGACCAGGAGGGGGATAGCGATCGTCGTCGCCACATAGCACGCGAAACGCAAACACTGCATGCCCCTATGGCTCATCGGCTTGGTCTGTACCAGATTAAGACTGAGATGGAGGACTTGGCGCTCAAATTCCTGGATTACGAGACATACAAGTACATCGCGCATGCATTGAATGCTAAGAAGGTAGAGCGAGAGGAGTATATTGCACGATTTATCGCACCTATTGAGGAGAAACTGAAAGCCGAAGGCTTTACGTTCACTATCAAAGGGCGCCCTAAATCGATTCACTCCATCTACCACAAGATGCAAGCGCAACATTGCGATGTAGATAGGATCTACGACCTGTTTGCTATCCGCATCATACTCGATTCTCCTCCTGAGCGAGAGAAATCAGACTGTTGGCAGGTTTATTCGCTCATTACCGATGTCTTTCCGCCCAATCCAAAACGATTGCGCGACTGGCTGTCTGTGCCCAAAGAGAACGGTTATGAATCGCTTCATACCACTGTTCTCGGACCTGACAAAAGATGGGTAGAAGTGCAGATCCGTACCACCCGCATGGATGAAGTGGCAGAGAAGGGTGTGGCTGCTCACTGGTCGTACAAAGGAGTCAAAGGTTCTATCGTACAACGTCCGAGCGATGTATATGTTTTCACTCCGACAGGCGATTTGCGTCGTCTTCCGTTTGGTGCGACAGTTCTTGATTTTGCATACTCAATCCATAGCGAAGTCGGCGCGCATTGCGTAGGAGGAACCATTCGCAACCAGAATGTCTCTATTCGTCAACAATTACAGAATGGAGATCAAGTGTTTGTACTGACTTCTCCAAACCAACATCCGAATGCAGATTGGCTGAATTTCGTAGCCTCGTCTAAAGCCAAAAACAAGATTCGCCAATCGCTCAAAGAGATCGAATACAAATCGGCTGCAGAAGGCAAAGAACTGATTGAACGCCGATTCAAGAACTGGAAACTGGAATATGGCGAAGCGGACATAACTCGTCTGGCCAATAAGTTAGGCTACAAAGCCGTTTCCGACTTATACCAATCGTTGGCAACCGGGAAGGAAGATATACTACGTCTCCGCGATGTATTCCTCTCGCTGAATGAAACTCCGGTTCAAGGACCACGCGAGGAGCATGAGTATGTTCCTAAAAACGAGCTGAAAGGATTGGCTATTGAGGTGGATATGAATGTCAAGAATGTAGATTACAACCTATCCAAATGCTGTAATCCTCAACCGGGAGACCCGATTTTTGCCTTTATATCGGTTACCAAAGGTATCCGCATCCACCGTTGCGACTGTCCAAACGCCGAAAACATACGCGAGCGTTACCCGTATCGCATGCTTCCTGCCCGATGGTCCAACAAAACTAAATAGAGAAACAAGGTGTCTGACTATCCAAGCATATTACTAGAACAGGCAGTCAACCAGATGGCTTCGCTGCCAGGAGTAGGCAAGAAAACAGCCTTAAGGCTAGTTCTGCAGTTACTTCGTCGGTCAGACAAAGAGGTAGAAAACTTTGCCGGATCATTAACGAAACTGAAAAAGGAAGTAATCTACTGTCGTGAGTGTCACAATATATCTGATACAGAATTGTGTCCTATATGTGCATCCACACATCGCGACCATTCTACTATCTGCGTGGTAGAGAACATCCAAGATGTGATGTCCATCGAGAATACTGGCCAATACAATGGCGTTTATCATGTTCTAGGAGGTATTATTTCCCCGATGGACGGAGTAGGGCCAAAGGATCTGGAGATTGATTCGCTGATAGAACGTGTGGCCAAAGGTGGAATCCTGGAGGTTATTCTGGCTTTGCCTACTACGATGGAAGGCGATACCACCAATTTCTACATCTTCCGCCGCATGCAGAATGCCGGATTGACCGAACAGACACGATTGTCGCAGATTGCTCGTGGTGTGGCTATTGGCAATGAACTGGAATATACCGACGAAGTGACGCTTGGTCGCTCTATCGTCAACCGAATTGATTATAATAACTAAAAAGACAAACACATGGAAGAAAATCAAGTAGTGCGCTCCTTGCATTGGATTTATTATATTCAGATGATAGTTTCGCTCATCATCCTAACAGCTATGTATTACGCATTCTCAAAAGGTTTGTACGAGCCACTGGATAAGTTCTCCCAACTGGGAAAAATCGTGCAATATATCGTGATTTTTGATGCGCTCATCACTATTCCTTTCGGATTATATATGGTCAAACTATTCAAACCGCAAACGCTGAAGCAGTATTTCAAGATTGCAGCTATACGTATTTTGTTGGTTAGCAATGCTATGCCGCTCGGTATATTTGCATTCTACTGGCTTGGCGGTTACCGCTCCATGCTCTGGGTAGCTGCTATTGCTGCTATAGCATGGTATTTTACAAAACCGACCATTGGCAAACTGGAACAGGAGATGAGTCCTAAGGATGAAAATCAGGAGACCTATTAATCTTACCTCTAAAACACTAGACGAACATGATTATCGCTTGCGATTTTGACGGAACAATTGTAACTCACGAATATCCGCGTATAGGAAAACCTATACCGTTTGCTATTCAAACGCTCAAGAAACTTCAGGACGAGGATCATCATCAAATTATTCTCTGGACTGTCCGTGAAGGAGAATTGTTGGACGAAGCGGTCACTTACTGTAAGAATAGAGGACTGGAATTCTATGCTATCAATAGCAATTATCCGGAGGAAGAACCGGAACATCATACGGCGCGCAAACTGGTAGCAGACCTTTGGATTGACGATCGTAACCTAGGCGGATTGCCAGATTGGGGAGTTATATACAATATGATTCACTCGGGCAAATGTTGGGAACCCGCTCCGCAAGGCAATATGGAGGACCTACGTCCTAAGAAGAAAGGATTCTTTGCCCGTCTATTCAGCTAAATCAGACTAACGACAGACTAACGACAGACTATCGAACCGAGACAAAAACGAGGAAAACAAATGATAAGACTACGCAAATTGGAACCATCTGATCTGCCGTTTCTCTATCAATGGGAAAACGATGCTGCCTCATGGTCTGATGCAGATACGCACAATCCGCTCTCACAGCAAGATCTGCGCGATTATATCGCATCTACCACAGGCGATATCTATCGTGATGGGCAGTTACGTCTGATCATAGAAGAAATCGACGATACAGATTCAAAAAAAGGCGGTGCAACCATAGGTTGCATCGACCTCTTTGATTTTGATCCGCGTAATCGTCGCGCTGCGATAGGCATGTATGTCGCGAAGGACTCGCGTAGCAAAGGAGTAGGAAAGGAGGCCGTAAAGGCGCTAGAAAAGTATGCCTTTGGTCATCTTAATCTCCGTTTGCTTTATGCCGTTATAGCCGATCGTAACCAGGCTTGCACGGCTCTCTATCGTTCGTTGGGTTACCTGCCTACGGCACAAATGCCCGGTTGGACCTTAGAAGGAGCCGCTACTATCTGGCTTAAAAATTATACTTAGTCATCAATTGTACACGGTGGTTGGTCACCCAGTGTAATCCGTTCTCCGACAATCCATTGGCGGCGCTAATCTTGCCATCTCCGTATTGTACGGATGTTATCTCATACTCTACACCCATCTGGAATTTACCCATCGTCCAAAGCAGAGTAGGCGACACACGCCACATGCGATTTAGCTTGGCAAAACTATTCTTGCAGAAATAGAGTTTATCGGCCAGTCCATCTCCATCTGCATCCAGTAGAGCTTCTTTGGTACCAAAATTCTGGACATAACCTCCGAAGAGAATACCTTGCAAACGATGTTGTGTGCCCGCCTGGTCAGGTTGGCCGATATTGCCACCATAGACGATGCTGAGCCAAGAAGAACTATTGCGCGTTGGGGTATATTCCCACGAACCATCTGCATTGATGGCTTTCACACCATAACCTCCATTTAGATTCATGTGTTCGCCCGATTCAGCAAAGACAGATTTCGCTTTGATAGAGAAATCGCCGTGCTTGTACATGAAATATACAAACGGCGAGCAAGTAGTGATACGGTCCTTTACGGTAACTGTTACCTCGTTGCCTCCTGCATCAAGAACTGTACCCTGATGGCGTGGTTTGATACTCAGCACATCTACTCCTGCACGCATAACTACGCCGCACGGGTGATGGAAACTCAGACCACCATACACCTCCGGTGTTTTAGCGTAGAGCATATATTCGGCCGATGCACCTTCCGGGCCGGTCGATGTATATTGCATTTGCCACAATGCTGTACCGGTTAACGTAAAATATTTGCCCAGACGTGCATCCATGCGTACTTGCGGTGTACGGCTAAACGGGCCGATAGGAGCACCGTTGTTGAGCGCTATAGCATCGCAGAGGTCTGCTGCTATAGGATGCCATGCTTGACCAATAGTAAGGTCTACACGTGCATAATCGCGCTTATTCATTGGTAGACTATCCCACGCCAAAGTCAAATAGGCTTGACGCAGACGTAACTGTGCAGTTCCTGTCACTGGGTGGTTCTGCCCGGTAACTTTACTTAGGCCTGCATAGAAATCGGCTTCGATTTTACCGCCGAACTCAGTGTTTCGCCATTTATAACCGGTAACATTCAGACCTACACGGCTAGTAAGGGACAGAAAGCGGAAAGTGCTTTGCGCATTCAGATCTTCGCGTGGTACACCCGACACTTCAGCCTCTGCTTCTGTCTGGTTCCATAGATTGTCCTTGGGCATATACATGTACAGGTCTGCCGTTCCGGAAAGGCACTCACGACTATCGTAAGCAAAGAAATTGCGCACAAAGCCATACACCTTGTAGTGTTGTTTGAGATGCGTTTTGATTCGCTCTTGTTTAGCAATACGCGCACTATCCACCGTTTGAGCATAACTGCCTACGGTCAGAAAAAGAAAACAAACTAATACCAATCGTTTCATACTTCAATTTTAGTCATTTATTTTTATCCGCTAAAGGAGCAGTCCATGAAAGACTGCTCCAACATAACACATATTTTTTGCAGACAACATTAAGATAAAAGAGTGTTATGTATGGCGAATAAAATAAGTTAGAATGGGAATAGCAACAATACAGCGTACGAAACTGCTATACCGAGCAGACCCACGATCAAGCCGACAACGGTCATATCGTGTGTCTTGATCATACCTGTAGAAGAAGCAATAGCATTTGGAGGTGTAGAGATAGGGAAGAGCATAGCGAACGAAGTAGAAGCAGCTACACAAACCAATAGGGTAGTCACGCCTCCAAGACCTGCAAGGTTCTCACTCATTGCGCTACCTACAACAGCCAGAATAGGTACTAATAGGTTAGCAGCAGACGAGTTGGCGATGAAGTTGGACAACAACCATCCGAGCAGACCTGCAATAATCAGAATTGCTACTGCCGACCATGATCCAAATGGAATAGCTTCGACCAAAGATGCTGCCAAACCAGTCTTATTGAGGGCTGTGCCGAGAGCAAAACCACCTGCGACCATCCACAGTACGTGCCAGTCAATCTTTGCAAAATCGTCCTGAGAGAAGATACCTGTCAATGCGAATACTGCGAACGGAATCAAAGCAATTACATTCGAATTGAGGTGAGTCAATTCACCGGTCATCCAGAGTAGGATAGTCAAGAAGAATGTTACGGTAACTGTCCAGAACTTCCAATCCCTTTTGCACTCACCATCAATTTTGATTTCAATGCTTTTGGCCTTGAATGGGAAAAGGAACATGAGCAGCTGCCAAGCGAAGAGAATCATGACGATAACTACCGGTACAAAACGGAGCATCCATGCGCCAAAACCGATTTCGATGCCATTGGAGGCTAACTGACCGATAGCGATAGCATTAGGAGGAGTACCAATAGGTGTACCCAAACCACCAATGTTCGCCGCGATAGGAATAGCCAATGCGAGACTAATACGTCCCCCTCCGTTCTCCGGAAGAGTTTTCAAAACCGGTGTGAGGAAGGCCAACATCATAGCTGCGGTAGCGGTATTGCTCATAAACATAGACATAATGCTGATGAGTGTCAAGAATCCCAGTAGGACAAATTTAGGTTTTGTTCCAAAAGGCTTGAGTAGGATACGTGCCAGATAGACATCGAGACCTACTTTACTAGCAGCAATAGCCAGAACAAATCCACCCAAGAAGAGCATTATGATAGGATCGGCAAAAGCAGCCATCAGTTCCTTGAAATTAACCAAATCGCCCATTTCGGGTTTGGTTAGTCCCTTGTTGCTGACTGCCAGCAATAGGAATACAACCGTGCTTACCGAGGTCGCCCAAGCAGGAATAATCTCGAACATCCACATCAGCGCTGCGTAGCAGAAAATAGCAATCGTGCGCTGCTGAACAACGGTCAGACCATCAATGCCGAAGAAAGAAGTCGGCACAAAAAGCAGGAAAAGCACCACAAATATTGTCAGTGGAGCTAATACATGATATTTAACGTTGAATTGTTTCATATTACGTAAACTAATTTTAATAGGTTTGTCATAAAAAAAAGATGCCTTCTCCACCTTCATGGAAAAGACAAACCGAACCATGCGGACGCAGTGCCGCTAAATATACATGGTATACAGGTCTCAGTTCTCCTTCCTCGAGGATGTGCATCCGAGCTGCTATATATCGGCAGGTCTCCTGACTTGTGCCGCAACTATTCGCCTTCCCGATGTCTCAGTGGCATAATGAATAGTTGCTTTGGTCTATATTTCCAGGCACTTACAGTAGCGGGACTGTCCGGGATTTACACCCGATTCCCTTTTGATTTCGTGTCTTAACGAAAACCGATATACTTAGTATAGCATCGATATTTCAAAAACCGATACAAAAGTACTGCTTTTTCGTGATACGTGCAAATTTTGGAGGGATTTTCGATTGTAAATTTGAAAATTGACAACTACGCTTTATAAATATACCGATATTTAATAGTATTAGGAAGAAAAATACCGGTCTCGTAGAGTTGCGAGGCCGGTTTCGTTAAGTTAAGGTAGGTTTAATGGGAACAGTTAGGATAGTTACTGATGCATGCGGAAGTACGATCCGCAACGAGCACCAGTGTAGCAATCGGAGTAGGGGCGCGTTTTGTAGTCGTCCATGAACAGGCGTAATGCTGTTTCCTCCATAGTGGATAAGATTGTAGATAATTTCTCTTTCATCTTCAGAATAGTTAGGTTTAGGTTTAACACATTTTTTATAGTCTCTCAGAAAAGTGGTGCAAAAGTAGTACAAATCTGTGAATCGTGCAAACAAAAAGTGCAAATTGTATACATAATAAGTGTGAATATAAAAATGCAGTATTTCGTTCACATATCTGCCGATCACAAATTACACTAAACGGCCGATTTTGAGAGTCTATGTCTAGAGCATATACACAAAGCGGAGTAGGGGAGAAGATCCGGAGGAAAGGCACTGTAGATAGCGTTGCAAATTGTTCCACGCTCGCCAATAATCGCTAAATAAGTACTCATAACTTCCTATAAATCAGTAGTTATGGCTTTTACTTAGTCTTTTACTTTAACCACTACTATCTATTATCCGGAATATGGGCCAAATTAGTATATGTAATGCATATTTTATATAAATATATACTGAAAATCTGCATGTTACGAGTATTACCTATAATGAGATAGCGTCCCATAAATAGATACTTTCTTGAGTACAGCCTAGAATGAATCAGAGGGACTATACAGATCAGTGTTTCTTCTGCATGGTTTCGAAATATTCACAATTGCAAATTGCTAATATTCACAACTGTAAATAAAATATTTACAAAAAATGCTGCACATATTTGTGTATTTCACATTTTTTTTGTACCTTTGCAGCGGATTTTGTTCAGTATATGTTAATAGCTGAAAATATCAGAACTTTCGTGAGAATTGAATATTTGAAATCATTTATACTATGAATGAAAGAGAACGCATTGAGCATCTAATTCATGAGCTCAAACTCTCTGCTCGTCAATTTGCAGAAGAGATTCATGTACAACCAGGCACTATCAGCAATATGATGAGTGGCCGCAATAATCCTAGTCTGGAGGTGATGAAGCGTATTATGCTGCGTTATCCTACCCTGAATCCAGAATGGCTGATTGTAGGTAATGGCAAAATGTGGCGTACAGAACCGGGCAAAGAGGCAGGACTCTTTGATGAACTGGCTCCTAATGGCGAGAATAACGCGCTACGCGCTGCCTTTAATGCAAAAAATGAAGAGCCGCAGATAATTGCAGCTCCTCAGAAACAAATACGAAATATCGTAGTGTACTATACCGATGGTACCTTTGAGGACTTTACATCAACGCGTAGTTGATTACCTCGCTTATATCGTGTACAAAGTGGAATTTCAGTCCCTTTAGGTACATATCCGGTATTTCTGTGACATCTTTTCGGTTATCCTCACAGAGGATAATATCCGTAATACCTGCTCGTTTCGCCGCGAGCAGTTTTTCTTTTACTCCGCCAATAGGCAGCACTTTGCCACGCAGAGTCATTTCGCCAGTCATCGCAATACGTGGCTTAACCAAACGGCCGGTGAAGGCAGAGACGATAGCGGTAGTCATCGTAATACCTGCACTAGGTCCATCCTTAGGAATTGCGCCCTCCGGTACATGTATATGTACCGACTTGGTATCAAACAGTTTAGGATCGATACCAAACTGCTCAGCGTGAGCACGCGTATATTCGAGCGCAAGAGTAGCGCTTTCCTTCATTACATCGCCCAGATTGCCGGTCATAGTCAGCGTTGGAGTCTTGGCGGTACTGAGACTAGTCTCGATGAAGAGTATTTCTCCGCCAACCTGAGTCCATGCCAGACCTGTGACTACGCCCACATATTTATTGGTCTCCCATGTGTCGCGTGTATAGCGTGCTTGGCCTAAGTATTGGCGCAAGTCATCCTGCGTAACTGTCACATTGTAAGTCTCTTCCAGTGCTAACTTGGTATCTATCTTACGGCAGATCTTAGCTATCTGGCGTTCCAGATTGCGTACACCAGATTCGCGCGTGTAATCGTCGATGATATGACCGATGATATCCTTCTTCAGTTTCAGCTGCGATGGCTTCAGTCCATGGTTCTGCAACTCTTTGGGAACCAAATGACGTTTAGCTATTTCCTCTTTCTCCTCTTGCAGATAACCGGTCATCTCAATCAGTTCCATACGATCGAGTAGAGGACGTGGAATGGTATCGAGTGTATTAGCCGTAGCGATGAAGAGTACGCGACTCAGATCGTAATCTACGTCCAGGAAATTGTCGTGGAAGGTGTTGTTCTGCTCCGGATCAAGTACTTCGAGAAGTGCCGATGTAGGATCGCCCTTGTAGTCCATGCCAATCTTATCGACTTCGTCGAGCACAAAGACAGGATTGCTAGTACCACATTTCTTGATGCCATCAATGATTCGTCCAGGCATAGCACCAATATAGGTGCGGCGATGTCCGCGAATCTCTGACTCGTCATGCAGACCACCTAACGAAACGCGTACGTACTTGCGCCCCAAGGCTTCAGCGATGCTTTTGCCCAGACTGGTTTTGCCGACTCCCGGAGGGCCATATAGGCAGAGAATAGGCGATTTGACAGGGTGCGCTTTTTTCTCTTTGTCGCTGCGAAGTCCCAGTTGGCGCTGCACGGCCAAGTATTCGACGATGCGTTCCTTGACTTTATCTAGTCCGTAGTGATCGCGATCGAGTACCGCTTGAGCGTGCTTCATGTCGAAATTATCGTCCGAGAAAACGCCCCAAGGCAATGCCAGAAGAGTCTCTACGTAGTTTTGCTCGGTGGAGTAGTCCGGCGCATGAACCGACATCTGCTCGAGGCGTTGCAGCTCTTTCTCGAAGACTGCAGCCACATCGTCAGACCAGAGTTTCTGGCGTCCGCGTTCACGCAGATTCTTGATAGTTTCTGCGCCTGTATCACCCAAGTCCTGCTTAATGGTCTCAATCTCTTCGCGTAGGAAATACTCGCGTTGCTGCTTGTCCATGGCTTCGTGCGTACGGCGACGTATATCGGCCTTCATGTCCTGAATCTCCACGACTTTCTGCAGCATAGAGAGTAGGGCCGTGGTGCGCTCTATCATCGAGTCATAGGCCAACAGCTGCAGCTTCTGATCGAGTGTCAACTCGAAAAGTGAGCATACGAAATTGACGAACGTAGGTCCGTTATTCAGGTTGCGCAGCGTATTCTGGATGTCCCAACGCGGTTCCTCACGCATGCCAAGCAGACGAAGCGAGAGTTCGCGTACTTCCTCGTACATAGCAGCAAACTGACGATCGCGTGCCTTCGGCATTTTCTCAGGCAACACGAACACTTTAGCACGCATGATTCCAGACTCAGTCTCCTCAAAATCAGATACTTCGACGCGTTCGCATCCCTCAAGAATGGCCATTTTTGTCTGTGATTCATCCGGCAGGGTAACTACCTGCATGACGCGTGCCAAGACACCAAGACCGTATAGATCGTTCTCCGTAGGTTCGCTCACTTGGCTATCTTTCTGCGTGAGAACAATGATTTTCTCGTTAGTGCGGTTAGCTGACTTGATCAGTTTCAGGCTGTTAGCGCGCGAAACGGCAATTGGCATGACGACTCCCGGGAACAACACCGTGTTACGGATGGGAAGTACTTGATACTTGGTTTCTGATTCTTGAACCTCAATTATTTCTTTTTCTTTTGCCATAAATTGCTTCTATATATATAAATAGGAGTGCTTCAATAAATATGCTATTTTACATAATCACGATTAGGTTGCAAAAGTACATATATTATATATATAGGTGTTGTTTGGTGGTTGTTCTGACTTTTGCGAGCGCAAAAGTACTGCTTTTTTTTGATATATGCAAATAATTTTATGCGATTAATGATTTTTGAGACGCTCACGTATGATGGCTTGGATGAAATTGTCAAGCTTGACGTATTGTTTGCGCATGAGTTTTGTACTACCAGGTTGCGGTTTTTTCTCGAATGGCGCTTCATGGTCAGGTCGCTTGAACTGCGCGTAGAAACGACGTCGGAAATCCTCAAGCTGAGCGCGCAGTTCAAGAGTTTTGGTGCGTTGTTCAGGCGTCATAGCGGCCAGTTCTTCGTCTGTATATCGTTCAGAACGGATTATTTCGGATGATTTGAGACTAACATCGCCAAAAGTACGCATATTGGCTTTTTCAGCGCCTTTGGCAGGCGTTTTGTCAAAATCACGCGGATGAACAATGGCATACGACTCCTGCACACCTTCGTGAAGCACGGCTCCCGTAGGCGCACGGAACTTCTTCTGACGCATGATAATACGCGCTTTCTTCTCCAGTTTTCCGTGGATACTTTTTACAGGTACATGAAATTCAACTTGCGACATAATTTGGTATGATTTTTGCAGTATATATAATAGATTTCCTCTTATTCTGCCATTCTGGCAGGCAGGTATTCTTTTCTTATTCTTTCCCTACTCTCCAGTTATCCGAATATCGCGCTAATAACGTGCTAATAACCCGCTAATCACGCGCTAATAACGCGCTTTTGGCATGTGCGGGGCATGAAAAAAACTTGATTGGGGATCAAGGGATTTTCGAGGGGTTTATAAGTGGTTTATAAGTGGTTAATAAGTGGTTCTTGGTAGGAAAATGGATTGATTGTGGTTGGTATATGGTTGGTAATCGCTTGATTTTTAGTCGGTTGGCGGTTTGTAAATGGTTGGTTTTTAGCGGGTTTCCGTCAAAAAAGGACCAAGCTGCTACTCCTTTTTCAAAAAAGGAACAGGCTGTAATCCCCTACTCTACGGATTTGCGAGTGCAAAGATAGTAATAATTTTTGAATTGTGCAAATTTTGCATAAAAAAAGCGACCCCGTCGCGTTCGAATCCCTCCGACGAAGAATAAATCACAGATTTATTAGAGTCTACGGGTTCTCCGCTCTCTCCAAAAATTAAAATTTTCGGAGGCCACAAGAAAAAAAGAGTGGCTTGCGGGCCACTCCTCTTTTTGAAAAAAGGAACAAGCAGGAGGGTACTGCCCTACTCTGCGAGTTAGTCGATGATGACGGCGGTGCCAGAGATGGAGATCATGATCATGCTGTTAGCCTGGCCCATGGTCTCGTAGCCGAAACTGACGCCAACAATAGCATTGGCGCCCATCTCACGAGCACGCTGGATCATCTCCTTCTGTGCCGTCTCGCGGCCTTCGAGCATAGCGCTCTCGTAACTCTCGGTACGTCCGCCAAAGAAATCGCGGAGCGACGCGCCAATGTCTTTAAGGAAGTTCATTCCGAAAATAACCTCTCCGGAAACAAGACCTTTGTACTCACGAATAGTATGACCTTCGATGGTCGGGGTAGTTGTAACTATCATATTAGTTTTGTTTATAGGAGCTGCGCTCCGTTTATAGCCTTCGGCGTTTACGCTTCGCTGTGTAATTAAACGCTGCGTAGCAGCACTAAACCTCTAAACGCGACGTAGTCGCACTAAACCTTTTAACGGACTTGCGTGCCAAGGACGTTGTAGGTGTGGCCGGATTTCTCGATGAGGAGCTGGCCATTGCGGATGGATTTGGTAGCCTCACCCGACATCCCCTGAAGGGAAGGAGAGAGGATAGCGGTCGGCACGTCGGAAATAGGCTGTACGTCAAATTCCTTCCATCCGTCTGCGCCCTCGTAGGCAGAAACCGACGCGTCGGGCACGTAGAGCTTGATGCTGCTTGGGTCATTCAAGTCACCGACAAGATCAATCGCATTCCCATAAAGAGAGGCAGGTACCTCCGCCGCCGGGCAGATGATTTGCTCCAGTTGGTTGCAACCAGCGAACACCCATGCGCCTATTAGTTTCAAGTTAGCAGGCAGCGTGATTTTGGTCACATTCTCCATGTAGTCGAAAGCATAATCGGCAATCGTATCCACATTGTCCGGAATAACTATTTCCGTTACTCCAACGCAGTTCCAGAATGCTTCTGTGTCAACAATCTTGAGTGAAGCCGGCAGATGGATAGCAGTCAAATCGCTGCAATCGGCGAACGCGTAGCCTGCAATTTGCTCGATACCTGCAGGCACGGTGTATTCGCCTGTAGCTAGCGCAGCATATGGCATACGGAAGAACACATACTGGTTGTATACAGGCTCCGTTAGGCGTGTGCCATCGAAAATCTGATAGCCTGCTCTACGTACAGTGTTCGGGATAGTGATGGAAGTCAGACTCGTGCAATTGAAAAAAGCATAATGGTCAATATAGGTCACTCCCTCGGGAATAACGATGGACGTCAGGTTTGTACACTCCTGGAAAGCACCGTAGCCGATGGCTTTGACAGAAGCAGGAATAACAGTGGTAGCAAAACCCAGCTTAAGCGTATTGGTCTCGGTGTGGATGACGGCGTTGCAGTTGTCGCGGCTATCAAAAACCGTATTGCCGGCAGCGACGGTGATAGACTCAATCGGACAATTTTTGAAAGTGTTATATGCAATTTCTTCTGTCAGCGAGGCAGGCAGGGAGACGGTCTTCAGGTTCTTGCATCCGGTAAACACGCCACGACCATAATAGGTCTGCAGACGCTTGACGCCCTCGGGTACCGTAACCGATGTGAGACCAGTGTTGTAGAAAGCGCCACCATCTATCACCTCCAGATTGCCAGCTGTACCCCACGTGAGGTTTGTCAAATTGGTACATTCGCCGAATGCGTCGGAATAGATCCGACGTACGCCATTACCAATAGTTACCGAGGTAAGGTCCTCACAATAGCTGAACGCACTACTTCCAATCCAGTCAATATTGTCGGGAATAACGACAGAGGTCAGTCCAGAATATTCGAATGCAGTATAAGGTATAACCTGCATGGTGGATGGGAAAGTGACTTGCTTCAAATTCTTGTGAAAATAGCATGCAGATCCGGCCATTGCCTTAATGCCCTCCGGAATGGCGAACGATGTTTCTGCATAAGAAACCCATGCAACCACCGAATCGTTCATGACCGTGCCCAGCAACGAGTCTCCGGCGAACACATATTCGCCGACATATTCCACACCGTTCGGCAGATTGCACGAGACTAAGTTAGGACACTCCTCGAAGGCATAGGCGTTCAAGCTCTTCAGCGAAGAAGGCAGCACAACGCTCTTGAGCGAATCACACCCCCAGAACGCATCGCTTCCAATCTCTACCAATCCTTCGGGGAAATTGATGCTACCCAGCTTGTTACAGAATTGGAAAGCATTATCTCCGATGGTCTTGATGCCAACGGGCAGCACTACACTGGTTAATTCATCGCAATACTCAAAGGCATTGTAACCAATCTCTGTCACTTGGTACTCCTGGCCGTCGATGGTCACCCGGGCAGGAATAACGATGTCGCCCGAATAGGCAGGGTCGTTAGCGACAATTAGGACGGTAGTGTCCGTGATGATTTCATAGTTGATACCATCAACTACCTGGCTCATCGCCACCATGCTGCATAATGCAGCAACAAAAAGGAAAAATTTTCTCATAGCTCAAATTGATTTTGTTATTAAACAATTTTGCGTTTATTTGACTGTATATTCTGTGCGGAAATACTCGGTATTGGGCACGGCGCTAACGGCTTCGAGCCATACATAATTGTTGTAACGCATTCGCTCGTTGAGGAATCCAAGATAGATGGTCTTATGCCCCTTGGCCGGGATTCGTCCATTGCAAGACTGCGTGCCCATCGTGGAATAATCGATGCTATACTGCAGTTTGGCAGGATCGGTGCCATCCTGGAACTTCTTTGCCTGGTCGGAACTGAAGAAGACATACATATTGATATAAGCGTCCTCCTCGCGCGGCGGGATATTCTCGCCCAGCAAAGTGGAGATAATCCCTGCCCCACCATGCGACTCATAGACCGGCAAACCAAGCATCTTGATGCGCTTGTAGGAGGTCTCCATGTTATCGTGGAACTTACCATCGTCCGAGCGGTCAGGCTCGTTGGTGGAGATACGCAGACTATAGAGGATATCGCTTGCGCCTTGTGGTACAGGCACAGCTACGATAGCACGGTAAGAACCGGAGAAGGCAGCCTTGAGTTGGCCTCGAAGCGTGAATTTACGCGGTTCCTCGAAGAGATTCTTCATCTGGATACCCTTGACAGTCTGCACGCGGAAATCACCTTTCTGGCCCTCAACCTGCTTGCTAGAAACCTCTTTCGGATTGTTCAGACGGTCGATGCTATTAGGATGGTAGGTTAACTCAACGGATGCATATTGGCGCACACGCGGGTTGATTTCTACTACGTAGACCGACGAGAAAGAGATAGCCAACGAGTCCTTGACACGCGCTTTGCCCAGATAAGAACGTATGAGTTGGTGGCTATTGACATTGTAGATACGCACATCGGCGGGTTTCTCTGTCTCAATCTCGACAAATAGTTTCTCTCCACGCTCGAGATAAACCGGATATTCGGTCGTTTCGCCCAGCAGTTCTTCCGGCCGATTGACCAGATACCAATAGCCCTGTTTGACCGTTTGGTCGATATAGCCTGCCACTGAGACCTTGAGTTCAGCAATCAGTTGGTCCACCTCAAGGGCAGCCACCAGTTGGGCTGAATCGAGCGTAGCAGGATCGTAATCGAAGATCAGTTCATCGGCCATCTGCTGCACTTCTTCAAGCAATTCAACCGTGGGATTAGCCTCGAGTTGCTCCACAGCTTCGCCCAATCGATCGCATTGCGAGATGGTCAGTTGGCATTGTTCATCGAAATTCTTGCCTATGACTTGCGAGCGCGAGCCACTGCCGCATGAGGCCAATAGGGCCGCCACGGCGAGAAGAAATAAGGTGTGTTTCATAATATTGTGTTGATATGTTTATCGCGATTTGAGGAGTTGGGTTTTGTCTGTCTTCACCTCGCCCCAAGGCATGGTATATTGCTCTTCCCAGAACATCACCTTCCCTGTTTTACCCAGCGAGACCTTGTTGGTCCACGACCAGTTGGTACGTTCCTGCAGTTGGCTCTTGACCATCCGCTCATACTGCAGTTTGATACTATCGTCAGACACATTTTCATCTCTGTTGGGAAGATTGTTTATGTCGATATCGAACGAGAGAATCTGCAGTGTATTGGGATCAAAATCAAAGCGAAGAGAATCTCCATCCAGGCTCCACGAGCCTTCGGCGGAATAAGTCAGCGGCGTAAAGATAGGCACATTAACATGTTCGCCCTCCGTACGCACACCTATCTTATAGTCCATACTGACTGTCGTAGAAGCGCTGTAATCTTTGCTGAGAAGGTAGGTCCTCTTTTGGTGGTCCTGACGTAAATCCCACTGCCCGACAAGCAACTTAGGCTTGGCCGGCATGGTCTTATTAATGTGCTGGTCAATATAGTGCTGAAGATCTTCATCCGTGACATTCATGATGAATTTGTTCTCTTGGTTGAGGAAGATCATCTGGTTGATGAAATACTGGTAGTTCCTGTCGCGCGCGAGGTATTTCTGCAGATAGAGCGAGACCTCCGGCATGCGGAAGATTTGGCGGAGCAATCCTGCCATAGCCGACTGATTCATCATACCCGTATAGTCCATATTGGTTGCACTGACCTGTTTGCGATAGTCAAGGACGTATTTTTCAGGCACAGGACGGAGGAAGGTATAACTACAAGACAAACGATTGAGCATATCCCTACGCAGATGATAGCACTCCTGCACATTGTCGTAGAACGTGATATCGCCCAGATTCTGCAGGGCATCCATACTACCAGTAAAGACTTTCTCGGTTGAGTCATCCGCCCAATCGGGCGTATTTTCAGTAGTATTAACCACATATTCGGCCGCCATCCAAAGGCTATCCATGGCTACGGTCTCCAGTTGGTCCTGATGGGTGTACAGATACATTGCCACCCGGAAAAAAGCATCCTCACGCTGCTTGTCACGAATAAACTGACTGATGATCTGATCTACATCGTAGATGGCCATCATAGCCGCCTGGCGTTGGGCTTGCTTCTGCTTGTAGTGCTCTACCCGATTGTTCACCTCGAACGTCAGTCCGACACCAATAGCCGTGGCAAGCACACCGGTCAGAAAATTCTGCCACCAGGTGCTGAGCGTGATTTTGCGTTTTTTCTCCTTCATATAATAAGATTAGCCTACTTGTACATTAGCATCAATCTTACGAATCAGACCTTTGAGCACATCGCCAGGTCCAAACTCGTAGAACTCGGTAGCTCCATCGGCTATCATCTGTTGAACAGACTGGGTCCAACGTACGGGAGCTGTCAGCTGTTTCAGCAAGTTAGCACGGATAATCTCCGGTTCGGTCTCTGCTTCAGCAGAGACATTCTGATAGATTGGACAGAATGGTTTGCGGAATTCGGTCTTGAGTATAGCCTCTTCCAGCGCCTCTGCTGCAGGTTGCATTAGTGGCGAGTGGAATGCTCCACCGACCGGCAGACGCAGCGCACGACGTGCTCCTGCCTCCTTCATCACCACACATGTCGCCTCTACGGCATCGATCTCGCCAGAGATAACCACCTGGCCCGGACAATTGAAATTAGCAGCCACCACGATGCCTTCTCCGACCGTTTGGCATAATTCTGCCACCTTCTGGTCATCAAGGCTTAGTACTGCTGCCATCGTTCCAGGATTCTGCTCGCAAGCAGCCTGCATAGCCTGTGCACGGGCACTAACCAGCAGCAATGCATCCTCAAAGCGCAAGGCGCCACAAGCTACCAATGCAGAGAACTCGCCTAGACTATGACCGGCCACCATCTGCGGCTTCTCGATAGTCATAAGGCGCTGAGCCACAACAGAATGGAGAAATACAGCAGGTTGCGTCACCTTAGTCTGCTTGAGATCATCGGCCGTACCATCGAACATCACATCCGTCAGCGAGAAGCCAAGCAACCGATTGGCTGCCTGACACATCTCGCGTGCTTCAGGATATGCCTCATAGAGGTCACGACACATACCGGGGAATTGACTACCCTGCCCCGGAAATACAAATGCTTTGCTCATATTAAGCCATCAGACCTGCCACCAACGCCAAGATAGCGTAGAACTCAGGTAGGGCGCAATAGATCATCGTGTTGGTCATTACATCGTGACCTGCTGCGATATTAGCAATACCGTTAGCTGCAGTTTGGCCCTGACGAATAGCCGACAACAAGAAGACAATACCCATACCGATGCCCAAACCGAACAACAGAATAGGATTGGTCTCAATCAGGCCTTTCATCATCAAGAAAGCCACAAAACCGTACAAACCCTGCGTAGCAGGCAGTGCGGAGAGAATCATGTAAGCTGACGATTTTTCCTTGTTCTTCTTCAAACCACCCTCTGCTGCGTTAGCTGCAATAGTCGTTCCGAAAGCAGAACCAATACCGGACAAGCCCAACATAAGGCCAAGTCCGAGATAACCAAGAATTTGTTCCATAATAATTATAAATTTTTAATTTTTGATTGCTAGTTTATTTCTTAAAAGGCTGGTAGATTTTTCCACTACCTTCATAGCCCGCATTCTTAAAATACTCGACAAAAGTCAGACGGAGCGGGTGAACAAATGCTCCCAAGCAGGCCATGAGCAGATTCAGGACGTGACCAAAGGTCACGATCAGGATGAAACCAATCCATGTGCCTACATTAGGCGATTCTCCCAACACCATCGTTCCAAGTTGGTTGAAAGCCATACCGAGCATACCACCCGCCAAGCCAAGTGCGTAGAGACGGATATAACTCAGTACATCGCCCAACAAGCCTGTTACCATACCATAGGTGTCCCATAAGCCTGCACCGATATTCAACAGCGGATTGCGCCCCGGTTTGTTGAAAATAAAGATACCCAGTGCAGATATACCGCCAATAACAATTAGTGCGATCTTAGCCGCATCGACCGAGATAAGCGCAGTCATCGAAAGGACTACCGTCACCAAACCACCCAGGATAAGCGTCAGCCAGCCCCATACAGAAGCCGTCTCACGGAAACCATTGCGACGAGTGAAGGCAAGCGCCTTGATAACCATAGCCAAGCAGATATGCACCACACCGATGATGAGAGCCAAGACCATCATCACATCGTATTCGCCTATCTTGCCATCAGTACCTAAATTGTTGAACATGACGGCTTTAGCGCCCTGCGGGAACCAGTCGGCACGATAGATATCCATGCCGAAGAAAGTGCCCATTAAGTAGCCAATAATCGCCGAACCAACGCCTAAGGCCATGATGATACCGCCTAATCCATTGAACATCTCAATCTTCAGCTTGTCCTTGTAGATAAGCCAACCTATGAGAATCAGCAATAGTCCATAGCCGCAATCGCCAATACAGAGCGCAAAGAACAGCAAGAAGAACGGTCCTAGAATAGGCGTAGGGTCAAACTCATTATAGTTAGGCCAACCGTACATACCTGTAAGCGGTTCGAACAAACGAACGAACCAGTTGTTACGCAACTTGATTGGCGTGTTATCTTCCGGCGTTGGGTCTGTCTCCTCGTAGTAGACTTGCACCTGAGCGAGCATCGTATTCAGTTCCGACTCCTTGTCTATCGGACAGAAGCCCTCAACCAAGCATAATGCGCCATCTGCCAAACGATCGGTGGACAGCTGTACTCTCGTCCAGTCGATATGTTGACGCGCCTCGGTGAGCTGCTCGCGCAGTTTGTCCATATTGGCTTTCTGCCATGCCTCGATACGCGCATTAGCAGCCACTAACAGACCGTTGAGATTCTTTACCTCTTGCTCAAGTTGTGAGGCGTCTTTATCGCCTATTTCTACCGGCGTAGCCGCTGTTTCGCTTAGATCGACAGCTTCTTCGCCAGCACCAGTAACTTGTACAAAATACGTGCGCCCGCCTTCTTCGGTGACCACAATACCCCACTCTTCACAGAATGCGCTATCGCTACATGAGAAGAATCGAAGGGTATAACCGGCATCCTGCAGGGCCTGAATACGCTTGGCATCAAACGCTCCCCATACAGCCACTTGCTGCATAGCTTGCTTGGTGTCCGCTATACGTTGCTCTACTTCGTTACGCTCTTGCAGCAACTGATCGGGCGCACCTTGCGCCAACAATCGACGCAGTTCATCCTCGCGTTGCAAAGCAGCTTGTAGGGTTTCGTCATTCTCGATAAGGCCTGCCGCCTTCTGCGTAATATCCACTACGCCGAGCTCACGCAGTTCGGAAAGGAACGCCTCGTAGTCACGATGGAACACAAGGAACGTGTATTTCTTCATTTGCGAAATCATGACTGTGCCCCCTTTCTAGCTTCTGCCTCTTTCTTGCTCTTAACGATCTTCTGGCTGGATTTGTTGAGATTCTCCTCATCCTCCATGAATCGTTTGATTTTGCGTATAGCATCCTGATAACCAGGTATTTGCACTTTCTCAAACAGGTTTACCTTCTGAGTCGTTTTCTTACGAGCATACTCCAATAGGCTTACCTTGCGTCGCACAAACTCCTGACGGATTCCCACGTCTGCAATAGCTTTGAGTTGCTCAAAACCGTCGGCAAACCATTTAGGCGAAGCAAACAGAGAGAATTCCTTCGTGGAATAGACCACCTCGTCCAATACAGGGACACGCACGCCTGCTATCTTACGAATAGACATACGCACATCATCCACATGAATTAGACTGGTATCAAACTCTCCCCACAACGCCAACATCTGGTCATAGGACTTGATGCGCTGCTCTACTTCGCGATCGAGGTCCTCAAGCTCTTTTTTAGCTCGTTTAACCTCCAAACGAAGCGCCGTTTCCTTGCTTTGCAGTGTAGGAAGCGTACGTTGGCGCATCTTCAGGTCCTTCTCCAGGCCTTGCAGCGATGTTTTATTGAATTGATAAGTTATAGCCATATGTTATGCTTTTGGCCAATATTTCTCTACTAAGGCTGCTTTGATGTTTACCTCTTCCGGTTTGAAATATTTAGCAAATAGTGTCCATGCGACATCCAACATTTGCACCGTATTGATGTTCACATCGATGGCCAAAATCTCTTGCGAGTAGTCTTTTGCAAAGTTCAAGCAACGCTCATCATAGTCGGTCAAATCGAATCCGTTCTCCTTCTTTGTTTTGGCGTTAGCAGCATCTGCGTACAGACGAACGGCCGCGTTCATCACTTGCGGATGGTCTTCGCGCGTCTTTTTGCCCGCAACTAATTGTTTCAGACGGCTCAGTGAGCGGAACGGATCAACGATGACTTTACCGATTTCAGAGTCACGACGGAGGTATAACTGACCTTCAGTGATATAACCTGTGTTATCCGGAATAGCATGAGTGATATCACCTCCGGAGAGGGTTGTCACAGCGATGATAGTGATTGAACCGCCACCTATCTCTTCAGGGAATTGCACAGCCTTTTCGTATATCTTAGCCAGATCGGAATAGAGCGAACCCGGCATAGAGTCTTTAGAAGGAATCTGGTCCATACGGTTAGACACAATAGCCAGTGCATCTGCATACAAGGTCATATCCGTAAGCAGTACAAGCACTTTTTCGTGCTTCTCAACGGCGAAATACTCGGCCGCTGTCAATGCCATATCCGGAATCAGAAGTCGCTCTACAGGCGGATTTTCGGTCGTATTGACGAACGAAACAATGTGGTCGAGCACACCCGCATTGGAGAATACGTTCTTGAAATAGAGATAGTCATCGTTGGTCAAACCCATACCGCCCAGAATGATCTTGTCTGCTTCTGCGCGCAAGGCCACATTAGCCATTACTTGGTTATACGGCTGATCGGGGTCAGCAAAGAACGGAATCTTTTGACCGGAAACCAACGTATTGTTTAGGTCGATACCTGCTATACCCGTTGCGATAAGCTCTGAAGGCTGCTTACGGCGCACAGGATTGACAGACGGACCACCAATCTCTATCTCCTTTCCCTCTATCTGCGGTCCGCCATCTATCGGCTCGCCGTAGGCGTTGAAGAAACGACCTGCCAATTGGTCACTCACCTTCAGTGAAGGAGACTTGCCCAGAAAGACCACTTCGGCGTTGGTAGGAATACCTTCGGTTCCTTGGAACACCTGCAAAGTAACGTCGTTTCCAATGATTTTAACCACCTGTGCCAACTTACCATTAACGGTAGCCAGCTCATCATTACCTACCCCTTCGGCCTTAAGTGAACAAGTAGCCTTGGTGATAGCTGTGATTTCGGTGTAGATTTTTTGAAATGCTTTAATTGCCATATATGTTTTGTTTAATAATTCTCAGCCAGAATCTGGAAGTAAGACTGTGGATGTGCACAAACCGGGCACTCCTCCGGAGCCTGCTTGCCTACTACAATATGTCCGCAGTTAGAACACTGCCAGATGCAATCGCCATCGCGAGAGAACACCACTTTGTCCTTAATATTCTGCAGCAATTTGCGGTAGCGCTCCTCATGATGTTTTTCGATAGCAGCTACTTGTTCAAATTTCTCTGCAATCTCGTCGAACCCCTCTGCACGAGCCTCTTGGGCCATACGAGCATACATATCTGTCCATTCGGAATTCTCGCCTTCTGCGGCACTTTGTAGATTTGTCAGCGTATCACTTACGGAACCGCCATTCAGATATTTGTACCACATCTTAGCGTGCTCTTTCTCGTTAGCCGCTGTTTCTTCAAAGATATTTGCTATCTGCACGAAACCATCTTTTTTCGCTTTGGATGCGAAATAGGTGTATTTGTTACGTGCCATTGATTCACCGGCAAACGCTTCCATCAGGTTCTGCTCGGTCTTTGTTCCTTTCAGGTTTTTCATAATGCTATAGTTTTTAATTGTTGTATCGACGATTGATCTCTTTCCAGTTGATTATCTGCCATAGTGCGTGCAAATGTGCGGCGCGACGATTTTGATAATCAAGGTAATACGCATGTTCCCACACATCCATAGTCAGTAGCGGCTTAAGGCACTTGGTCAACGGATTGGAGGCATTAGGCTCTTGAGTAATTAGCAGTTTGCCGTTTTTATCAGCCGATAGCCATACCCATCCGGAACCGAACAGTGTCGTGCCTTTAGTCTCAAACTCCGTCTGGAAATTCTCTACGCTACCAAAAGCCTGGTTGATGGCATCCAACAACTTACCTTCCGGCGCTCCACCCTCGCCCACAGGAGCAAACTGGGTGAAATAGAGATTGTGATTGAGTATCTGACCTGCATTATTGAATATTCCGCCTTGCGCTTTGCATACGATTTCTTCCAATGGCGTCGACTCGAACTCTGTTCCGGTCACCAGTTTATTGAGGTTGTCCACATAAGTCTGCAGATGCTTGCCGTAATGGAAAGCAATCGTTTCAGCACTTATAACGGGTTCGAGCGCATTCTGCGCATATGGCAATTGAATGAGTGTTAGCATAATCTTCTGTCAATGCATTGTTTATTCATTGTTCTCGTCTGGTTGGTCCATGTCCACCGGATAAACACCATACATTTCAACGCCGTACATCACATGCACAGTCGTATCCACGAACGGACTGCCGTATTCCACAACCACTTGACCGCGTTCACAACTACTGAAGCCTAGAAGGCCTAGCAGCAAGCCAATCAGCATATTTACTTTGGTCAGAACTTTAGCTTTCATGCTATTTGTTTTCCTTTCAACAGTTCATCCAGTTTCTTGCGATAATCCTCGAACTCAGGCGAGTGGAACTCACAATAGTTCATCTGCTTGCAATAGTTGATGACTAGTTTGAAGTAGTCGATTACATCAAGGAAATTATCGAAATCGTAATCATGACGGCAAATATCCATTACCAGGCGAAGCATGTATTGTTGGCGTTCCAACGGACATACTGCGTCAATCTTGTCGAACGCATCTTGCTGAAGAATAACGAAGTCGATAACTTCTGATTTCCAGAACTCCTCGTGATAATCAACTGGTACACCGTCATCACCAAGAATATTGATTTGTTCTTGAATTTCCTTACCACGTTGCAGATAGGTCTTCATATCGTTAACCATCGGAAGCCACTCTTTATCAATCAGTTGCGAGATATATTCCTCAAACTCAGGATAATCCACATACTTCGAGTACGAATCAATCGGATTGACGGCCGGGTAACGCTTACGGTCAGCACGAGCCTGCTCCAACGCATAGAAACAACGTGCCACTTTCTTGGTTCCTTCGGTCACAGGTTCCTTCAGGTTACCACCGGCAGGCGATACAGTACCAAGGAAAGTAACAGAACCTGTTGCTCCATTGTTCAAATACACATAACCTGCACGGGCATAGAACGCACCGATAATAGCCGAAAGGTCCATTGGGAATGCGTCCTGACCAGGCAATTCTTCCAAACGGTTGGACATCTCACGAAGGGCTTGAGCCCAACGACTCGTAGAGTCGGCCATCAGCAACACACGTAGTCCCATCGAGCGATAATACTCTGCGATGGTCATTGATGTGTAAACCGAAGCCTCACGGCTAGCAACAGGCATATTGGAGGTATTGGCAATAATAATCGTACGCTCCATCAGTTTGCGACCTGTATGCGGGTCGTCCAGTTCGGGGAACTCGGTAAAGGTTTCCACTACCTCATTAGCACGCTCTCCACAAGCAGCAATAATCACTATATCTGCTTCTGCCTGCTTAGAGATGGCATGTTGAAGCACAGTCTTTCCTGTTCCGAATGGCCCTGGAATAAAGCCCGTACCACCTTCGCACAGCGGATTAGCCGTATCGATAGTACGCACACCTGTTTCCAACAATTTGAATGGACGTGGTTTCTCGCGGTAAGCCAAAATGGCTTTCTTTACCGGCCATTTCTGCACCATCGTCACTTCACGGTCATTGCCGTCTGCGTCTGTCAACACAGCAATCACCTCATTAATGGTGTATTGTCCGGCCTTGACAATCGATTTGACGGTATAGGAACCTTCAAAAACGAAAGGAACCATAATCTTGTGCGGCTGATGGTTCTCATCCACTTCGCCCAACCAAGATGCGGCTTCTACCTTATCACCCACTTTAGCCAGAGGTTTGAATTCCCATTTTTTCTCTTGATCCAACGGGAAGTTATACTCGCCACGTTTCAGGAAAACGCCTGTCAGCTTGTCCAGGTCATTCTGCAATCCATCGTAGTTACGACTCAGCAAACCGGGACCAAGCGTCACTTCCAGCATATGACCGGTGAACTCAACCGCGTTGCCTACTTTCAAGCCACGCGTTGACTCAAACACCTGTGCATAGACGTTTTCGCCAATCACTTTGATGACCTCCGCCATCAATTTGGTATCGCCAATCGAGATATAGCAAATCTCATTCTGTGCAACCGGACCATCAACGGCTACGGTAACCAGGTTAGCGATAATACCTTTTACTTTTCCTTGTGTCATATATTTAATCTAATTTTACGCCTTTTTTCATATCTGCGACCAACTCGCGGAATACTTTTTCGCCTTCTTCGATGGTCAGAATCGACCAGCGGTGCAGCATTTCTGCCTGCAGATAGTACGACAATACTTGCTCTGTCGAGAAGAAATCGAACTGTGTCCTGTCGTTGAGCCACTCAAAACGCAGCGCGTCCATCGATTTCTCGCGTGTCAACAGGTCATCTATCTGAGCCAATGCCAAAAACGCTTGGTAGTCGCCCATCACTTCGTTCAAGCCAAAATCCTTCTGAGATGCATGTGTGCGGAGAGTCTCTGCCACTTCGCTTTCGCCTACTATCTGCTTCTTCACATCAAAACCGTGCTTACGGCAAATAGACGCAACGAGGATATTGTTCATGTCCTGATTGAACGCAAACCAATCACGAACGAACTTATTCTTGCTCTGCAAGCCACGTTCGTACAGTTCTGCCGCCTGCTCATTGTCCTCGCAATGCTCTTGCAGCAAGGCCAGAAGTTGTTTGTCATTAGCTGTCAATTGCTCGTCCAACAACTCAAGCAGCTTCTCCAACGATATAGGAGAATCTGATCCGGGTTTCAGTTCCGGCAAGCCTGCTAATAGATATTCGTACGTCATCTTAGAACAGCATTTCCACGAGTTGAGGACGAAGCATTTCCTTGAAGTATGCGATAAACTCAGCCTCACCGAAAGCCAGTTTGTAACCACCTTTGGCGGGTTGGATGGTAAATTCAGTTTTGATACCTTTCACTTCACTGATCTTCACGCCCTTCTCCAACAGACCTTTTGCATTAGCGGCAAAGTATTTTTTCAGTGCTTCGCCATCTTTGGTCTCAATTACTACTTCGCCTTCTTTGGCCATTTGTTCTGCTAGTTTGGCGATGATGCCTTGCATAAACTTAGCGTCTGCCGTGGCAGCTTTCACACTGTCTGCTGCTATCTTATCGGCCAGAAGGTTTGTCACTTCAGTTTTTACAGCATTAACGCTCTGCTCTGCATAGAGCTTGAGTTCAGCACGTGTTTTCTTGTCCAAGTCTGCAGCCTTTGTCTCTGCCTGAGCCACTAGTCCTGCGGCTTTCTTCTCTGCCTGCGCAATAATGTCAGTAGCCTTAGCATTAGCATTCTCAATGATTTGCTTTGCTTCAGCATTACCTTTTTCAACGCCTTCTGCGTAGATTTTCTCTGTTAATTCAGAAAGATTCATTGTATATATTTTTTAGATTTTTTAACCTTGTTAAAAGAATATTCAAACAGACTTACCCAAATTTGCTGCAAAAGTACTACTTTTTTTTCAATTATGCAAATTTTCTCCCTTATTTTTTTCATCAAAATAAAACGTGCATAAAAAAAACAGAGCGCAGGCCTTTATTTTCCTACGCTCTGTAGCTGTTTTTGGTTATTTTATTACCGAGACATTATCGAGACAATCACGTGGAGTGAACGAGACTTTACCGAGACATTAACGAGCGCACTATCTAATTTCTGCGCCCAGTGCATTATATGTCTGTCCACCACGATTGATCAGCAATTGCCCATCGCGTACTATTTTCCCGCTTTTGACTGCCTCTTTTACATCTTCTAGCGCTTCGTGCCAATGAGGAACATATAGCGTCAATCTCGGATGCAAATCGTCCGTCACATTATCATAGCGCTCGCTACTCCAGTTTGTTTTATCTTCCACTAGCGATTGTACCGGTTCTTGCGCCATCGTCTTAGCCGCAGTGATCAATAGTCCAGTAACCTCTGGGAAAAACGCCAAATATGGATTGGCCTCGAACATTTCATTTAACATCGATTCCATTCCCGCATACAGATCTTGCGCCAATTGCTCTGCTTCCGGATGTTCTTGCTCATTTGCCTCACTTTTCAGCAAGGACAGAGCAACTATAGTTGGACCTAAATGGCGCTGAACCAGATCTATCTTAGCGGAATCCGTCTCAGGAATACACGGCTTCAAAGCGGAAACAATCAAACCCATATCTGGATCGTCCGCATAAGCGTCTAACGCATTTTCCACAGCCGCAAATGCCTTCAACGTCATCTGCGGGACCATATTAGCTGCATGTTCACGCATCCATTCGCGACTATAAGTCTCCAAATCCGGATAACCGGGCAAAGAACGAATAATGTCCGTTTCTACATCCACAACACTTCTTCCTTGATCGATTGTCAACCAACGATAAGGACAAGGATATGTAATGGGCGAACCGGTTGAAATTTCCACTATACTATCCGGAATTGTTCCGGTAGTGTCACGATAAGTGGTTATGCCATTTACATGGAAATGCCCTGTCAATACCAGGCGCACTCCATGTGCCATCAAATTATCACGTATAGCATCTGCATTTTCCAAGCGGCAAGAACTCATCACCATACTTTGCTGATCCACATGTTCCAACAGTTGCCAGTGACACATAGCAATTACCATTTTCTGGTTCTCCACGGCTTCATCAGCCTTCTGCAACAACCAATTTAGTGTCTCTTCCGACAAAGAACTGGTAGAAGCCGTGCTATGCGCGCCATCAATTCCCAAAATAGTAATACCATCCAATGGTTCGGCCACAAAACTATGCGAATTCGGGTCTTTCTCCGTAATATTCTGATATACAACACTATAGGTGTTTTCGAAATCAGCATCCGCTAAACTCTGCGCAGGCGTTTTTTCAGTATCTAAATAGGCATAAGCCTTACCTCCTATATCATGATTTCCTGGTACTAAAAGCGTAGGAATTCCCGCGTCTCTCAATCGTTGCAATTGAGCAACCACAATGGTATGACTCGCCACTTCACTATCTTTGGTCATATCGCCAGGAATAAGCACCAAATCCGGTTTATACAGCAAAGCTGTATCTATTAGTGCCATAAACGCGGGCTCACTTAAATCCAACATCTTGCGTTGGTCATGAATCATATCTTTGAACGACTGACTGGCAGTGTCCATTAGCGAAGAAGCTAATACATGCGGATCAGAGATTACCATGATTCGCTCTTGTGCTAATAGCGACAATGGCAACAAAGCCAGAACAATAGCGATTTTTCTAATAATTGTCATAGATTTTAAGGTATTAATGTGATTTCCACACGGCGATTCTGTTGACGCTCTTCTTCTGTATTATTAGCAGCGACTGGTTTTGTGTCACCATAGCCGTTTGCACTGATATCCTGAGGATTACAACCATATTCTATCAGTTTCTGACGAACTGATTCTGCGCGATCACGCGACAACTGCATATTATCTTCAGCCTTTCCAATATTGTCGGTATGACCGGCCAGACGCACTTTGTAACCGTACGTAGCGACAAAAACAGCAATACGTTTCAATTCTGGCAACGAAGAAGACATTATCACAGCACTACCGGTCTCGAATAGCAGATGATTGATAGCCACGGCTTCGTTAGCTTTCAGCACAGTAATCGTTTCCGGTCGTTTATCCTCCGGTAGTGGAACGTAATAGATATCTTGCCGCTTGCCGTTCTTACGAGCGAAATAGGCGGTCGTACCATCCGTAGAAACCTTGTACCAACAGTCACGACCTGTCGTATTAATGCGTGGCCCCAGATTCTCCGGTTTAGACCAACAGTTCCAACAAGTATCGCTCAATCGGCGACTAACCCATACATCCAAATCGCCCAAGGTTCCTTCTCTGTTAGAAGAGAAATAGAGCGTTTTCATATCCGGATGCAAGAACGGCGAGCGTTCCATACCCGGAGTATTGATTACTGAGCCTATCGAATAGGGCTTTCCCCAACTACCTTGTTCGTCTCGTTCGCTGACAAAAATATTCAAACTAGGTTTCTCCTCTCCTTCTGCCCTGTAATTAGCAGCGAAAAGCAAAGCTTTTCCATCTGCGGTAATCATTCCATCCGCTTGCCAATTTCCTAACTGTAGATACGATGGCAGAGGACGAGGTTCGGACCACCCGTAAGCCGTTTTCTGGCTAAAGCACATACGTCCTTCAACAAACAATAACATTGTTCGTCCATCGCCACTGATGGATGTCGGAGCCTCGTTGCGATACGGATTACTCAGTCCGGGCACCATTTGTGCGCTACTCCACTCGCCTGTGCGACGATCACGATGTGAAACAAAGATATCCTCAGTCATGTTCGTTTCCCACCGATGGAGGCCAACGAAATAAAGCGTATTGTCGTCTATCGTCAGTGTAGGACCATATTCTTCGCCGATAGGTGTATTGATGGTGTTGGGTAATATTTGCGGACGGATAGTATCCGGTGTAGTAAAACTACAGAAAAACAACACTAACAATTGTCCCGCCATCACACGCAGGAACGTGGTGAACGGGTAAACGGTTGCGTAACACACAGCAGCTTGGTTATTTTCGTTAGAAAGCGACTGAGCGTATGGTAATGTCATTGCAGAAGTCATAGAACCAATCAATAAACCTATTACTTTGAAATAATTGAGGTGCAACCACTTATATGCGATCAAACCAACCAATATGAGAGGAACTATTGTCATAATAAATCCGTATCCAATCCAAAGATAACCACCATTAACCACCGTTGGCACAAAATCTTCGCCCACACTCAATCCTAATGCAGCCAAGAAAAGCGTTAGACCAACTTGGCGAAGCATCATATTGGCCGAGGTAGTCGAGAATGTGACCATATTGTAGTATGGTCCGTAATGACCAATCAACAATGCCACGATTAACGAGCCACCCACCAAACCTAACTTGAACGTATGGCCAACACCTGGCAATGGAATTGGCAGTAAGCCCACACAAATACCCAGAACAATGCCAAAGAACACAGGCAACAAATGTGGTACATCCAGACGTTTCAACTCATTTCCAAAAGTATCTGCTACGCGTTGTACGTCATCTTTATCGCCAACCACCATCAGTCGGTCACCTAGTTGCAATATCATATCAGGCGTAGCCAATAGGTCAATTCCCGCACGACTCACACGCGTAATAGTAGCATGATATTGTTGCCGCAGATTGAACGAACGAATTCGTTTGCCGTTACATTCGGGCTTAGTTACTGCTATTCGTCTAGAAATCAGGTGATCTGACTTCTCGTTTTGTGCGCGCAGATTATAGTTTTTTAGTTGTCCTAACAGGCGCAAAGCATCCGTGTGATTCTTATCTGTCAAGATACGCAGTGTATCACCATTGCGGAACGTAGTTTGGTCACTAACCAATTCATCAGAACCATCAGGACGAATAACGCGACTGACAACCATTTCCTTGACGGGACAAATACGCAGCAATTCTTTGAGAGTCATCTCTTCCAATTGTGGATTATTGATTGTCACATCCACACAAATCGGTTCTTCTGCCTCAGAAGAAGCCTCAATACGAAGCCTTTTCTCTTCTTCTGGCAACTGAACCTTGAACATGCGTCTAATCAGTTCTAGAGCTAATATAACTCCCACTATACCAAGTGGATAGGCAACGGCATAACCAGTAGCAATGTTAGGATTATTTTGTCCCGTTAGATCAAAATACGCTTGCTGGACCGATGCCAAAGAAGGAGTTGAAGTGGTTGCACCGGACATTACGCCTGCCATAGTTGACATCTCTATTCTGGTGATGTAATGCAAACAAATGGCACATACGCATCCTAGCAGTACCACTGCAGCAGCTAGCATATTTAGTTGCAAACCACCCTTCTTAAACGGAGAAAACGATGGACCAACTTGCAAACCAATAGAATAGACAAACAGGATTAAACCAAAATCCTTTGCAAATTGTGCCACATCGTGATCTATACGAACTCCAAAAGAAGCTAGGGCTATGCCGACAAACAATACCCATGTCACGCCAAGCGAGAACTGACGAATCTTCGCTTTCTCGCCCAACCAAAGACCAATCGTCATCACTATCGTCAGCCACAGAAGTGACTGTGTGATGGATGGGTTGAATAGGAATTGTTCAATGGTGTTCATATATTATACGTTCTCTTTATTCAAAATATGTAGCATACCCACTAACGCTTTCTGGCATGCTCGATCAGTTACTTGTTCACGTAGTTTACCCAGATGGAAACATTCTGCTATGGTCTCATTCGGTGTAGACCATGCAATCCAAACTGTACCAACAGGCTTCTCTTTTGTGCCTCCGGAAGGCCCTGCAATACCACTTGTCGCGATTCCATAATCAGCGCCAATTTGTCTGCGAATAGTTTCTGCCATCCATCTAACTACTTCTTCGCTCACTACACCTTGCTGTTTTATAATAAATTCAGGAACTCCCAATATTTTCGTTTTCACGCTATTGTCATAACTAACAATCGACCCAAGATAGAATGCAGAACTACCCGCATGTTTATTGAGTAATGCAGCCAGTTTACCTCCTGTACAAGACTCCGCTGTAGAAATTGTTCGGCCTAGTTGTTTGAGTTTTTCGCCGACTAAAACCTCTAGTGGGGCATCGCAATCTGCAATCATATAATCGCGCACTAGCACTTTCAACCGCTCGAACAGACTCTGCATTGTGGTTTCAGTAGTCTCACCATATGAGGACAAACGCAACCGAATAATACCATCTTTTGGCAAATAGGCCAGATGGACAGAAGATGGCATTTCTCGCTCAAAATCCTCCAATAGTATAGCCAATGCAGATTCCGATATTCCGCACACCTGTAGTGTTTTATGAATAATACTTGCAGTTGTACGTCCAATGTATGGAAGTATCTGTTCCTCCATTGCTATCTTCATCTCATACGGAACGCCAGGCATGGATGCTAGCAGTTGTTTCCCATGATGGAACACCATCAATGGTGCACTTCCTACCCTGTTTTCCAATATCTCTGCGTTCTCGGGTACCAACCACTGGGTTGCCGTAAGACGATTAAGTACATCGGGCCTACTACTATAGAGTTGCTCAATATGTGCGCGTACATGTGCATTTTTTACAAGGCGTGTCCCAAAATACTCGCAAAGCACATGTTTGGTAATATCATCGTTGGTAGGGCCTAAGCCTCCTGTTGTAAGCACCAAATCAGCGCGGCTAAATGCTTCGTCTAATGCCGCGACTATGTGCTCACGCGTATCATGCACGGAAGTAATCTGGTATAGTTCTATACCTATTTCGTTCAATCGTTCGGCCATCCATGCGGAATTAGTATCCACTACTTGGCCAATCAACAATTCGTCTCCTATGGTAATTATTTCTGCTCGCATTGTTTTTTCCACTCTTGTGCAGTCAATTCCAATTCGTTATACCAATCCTCGCCGAAGCGTCTAATCAACGGTTCTCGCAGAAATTGATACAATGGTGTATGAGCCTTTTTGCCTAATACTCTAGCACAATGGCAAATATCCCAACGATGGTATTCTACTCCTACATATTCGCCTACTTTAGTCAATCGCACCGGATACAGATGACACGATATCGGCTTCTTAAAGTCAATCTTACCCGCATTATAGGCTTTTTCGATCAAACAGTAGCACCATCCGTTATGGTCAGTTCGCGCAAAGACGCAATCTTTGTCATTGACAATACTAGTGACGCGCTCTCCCGAAGGATCATTGTATGCTATTCCTTGCTCTGCTACTACTTTCTTTGCCTCCGGAGTCATATCCGGTAACAGAATCGGCAGTATTTCCTTTATTTTCTGTTCCTCTTCATCGGTCAAAGGAGCTCCCGCATCCCCTTCTATGCAGCAACAACCACGGCAAGTCTGCAAATCGCAGCAGAATTCCTTTTCAAGGACATCCAATGAGACTAATGTGTTATTGCCGATTATAAACATAAGAATCCTTCTGCCCAGATTTTCAATCCAATAGCAATCAGTATGATTCCACCTATCAATTCTACATTTACTCGGAAACGCGTTCCAACGTAGCGGCCTATATGATAACCTCCGATGGAGAAGATGAAACTGACAAGGCCGATGATACCTACTCCAATCCACACTTTCTCTGGTACAGGAATAAATATCACTCCCGTTGCCAACGCGTCAATGGAGGTAGCGATAGCTAATACAAGCAAACGTTGTGGTTGCCAACCGGAAGCCTCTTTCTTCTTCTCATGCAGAGATTCCCAAATCATCTTACCGCCAATGAAAGCAAGCAATGCTAGGGCTATCCACGGTGCATAAACACGGAAGAAATCAGCAAACACACAGCCTGCAAAATAACCAATCAGGGGCATACCTCCTTGGAACAGTCCGAAGAGGATTGCCATCGTTATGGGCTTTGGACGAATTGCTACATCTTGAGGATTTGTCGCAAGACCTTGTGCAATACTGACTGCAAAGCAGTCCATTGCCAGTCCGATAGCTATAATGATGATGGTTATTAAATCCATTGACTATCTTTTATATTTATAGCGTGCACCTACTTTCCCCTTGGCAATAGCCATTAGTTTGTTGCGAACAAATGTTTTGCGGATAGGAGAAATGCGGTCGGTAAACACATGAGCCTCCAAATGGTCGTACTCATGCTGGATAATGCGTGCAGGAAAGCCCGTAAACTTTTCCTCATGCTCCACAAAATCCTCGTCCAAGTAACGAATGAGTATCGAAACAGGACGTACCACATTTTCGCTAATACCAGGCAAAGACAAGCAACCTTCGCTATAAGTGCAAGTTTCTTCGCTGACTTCAAGCAACTCCGGATTGATAAAGGTTTTCTTAAAATCTTTGCATTCGGGATAATCTTCGGCCAATTCAGTACCATCAACAACAAATAGTCGCCATGGTTTTCCTACTTGCGGGGCAGCCAAACCACATCCATCCGCAGCAGTCAAAGTCTCGTACATATCCGCAATAAACTGCTTCAATTCAGGCGATTGCTCCACTTCCTCAGTCGGTTTGCGCAATACCGGTTGGCCATATAAATATATTGGTAATATCATTTCGGATTTGATATTTTTAGTTTCTCATTTTTTGCTCTCGAGATAATCCTCAAGAATGATGCACGCGGCAATCTTATCTACCACTGCTTTGTTTTGCCGGTCTTTCTTTTTCATGCCTCCGGTCAGCATGGCTTGATGAGCCAAGACAGACGTAAAACGCTCATCGTACATTATAATCGGCATATTCGGAAATTGCTTCTTGAAATTGCCGATGAAAGGACGGATATAATTCATTGATTCAGATTCCGCCCCATTCATTTGCGTAGGATGCCCGATAACTACTTCATCCACTTGTTCTTGGGCAAAGTATTCGGCCAGCCAATTTAATAGCGTATTCGTTTCTATCGTAAGCAACGGATTAGCCGTTATGCGGAGCATGTCCGTAACGGCTAATCCTGTTCTCTTACGACCGTAGTCTATCGCTAAGATGCGTCCCATTAAAGGTTATTCAATTTTTCGCTAATCTCAGCGTATTTATCGTCCATTCCAAAACGGTAGTACAAACCTTTGAGGGTCTGCATATAGCTGCGATCTTCCGGTGCCAACTCGTGAGCTTTCTCGAAGAAAGGCAACGATTTGCGGAATACCTCATTCATCTCAGCCAAAGCTTTCTTGTATGCCTTGTTATCGTTGATAAGCGCAGCATCCTCATTCATCTTAACAGCTTGGTTGTAGTAAACGCGGCCTTTTCCCGCTTCTGCATCAGCCAAAGTCGGATCAATAGCAAGCGCATTGTCGAAGTCTTTCAAAGCCTCTTCGTAGTGTCTTTGGTTCTCCTCCAAATTACCCTTGATGAGATGGTACTGTGCTACATTCGGTTCACGTTCAATAGCCGTAGCCAGATAATCGATGGCTGTTTGCTCTTGACCGGAGAAGATGTAGTAGTTAATCAGATTCTGCAAGAACCAAGGTTCACCCGGGAAACGTACGATAGCGTCTTGGAGTGTCTGCACGAACTTAGCCGTGTCCTTAACAGCCACATACTCTTGATAGAGGAATTGGTTAACTGCAATAGCTTCATAATCACCATCTTTCATCTCGGAGAGCAATGCGATTGCATCCTCGTGCAATTCGCTCTGTACGGCGAAGATAGCGGTGTAGTACTTGTACTGGATATAGGTACTATCCTTAGGCATCTCCTTTTGCAGTTTTTCGTTTTGCATCATCGCCAAATCAGGAATACTGATGTGCTTCTGGAATGCGCGATAAGCACCTTCGAAATCTTTCTGCTCATTGAGATAGATACCATACTTCACGAACTCCTGGTTCTTGTAGTACTCCAGCACTTTCTTGCTGACATTATTGCGCGTCTTTTGGTCAACTACCTCGCGACCTTTCTTATCCAACGTAGGAATCATGGCCATAGAGTCAGCCTTGAGGAAATAATCAAAGCTCTCAGACACAGCCTGTCCAGCCTTAGCCTGGTTAACTCCCTTACCAAGCAACTGATCGTAGTTGACCTGGGTAAGTTCCTGATAGCCAATCATAGCTGCCCAATAATAGGCTTCTGCGGTAGGCTCTACCAAAGCTTCTGCAATAGCAGAACGTGCGGCAGCGAAGTCAGGTGTTTCTGCCATCGCGTAACGCTTAGCGTTCTTGATGGCCGGATTCTTTTGAGCAAAGCAGCTTGTGCTTATCAGCACGAGTACTGCGAAAAATAATGTCTTTTTCATATTACTCTTGATTTTCAGTTGTTGTTTCTTCTATTTCAGGATTGGTCTCGTCTTCTTCGCCATTGACTTCTTCTGCATCTTCCTTCGGAACGATACATCCGCTCATGAGCGTGTCATTACGTTTCTGAAGTTCTATCAGTTTAACGCCTTGTGCAGCGCGGCCAGTCTGACGGATTGTCGAGATATCCATACGGATTGCGGTTCCTGCCTTAGTGATCAGCATCAGGTCATCTTCGTCTGTAACAGCCTGAATACCAATCAGTTTGCCAGTCTTCTCGGTAATCTCGATAGTCTTGACTCCCTTACCACCACGATTGGTAACACGATAGATAGGATTGCCCTCTTCGTCGTCCACCGGCGTACGTTTGCCAAATCCGTTCTCCGAGATAACGAGAATGGTCTTCTCTGTATTCTTCTCTACACAAACCGTGCCAATTACGCGATCTTGACCGTCATCCTCGAGTGTAATAGCCTTCACACCCGTAGCGCTACGTCCCATCGGACGAACGCCTGCCTCGTTGAAGCGGACAACCTTACCGTTGTACGAAGCAACCAACATTTCGCTTTGACCATCGGTGAGCGTAACACCAATCAGTTCGTCGCCTTCACGCAAGCCAAGAGCGATGATACCATTAGCACGCGGACGGCTGTAAGCCTCGAGAGTAGTCTTCTTCATCAAACCATTCTTGGTAATGAAAATGAGGAAGTGGTTCTCGATATATTCTTGGTCGTTCAAGCCTTTCACATTGATACAAGTACGAACTTTGTCGCCAGTCTGCAGATTGATCATATTCTGGATAGCGCGTCCTTTGGACTGTTTGTTTCCTTCCGGCAACTCATACACTTTGAGCCAATAGAGACGTCCCATTTCAGTAAAGAACATCATAGTGGAGTGCATCGAAGCCTGGTGAACATATTCGATGAAGTCCTGATCGCGTGCTGACCCTGCCTTCGAGCCAATACCACCGCGTGTCTGCTGACGGAAGTCTGCCAACGGAGTACGTTTGATATAACCAAGGTGTGATATGGTAATAACCATATCATCGTCAGCATACATATCCTCTGGATTGAACTCAGTAGCCATCTTCACGATTTGCGTGCGACGCTCGTCTGCGTATTTCTCCTTAATCTCAACCAATTCGGTATTGATCAGATCATAACGCAACTCTTCGTTTTCGAGCAATTCCTTCAAATGAGCAATGAGTTTCTCAATTTCATCATACTTGGCTTTCAATTCATCGATACGCAAGCCGGTAAGAGCGCTCAAACGCATATCTACGATAGCTTTGGACTGCAATTCGTCAATATTGAAGCGTGCCTCCAGGTTAGCTTGTGCATCGGCAGGCGTGCGGCTAGCACGGATGATCTTAACTACCTCGTCGATGTTATCAACGGCGATAATCAAACCTTCCAAAATATGTGCACGATCTTCCGCTTCCTTCAGTTCGAAGCGTGTACGACGAGTAACCACCTCCATGCGGTGCTCGATGAAGTTGCCGATTAACTGCTTGAGATTCAGCAACATAGGACGGCCTTTCACCAAAGCAATGCTATTAACCGCGAAGCTAGATTGGAGCGCCGTGAACTTGTACAGTTTGTTTAGAACAACCTGTGCGTTTGCATCACGTTTCACCTCCACTACGATACGGATATCACGTTTTGAGTGGTCGCCAATATCAGCAATACCTTCGATCTTCTTATCACTAACCAGTTCAGCAATATTCTTTACCAAGTCAGCCTTGACAACACCGTAAGGCAGTTCGGTAATGACGATGCGCTCTCGGCCGTTATCATCTGTCTCGATATCGGCATTCGAACGAATAACGACACGTCCGCGGCCAGTCTCATAAGCATCCTTAACGCCTTGATAGCCATAGATAGTACCGCCAGTCGGGAAATCAGGAGCCTTGATATGCTCCATCAAATCTTCAACAGTGATTTCAGGAATGAATGCGTCGTGCATGCGAGCCTTGATATTGCTGATGTAAGCGCAGCAACCATCAATGACTTCGCCCAAGTTGTGAGTCGGCATATTGGTAGCCATACCAACGGCAATACCACTAGCACCATTGACAAGCAAGTTCGGGAAACGGCAAGGCAGCACAACCGGCTCCTTGAGCGAATCATCGAAGTTATTCTGCATATCAACCGTATCCTTCTCGATGTCGCGAAGCATCTCCTCTGCCAGTTTAGACAGACGTGCCTCGGTGTAACGCATAGCGGCTGCGCCATCACCATCGACAGAACCAAAGTTACCTTGGCCATCTACGAGGCAATAACGCATTGCCCACGGTTGCGCCATACGTACGAGCGTACCATAAATACTACTGTCGCCGTGTGGGTGATACTTACCCATAACTTCACCGACGATACGCGCCGATTTCTTTGTCGGCTTATCGGAGGTGTTACCCAACTCGTTCATACCAAACAAAACGCGGCGATGAACAGGCTTAAAACCGTCGCGTACATCAGGCAACGCACGGCTAACAATCACACTCATCGAGTAGTCGATGTAAGAGGACTTCATTTCCTCATCAATCTTCACAGGAATGATGTGATCATTCTTAATCAAATCGTTGTTTTCTTCCATTGTATTAATGATTTTGTTGTTGTTGTCACATATTTTGCGGCGCAAAATTACAACTATTTTTTGATATATGCAAATTTTTCTGCGATTTTTTGCATTTTTATTTCATTTTCGAAGGGATGTCGGTAGAAACAAAAGAATTGCTTAGAACGCAAATAAATGCCCTTTATGGCCATTTTGATGCTTACGCGCGCATTACCGCACATACGACATTTTGCAGAGTGGTCTCGGTATTGTCTCGTGATGGTCTCGTGATTGTCTCGATAATGTCTCGGTAGTAAATCTGGGATATATACTACGTATATATAAATGTGCAGTTTTTGATACGGGTGAGAAAAACTAGTGAAAATATTTGCACGAGTGCAAATTTTGTTGTATCTTTGCACTCGAAAATGAGGGAAACGCTATCCATATTGTTTCTGATGCTAGCAGTAATTACGCATGCAACGACGTATTCCGGCCGTGTGGTGGACGAAAAAGGTTTGCCTATAGCATATGCTACCGTCTATCCAGAAATAGCGCCAGAATGGGGAACTGCGACCAATAACGAAGGTTATTTCTCGTTTGAGGCCAATCTGATGGCTGATATGCGTGTGATTGTTTCGTTTATCGGATATGAGAAAGCAACTATCAAAGCGGGAATATTGCAAGAGGCGCAACAAACGATAGTCCTGAAAGAGCAACCGATTGCACTAGAAGAGACTGTGGTGGCCGCGAAAGCGAGCAAACAGAGGAACAAAAAGAAACAGATAGCGTCCCTACTCCACGCAGTTTATGTGAAGATGTGCGACGAGTTTGCTACCGATAATGCGCAATATCAAGTGGTCAGCGACGTACGTATGCAGAGCAATGGAGATACGTGGGGCATGGAACAGATGATTGCCAATGTGGTTGTATTGCCAGAATACAAAAAAGACGGTAATGACTCGGTACAATGGCAAGGCCGTTTCTGCAAGCGTTTCTTCCCCGCAGAGAAGCGTGCTCAAGCCGATTCGCTCCTGGCGGGCGACAAATTGGAACGGATGGAGAAAGGCAGCAAGGAGAAATATATGCGCCGTGCCGTGAATGCAGTTGATTCGGGCGTTGTAGTACATTTGGCTCTATTTGCGATGGGAAATATGCGCTACGATTTCGAGCGGACAATGAATGACACGCGCCACTGGGAAGTAACCAATGAATCGGAAGGCGAGACCGTATTGACTCACACTCAGACAATTAGCAAGTATCTGGGATGCTTCAAAACAACCATAAAGCGTCATTATATACTCGATTCGCGGACATATGCCGTTCGCCGCTTCTCGGAACACGCAGACGTTCAGATAACTATTCCTTTCGGTGTAAAACTGAACGCAGACCAACTGCAGATGCTCAATCTGATTAACATGAGCGACCAACAGATAGAGAAATTCCGTCTGCAGAAAATGCGCGGTTCGGTAGACTACAACACCATTTATCAGCGGCAGAATGGCAAATTGTACATACTAGAGAAGAACTTGACGTCCAACGGGCATATATTGGGTTCGAAGAAAGCGGAGATCCCTATTGTGGTGAAAGCCACGCAACGCGTGACTGGTTTGCAGACAAGCGGAGTGAAGCCGCTGACAAAGTCGCAAATAACCCGTCGCTTGAAACGCGATATAGTCGAGATATATTGATTAAAAATTGTGCAACAACTTGCACATATGAAAAATTATGTGTAATTTTGCACCCGATTTCGCAAAAATGCGGCATTAGCACATCGGTAGTGCATCAGCTTCCCAAGCTGAGGAGGAGGGTTCGACTCCCTTATGCCGCTCTAAGTAGGCCGGTCTATCGCGCCGCAAGGTGAGGAAAGTCCGGGCAGCACAGAGCACCACAACGGCTAACGGCCGTCAGGCAGTAATGTTTGGTCCCTGCAACAGAGACGAGTCGCTTTCGGGCGGGTGAAACGGGCACACTGTGGGCTGCAATTCCAAGTAAACCGACGTTTGAGCGCTGCTCGCGTGAGTCGGAGGGTAGGAAGCGAGAGAAACATGTGGTAACACATCGTTCGAGATTAATGATAGACGCCCCTTGGGGTACAGAACCCGGCTTATAGGCCTACTTATCCCTCCGGGGATCCTGATGCCCATGAAGAAAATTTCCCAAATAATCAATTTTATTCGCTACGATATGTGGCGTCTGACCGCAACCGAGATGGATACTCGCGTTAAACGCATTGGTTACGGAATTATCCGCACCATTGTGTTGGTGGCGCGCGGTTTTACAAGTAAGAACCTGAATGATAAGGCCAAGAGCCTTACCTACTCTCTGATATTTGCTATCATCCCCATCCTAGCGATGATAGTGGCCGTGGCTAAAGGTTTTGGCGTGGCGGACATCATAGAGCAACAACTGAACAGTTCGTTCCTAGGCGAGACGAATATGGTGCCGACCATCATGGAGATGGTTCAACGCTATCTGGACACTGCCCAAGGCGGCGTTTTCATTGGTATCGGTCTTCTCATCCTTCTGTGGGCGGTTTATTCGTTCTTCCAGTCCGTAGAAACTGCTTTCAATCGCATATGGAACGTAGAGAAATCGCGTTCTATATTGCGCCAAGTGACGACCTATATCGCGATAGTTGTGCTGATTCCGGTGCTGATAGTATGCAGTGCGGGTATCAATATTTTCGTTCATTCGGCCGCAGAGAACATGCCACATATCGGTTTCCTGCATGAGTTCTTCCATACCAGTGGTGTTAAATTCCTGCAGTTTGTGCTTGTATGGTTGCTTTTCACAGTGATGTACATGGCTATTCCAAATACGAAAGTGCGCTTTATGAGTGCGCTTATCCCAGGCGTCATCATGGGCACACTGTTCCAGTTGCTGCAGATGCTCTCCGTCTATTTGATAGCCATGTTGAGCCGCACGAGCATCGTGTATGGTGCCTTTGCTACCATTCCAATCTTGATGACCTGGCTACAATACACAAGCCTGTTGATACTGATTGGTGCGGAGATGTCATACGCCATCCAAAACAACGAGGAATTTGAGTACGAGCATGATCTGAATCGCATGTCTCGTAGGTACAAAGATTTCGTGATGCTATATCTGCTTTCCTCTATCATTTCGCGGTTTGAGTCAGACGAAGCCCCTTATACAGCACACGAATTGGCCATTCGCGACAAATTACCCATTCGTTTGGTAAATCAACTATTGTCGCGATTAGTTGAAACAGGTATACTCACAGAAGTACAAAACGAGACTACAGAAGAGCGCACTTACCAGCCAGCACTAGATACACATAAGATAAGTCTGGGCATGGTAATCGGGCGTATTGAGCAGCAAGGTACAGAACATTTCCTGCAAGCGCCATCACCCGAAATGAAAGCCTTCTGGGACAAGTACCAAAAACTGCTGAAAGACAACCGTAGTTTGGACAAAATCATGATTGACACAATATAATATGAAAAAGTATTTTTCTATTCTTGTAGCTGCCCTACTCTGTGCACAAGGGTCGATGGCAGCACCTAAGATTCAACAAGTTGAGCCTTTGAGTTGGTGGACAGGCATGGAAACGCCTCTGACGCTGATGTTCCATGGCGAAGACTTAAAAGATGCCAAAGTAAGTGTGCAGCAGGTGATTAACGGGAAAGTGATGCGCGGCGAGTGTATAGGCTTAGTGCCCGGAAAACAGCATAATGCAGAGAGTCCGAACTACTTGTTTGTCGACTTCGGCGTTTTCCAACCGGGCATGTATCGTATTACGCTGAAGAAGGGCAACAAAAAAGCAACTTATGACTATGTCATAAGCGAGCGTCGTGCAGGCAGTCGTGAACGCGAGAGTTTTACCACTGCCGATGTTGTATACTTGATTATGTCTGACCGTTTTGTGGATGGGGATGAGAGCAATAACTCGACCGACAACACTCGTGAGAAAGCCGCCAAAAGCAATGTTGACGGCCGTTGGGGAGGTGATATTCAGGGAATTATCAACTCACTAGACCATATTGCAAAACTCGGTTGTACCGCTATCTGGCCTACTCCGCTACTGGGCGACGATGAGCAAGCTTGGAGTTATCATGGCTACGCATGTTCCGATTATTATCACATTGACCCGCGTTACGGAAGCAACTCGCTCTACGCGCAAATGGTACAGAAAGCGCACGATAAAGGCATTAAGATACTGATGGACATGGTTCCTAACCACTGTGGCTCTGCACACTGGTGGATGGCTGACCTGCCATACAAAGACTGGATCAACCAGTTCCCAGAGTTCACCAATACCAACAATGTTTTCTCCGCTAATTATGACATCAATGCTTCGGAATACGACCGTCAACTTAGCAACCGCGGTTGGTTCGACCATCCAATGCCAGATATGAATCTGGAGAATCCGGACCTACTGAAGTATTTCCAACTATGGGCTATTTGGTGGATTGAGTACGCCAATCTGGATGGTCTGCGCGTAGATACTTACCCTTACATAGAAAAGCAGCCTGCGGCTGATTGGCTTGCAGCAATTCGCAAGGAATATCCAAATATCAATATTGTGGGTGAATGTTGGACGCGTCCTGCGTCTGCAGTGGCCTATTGGCAGAGCGGAACAAAGAACTTTGATGGTTTTGACAGCAATCTGCCAACCGTCATGGATTTCCCTGTAGAGGAAGCTATTCGCCAAGCACTGGAGAATGATGGCACAGGTTGGGGAAATGGCTTGACACGCGTATATGATGCCGTAGCGATGGATTATATGTATGCGGATGTAAACAAATTATTTACATTCCTCGGCAACCACGATATGGCGCGTATTGCGGATGTGGTTAAGGATAAAGATTTGCGTCGAGTCAAACTGGCGTATGTGCTGTTGGCTACCATGCGCGGTATTCCACAAGTGCTCTACGGCGATGAGTACGGTATGACGGCTAATGGTGATCCGAATGCCCACTCCCTACTCCGCGCACCACTGCCGCAAGGCGACCAAGTGACAGAAGATATGCAGAAGATGTTCGATTTCCAGAGTCGTCTGTTCAATTGGCGCAAGGGCGAGCCAGTATTGCACAATGGCCGCACGATGCATTTCCTCAGCCGTGACAACACATACGCTTTCTTCCGTTATAATGACGATGAGGCAGTATTTGTTTTTGCCAATGCGTCAGAAGAGCCGCGCACTATTCCTACGGCCCATTACGCTGAGATTCTGGGCAAATATAAGGCCGTTGGCATAGACCCTATGACTGGCGAAGAAGTGGATATGAACGAAGAACTAAATCTGGCCGGCCTAAGCACACTGATCGTTAAACTGACGAAATAATGAGCCAAGGAATCAATAAGGCGTGTCCGCGATGCGGCGCGCCTTTCGTTTGTCATCATGAGAATCCCGCTATCTGCCAATGCGCGGGAATTACATTAAACGAAAATACGCGCGCATTTCTGCGCACGCACTATCGGGATTGTCTTTGCAAGAATTGTCTGCTTGAGATAGCTCAGATGTTTCAGTAAAGCCTATTGGCGAAATGAAGCGTACTATCGGGGGCGTTGTCCAAAATATGGATAACGTCCTCTAACATTTCTTCCGGATGGACGACACCTCGTTCCCAGAAGTTATTTGCGCCGCCTTCTTTACTTTGCTTGCGCCAATTATAGACGCGATCGTCTTTATAGGCCTTAAACCACGTATGCTTCTCGTCTAGGTCCGCCAATTCCGCCAAACTGTTACCTCCTGCGCCGACCCATACGTCTGCTTCGCCAAAATAGCATAACGTTTCTTCTATGGTCAACGGAATAGAGGTGGCGCGTTCGTCTTTATAGAACGGATAGTCAGCCCCCGCATCCTTAAACAGATAGGCCAGATAGTTCTTCCCGCTAGGCACATACCATGTACCGCGGAAATTATTGCCGCTCATGATTTTTACGTTGCTAGCTGAACGTTCCAGACTCAAATATTTCTCTTCCACTTCTGCAAAGACCGAATCTGCCTCATGCAGATGGCCAGTGAGCGCGCCTAGGAGGCGAAGCCACTCAGCACGAGCCAACGGAGAACCTTCTTGCCATTCGTTGATATAAATGATCGGCACCCCCAGTTTCTCCAGTCTAGCAGCCTCCAGATTGTCGTATTGCCCGTAATTGACTGCCAAGAGTAAATCTAGATTGGCCTGGAGCACTCGTTCGGCACTAGGTTTCATACTGTCACCAAGATCAATCTCATCGCCTCGTAATGGCGTAAAAATGAGTTCCGGATTACATACTGCAACTAATGCATCAGTTGCATCAATGGCATACAAGAAGCCTACTTGTACAGTGCTCATCGTCGCCAGGCGGCTATACGGTTTGGTGACCAGTAGACGGGTGTAAGGTTGAAATACCTCAACAACGATACCACTGTCCGTTTCAGTCAACTGAAATCCCTCGGCATACTTGTTTCCCGCAGGCACACTACTCTGCTCCGCCGAGTGCTTAACGCACCCGACGAAACAAAGCGTGAGCAATAATATCGGCAGTATACGCCTCATTACTTGACGGTTTGACCGATTACAGTGTACTCGGCATCACCACGAACGATGATTATCTGACCGTTGCGCAATACCTTAGTAGCCTTAACAGCGGCATTAACATTCTCAACGCCTTCGCTCAAATCGAATTCAGCCATTGCAGGAACTACATAACCTTCAGGTTTCTCGAAGCCAAAGTTATCCATGCAGAAGTATGCAGGAGTATTCATTCCATAAGCGCTTGCATCGCTACTGGAAAGACTGAATTTAATAGCATCTATCTCACCGAGAGTAGAAAGGTCAACATAGGTCCACTCGTTAACATATTTGCCTTCTTGTGCCAAGTAGAAGTCAACCGAACCTACAGTCGAGCCTTCCTTGGAACCGGTTATAGTTAGTTTGAACCAATCGGTAGCATCGAATTTCTTAGCATAGCTATCGCCATTATTCATTGAATTAGCCGCATATGCACTATTGTTAACAAAGAATCCAGGAACAACGCGTGCGGAAAAATGTGCGTCTACATTTTCTTTGTACGGATCATTCCACACTGCAAAGTTGTTGCCTTCGTATGCACCGCCTTTTGCACTGCGATAATACTCAAATCCGTTGAATTCATTGGATTTCTCATTCGAAACAGTGATACCATTGTAGCCAACACCCCATTCGCCCCAATCATTGGTATAGGAAGCGAAATTGTAATCACCGCTACTCCAAATATGCGTACCAACTGCAGGAGTAGTTGCGCCTTGCCAGCAGGTATCTGCGTGTGCAACATTGATTCCCTCTGCTTCATTCTCAAATCCGGCAGGAAGGATATCTGTAGGCAAAGTAGAAACAGTCAGTCCATCCAATGCGAAATAAGTAGCTGTGTTGGTTCCGTACATGCCTTGATCGGTAGAGAATACGGTGAACTGCAAACCGTACACTGCGCCCAGTTCTGTCAAGTCAACCTTGGCCCACTCTGTATTAACAAACCATTCTTCCTCGTTGTCCGAAGTATAGTCTGCCAGGAGATACGTTACTTCGCTTCCATCTGGATAGAACTCATCATCCAATCCCTCAATCTTGACACCAAACTTGTCTCCTTTTTTGAATGCACGTCCACCAAAGTCGTTACCGTTCATAATGTCGCTGTAACTAATCAGCACATTGTTCAGATAGACATAACGCGGATAGTAGGCATTACCATCGTTAAAAATGATCTTGTTCGATGAAGTGGCATCATCGTTGTTTGGGTCCATAAGCCACCATTCGTTGTAATAAGCCAGTACATAAGGACTGCCTACGCCTTTGACCCCACCTCTCTTGTAGTTAGCATAATAGTCACCCGAGGTTGCTTTACTTACCGTAAATCCATTCCAGGATGTTCCTCCGTAGGAACGACCATCTAGACTCTTTGTGAAAGCAAAAATCTGCGCTTCAAACGATTGAACAGAAGAGTCACAGGTGCTTTCCCATACATCATTTGCGTTGAAAACAAACTCTGTAGGATCAGTCGGGTTACTCAGGTCAAGAGTAAAAACCTCTGCAGAAATGGTCAGACTTGCAAGAAGAACTGACGCTAAAAAGAAAATCTTTTTCATTTGTGTTTTGTTTTTTGTTGGTTAATAAATGTTAGTTGTAAATGTATTTCGCACTATTGCTCAATATGTAAATCTATGGCTCCGGCCACTTCTGTACTCAGTTCGCCGGTAGTCCCCAGTATCTCATCCGCGGCGTTATAGACACGCACGAAATCCACTGTCGGCAGACTAACAGGATTGCCGTACGCATCTATCGCCCACGAAAAATCAAATGATGTGCCTTCCTTATCTCTATTGGGTTTGTTGTCCACGTAGCCATAATCAAGAATCCGCTGCACATTCTGCCCATTTATTACCTCTGTCTGAGGCGCAAGTCTGGTTCCCGTAAATGTCATACTCTCCGCCGCAATCCATTGGGGATAATACGGATGATCGTGGAAACTATTATGCACTGTATCGCTCTCGCGAGTATAGGTGCGAGAGAAACTGTGTTCTGTTGTAGGATTGTCGTACAAGCAACCTTTCAGTTCGTACCAGGTGTCGTCCGGCAGCCCATTCTTGTTCTCATCACGACTAACCAGTACAATGCCCGGTTCACTACTGCCGTATTCTGTACTACCGCTCATATAGAAAGCGTTGCCCAATATCTGCAGGTCTCGCCCCTCTTTGTTCTCTATAGCATGGTCGAAGCCAAACGTGACGTATCCGCCCCACCCGCCTAAAGAAATCATGCCTCCGGCGTTATTGGCAATGGCCTGTTCACATTTGCGGCACATACTCTCCGCATTATCACCTTCCTCATATTTCGGCAATTCGTTGACAAACTGCCCCATAGCCGGCACATACTCAAATACTCGCGTGATGTACGGCGAATAAGTCGACACTGTATCATGGTGTGTAGTATCCGGATGGAGGTCATAGGCTCCCGTCACACGGCATAGATGGCCAGGTATATCGCCCGTTTTCGCGTTCCAATGCTCACGCCCATCGTAACTGTAGCAATGCAGCACGCCGGACGAGACATAGTTCTTGGCGTCTGTGATATAGAGTGCATCGCTTGTCGCCAATAGGCCATACGGATGTTCATACGATGAGATATTGATAGGTTGTGGTAGCTCCGAGAAGTCTATTGTCGAGTACGCGCGCAGTTTAGTGGCTTCATTATCAAGTATGTAGGCTGTTGTGCCTTGTATCGATATATTAGCGCACGGCGTTAGTATCTGCTGCAAAATATTGCCGGTCTGGTCCAGGATTATTACACCAGGCTTGTGATTTTGGTAGTTGCCTTGACAGCAAACCCACAGATGGCCTTGATTGTCGCGACGAAGACGCGTAGGATTTAGTCCCACAGTGATTTTCTCTGTTTCCGTAAACGAACTCAAATCCACCACCGATACTGTTGAGTCGTATTGATTAGTTAGATAACCGCCTGAATTACAAACATATAGCTTGCCATCTGCGATGCACAATTCATCCGGCTGATGACCTACTTTCACTTCGCGCGTCACTTGCAGAGTGGCTGTATCTACCTCATAGACAGAGCCTAAGAGATCCGGATTTGCCACACTACCCACATATGCGCTGACATACAATTTGTCGCCATGGAAAGCCATATAGCGGCAATTGGGCAAATCTATCTGGCCTATGTGGCGTGCACGTAAATCCATCACCTCCACCTTGTGCGAGCAATTAATCACAGCATACAGGCGTCCGCCATACTGCTGCACATCGTTGCCCACATCGCCCAGTTCCTTTAGTTGACGCGGATTTTGCGAGCCGTACCAGTTGCTGTAATAGGTGCCTGTTTCCAGATTGATATAATCCAAACGGGCTTTGTTGGAGCCCATATTACCTTCACAAAGCACATACAGCCCTCCCTCACGCACTTCGTCGGTGATGTGCGTTCCAATCGTCGGATAGATAATCTCGTCGCCGCGACATCCTGCCAAAAGCAGCGCTACACACAATATTCCTAATATTTGACGGATAGTAGACATCTAATATTTTGTTTCGGCATTGGGAAATTCTGGATTACTTCGTAATCTTGTCCCAACAGGTTATTGATTTCTAGATTAGCTTTGAGCAGATGGTTGCGTACCATCCATTCGCCATATATGGACAGGTCGTGGGTGTACCACGGTTGTACGTAGTTGTAAATAGTGTTTTCCTGCTGGCTGTAACGTTCACCTGTGTAGATGAACGAATAGTTGAATCCGTAGTGGTCGCCACGCTTGCTCTGCCAATCCAGGCCAAGCACTACACTACCGCTATGCCAAGGGATATAAGGAATCTGATGGCCGTAGTAAGTGTCGTTTGGATTGGTTACATCAATGGCCGTCTGGTAGGTATAGTTGAGCCGTGTGCGGAGAGTGAAACGAAGTGGCAGGAAGAGCGACACGTCGCCGTTAGCATCTACACCGTTGATTTTGACCGTTCCCAGGTTAAGCATCGTCCAACGGAACTGCTGACCTTTGGGATAAGCGATTATCTTATCAGTCACGCGGTTGTAGTAATATGACGCCGACAGATGGATATCGTAGCCCACTTCTCCACTCTCGGCTTTTGACTTCTGGCTCTTGACCCGATAATCGATGCTGACCGAATGCTGACGAGCTAATTCAGGTCGCAGATTGGCATTGCCCAAATCGGTGTAGTAGAGGTCGTTGAATGTCGGATAGCGGTAACTCTGCTTGTAGAAAGCATTGAGGCTAAGGTCTATCTTCGGGTACGGGCGGAAAGAGAGGAAAAAAGCTGGCGTCACTTTAGGTTTAGCATCGCCTTTGGCTACTCGCTTGGCACCATCATCCACCGCAGTCATCAGCACGCTGGCTTGCAGACGCAGATATTCCTTGATATTGAACGCCGTAGCAGCACTCAGCCAATGTGAGTGACGCGAGAAATGCTCAGTTTCGGCCACTGTCAGCAACAGATTGTCCCTATTGAGTGCGTTGAACTGATAGTCATACGCCAGAGCTATATCCCACCAATTGAAGATACGTATTTTGTTGCTCAGCGAGGCGTATAGTTCGTGTTGCAGATATTCGTTATTGCTCGGTAGCAGTCGTTCGTCGAAATTGCGATAATGCGTATAGTCGTTGGCATATTTCACTAGCGCACGTATGTTCCACCGGTTCAGCAGTTCGTCCTGCCATTGCGCTTGAACGAAGCTATTGCGGTCATTCAACCGCTCTCCGCTACGCCAAACATTATTCACTATCGCACCGGGTATACCGCGTTCGCTCCAGTAGTTGTACGCATGGATACGCCAGAAACCGGTGTTGCTGTAGTAGTGGTGAAGCCCCACTTCTGCTCGCACGGCATTGATATCGCTGTTCTCGCGTATAGCCGTCGTGTCGTAGGCTGTTTCGCCGTTTGGGAATACACGGCGATAGCGGAATGGGTAACGACCACTCGAATAGACATATTCCGCATCCATCGTCAGCGACAATCCTTCGGTCAACCGCACGTCCACTCCTACCGATGGATTAGCCAGGTCGAACGAGCCTGCTCGCATCTGCAGGTGCGCATGCACTTTCTCTCCTTCTTTGAAATACGGGCGGCGAGTCGTTAGATAGACATTGCCGGCGGCACCGAATTCCCTGGCCGATTGAAAAATATCGCTCTTCTGACCATTGTAGAGTTCAACGGCCTCTATGTTGTCCAGCGAGAAACGGCCCAGATCTATCTGCCCATTCTGCGCATTTCCCAACTGCACACCGTTGTAATATACAGCCGTATGCTGACTGCCCATTGAACGGATATTGATGGTCTTGATGCCACCAACGCCGCCATAGTCCTTTAGTTGTACTCCGGAGAAGTAACGCAAGGCATCGGCTACGCTGAGCGAATTGAGTCGCTGCAGTTCCGCACCTTTCAGGGTCTGCGGTACTATCACGTCTTTCGTCAGCGAGCGCGCAGTTACCTCTACTTCGCTGATACGAAATAGCGAACTATCCGCCTCTTGGGCGAACAGACTCTGTGCGCAAAGCGCGGCTAGTAGTATGAAAATATACCTGCTCTTCATTGTTCGTCCCATCCCCGGGGGACAACCATGTTATATGTATTGGCAGGTCTTCTGACTTGTGCCTCCCATCTCACCTTCCCAAGCGTTACGCTCAGTGGTTCAGACATTGAGATGAAGATTATTGGCACTCACAGCAGCCGGACTGTACAGGATTCTCACCTGTTTCCCTTTTCACTTTCGGATACGATGTATCCGTCCGAACCAAATACGCTGCAAAATTACTGCTTTTTTTTTATATACGCAAGATTTTTAGCGGAAAAATGCGCTACGCTTACAAAAACACATATACAATAGTGGTAAATGCAGAGAAGCAAATCGTCTCGATTATATCGCACTTATATCGCACTTATAACGCACTTATAACGCACTTATAACGCACTAAATTTGGCTTTCTTTTTTGTTAGTATTATATACAAAGTATATAATACAGATAAGTTAAGTTATTGAGAGGGAAAAATCAACGAGAATGGCATCTGCTACATATACGTTTTTTCATAAAATCAAGTCAAAATTTGCGTATGTCAGAAAAATGTAGTACTTTTGCGGTCGCAAAAGTTCGAAAACATGAAACAAGACATACAGACACAGCAAGAATGGACCACGGTCATCAAGCCTAAGGACAAACTGCTTAGCGTGGATTTCCGCGAGATCTGGCGCTACCGCGACCTTATGATGCTCTTCGTCAAACGAAACATCATCACCCAGTACAAGCAGACCATCCTCGGACCGCTTTGGTTCCTGATTCAACCCATGATGACAACTATCATGTACATGGTTGTTTTCGGAGGTATAGCTAAGATCTCGACCGACGGACTACCGCAACCGCTGTTCTATCTGGCCGGTATTTGCTTTTGGCAGTATTTCTCCGACTGTCTGACCAAAACCAGCAACACCTTTGTCAACAATGCCAGCATCTTCGGCAAAGTCTATTTTCCGCGTCTGGTTAGTCCGCTGAGCGATGTCATCAGCAACCTTGTCAGGTTCGCCATTCAGTTCGGGCTTTTCCTCTGCGTCTATCTATACTACGTAGTTTTCACCGATGTGCATGTATGTCCTAACCTCTACGCGCTACTCTTCCCTCTTCTGGTGCTTATGCTGGCTGGATTAGCGCTTGGTTTTGGTATCTTGTTCTCTAGTATGACGACCAAATATCGCGACTTGCAACTGTTGCTCAGCTTCTTTGTCAGCCTGTGGATGTACGCTACGCCGGTTATCTACCCGCTTAGCACGATCACCAATCCTAAAGTACTGTTCGTCATGCAACTCAACCCGTTGACCGGCATTCTCGAATTCTTCAAATACGGATTCCTCGGCGTAGGATGCCACGACTGGTGGATGCTCGGCTATAGTTTCGCTTTTATGGTGGTGCTGATGGCTATCGGTATCGTGGTCTTCAATAAGGTGCAACGCTCGTTCATGGATACGGTATGATTCTCTACCCTAACTGCAAGATTAATCTTGGCTTGCGCGTTCTTCGCAAGCGCGAAGATGGTTACCACGACTTGGAGACTATCTTCGTGCCTATTTATGCCTTGCACGACGAGTTGGAAGTACGAGGCGAGAGGCGAGATTCGAAAGGCGAGAGAGCGCAGATAAACTTTCATCAAGAGGGTCTGGCTGTCGATTGTCCGGCAGAGGACAACCTCATTATCCGTTGCTACCGCCAGATGGCTGCCAAATACCCGCAGATAGGCCCGGTCTCTATTCGTTTTCGCAAGAATATACCTTTTGGCGCAGGGCTGGGCGGAGGTAGCAGCGATGCCGCACACATGGCTATTGCTCTAAACGAAATCTTTAGTCTGGAGCTTACCAAAGAACAACTGGCGCAAGAGGTGCGCCCTTTGGGCGCTGACTGCCCATTTTTCATCTACAATGTGCCCTGCTTCGCTACTGGCATTGGCGAGCAACTACAGCCCATCCATCTCGACCTAAGCGGTCAGAGAATTCTGCTCATCAAGCCCAATGAAGGCGTATCCACTAAAGAGGCGTACGCAGGTATCCATCTCCATCCGGAGGCCGAAGGACGCGTGCTGCAGGGCGACTATACCAATGATTTCGAAGAGAGTGTATTTCCTCTCCACCCCACTATAGCGCAAATAAAACAGCGCCTACTGGAAGCAGGCGCTGTATTTGCTAGCATGAGCGGTAGCGGTTCAACCGTTTACGGTTTTTTTCAGAATGATGCGGAAGGTTGTTCCAACGCCCAGTTGAGAATGCTTGAGCAGGAGTTTGCCTCCATGATATTGCTCAACGATACGCTTGGCCAATGGAAGGCCTAATCCCCAACCACGTTCCTTAGTAGTAAAACCCGCATCAAAGATGCGGCGTTGTGTCTTGCTGTCCATACCCTTGCCGCTGTCCGTGATATCGAGCATCAGGTCATGCTCGTTCTCATGTATCTGCAGCGTGATAGTTCCTGTACCAGAGATGGCATCTGCAGCGTTCTTCAGCAGATTCTCTATCACCCATTGCATCAGCGGAGCATTCAACATTACGGTGCGTTGCACACCCTGCAGACTCTCCGCATCAATACTCACCTTGTTGCTCACACGCGTGCGGATATACGCCACGGCATCCAGCACTACGCGGCACCAATCGCCCTCCTGCAATTCCGGCTCGCTTCCTATCTTCTGGAATCTGTCGGCAATCATCTGCAGGCGGTCTATATCCTTGCGTATTTGCGGCACATACTGATCTTCCTGGTATTCCTCCGACAACAGTTGTTGCCATGCATTCAGCGACGAGATAGGCGTACCTAGTTGATGCGCAGTCTCCTTGCTCAATCCTACCCACAGGCGGTTTTGTTCGCTGCGCTGAGCCGTTAGCATGATAACCACGGCGATAACGATGAAGATAAATATCAGCGCAAACTGAGCGTAAGGCACATAGTGCAACTGTGTCAAGAGGCGGCTGTCGTCCCAATAGATATATTGTGTAATCTGCTCGTTTATCTTAAGAGGGATAGGTCCATGTTGCGGCCGCGAATCGTGGTTGTCTGGCACATTACGACTGGCTAGTACATTGCCCTCCTCGTCGCAGATATAGACAGGGATAGTAGTATTGCCTTCAATGATGGTCAACACAAAATCAATGTCTGTCAAGCTGTCTGCCTGAATCAACAGCCGCTCTGCTTCAGCCCAAGTAGCCATATTACGCTGTTCCTCTTGTTGGAGCGAACGCGCCAAATTGTTGGTAAATAGCACGGAGGCTGCAACTATAACCATTGCAACCATCAGTACTATTGTTCCAATTTTACGATTATTCATACCCTACTATCCGAGCATAGTCAGCAGAACGCCTGCTGCCACAGCCGAGCCAATGACACCCGCTACATTCGGGCCCATGGCATGCATCAACAAGAAGTTCGATGGATTTTCCTCTTGGCCCACTTGCTGACTCACACGCGCAGCCATCGGCACTGCCGATACACCGGCCGAACCAATCAGCGGGTTGATCTTCTCCTTGAGGAAGAGGTTCATGAATTTAGCCAGTAGTACACCACCTGCCGAACCCAAGCCAAAGGCGACAATACCCATAGCCAAGATCATCAGGGTTTGCCAATTGAGAAAACTGCCAGCTGTGGCCGTAGCACCAACCGACAAACCGAGGAAGATAACGACAATATTCATCAGCTCGTTTTGTGCCGTCTTGCTCAAACGATCCACCACACCGCACTCTTTCATCAGGTTACCCAGCATCAAGCAGCCAATCAGCGGAGCTGCATCAGGCAGAATCAGCGCTACTATAGCCGTGATGATAATCGGGAAAACGATTTTCTCGGTCTTGCTAACCGGACGCAACTGCCCCATCTTGATAGCACGCTCTTTCTTGGTAGTCAGGGCACGCATGATAGGCGGTTGAATAACTGGGACAAGCGCCATATAACTGTAGGCGGCGATGGCAATCGGGCCCAGCAAATGCGGAGCTAGTTTGCTTGTCAAGAAGATACTGGTAGGTCCGTCTGCGCCACCGATAATCCCGATAGAACCGGCCTCTGCAGGCGTGAATCCCATTGCGTTAGCGCAAAGGAACGTAACGAAAATACCTATCTGTGCAGCGGCACCCAGTATCAGCGACTTAGGATTAGCAATCAGCGGACCAAAATCGGTCATTGCGCCCACGCCGATAAAGATCAAGCAAGGATAAACACCTGCCTTAACACCTATATACAGCACGTCCAGCAGTCCACCTTCCTTCAGTATAGCGCCATACGAATGATACACGGGGCTCTCGGAATCCAGAAAAGCCGACCACAATTCGCTATGGAACATACCCGCGCCCGGCAGATTGGTCAAAAGCATACCAAAGGCGATGGGCAGCAACAGCAACGGCTCGTATTTCTTATGAATAGCCAGGTAGAGCAGGAAAAAACTGACAAGTAGCATCACTCCTTGTTGCCACGTCATCTGCATGAAGCCCATGCCCTGGAAGAATTCCACAATATTCATAAAATATCAAATATTCAGTGTCAAATATCCAATATCGTATTATGCTAGTACGACGAGAACATCGTCTTGCATTACGTTCTGACCGGCAGCAACCAGAATCTGCTTAACCGTGCAATCGTTTTCTGCCAGAATCGGGTTCTCCATCTTCATGGACTCGAGTGTCAGCAACGTATCGCCTTTCTTCACAGCTTGGCCTTCGCTTACGAGCACTTTGATTACGCTACCAGGCAGCGGACTCTTCACCTTAATGCCATCACCTGCGATTGGAGCAGCCTGCTTAGCCTCTGCTTTCGGAGCAGCGGTTGATGCCGGAGCGGCCTTTGGAGCGGCAGCAACGGGCTTCGGAGCAGGAGCTGCAGGTTTCTCTGTTTCTACCTCGTACACCTTGCCGTTAACGGTTACATTGGCCTTGCCGGCTTCTATTTCTTCTACTGCGCACTTGTACTCTGCGCCATTGATTTTGAATGTGAACTCTTTCATATGAGTAGTAATATTAAAATCCTTTGTTATTTAATCCTATTGATTTGTCATTCCACGCAGTATTACGTGTCTGCGGAGCGATAGTAGCTGTAGGCATATCGTGGTTTTTTCCCTGATATAGATACAACGCATAGGCTACAGCCACTTTATCGTCATCTGTAGCCTCTGACAACGCCATGGCTATCGCGGCTTTTTCTTCGGCGCTTGGCTTTTGCTCTTTCTGCTTAGGCGCAGCCTTGGGCTGCGTGGCCTTTTGCATGGTCCAGCCAAAGAATGTCAGAATATAGACCAAACAAAACAGGAGCGCTAATACAATACCGAATCCAAGCCCGGTTACTATCCATGTCTGTGCGGTTACTGCTAAGATCATCATAATTACAGAGGTATGTTAGAATGTTTCTTTAGCGGATTAGTCAGACGCTTGGTCTGCAACATCTCAAACGCACGGATTATGCGAGCACGAGTGTTGCGAGGCTCAATCACGTCATCTATATAGCCGCGGTTAGCAGCTTGGTATGGAGAAGCGAACAAATCTTTGTATTCTGCTTCTTTCTCCGCGATGAATTTCTTGCGTTCTTCCGGATCTTCAATAGCCTTGATTGCCTTTGCCTGCAGCACACCTACGGCACCGCTGGCACCCATCACTGCGATCTCTGCATTCGGCCATGCATAGCACATATCGCCGCGCAGTTGTTTACAGCTCATCACAATGTGACTTCCGCCGTAACTCTTGCGAACGGTTACTGTAACCTTTGGTACGGTGGCTTCGCCGTATGCAAACATCAGCTTTGCTCCGTGATCGATAATACCTGCGTACTCTTGGCCGGTTCCGCAAAGGAAGCCCGGAACATCCACTAGAGTCAGGATTTGGATATTAAATGCATCGCAGAAACGAACAAAACGAGCGGCCTTACGGCTAGCGTCGCAGTCCAGTACACCGGCCAACCAACTTGGCTGATTAGCGATGATACCTGTCGAGCGGCCATTGAAACGAGCGAAACCGCAGATCACGTTCTTCGCGTAATCTTTATGTACTTCCATGAAGTCACCGTTATCAACTATTGTATTGATAATTTCCTTCATATCGTATGGCTTGTTCGGGTCTGCAGGAACTAGTTCGTTCAAACTGTCGTCCACGCGAGCGATATCATCGGTGCAAGGCACTACAGGAGCCTCTTCCATGTTATTCTGCGGGATAAAACTTACCAGACGACGTACTTGTGCAATCGCCTCTTCCTCTGTTTCTGCTACGAAATGGGTAACACCCGACTTGCTAGCGTGAATCTTGGCACCACCAAGTTGCTCAACAGTCACATCTTCACCAGTCACGGCTTTTACTACCTTCGGACCTGTAATGAACATATAACTGTTCTGCTCGGTCATCATGATGAAGTCGGTCAGCGCTGGGCTGTACACTGCTCCACCCGCACACGGGCCAAAGATAACGCTTATCTGTGGTACAACACCCGAAGCCAGAATATTACGCTCGAAAATCTCTGCGTAACCTGCTAGAGCGCAAGCACCTTCTTGAATACGAGCACCACCCGAGTCATTCAAACCAATGATAGGGGCTCCTAGTTTCATTGCCTGGTCCATCACGTTGCAGATCTTCAGCGCCATCGTCTCGCTCAGCGAACCGCCAATAACGGTTGCATCTTGAGCAAAAACGAACACCAGACGGCCGTCTATCGTACCAGAACCAACAGCAACGCCATCACCCAGAAATACCTTTTTCTCCATGCCAAAATCATGGCAACGGTGGGTAAGGAACATATTTACCTCCTCAAACGATCCCTCGTCGAGCAACATATTGATACGTTCACGTGCTGTATAGCTACCCTTAACGTGATGTTTCTCCACAGCTGCTTCTCCGCCACCGGCCATAGCCTTCTCGCGGTTCTCCAGCAGTCTATCTAATTTTGCTTGATCCATAATTATTTCGACTTTTGACTATCGACTATTAACTTTCGACTATTACTTCGGTTGTTGGCACAGTTCGGTCAACACGCCCTTGGTGCTCTTCGGATGAAGGAAAGCAATCATCAGATTCTCAGCGCCTTTGCGAGGAGCTTTGTCTATCAACTGCAGACCTGCTGCTTCTGCTTCGGCCAATGCCTCGGCTACGTTCTCTACGTTGAATGCAACGTGATGAACGCCACCACGGCCGCCATTCTTCTCAATGAACTTAGCAATGGTCGATTCTTCGCAAGTCGGCTCCAGCAATTCAATTTTCACTTCGCCTACCTTAAAGAATGCGGTACGTACTTTCTGATCGGCTACTTCTTCAATGTTGTAGCACTTGCTTCCGGTCAAAAACTCAAAAAACGGCATAGTCTCTTCCAAACTCGGAACAGCAATACCCAAATGTTCGATGTGAGTTGGTTTCATAATGTTGTCAGTTATTTTTATTTTTAGTAGATATTTATATTATTTGTGTCTTCGCATTAAAACCGCTGCAAATTTACTACAAAAAAATGAAATATGCAAATATTTTTCTCTTTTTTTTGAATATATCATTTTTTACACACTATTACTACGTAATAAATCATTTTATTATCGTGACTTTATCGAGACAATCACCTGACATTCTCGAGGCAATCTCCACAGGGTTATATCGCGTGCAACACCTGATCAACACGTGACAATCACGTATCCCCCACACACCTATAATATATTGTATATATTATTCGGTGATTTTGATTTTTTAATTTGCATATATCAAAAAAAAGCAGTAATTTTGCGCCGCAAAATTGTTGAAGAAAAATTCAAAATCAATATATGGAAAGAAAAGTTAGAGTTCGTTTTGCGCCTAGTCCAACGGGCGCATTGCACATTGGCGGTGTTCGTACCGCTTTGTATAATTATCTTTTCGCTCGCCAGCATGGCGGAGACATGTTGCTTCGTATCGAAGATACTGACTCCACGCGTTTTGTCCCTGGAGCGGAAGAATATATCCTCGAAGCCCTCGATTGGCTTGGTATCGGCATTGACGAAGGTCTGCGCATGCGCAATGGCAAGGTAGAAGCCGTTGGTGCTCACGGCCCGTATCGTCAGTCCGAGAGACGCGAGATTTATCACCAGTATGTGAAACAACTGCTCGACAGCGGCCACGCATATATTGCGTTCGATACACCAGAAGAACTGGAGGCTAAGCGCGCAGAGATTGCCAATTTCCAATACGACGCACGCACACGCATGAGCATGTGCAATTCGCTCACGCTCAGCCAAGAAGAAGTGGACGCACGCATCGCACGAGGAGATAAATATGTGGTTCGTTTCCGCGTAGAGCCTAACGAAGATATTCACGTTCACGATCTCATTCGTGGCGAGGTGGTTATTAATAGCAATATCTTGGATGACAAAGTACTGTACAAATCTGCAGACGACCTGCCTACATACCATTTGGCCAACATTGTCGATGACCATTTGATGGAAATCAGCCACGTTATCCGTGGAGAAGAATGGTTGCCTTCTGCCCCACTCCATGTACTACTTTATCGCGCATTCGGCTGGCAAGACACTATGCCTGAGTTTGCGCATTTGCCATTGCTGCTAAAACCTGACGGAAACGGCAAACTCAGCAAGCGTGATGGCGATCGTCTCGGATTCCCTGTCTTCCCACTCGAGTTCCACAATCAAAAAGATGGTACTGTTTCGTCCGGTTATCGCGAGAGCGGTTATTTCCCAGAGGCTGTCATCAATTTCTTGGCATTGCTCGGTTGGCACAATACCGGCGATCAGGAGATGTTCACCATGGAAGAACTGATTCAGCAGTTCTCGCTCGACCGCGTTAGCAAATCGGGTGCTAAATTCGATTTCGAGAAGTGCAAATGGTTCAACCACCAATACCTGCAACTCCATAGTAATGAGGAACTGGCGCAACTCTTCTTGCCTACATTGGCCGAAAACGGAATCCAGAACCCAAATATGGAAATGGTAGCCACAGTAGTCGGACTGACCAAGGACCGCGTGAACTTTGTTCACGAACTATGGGAACAGACCAATTTCTTCTTCGTAGCTCCTACCGAGTATGACGAGAAATCGCTCAAGAAACGCTGGAAAGAAGAATCGCCACGCCATATGCAAGAGTTACTCGCTGTGCTGGAAGGTGTTAGCGACTGGTCTGCAGAGACGCTAGATGCCACTGTGATGCCATGGATTGAAGCCAAAGAATACGGCGTGGGCATCGTTATGAATGCATTCCGTATCTGCCTCGTCGGCGCTGCTCGTGGCCCGCATATTTGGGCAATCACGGACGTATTAGGCAAAGAAGAAACACTCAAACGAGTAAAAGACGCGCTTCGGCGTATCCTCTAACCACTAACACTAACCACTAACCGCCAATGACTCCCAAGGAGGCACTAAAGACATATTTCGACTACGATGATTTCCGCCCATTGCAGGCGGAAATCATTCAATCTGTCTTAGCCGGCAAAGATACGCTGGCGCTGATGCCTACTGGAGGAGGAAAAAGCCTTTGCTTTCAAGTGCCCACACTGGTCATGGCGCAAGATAATCCGGACAAACGACTTTGTCTGGTCATCACTCCGCTTATTGCGTTGATGCGCGACCAAGTGGAGAATCTGCAAGCACGAGGCATTCATTCGGCAGCCATATACACGGGTATGAATTACGACAAACAACGCGCTGCGTTGGATAATTGTCTGTTCGGTCCGTTCCATTTCTTATATTGTTCACCCGAGCGCCTGGAAAGTGAAGATTTCAAGGCTCGTTTGAAAGATCTGCCAATTGGCCTAATTGCCGTAGATGAAGCGCATTGTATTTCTCAGTGGGGCTACGATTTTCGTCCTTCGTATCTGAATATTCAGAAAGTGCGCGAAGCGCTACCTAATGTGCCCGTTTTGGCACTCACTGCTACGGCGCCACCTGCAGTAGTAGAAGATATTCAGCGCCGTTTGGGATTTGCAGAACCTAATGTCCTACGCAAATCGTTCCATCGCGAGAACCTGCAATATATTGTACGTCGCACGGAGAACAAACCCGAACAGATCGCACACATTCTAAGCCACGTGCCTGGTAGCGCCATAGTTTATGTTCGCAACCGCAAACGGGCCAGAGAACTCGCCGAATGGCTAGCCGAACAAGGCGAAAGCGTTGATTATTATCACGCAGGATTGACCACACGCGAACGTAACGAGCGACAGGAAGCGTGGAAAAACGGCAAAACACGAGTCATCGTGGCAACCAACGCTTTTGGTATGGGGATCGACAAAGCGGATGTACGATTGGTCATCCACCACGATTTACCCAGCAGCATAGAGAGTTATTACCAAGAGGCCGGTCGAGCTGGAAGAGACGGACAAACAGCGTATGCTGTGTTGCTCTACAACGATCAAGACAAAGCGAAAGCACGCAAACGCATTGTGGACAATTATCCGCCGAAGGAATTTATTGAGAAAGTGTATCACAACACTTGCGATTTCCTGCAAGTAGGCCTAGGCAGCGGTTATGGCCACACGTTTGCATTGCATATTGACCGTCTATGCCAAGTGATGCGACTGCCGGTACTGCAAACCTACTCTGCTCTACATCTGCTGATGCAAGCGGGATATATTCATTTTGAGGAGGAACACGAGACGCAACCACGCGTACGAATCAATGTGCCACGCCAGCAATTCGGCGAATACAATCTTTCTTCCGCACAAATAGAACTGCTAGATCGACTCATGCGCCAATACTCTGGCATTTTTACAGACCTGCAGTACGTTCGCGAAGGAGATGATCCCCAGGCGCACGAAGTTCTTGTCTCATTGGCGCAACGTGGAATTTTGACCTATATTCCTCGTTCTGTGGGCTGTAGCCTGACTTTCACAAGAGAAAGAGAGGCAGAAATCTACCTCTCTCCTATGGTTTATGACGAGCGCCAAGAGCGCTACGCGCACAAATTGAAAGCAATGGTGGAGTATGCCGAGCAAGCACAATTCTGCCGCGAGCAAGTTTTACTTGCCTACTTCGGCGAGACCGATGCTGTCGCTTGCGGCCATTGCGACGTCTGCAGAACTCTCGCTCAACGAGTCTTCACCGAATAGTTCTTCCATTTCACGGCGTTCCTCGTCTGTTATTGTTCTGTCTTTATCTTTCACGCCCATCAGTGGTCCGAAGAATACTTTCAGTATAGCGCGGCCTATTACTTTCCCTAATTTGAATTTTGGATTGCTCACATCTCCTGTAACTGGCACATCCAAAACAATCTTGTTTTGCGCAGAAGTCAGCAGGTTGAATCCCGCGCGCACAGGTATGTTTTTATAAGGTGCCTTCGTTAGGCGTTCTTTCTTGCCTACCTTTGGATTATCTATGATGATAGTGTTGTTTCCTGTCAATTTGCCCTTGTTCACTTCCATGTGACTTTCCAGAGATAGCACGCCAGATTCCAATGGATATCCGGTGTAATTCCGACACAGCGCGCTGAAATCCTCTAGTTTTAGACCCGTTAGTTTTAGATTCAGACGACTGTCATCTTTCTTCAGGTCAAGACTCCCCACGTAATCCATCTTGAGTTTCGCATTATTGGTCAGTGTAGCAGCAACATTCATTTGGTTACGCCCATTGCTAGCCACATTGCGAGCATCCACGCGAAGCGTTTCAACCGAATATTCCCAGTTGTTCTTCATCGAATAATCCTCATAGCTTAGGTGATGTCCTGTCAACGTTACCACTTTAGCCATCCATACCAGAGGCTTGGTCGGCGCTGCTGGTTCTGTTATAGTCGTATCTGCCGTTTCTGGCTGTTCCGACTCATCTGGCTGCTTCATCAAACGCGTCAGAGTGTTCCAACGCTCATGTACTTCATAGTTACCGGTCAATCCAAGTACAGCCAACGTATCCAGCAAATAGGTATTGGTTGCCACATCGCCATTATTGATAACAACGCGCAACTCATCCAGGGCTGCAATTTCGTCCTTATCACGATCACGCAGACTCAGTCCCGTCATCGCCAGATTACCTTTCAGTACTATATTCTGTATCTCCTCCAGACTGCCATCTACATGCAATGTTCCATTCAGTTTTGCACCCAAACCGCTCAGGTCCATATAATCTTGCACCAGAGGTAGCGCCACATCTGCATGTACATCATACAGATTCAATTTTACTGCATAACGATTGGCTTGCATCTTCATACCAGCCGCAATTCCTACTCTACCTCCTGTTGGCAAAGCAAACTCGATACCCGCATTAGTCTGTGTATTGTCGAAGTATAATCCGGGAATAGCAAGGCTCAAATCCTCGAGACTCCATTGCTTATCACTTATCACATCTCGATAGCGAATAGTGCTGTTGTTAATGCGAATGTCTTTTAGTAATATTGTCCATCCGCTATTCGCGGTGTCTTTGGGCATTTCTTCTAGAGTTGAGTCATTATTTGAGTAACGCTCAATGATATCCGAAAAATTGACTTTATCATCGCATTTCAGTACCTGACCTTTAAAACCATCCAGATGAATATGACGAATGGTAACGTCCTTTGCCACGAGACGAGGCCATGCTATCTGAACATACAGATGGTCAAAAGAGATGAAGTCCATCTCAACGTTTTGCTCTTTACATTGAAACCCATCTATCGTCACTCCACCCCAATAGGGATTGATTATCACTCTGTCTGCATGCATCTGCCGCCCAATGATTTGCTCACCGTAGTTATTCACCACATACTTAGCAATAGGAGACAACGCTAATACCAAGCCCAGAAGCAGAACTATACTGAGCGCTATCCATCCGCATATTTTCGCGAACTTTTTCATTTTTTTCGGATTGTATTTTTCTTGGTTAAAAAGCAACAAGGAGAACCCGAGTTGACGGATCCTCCTTGTTTTATGACTTTTTACTATTACAGATTAGAAATAGTAGTTCAGAGAGAGTTGGAAACCAAGGTTGTTGGTGCCATACAGGCAAGCCCATGAACCCGGAGATACCAAGTCGTTGAACTCAATAACTTCACCCTTCATAGTGGAGAATCCTTCGTATACAGTGAAGGTCTGGCATTGTTTTACGAACATCACCGGAGTGAAGGTCATAGCTGCGCCAAGAGAGAGATGGTCGATGAAGAACCACTCAATACCCATGTCAGCTTGGATACCAATACCGTGGCTGAAACCAACGTTTTTGCGCTCCAATGGACGACCGTAAGCGATACCTACAGCTGCACCCTTGGCTGCAAAATCCTCAAATGCACCACCAGCGATGAAGGAAGTTGGTTCTGGATTCAAAGCAGTGATTTGGTTTCCGTAGTCAAAGAACATCTTGCCACCTGCAAAAGCGTACAACAGGTTCATACCTGCAACGAATTTCAGGTTACCCTTACCTGCTACATACTCAAAACCAACAGCAAAGTTAGTAGAGTTCAGGTCAGATTTGATGTGGTCAATAACCTTTGCCTCAGATGTAGGATCCAAAGCCTTTGCCAGGTCATCAGTTACATAGTTAGCAAAATCAACGTGGCTACCGTTCAAACCAACCGATGCGCGAATGTTCAAGTTGTCGCTCAGGTGATATTTTACACGGAAAGCAGCGATAGGATCTTGCGAAAGGATATACATGCTCTTAGGAGTAGCTGCAAGACCATTGATAAACGCACCTGTAAAGGTGTTTGCATCTGGCTGAGCAGCCAGCTGAGTACCCAGCGAAGCTGCGTTGAAGGTGAAACCTATTGCTACCGAACCTGCGTCTGGGCAGTGGTTGGCTTTAGCTTTCTCCTCTTCAGCCATAAGAACACCGGCAGAAAGTACCAGTGCACTCATTACTATCATTAAACGTTTCATACTTTCTAATACTTTATTAATAATAAGATTATCAAATAGAATTAATAATAAGATTGACTAACAGACTGATTTCCTGCTAATTAGGGCAGAGTCATGTCTGGATAGCTAGTCAAGTCTACTGGCAACAAGTCAACATTCAGCTTGTATGCATTGCCTGCAGCTGCGTTGAGTTGGTTCTTCTCTCCGTAGAAATAAGCATCGGTAGTTGTGATATCTGTAGAACCATCGCTATTTTTCTTGTAAGCTTTGGTACCATCTTTTACGAATGCACCTGCTTGAACCTTAACCTCGTCGATAGCCTTACCGGTAGCGCAACCGAGCTCAATCTGATAGAAACCTTCTTTGTTAGTAGTAGCGTTGTACTCTTTGTAGGTCATAACGCCTTTTACCTTAACACCGTAGAGAACTTTAATCGTTGCGTTAGCAACTGGTTCTTTTTTCTCCTTAGCCACCAATACTGAAGATTTCTCCTCATAAGCTTGGGAACGAACATAACCATTGATGATAACCTTAGCGTTCATGTCCTCAGGAAGAACTGCTGTAGGCTCTTTCTTCTCGCAACCTGCGAAGATTGCTGCTACTGCTACAAGAGCAGCCAAAATGAAATTCTTTTTCATCTCTTAAATCAGTTTAATGAATTAATTAATAATAAAATGTTGTTTTTACAACGTATCTAACGTTATTCTGCTAATGAGACCACCCTGATTGCTCAGAATGGTCTCATGGTTTTTACTCAGCGGAGAGAGTGATACGGCGGAAGTCAGTAATCTGAACATTTCTAGCTTTCAGAACGTCCTTTACCAGTTCCTTACTTTCACTCATCACGTAAACCTGTTCCATCAATGTGTTCTCTTTCAAGAACTTACCCAGACGACCTTGAGCAATCATCTCAATTTTCTTTGCCTGGTTAGCGAGGTTAGCTTCTGCCTCTGCAGCAGTGCTTGCCTTGATTTCACGGGCTTGCTGTGCCTGTTCTGCTGTAATCCAGCCCTTAGCTTGGTTCGACTCAATGTGATCGTCTGTGTCAACGTGAGCGGGGTTGATACCTGCTTTGCGCAGTGCGTTCTCAACAGCCTTGTTGATCTCGTCCTGTTTGGTCTTCTCAACAGCCACATCCAACTCGCGTTTCTTAACCTCGTCAGCTACATGATCTGCATCCAGAGCGATGGGCGACATAGCGGCTACCTGCATCGAGATACCATGTACGGTCTCTTGCTCAGAACCGGCAGCTGCAGCTACTAACGAGCTAAGTTTATTGCCAAGGTGATTGTATGCATCTACAACCGGAGCCTCAAGATAGGCATATTCTGCCAACTCCATCTTCTCACCCGTTACACCAGAGCGCTCGGTAACAATCTCCTGAACAGTAAAGTTACCAATCTTCAGGTTCTTCAATTCATCGAACGAGCGAACTTTGTTGTCCAGAGCTGCATCCAGGATGAGTTTAACCATACCCACGAAGTCTGCGTTCTTAGCTACGAAGTCAGTCTCGCATTTAACGCCAACAATAGCGCCGAAACCATCTTTCACTTTAGCTAATACACATCCCTCGGAGGCCTCTCGGTCACTACGTTTTGCTGCGATGGCCTGACCACGCTTGCGGAGCAAGTCCTTCGCAACCTCAAAGTCGCCGTTAGCCTCTTCCAGAGCTTTCTTTACATCCATCATACCTGCGCCGGTAATGTCACGCAGTTTCTTAATATCTGCTAATGTTACAGCCATATTAGAATTTATGAATTTAGAATTTCTAACCTAGTTTTATTTCTCAGCTTTCTTCTCTGCTGTTTTTTTTGCAGCAGGTTTCTTTGCTGGAGCTTTCTTCGCTGCTTTAGGAGCTTCTTCTTTCTCCTCCTCTACCTTAACTTCCTCAGCCTTAGGCTCTTCTGCTTTCTTTTCCTCAACAGGCTCAGCCTTTTGCTCTGCTACTTTCTCAGGAGCAGGAGCGGCTTTGCGGATACGCTGACGACGCTCTTTCGGTGCTGGAATCTCGCCGTTCTCTTCTGCTTGAGCTTCAGCGGCATTCTCGTCAGCCTTCTCTACTTTGCGCTCCTCCAGACCCTCTTTGATTGCATCGCAGAGAGCGGTCAGGATTACGTCAATCGACTTGGTTGCATCGTCGTTAGCAGGGATTACGAAATCGATATTGTTAGGATTAGAATTGGTATCAACGATAGCGAATACAGGGATTCCCAGACGGTTAGCCTCTGCTACGGCAATCTTCTCTTTGATAACATCTACCACGAATACTGCGCTCGGCAGACGAGTCATATCTGCGATAGAACCTAGGTTCTTCTCCAGTTTCTCACGTTGACGAGCAATTTGCAGTTTCTCACGCTTCGATACGTTATCTAGCGTACCATCGGTAGTCATTTTGTCGATTTGGCTCATCTTCTTCACAGCCTTGCGGATGGTTGGGAAGTTAGTGAGCATACCACCGGCCCAACGCTCGGTGATGTAAGGCATTGCTACCTCTTGAGCATGAGCAGCAACAATCTCTTGTGCCTGCTTCTTTGTGCCTACGAACAGGATTTTACGGCCACTGCGTGCCAGATTCTTCATTGCCTCTGCTGCCTCTTCAATCTTTACGGCAGTTTTGTTGAGGTCCAGAATGTGAATTCCGTTACGCTCCATGTAGATGTACGGAGCCATTGCCGGATTCCATTTGCGCTTGAGGTGACCGAAATGACAACCGGCCTCGAGCAATTGATCAAAATTTGTTCTCATTTTTGATTTGTTTAATGTTAGTTTGATTATTTTATTAAAATCCTTTAGCTTTGGTGTGTCTATCACGCGCACAAAACATTATAACCATACGCGCTAATGATTCTAGAACCATTATCAGGCCACCAAAACCAACCGTGTGGTAGTCCACTGGGGGAGTCCACACGGTTTAGATGGGTTAACGTTTGCTGAACTGGAAGTGCTTACGTGCTTTGGGTTGACCCGGTTTCTTACGTTCTACCTCACGAGCATCACGCGTCATGAAGCCTTCTGCCTTAAGTGCTGCCTTGTCCTCCGGATTGATTTTTACCAGTGCACGAGCAATTGCCAAACGCAATGCTTCTGCTTGTCCCTTGTAACCGCCACCATCCAGATTTGCCTTGATGTCGTACTTGCCTGCTGCCTCAAGTTTGTTCAGCGGTTGCAATACGATGTAGCGAAGAATCGAAGAGGGGAAGTAGCTCTCGATGTCGCGGCCATTGATAGTAATTTTGCCGGCACCTTCATTTACGTAAACGCGTGCTACTGCAGATTTACGACGACCTAATGCATTAACTGTTTCCATTCTCTTCTCAATTATTTAAGGGTGTTAATATCAATTTGTTTGGGTTTCTGGGCCTGCATGTTGTGCTCCGGTCCGTCAAATACGTGCAAATGCTTGATTTGCTTTGCGCCAAGACGGTTCTTGGGAAGCATACCTTTCACTACACGACGAATCAGGAAGTCTGCGCCTTTTGCCATCAAGTCGGCAGGGGTAAACGTACGCTGACCACCAGGATAACCGGTGTAGCGAACGTACTCACGCTCGTTCCATTTGTTGCCTGTCAGTTTAACACCGGCAGCATTGATGATGATAACATCGTCACCACAATCTACGTTGGGAGTGTACGATGGTTTGTACTTACCACGAAGCAGCTTTGCTACTTTCGTACACATGCGGCCAAGAATCTGGCCTTGAGCATCGATCACAACACATTCTCTCTGAACGGTTGCATTGTTGACCGACACAGTCTTGTAACTGTTAAATTCCATTAATTTTGTTCATTTAGGCCGAGCCGACAGACATCATTTACGCGGTTGGTTACGCCACTGCCCGACTCGACGAGTTAATACTTGAATTCAAAAAACGGCGCAAAATTACTGCTTTTTTTTGACATATGCAATAGTTTGCGCGTTTTTTTATAAAAAAAGACCTCTTTTTAGCAATCCTTGTGATGAAATAGGCCTGTTATATCCTCCCAATTGTCACCTACTCTCTTGTATAGACGTTGGTTCGTCTCCGGGCTCTTCAGTCCGCCAAGTGCCTCTATATATGGCCCGAACTTGACGTAATCCAAAGAATCTAAGGGCAAATGATAGGCCATAGGCATTCCTTGACGACCGCTGTACCACGCGGCCTTTACCGATGCTTGCCTAACATGCTCGGCCATGCGGAGAACATATTCCGGATCCTGATCTCCGCCCATAAAGCATACACAGGTTATCTGACTGCCATAACGATCCATCAGGCCGTCCAGCAGCGTTTCATCTAGTGGTTCGCCTATATCTTCCCACAGATGCTGACTGTGGCAACCCTGACAATGACACGGACAACCGGAGAGGTTCAGCGCAAGCGTTACCTCTCCGGGAATCTCCTGAAATACGATGTCAAACGATGCTACTTTCATTAGCACTTAGGTGCCTTCGATGCCTCTGCGTAGTAACGCTTTGCGGCCTCTTTCTGGCGTGCCTCAGAGAAGTTGCTTACGCGTTTCATATAACCGATCACGCGAGTCAGATAGTCCACATTCTTAGAATGGCAATGCGGACACTCCTTCAGATAGCGCTTGTCAATATGACCGCAATCGTTGCAAATGGTGTTCGGGATATTGAATGTAAAGTAGTTACATCCTTCCTGAGCTGCCACGCGCAGCAATTGACGATACTGAGCTTGACTCAAGTGCTCCTCCAGGTTGCAGTGGAGTGCCGAACCACCGGTCAAGTGCTCGATGTATTGACGTCCGTGCAGACGGAAACGATCCAACACATTCAACTTAGTATCCTCTACTACGTAGAAATAGCTGTTGTAGCAGTCACGCGGAACGACATAGCCATCTTCCTTATCCCATTTAGCATGCTTAACACCCACATTCTCTGCAGGAATCATCTCGCAGTTGAACATTACGTCCTTGGTGCGATACTGTTTGTTTAGCTTCTCGATGATTCCCAGTACCTCTTGTACAAAGTGTGCATATTCTGGCGAGTCCTTAATCTCAATTCCGAGGAACTCAGCAGCCTCTACCAAACCATTCACACCGATGGTCAGATACTGACGACCGATATTGATATAACCGGCATCGAACAATGGCAACATACCACGCTCTTGCAGATTCTTCAGGTTCTCGTTGTAAGCCAGTTGCACTTTGTGCATCAGGTCCACGATCTCCTCTACGTATGCCTGATACGGGATATTGTTACGTACTGCATATTGGATAGCACGGTTCAGGTTGATGGTCAAAACCGATTTTGATCCGGTAGATACACCACCCGCACCCAGTGTGTAGCTGAATCCATTGTCGGTGATCTCATTACGCAGACGGCAGCAACTGGACAGCGAATCCGCATTATCCGAAATATACGTAAAGAACGAGTGTCCTGCTGCGTACATCTCTGCTGTGAAGTCGCCATACTCCTTGTCTTTCACGTCGCCATTCTCAGCCAACAGAGCCATGGTCTCTACAGGGAAGGTCAATACGCAACGCGTACGCTCCTCGTTGAACCAACGCATGAAGCGGCGCTGCAACCAATCCAGACTATCCCAATGAGGCTGCTCGCCGTTCGGGAAGTAGAAATTACCAAACAACGACTCGAAATAGTAACGGTCGTAGTAGCTGATGTTCCAGAATACCGATTGGAAGTTACGTGCACCGGACGGTTGGTTCAAACTGTACACTACCTGCTGGAAGCAGTCAGTAATCACTTTGTCAATCGTGCGATGACGAGTACTCATATCTACCACTTCGTCAGCACGTTTGAAATAGTCTGCTCCAAATTCCTGCTCGATGAAGTAGTTCATGTACATCAGGAACTCAGGCGTTGCGCAAGCACCGGAAAGCATGGACGAAACCATGAATACCATGTTGATGAATCCGCCGCAGAACGATTTCAGGTTATGAGGAGGTGTAGCGTTACCGCCAATACTCTTCGTACCACCGATCAACCATGGGTACATAGTGATAGATGCGCAGTAGTTCGCCAGGTTGGTTTCATCGTTCTTGTAGATGAAGTGTTGGTTGAGCAAGTTCATGTAGCGGTCACTCAACTCTTTGCCGAACATCTGTTTGATGCGTTCGGTCAAAAGACGACGATTCAGTCGGATGAAGCCTTGCTTAGGCAACTCGCCAATCAGCGTAGCAATGTTCTTGTGCTCTACGTTTGCATTCGCATCAAATTTACTACCTTCTGCGGCATTAGATGCTTGAACATAGTTCATCATAAAGTCCAAACGACGTTGAGTGTCACGATCCTCTGTGTGTTGATGACGATAGAGCATGTAAGCCTTGGCTACTTGATAGTAACCCTCTGCCATCAGTGCTACTTCCACCTGATTCTGAATCTCCTCCACGGTAGCACCATCATGAACGCGTACATGCGACAAGATACTAACCAGAGTTTCCTCGGTTGCGAACGCACCTACTGCCAAGAAGGCCTTAGAGATGGCGTTTTTGATTTTGTCGATGGTGAATAATTCTTTCTTACCATCACGTTTTACGATGTATGTTTCCATAATATTTGTTATGTATAGAGTATAAAAATGTATTATTTTTGTCGTCCGAGAAACGCAGTTAACCCCTTAGACCGCTTCAATGCAAGGATGAGCATAATTTGCTTATTAAAACGGCGTTCAGTGAGTATCAAAATCGAGTGCAAAAGTACTACAAATATTTCAATTGTGCAAACTTTTTGACAAGAAAGTTTTCAACATTTTTCAAAAGTTTTCCAAAACAAAAATGCAAACCGCTCATTATGAGCAATTTGCATTTTTTCGATTGTTGAAAAGTTTTCCAAAAAGAAAACCCTCCGAAACAGTCGCCTTTCCCTTTTAGATAATTTTATTATTCAATTGGGCACACAATGGTCAGGTTGTAACGTACCCTATTCCATCCTACTGCAACGCCTTCGAATATATATGTATGATCCGAGGTATTGATGTGTCCGTGAAAATCCAGGCTATAGAATCCCTCATTCCATCCGTTGACGATAAAGAAAGTAGTTCCCTCTACGAAATCATCGAGCGTGAAATTACCCTCAAGCGTATTGCTTCTAGCATCAAAACGGAACTTTATGTCCAAATCTTCAAAAGTCTTTTCGGCCATGATATAGAAGCCTCGAGGATCACCTTCTTCTGTATAGTCAACAAGACTGCCCTCTAGCTCAAAGGTCTGCTCATCACGTGGAATCAGGTCGAGTGTTTGGAATCCGAGTTGTGCCTCACCTCCATAGCGCTGACCGTACTCATCTAATCCAACCACAACGAATACATAATCGGTGGCTGGCTGGAGATTGTCCAAATTGGCATATGTGCGGCCTTTGCTGAGATAATTTGTCAGCGGAAGCTGTTTTCCTTGGTTCGCCTCATCCTCTGCCTTGCGGTAAAGCAGTTCAGAATGAGCCTTGCTCGTGAGATCCTCGATCGTCATATTCTTGACCGAATCCAACGGGTAACAAGCCCAGAAATAGGTAACCTTTTTGCTCTTAGCCTCGATCTGAATAATCGCGCTAACATCCATAACGCCGTCTGCCGAAACATTAAATCCCTCTTTCAGAGGATTGAGTCCACCGGAACCCTCACATGCAGAGAAACCGAAAACTACGGCCGCGAGAGCCAGAATAGAAAGAATCTTTTTCATGATAATCGATAAATTTTGAATTGCGAGTGCAAAGGTACAACAAAAAAATGACATCCGCAAGAGCGAATGTCATTTTAATCGTTTTTTAGCGAATATTATTTACGTTGAGCCATTTTCTTCGGAGCAGCGGCTTTCTTAGATATACGACGAGCAGCCAATCCGGATTCTTCACCAATCAACTCTTCCAAGTTTGCAGTAGCAGTAAAGATATACTTGATTCCGTTATAAGCAACTACATTACCGGCAAAGTTAGCAGTCTTGCCATCTGAGCTGACATTTGATGTAACAGCTATGCTCTGGAAACCTATGGCATCTAGTTCATTCTCAATCCATAGGTATGAATAATCAACATCCAGATCATCTGTACTAAAGTTACCTCCTATTTCATCAGCGAATATACTTAGACACAGTTCTATCGTTTCTGCTTCGTCGCCAAAATACATCATCCAGGAGTTATCATAGTCACGATAATCTTCAAAAGAGTTTGCTGTTAATGCACCCAAAGTCACTTCTTCGCCTGTAGGCTCTACAACCGCCAGAGTGTTAGCAACCGCTACGGCTACTTCGCCCGTAAAGTTTCCGAGGGTATCCATATAACTTACTACAATCGCATACGCAGTTCCTGGATACAACTCATCAAAATAATAGTTCTTTGCCCCATTATTCAGAAAATCAGCATAAGTAAACTCAAGACCATAATTTTCTCTAGCAAACGTGATGCTTTCATCTATTTCTGCCTTTACCGCGGCCTGAAGTTCTGCGTTACTTTTACTCTCTACGTAGTTGGGGGCATAATAAGTAATGGCATATGTCGCCGCAGTGTCAGAGGGAGTTACACTAAATGCAATTTCGGTGTAGCTAACATTCTCAATCGCCACAGCAATCGTCGGAACTGTAGGTTGCGGTTGTGGTTCTGGTTCAGGCTCTGGTTTGTTTTTCTCTTTGCAAGAGTTGAAGCACAGTGCCAATACGGCAACCGATGTCATCAAATAAAAGAATTTTTTCATAATAATGATAATAATAGTTGGTTAAATGTAAATATTCTTGATTGGTTAATTAGTTTCTTTTTTCCAAATCGACCGCAAAGTTACTGCTTTTTTTGCATATGACCAAATTCCCGAGCAACTTTTATGCATATTTTTACTGCCAACACCCTGACAATAGCAGGTTATTAGTAGGTTATTAGTAGGTTATTAGTAGGTTATTAGTAGGTTATTAGTAGGTTATTGTCGAGATTATCGAGGGTATTAACATATAAGCTGAACGAATTGATTTTCAATAGGTTACGCTACCAGAAAAAATACATTTTTATTGTCATTTTTCAGCCCAAAAATTTTCATATATCAATTATTTTTCTTATCTTTGCGTATAATTTAAAGATAAGATATTATGGACTGGAATTTGTTTTACATCGCCCAGCATGGGGATGAGATTTTCAGGAATTTGAGATGGCCGGATGGCATAACCTGCAGCTGCGGATCACACCGGATTACCCGATTACCCGACGGACGCTACAAATGCAAGGACTGCGGAAAGATTTTTTCTGATAAGACCGATACATTATTTCACGGTTCTAAATTACCGATTAGTTTTTGGATGCTGGCACTTTACCTGGATTTGACCGGTAAGGGGATTAGCTCTTACGAATTAGCGCGTAAATTACAGATTACCCAGAAGGCTGCTTACTATATGCTGATGCGACTGAGGACAGCTCTTAAGCAGGATGATATAACATTTACAGGACCCATAGTTGCACACGATGAGGTATATATAGGAGGTGATTACAGGAATTTTTGTTTAAGGAAGCGACAGCAGCTTATAGCGAGGTTCCATTTACCGTATGCACCGAAGACGGTAAGGGAAAAGATAGCACTTGGAAATGCGATTAACGTGAGGACCAAGAAAGCTGCTTTTGGGATCACAGACGGAGATAAGGTAGTTTTAATGCAGGTTCCTACACCTATAAAACAGGATGACCTAATTGAGGTATACAGGAAACATGTGGCACCAGGGGGATTAGCGGTATCAGACAACTCTTTACTATATAAAGACTGGGATAAGCTGACCGGACGCGAATTACACACTAATAACCACAGCAAGGGACAATATTTAGCTGACAACGGGACCAGCTCTAATATGATAGAGAATGTTTTTAGCTGGCTAGAAAGGACCAACACATTTGTACAGGTTCATTACAGCAGGAAATATACACAGCTCTACCTGAATGAATTTGCTTTCAGATATAACACAAGGAAGATGACTGTCCAGGAGAGAATGACAATAGCGATGCAGAAATGCTTACAGAGATACGATAGGACCACCCTGTCGCGATTAAACAATATGGAAGATACATTATATAGGGAGAAAGATTTCTTTAACCCGTATGAATTTTTTAAGACCTACTATGGTATAATAACCGAATACTCAGAAGGCGGATTAGTCTATAGGGCGGAAGACTACAGATAGGTTCGACTGATATATTATTACCTTATCGAGACTGTCACGTATCCTACCCGGAGCGTCTTTCCATTAATCGGAAAGAGCGGCCTCCGCCTAGAAAGGCATTAACATAAAACCTCAAAAAGTATATTATCCCGTGATTTTGATTTTTTAATTTGCACAATTCAAAAAAAAGCAGTACCTTTGCCTCCGAAAATCAAATCTTAAATCCCAAATGAAACGTATCTCCTTATTTATTATATGCGCATGCGCGCTCGTAGGCACCATTCACGCCACACGTTACGTTGGTGGAGACATTTCTATGCTTCCGCAGTACGAGCAATACAGTTCTGGCTATAGGGATGTTAGCGGGGCGAAAGTCAACAACCTAATCCCATGGCTGGTCGCTCAATGCGGTTGGAATACTTTCCGCGTGCGTATATTCGTCAATCCGCAGCAGAAAGCGCCAGACTACACGACAACCGACTATGCCATCGTACAAGATTTAGCCTATGTCACAGCACTTGGCAAACGCATCAAAGCCGCAGGCGCCTATTTCCTGCTCGACTTCCACTACTCTGACTCTTGGGTTGATGCAGGACACATTCAGCCTCCTGCTGCATGGAAAGGCCTTTCCGACGACCTCATGGCCGACTCACTCGGACAATACACTCATCACGTACTGCAAGCGCTCAAAGCTGCAGGCGCAACGCCTGATCTCGTACAAGTAGGCAACGAAATCATGTATGGTCTATGCGGAATAGCAGTCTCGCCATATTATGATACAAACAATCCTTCTCGCAACACAAACTGGCCAAACTATATTAATCTAATCAAAGCAGGTTGTAATGCCGTACGCGAAGAATGCCCTGATGCTCAAATCATTATTCACACAGATCGCCCCACAAACACAGGCTACAACCAGTATTACTACAACAAATTGGTTGCAGGTGGCGTTGATTTCGACATTATTGGTCTCAGTTACTACCCATTCTGGCACGGTTATCTTAATACGGCACAAGTAATAACCAAAACCGACAAAAATAATCTTGTGCGTGCTATCAATACACTAGCAACGCAATTCCCGAACAAGCGTGTGCATATCGTTGAGTGCGCCTATAACTTCCAGAATTGGCCATCTTCTGGCGTTAATTACGACACTCGCGATGCATGGCCATGTTCCGTGCAAGGACAATACAACTTCGTAAAAGATTTGGTGGATAACCTCAAACCACTCGAGAATGTCGATGGCATCAATTATTGGTTCCCGGAAGATGCAGGAAATGGCGACTATGTCAACTGGAGTACCAAAGCCAACATAATCGAAGAAACATGGTCTAACCGCGGATTCTGGGATGAGAATTCTACTACTTCCGGCCACACCATTCTTAAGACAGGAAGTGTCTCTGGAGACAAAACAGCGGCCGATGTATGCGCTCCTTATTACATGAAGAATTTCTACAACGACCCTAGCGAAGATCTAGCACAACCTAATACAACAACCATTCGCGGCAAAAAACTCATTCGCGATGGTCAACTTCTCATCGAGCGTGGAGGACAAATCTACAACGCACAAGGCGCTAAGATTCACTAAATAAGCATACGCGTTTGCTTGCGATACTCGGCATAACCGGGCTTGTTCTGAAGTTGGCGTTTCTCCATTAGAGGAACGCTAATTCCTACGAACATTATCGTCATCGCTATCGGACCACAGACAAACCAATCTAGGCCATTCAGCGCCGCGTACATAATCCATATTCCCCACCAGAATTGTATCTCACCAAAGTAATTCGGATGACGGCCATGCTTCCACAAGCCGACATTACAGTATTTTCCGGGGTTCGCGGCACGAAAATCATGAATCTGCTTATCTGCTATCAACTGAATCGTCGCAGAAGCCAGACAGACAACAAAACCGAAGAGACAAATCCATGATCTATAATCTAGAAAATCAAACGACAGTTCCTTAAATAGCATAAGGCCTGGCAGCATAGCTCCAAAAACAACTAGTGTTGGCATCATATTCAATCCAAAGAGATTGATAGCATGAAATACCAACGGATGTTGGCTGCGATATTTGGTATAGCGCCAATCTTCATGTGCAATGCCCTTGAACGTAAGCGCCCAGTTACGCGTGAGGCGCCATCCCCAGTACCACGAAGCTATTAGCAGCAATACAACAGGCACGGACCAAATGCCCGTATAAAATGCCCAAATCAGGAAAGCTACTGGCGGAAAAACACTCCAATATGGATCATAGACCGACACATTTTCATACAATAGGCCAAATCCCCATACTATCAATGTTGCCAACACATCGGCCAGAAATAGGCGAACCAATGGATTGTCAATCAACGGGTTAGTAAATATAAACAGCAGTACGCCTGCGATGCCGGCTAGCACGTAGATGGCAGTTATCAGCCCTACGCTGCACCATTTTGAGTAATCTCGTTTCATTCTATTTCATTTTTACTCGTTGTTCTAATATATTCCACCTGATTACCAACAGATGCCAGGTATTGTTGAAAAGCGGCTTGTGAGATCACAACCGTACCACGACAGTCATTGGGATGGAAACTGAGAGAGGATGCATCCTTCAATCTACTGTCCAGAAAGAGAATAACATGATGCTCTGCATCATTAATTAGTCCAAAAGGGCTAACGCTTCCCGGTTCCAGTCCCAGATATTTCATCATACGCTCTGGAGAAGCAAACGACAACTTGCCCGGAGCATTTTGACCTTGCGAGACTAACACTTCTTTGAGCCAATGCTCTATATCATGAATAGCTAAATCGTCATCACACGGGAAACAAATGAGATAGTGTTGATTTCCCTTGTGATTGCGCATAAAGATGTTTTTGCAATGCACACTACCATCGTCATGCCACCAACGTTTTGCTTCCTCTATACTCTTGCCTTCAGGATGATTGTATGTTGCGAAGGGAATTTGATGTTCCTCCAGATAGCGAAGTACCTTCTCCTGCCGTTCAGATATAATTTCGTAATTATTCATGCAGCCTCGCATCAGAGAAGTTTCAGAATGTCTTTCTCAATATCTTCTGGCTTTGTAGTCGGTGCATAGCGCTCAACAACATTGCCCTCACGATCAACAAGGAATTTGGTAAAGTTCCACTTGATTCTACTGCCTAGCGCACCACTCTTCTGCTCTTTCAGCCATTTGTATAACGGATCGGCCTCATCACCGTTTACTTTGATTTTGGCAAACTGAGGGAAAGAAACATTATATTTCAACTGGCAAAAGCTAACGATCTCTGCTTCCGTTCCCGGTGCTTGACCGGCAAACTGATTGCATGGGAAATCCAGAATGACCAGTCCAGCGTCTTTATGTTTCTTATAGAGAGATTCCAGACCTTCATATTGCGGAGTAAAACCGCAACCTGTGGCCGTGTTTACTACTAACAGGACTTTTCCTTTGTACTCAGCCAAACTAACCGGCTGTTTCTTGGTGTCAAGCACCGTAAAATCATAGATAGACATAATTGTAAGATTTTATTTCAGTCGCAAAAAACCTATTCCGAATCGTTCTACAGCAGCGCGCTCCAGTTCTTCGCGCACAGATGGATCAGCTATGCTGATTAGTGCTTTAGCACGATCTGCCAACGGCAGGTTTCTAAGATAAACAATACCATGCTCTGTGGCTATGTATTGAGTCTGAAAACGTGTGGTCACCACTCCCGCACCAGGTGCCAGATGGGCAACGATCTTCGATTTCCCCTTATTGGTCATACTAGGCAGTGCAATAAAACACTTTCCCCCTTCGGAGAGAGCTGCTCCGTACATAAAGTCGTGCTGACCGCCTACTCCGGATATAATAGTATCGCCTATCGAGTCAGCGCAGATTTGTCCTGTCAGATCCACCTCTACGGCAGAATTGATTGCCATCGCACGAGGATTTTGACGAATTATCTGAGGATCGTTGGTCCATGCTACATCACGTATCACGAAATCACGATTGCCATCTACATAGTCGTACAAATGCTTGGAACCCAAGATCAAACTACCTACTGACTTGCCTGGCAGCACCTTCTTCTGGCTATTGTCTATCACACCACTTTCTATCAACGGCAGAACGCCATCTGTGATGGCTTCTGTATGGAGTCCCAGATGTTGATGCCCACGCAGAGCGTTTATTACCGCATTAGGAATGCCTCCTACGCCTATCTGCAGCGTTGCACCATCTGGTATCTGCGATGCCACATAATTGCCTATCTTGGTCTCTATCTCATTGGGCACTGGCGTTGGAACCTCTACCAATGGCACATCGCCACGACACATTGCCGTTATTTTGCTGACGTGTATTACCGGGTCACCAAACGTACGTGGCATGTATTTATTGACCTGCGCTATGATGACTTTCGAGCATTCAGCACCAGAGAATGCAATATCGGCAGAGATGCCATACGTACAATAGCCTTCTTCGTCTGGTTCACTTACATTCAGAAAAGTCACGTCTACAGGAATTTGACCACTACGAAAGAGACTCGGCACCTCACCCAAAAAACAAGGAATAGTATCTGCTACGCCCTCACGCATAGCACGGCGAAGCGTATTCGGAACAAAGATAGAGAGCGCACGAAACGAATCTATCAGTTCACGTTTGGCATAAGGCGCATCTTCCGGATGAATTCCAAAACCGGAAATCAGTTTCACATCTCTCAGTTCACTAGCTCGTTCAGTTAGGGCATTGAGTAGTACAGTTGGAATACTCGTACTGCCCTGCACTACTATGGTATCGCCCGATTTAACGTAACGAACGGCTTCAGCGGGACTCACATACTTCATAGGAATCTTTGGGTTCATATGGGTCATATTGGCTAAAATCTTCGTTGAACTTACGTAGGCGTTCTTCCAGAATCTCGTATTGATCCTCACGAATCGAAGAAGCACATCCACGCATGCCTTCACGTTTTGCGCCTGTACTCTCCAAAGAAATAGCCGATACTCCGTAGTATATCAGTTTATTGACTAGTTTCTTGCCTGACCAATCTCTGTAGCCAAAAGTGAAGAAGAATCCATCTCCTACTTCTCTGCCGTCTGCATCTTTATCATAGACAATATGGAAACCGTTGCGGAGCATGATTTCCTTAATCTTGTGTGCTCGGCGAGCATATTCACGCGTGTTATCCACATAGCGCAACTTCCCTTCGCAAGCAGCCTGTAGCATAGCGGCCATACCATACTGAACCGAGTGACAAACGCCACTAGAAAGGGCATAGAGGAAGACGTAAGCAAAACTTTGTAGCAATTCGCCATTATTATGAAGCCGTTCACCTAGAGCCGGATATGTGCGTTTAGCTAGAACCGGATCTATAGCCACAAAGGCAGCACGCTGGCCCGCATAACTGAATATCTTCGAGCAAGAGATCATCTGTATGCAATTGTGCGTATAGTGACCTACGGACGGTTGATAAGGTTCTGAGTACGGGTTTCCCCTGTCTGGATCTCTAAAATCCATGTTCAGATAGGCGATATCTTCCAGCACAATAGCATCGTATTGCGTGGCTAATTCGCCTATGGTGCGAAGCTCTCCATCCGTTAGACAGGCCCAGGTGGGATTATTGGGATTGCTGTACAAAATGCCAGCTATACGACCTGATTGCAAGTGTTTCTCCAATTCTGCACGCAGTTTCTCGCCACGAAACTCTGCAATATCGAATGCATCTATCCGAGTGCCGATTACGTCGCATTGCATCTTCTGCACAGGGAAACACGGGTCGAGGAAGAGTATCGTATCCTTCTCCGGATTTAGCTGCAACAAGAGCATATTGAGCGCAAAAGCACCTTGCATAGAGCCAACAGTAGGCAATATGCATTCTGGAGGACGTTGCAGGTTAACAAAAGCGCGAACGAATTCCGAACCCCATTTTTTCACTTCTGGAATACCGATAATGTTCGGATAATGGGACGCACAACCGTTCTGCAACGCTTTATATTCTGCTTCTATACCTATTTTGTCTGCAGGTAAACCCGGTTCGCCGAGAGCCATGTTTACATACTCCACATCCGTTGCTTGCTCGATGCAACGAACAACCCCGGCCAACTGACGAATGCTCGCATTACCTAGTTCATCGAAGTTGCGCAGACCAAACTGTCGGCAAATTGAATCTACAATATGTTTGTCTAACGGAAAATGCATATGCTTTACATTTAACACTTTACACTATTCTTATATCCTGCTTCCACAGCTGCAATATTGGTCTTCACAACGTCTTCGCCTTTACGAGCAAAAACGCGAGATACACCGGCTATCATCTTGTCGTGATCGATGCCTAGCATTGGGATTGCGGCTCCAAGAAGCACCATATTGGCTGCCTGAGCAGGAGCACCAACCTCTTTGGCCAATGCTTCTACATCGAGTAGCACATGATGTTCGTGAGCACGAATACGCGCCAAGACCTGCTCTGTTTCCGGATAATTCGGGATATTGAGAAAAGGCACGCACGAACTAACAATCCAACCATCCGGTTTCAAATACTCGACATATCGCAGTGCTTCCATCGGTTCCAACGAGATGATTAGGTCAGCACCACCTTGTGCTATCAAATCACTCATAATGGGTTCCGACGACAGACGCAGGTTCGATTGCACATCTCCGCCGCGTTGCGACATTCCATGAACCTCTGCCTGCTTGAGATACAATCCCTCTTGCAGCGCAGCCTCACCTATAACTGTGGCGATGGAGAGTATTCCTTGGCCTCCCACTCCCGCCAAAATGATATCTTTTTTCATTGTTTTTTTGCGGCTTTAAGATGACGTTTCAGTGTTTGGATACATTCTCTTCGAGCTATCACTACTGAGGTTCCCTCGTAGTCTATTTCCTCGCGGAGTACTTGTTTGATTTCTTCCATGTTTTTTGGAAGTGGCACTACCACACGCACATGTTCTTGCGGAACACCTACTCCATGGCAAATCTGCTCCAATCTACCTGTGCCTGCTGAGTCTTGACCACCCGTCATGCCTGTCGTCAGGTTATCCGAAATCAGCACTACCACATTCGCATTAGCATTCACGCAGTCCAACAGACCTGTGATGCCCGAATGGGTAAACGTACTATCTCCGATGACAGCTATTGCGGGATGTTGACCGGCATCTGCAGCACCTTTGGCCATCGTTACCGAGGCTCCCATTTCTACGCAAGCATGGATAGCGTGGAATGGAGATAATGCACCTAAGGTATAGCAACCTATATCGCCGAATATACGCGGATTCGGGTACTCACGAGCTACTTCATTCAACGCAGCATACATATCGCGGTGACCGCATCCCTGACACAAGGCAGGCGGACGACCGACTACTATCGTTTCTTTCTCACGAGTCGGAAGTGCATCCAACCCAATGGCCTGACGAACACAATCTGGCGACAACTCTCCCATACGAGGCAGAACTCCGGTCAAACGGCCTTGCACCTTCACTGTCGATGGAACCATACCACGAATCAGTTCTTCCACTACAGGCTGACCTTCTTCAATCACCAATATTTCTTTTGCGCCATCAGCCACCATTTGGTTAATTAACTCGGTCGGCAATGGATATTGCGTCACGCGCAGAATAGAGCATCCCATCTCCTGCAAGTAGTTCTCCATCAGGTAGTTGTACGCAATTCCGGTAGTCAGGATGGTTTTCTCCGGCTTGCTGCCACGCACGTAGGTATTATGACCGGCCTTGTTGCTCTCTTCTACAAATTTAGGTTGAGCAGCTACTAGTTCGGCATAGTTACGCTTAGCAAAAGCAGGAAGAAGAATAAAATGGTTCACATTCTCCGGCATGGACATCTGATTTTGCTCACGAGGCGTGTCTACGGTCTCTACTACGGCACGACTGTGTGCCATACGAGTCGTCACGCGCATTAGAATAGGAGTTTTCAGACGTTCGCTTAAGTCAAAACCATAAGCCATCATGTCATAAGCCTCTTGTTGATTACCCGGTTCCAGACATGGAATCATGGCAAACTTAGCATAGAAACGGCTGTCTTGCTCATTCTGACTGGAGTGCATCGATGGATCATCTGCAGCCAGAACAATCAGACCACCGTTAACTCCTGTGATAGCCGCATTCATGAAGGCATCGGCGCACACGTTCATTCCCACATGCTTCATACACACTAGCGCACGCTTGCCCATGTAGGACATACCTAGCGCGGCCTCCATGGCGGTTTTCTCGTTCGCAGCCCATCGACAGTGAATTCGTTTTTCACTTCCGTCTTTCGGCTTGCGACTCTCAACCAACTGAATGTACTCGGTAATTTCTGTAGATGGCGTACCGGGATACGCATAGACTCCGCTTAGACCGGCATCTATGGCTCCTTGGGCTATCGCCTCATCGCCTAATAGTAAGTGTTTCATGGTGTATAATAGCGATTTATCATTTTCGCTGCAAAGATACAACAAAAAATTTGAATATGCAAATATTTTTGCATAAAAAACACCTTTTTAGGCGTATGGTAATTTTGGAAACTCTATTACTACGTAATAAAGTGATTTATTGACGAGACATAAACGAGACAATCACGAGAGCACCCCGAGACTTTTCAGTAATATATCTTCACGTATCACTTTCGGCGCGGACTTGCCTGCTAATACCAAAATCTTCTTTCCATTGCGATAGATATGCAATTGCCGAGAGCGAACAACTGTTGTCAGTTCTGGGTCTCGCTCTATAGCCTCGCGTATGGCACTATATTCGCCTTCAAACAACTTCCTCTGCAAGTGGCTACACATGTTTGTAGTATCTATCTTCATAAGCCGCACATGGTTTGATAAAGTCCTGGAACGAAAGAGGTTGCCACTATCTGTACTGCCGTTGCTAAGTCAATTAGCGCGTGTCCGACCATGATAGGCAGCGGATTGCGTTTGCGATAGTAATACCAACAGAGAATGAGCGTAAGCGGCAAGAAAGACAGAAAGCGATATACGATGTATTTGCCATCCAACAGAGTTGGTATAAAACAATGCTGCAAGGCGTAGAAGAACGCAGGAACAATGATGGCTGCGTACTTATTCTTTATCTGATTCACACCACAACCAAGATAAAGCCCGTCTTCTGCAAAAGTAGTCGTAATCGGCAGTAATACAATATTGATAGCGGCAAGGACTTTAGGTATTGGTGCAATTATCACAGGCGGAGCATAGAGAAAATTGTCGTAACAGAGAAAACCCGCCAAATACATGCCTGCCATGCCTACTACCAATACCAACAATGTGATACCACCTATTTGCCACCAAGTAGTCTTGCCCTTCTGATAGTTAATCAATTGCCAAAATGTTTGCCCGTTGCGCTTAGCAAGATAAACCAGCAGGCCGATGGTTAGAACATTCAATATCACAGCGATAACCGACCACCAACAGCCTATTTCGCCTAGTTCGCAACCAAATATTCCTGCACAACCGAAAAATACCAATAAGAACGCTATCGAACGTATTGGAAGCCAAAGAGACAGATGTTTCATTTCATTATATCATTTATTCGTTGTGCTACTTCATCAGGATGGTCAACAAGCAATTGACCATGATTAAGCCCCTCAAAAACTTGCACATGCGCAGAAGGACACAATTTCAGCAAGTGCTCTGCTTGCGGCTTGGCGACAAACGCTTCTTTCGTTCCATACCAGAAATGAATATCTGCACCGAAAATACTCTCTAGTTCGCTAGTATAGACAGATTTATAACCATCGAGCACGGCTTGTTTCCCACCCCACGGCCAAGTCTTGCGGCATTCGTCTAATAGCACATCGAAATAGTGCGAGTGGAAGACAAACTTCCAGAACCCAGTCCAATGGTAGCACGTCCATACGTTTGCCGCTTGGTAGTACCGCAGTGGATTGACGAGCCAATTGGGTAATGGCAATAATGGTGCAGCATCTAGGATGGCGTGGCCAATTCCTATCTCATTACGTTCTAATATACGCGATAAGATTTTGCCTCCCAGCGACAATCCGTACGCGCATTCCAAATGACCATTATAGTTCGTCCGGACATAGTCTATCACCTGAGCCGCTTGATCGTCCACAGAAGTAAAACAGGTATGCTTTCCCAAGGTAAAACCATCCACTTCTGCCGCGATGATACGGAACTTGTCTTCCATTAGTCGGATAAGCGGAAGAAATATCTCGTACGACACTCCTAAACCGGGAATGAGCAATAATGTCGGAGCTTTTTCGTTGCCAAAAGTTTGAAAATTCATTTCTTCTTGCTATATTTTGCTTTTACGATTTCGTACGAGTTGCATGTGAGGTCTTTGAGCAACTCATCTGGCGCGATATTTGGATCGATGCCAATCCAATGCTTAGGTGACTCATTATATGGATTTCCAATACAATCGTATTGCGCTTTTAACTCGTCTATCCGCTCAGGTTGACATTTGAGCGAAATCACATGGTACTCGTTGCAATCGAAGAATGCAAACATATGCCCACAGACATAGAAAACGAGGACTCCTTCGCCGTTCTTAAACTTCACAAACGGCAGTTTCTCTTCTACATCCGCGCCGAGAGAAAGGCAATATTCGCGATAATCGTCTATATACATCTTACCATTGTTTAGCTAGTTTCGTTATGTCGCGCGGATTGATTACAAATTGTTTGTATCCATCGCGAGTGCAAGCGAGCATAGAATGCGCCACTTCTGTCATATTGTTGGCAAGACCACAAAGACGCATAAGTGGGTAAAAACAGATATAGGCATATTGCATCCGCTGCATCTTGGTGCCACGTTGTCCTTTCGCCCAACGCATCAATGCCGGTCGGTAAGCAAACGCGTGCTTGAAACCAAGCGTGCGGATATAGTCCTCAGTGGCTCCTTTAATAGGCATCCACCATTGTTTGCCGTTAGGATCTGTTCCTGCTCCACTCAGGTAGATATAGGTCATTTGCTTTTTGTTAGGCATGATATCCGCGAAATGCGTTGGAATATCATATGAGATACGGCGATAGACATCTTCTGGCGTACCAATAGACGTTATTCCTGCAATGAAAAATACGGCATCATAGCCCTCAAAATGCTTGTCGCCGGACTTTAAGTCCATAAAATCAGGCACAATATACTCTTCTAATTTCGCTTTCTCTGCCTCTGTCAGCGGATATTCATTAATCCGCACCAACCGACGACCGACCGATAGCACTTTTTCTACTTGCGGCGTGCGTAATAGTTCTAGCATCACCCCTTCTCCCACGTATCCCGTGGCTCCTGTTAGAATGACTTTCATATGATTACATTTTTGCCATCGAATGAACAACTAACCAGTCCCACCAACGAGCAGGAAGAATAGTATGCAGAAATACCATAAACTTGGCTCCGCGACCTGTGCGATAACGCGTCCTCGGGCAACGACAAACGGCGGCACGAGCAATCTTACGGCTGATGAGTTGAGGATTGGTTGGGATTTTGGACAGATACATTCGCCTTAATCCTTCCGCCGTGCGAGTAGCTATCTTCTCATAGGCTCCTCCTTTAGACGAATCGCGCAAGTGATCTGCAGCAATGATACCCCAATCGGTACGAATAGCTCCCGGTTCGATGATAACGACATCAATACCGAATGGCTTTGTCTCCATACGTAAGGCATCTGAGAAGGCCTCTAATGCATATTTCGTAGCATTGTACCATGCTCCAAATGCGAGTGTCACATGTCCTGCCACACTCGCCAGATTCACGATACGACCGCTGTGTTGCTTACGCATATACGGCAACACCTCTTGCGTCATACGTGCCAAACCAAAGATATTGACTTCGAATTGATGCTTAGCATCTGCCATTGGAACATCTTCAATGGCCCCGAAATAGCCATAGCCCGCATTATTTATGAGCACGTCAATACGTCCTTCGCGAGAGATAATCTCTTTTACGCAAGCGACTATTGAAGCCTCGTCGGTGATGTCTAACGGGAGTGCTTGCACGCCATATTGCGCAAGTTCTTCTATTTTCTGTACGCGTCGTGCGGCACCATAGACACGATGTCCTTGTTCGGCAAGGATTCGTGCGGTCTCGTAGCCCATTCCACTACTGGCACCTGTGATAAGAATGATTTTTTGCATATTATTTTGCTCTTTGTAATACTGCTCGACCGAGATCGGTCATCAGACCGCGTTGCTCAAGGTCAGCACAACGTTGTTTATTCAATTCTGTCCAATGGCTGCGTTTCCGGCGCGGAGACAGTCTCTGCGCCAAACGTCCATCAGGCAGACGCTTGAGTGTTGAGTCGATCCATCCGAAACAGAGAGATTCTTCTACCACGTCAATATACGGCAGACACACACCTTCCGGTTTCTTCTTGCCACGGTACATGGCAATCCAACAGCACTTCTCTGTTGCCGCATGTCGTTCGAACCACTCCCTCAGTTGCGCACGTTCGCTATATTCCAACAAATCAACTATTTCCATAAAAATAAACAGAGTTAGTATCTATCGAGATAGACAGGAGATTATCTCACGCCAGCCATTGGGTAGCGAGACGTTTTCCATTTCACAGGCAGCCTTGAACAGTGGAGCTATCTCTTCGTTGGAAAAACCTGCTATGCCGCAACCGATACGTGTGACACGGAAGAGGAGTTCAGGATGCAGCTCGGCATACTTAATGAACTCATCTACATACGGGCGTATGGTATCTACTCCGCCCTGCATCGTCGGGATAGCATAACACTGTCCGGTAGGACCGACTCCTACGCCCATCTCTGCGTCGAACAGCATGTGCGCCATACGTGCAGCACCTCCACCATGCATTCCAGCGAGATTGCTGCCAAATACGAAAATCTCATTCGGTTTGAGACTCGTGATATATTCCGGTGTAACACGCAGTGCCATTTTATAAACTCTCTTCCAGTATCTGTTTGATATCTTCAGGTTTGAGGTCGAGATAACCGGCCGGGAATATTTCGGTAGTAGAAACGATACTATCAATCATTTCCGGCGTAGCACCGATCTCGGTAATAGTAGTAGGGATACCTAATTCTAGCATCCAGTTTTTGAGAGCTTCGAGTCCTTCTTCGGCAGTATTAACGCCCCATACATTGCGTGCGAAGCGCTCAAATTTAGATTTTCCCTTCTCCTTCGCGCGGCAATAGTACGCCATAGAACAAGCGGCCAAGCAATAACCATGCGGGGCATGAGTCCAGGCTCCTAACGAGTGACCAATCATATGCACCATCCAGTCTTCCGATTTGCCACATTTGATAAGTGTGTTCAGCGCCCAAGTGGCCGTCCACATGATATTCGACCGTGCCTCGTAGTTCTGCGGATCTTTGACCGCCGCACGCGAAGCAACGATGAGTCCGCGCATCAGACCCTCAGAGATATAATCGGATGTGTTATCGTCGAAATCGGAGAAATACTGCTCGCAGATATGATTCATGATATCGTAGATGCCGGCTTTCATCTGGTCGAGCGGCACAGTCATCGTATAACGCGGATTCAGTATGGAGAATTTAGGCATCAAACGGCTGTCGAACACATGACCGGTCTTGAAAGTACTGGCCGCATCGGTAATCACGCATCCGCCGTTCATCTCGCTTCCCGTACCTGCCATCGTCAGAATACATCCTACGGGCAGAATCTTCTGTCCCGCTACAGGTTGATGCCCTTCCAACCAATACTCTTTCCAATAATCTCCCGGGCAATTGACCGATGCCGCTACTCCTTTGGAGTAGTCACACACACTACCTCCGCCAATGGCTAGAATCCAATCCACCCTGTTTTCACGAGCGATACAAACTCCTTCGTGCAGTTTCTCGAGCGTTGGGTTAGACATCACGCCCGGGTTCTCGATAATGGTCTTACCGCCTTCGCGCAGGATGGCGACAACTTCGTCATAGATGCCGTTGCGTTTGACACTTCCGCTACCATAGTTGAGCAGCACACGCTCACCGAAGTTCTTTAACTCGTCCTTGAGGTATTTCAAAGACTCTTCTCCGAAATACAATTTCGTTGGATTGTAGTACTTAAAATTGCCTTGCATATATTTTATTTCTTAATAGGAATCTTAGTAAAGCCTACGTACGCCAACAAGATGAGGTTCATCATTAGCGCATAGATGATAGCCGGGATAGCAATGACTTCATTGTTGAAAATCAGCGGACTACAAGCTATCGTAATGGCCTGTGCAGCGTTCTGCATGCCTATCTCAATAACCAACGTACGACGTTCTTTCGTAGTCAATTTCAATAGCCAAGACAACAATGCGCCACACCCTGTTGTCGCCAAAATCAGTACAGTCATTGTAAAACCTAATGATGTAAACTCTGTCACTATCGTCTGCTTGTGCTGAAAAAAGAATACCGTCACTAACAATACCAAGGCAGGCATTGCGATGCGTTTGAGTACGTTGTGAATCTTCGCTGCTGCTTGTTCCTTATAGATATTAACAAAAAAACCTATAGCTATAGGCACTACCATCAGTACCAGATTCTGTATCAGCAAGTTTCCTATCGGAAGATGAATATCCGTCGCCTCACCTACACTCGCTGTCACCCATGCCATAATGAGCGGCAAGGTAAAGAGTGTGATTAGGCTGCTACAAGCTGTCAGCGTCACCGATAATGCCACATCGCCCTTTGCCAACATTGAGAATACGTTGCTCGAACTTCCACCCGGACTACAAGCGACTAACATAATACCGATAATGAATAAAGGCGAGAGGGGTGCGGTTAGAGGTGATGAGATAATTGCCCATGCAATCAGCGGCAGCAACACGATTTGGCCAATCAGCCCCACGAGCACAGGTTTAGGACGTTGTGCTATTAACTTGAAGTCCTGCGGCTTGAGAGTCAACCCCAAGTCGAACATAAGGAGTGTCAGGATCGGTATTACAATAAAAATCGTATTCATGTTTCGTTGTTGCACGTTCTGCGTGCAAAGGTAAAAAAAAAATATGACTTGGACAAATTTTAGAGTGAGAAAGTGCAGATAAAATGAAAATTGAAAAAGAAATCACCCTAAAACTCATACTTTGATCGTTGCGCAGTGAAGGTTTTGACCTATAAAAAATTGGCACTGGCAAACTTGACAATCTTGGCAAAGTTCCTTCAAGTTGGTCAACTTTGCCAACTTTGCCATGTAAATTTTTGCAATGAGACTTTGAGATTCTTGAGACTTATTACTTAATGTCAATAATACCCTATTTTTCCGTTCGATTACTGACATTTTAATACTTGCAAATAGCGCCCCACTATCAAAAAGATAGAGAATCTCAAAAGTCTCAAAAGTCTCATGTCATTTTTATTTATTACTTTTAGGCACTTTCAGACCAGAAAAGTTTAGTTATTCCTTATATATTATTTATTCATTCCTTATTCATTAACCTTACTAAGTGCCTGCCTAATCCATAGCGGCAAGATAAAGAAAGAGAGCCGCCCGGAAAGGCGGCTCTCTTCTCTCCCACTTCAGGGGGTCGGGGGGGGCTTACTCTTGCATCAGCAGTTGCATTACCACTTTAGCGCTGTAAGCTACTGGTGTACCAGGGCCGAAGATGGCGGCAACACCGGCTTTGTAGAGGAAAAAAAGAAGTTAATCGTGCCCTCGTGGCTAAGACGAATTATTGTATCTTTGTGTGGATTGTGAGTGAGCTGGTAAAGGTGAAATACAAGAACTACGCCCTTCGTGAGCGTTGTTCTTTCTTATATTATCGCCGTTGTGATGTCTTCGGCTTCAGGGAGATTGAGTTTCTGACGTACTTGGGTCTTGCGCTGGTAGATGGTTTGAAGACTTTGACGAGTGAGCATGTTGATCTCCTTGGTGGAGAAATCGGCTTTGAGCAAACAACAAAGTTGCAGTTCTTTCTCATTCAAGATTGGGTGCGCCGAATCGTTGGATTGGTCGGTGGCTCCATATTTCTGCACGAGACGTGTATAGAAACCGTCATAGACAAGATCGATGGTTTGGTAAATGCTTGACCAATCGATGAGGGCATTGGCGGTTTCCTCGTTCAATGCCATGAGGCGTGCAAGCAGTTGTTGGTTGGCTTCGGTGGGTGTTCCGGCAATCGTTTTGATGACACCCAATTGCTGCAACATCAGTTTGCGCACACTCTCCTTATCGTCCGATTTATCAGCGGAAGCCAACATGTTACGCAGGGTTTCAATCTCTTCTTCTTTCTCCAAAAGCAACCGTTGACGACGGCGGTACAGATAGACCAACAACAGGCACAAGCCCAAGACCACGCAAACAAGTCCAACAATGAGTACCGTTTGCCGTTGCTTTGCCAACTTCTGCCGCAACACTTGTTCGCGCAAGTCACTCATGGAACGCTCTTTGGCTTCTGCCACGCGGTAACGGATATAATCTTTATCCTGCCACCGAACATTGTACGTGGCTAAAGGCATCATCTGATAGTTGCCATGCAGCGCATAATTCAGCACTTGCCGATGCGCCAACAAACCCGCTTCGGCAGATGGAGAGGAGATTGTTTCCCTGTAGGTCTCAAACAATTCTTCCGCCTCACGCATATAGCGGTCGGCACGCTGTTTGTCGCCTTTATTGAGCCACAAACGCGACAATGAATAAAGGCTTTCCACCAATAGCCAACTCTCCCCTTCTCTATAGACGGTAGCTAGTTCTTCGTGCATGTGTATTGCGCGGTCGGTCTGCCCGATCTCGCCTAACAGGTCGGCATAATTACGACGTACCACATTGACAATAAATGCGGAATCGGAAGTATGCGCAATCGCTTTCTCAAAGCTCTCCTCCATTTTGTCGTATTCACCCAAATAGAAATACGTGATTGCCATGCCATTATAGACACGCGCCACTTCGTCCAGATGGATTGCTTTCTCGTCACCGAGACGAACGAGTGCTTCCGTGTAGTCGCGCACATGCTCATAATCATAATCGCGCATGGCAAGTTCGGCAGATATACGAAGCAAAATCACTTCCCAGATATGTTCACCTTTCTTTTCCGCTATCTCCTCGGCATATCGCTGTTGGCGTTGCAACACTTGCTGCGACTTTTCTTTATTGTCATTCCACCACCAATAGAAAGCCTCCTCCATGCCCGCTTTCATCATATAATCCTCGTACGCTCCGTCTTGCAGCCACCTGTCGCGGAAATACTGCGCTGCCCAACAGATCATGGAGTCCTCAGATAGCGATTGCATGGCGTTGGCGCGTATGTCTGCCACGCAGAACCAATACAGGGCTTTTGATTCTTCCGGCAACTGGTCAGGACGTACCACTTCGCGCAATATCGCCATTGCCGAATCCCTGTTCAAGGTCAGTAACTCTTCCGCTTTCTGCACACGCTGCACGTCCCCGTTAGCGCACGCACTCATGAGGCAGAGAACCATTCCGAGA
>JAEESF010000007.1:0-128690 GCA_016286205.1 Paludibacteraceae bacterium | reverse complement strand
CATCTCATCAGACTTAACTCTACCTCTCGGTCAGTTTGGTCTCCCCGACCACTTTCCCTTTTCGAAGCCAAAAGTCAATTGGCTTCTCCACATTAGTCTGATTTAGCGTTCTTGGCGTTGATATACGTGAACCCAATCCACTTTCATTAGAATAGGATTGGCGAAAATGCCGTCATCAACTGTTCCGCCCATATTTCCTCCAAGTGCTAAGTTCAAAATGATGAAATGCTCTTTGTTGAAAGGCCAATAGTTGTTCTCATCTACATGGTCTGCCTCCTCTTGCGCAGTCGCATATGCCACACCATCAATGGTAAAGACGATGCGATCCATTCCGTTATAGTCATCTTCCTTCCACTCAATTCCATAGACATGATATTCTTCTTCCAAATTATCTAGGTAGGATCTACTACTCCAGTTGTTTCCGGACATTCCGTTCTTTTTGGGCGTATGCACAGCAAAAGAGGCCATCCTTGGTTGATTTCCAACGTGCTCGATAATATCAATCTCTCCACATCTAGGCCATCCCACTTGATTGTAATCATTGCCCATCATCCAAAATGCCGGCCATGTTCCGCCGCCCTTTGGGAATTGGATGCGCGCTTCTATTTTACCATATTTGAACGCTACTTTACCTTTGGTATTGATACGTCCAGATGTATATTGACGATTATTGTATTCCTCCTTTCGAGCCTCAATAATCAGATTTCCATCGGATACTCTAAGATTCTCATTTCTATCGGTATAGTATTGTACCTCCTTGTTTCCTCCTCCACTACCATTTACCTCGATATTCCAACATGCAGAGTTTAAGGCAGTTCCTTCGAATTCTTCGCTCCATACCAATTTATATTCGCCCCAAGTATGTTCCACTGCAACTCGCGACCTAACACTTTCCATTCCGTTGCTTAGCGTAATCCATGTATTTCCCGCAGTCTTTGCAGTAACCTTTCCATGAGCATCAACGGTTGCCACATCCGGATTAGAAGATATCCATTCCAGCGGAAGGTCGTACGTAGAAGCGTATGAATACTGGTAGGTATCTCCCTTTCTCAACGGTACGATTGGTGGCGTCAACGAAAGTGTGATACCAGACTCACTAACCACATATACTTGGCACTCTCCTACTCCATTATCTACCTTTGCGCTAATTGTGGTATATCCGACCCCTACGGCAGATACAACGCCATCAGAAACCGTTGCAACATTGGTGTTTGATGAAGTCCAGATGACATTTGAAGTTACATGAGAAGTAACATCAATTATGTCCATCTCTCCAACTTTCAGTTGCAGAGAATAGGTTGACAATTCTACCTGTTTTATTTTCGGTTTGCAAGAGGCGCACAAAGTGAGCACCACTAATAATACATAAAAACCTATACGTTTCATCGTTATAATATTGTTTTAGGGCAAGGTAGGAGCGATCAAACTCCTACCTGCAAAAATGATAATTGATTATTCAGCAGCTTTCTTGTATACCAGAACTGCATCAACCTCAACACCTTGACCTGCACCAGCTACTGTGATACCCAGTGTGTAGAAAGCAGGATCCATGGTGATGGCGCAAGGAGTGCTCCAATCCAAACCAGCAGCGAACAAGTCAGACATCTTGTACTCAAGCAGAGTCCACTCACCATTGGTATTGCCAGCAACATGCTTCTCAATCTTAGAAGAATTGTTGACACCATATACGGTAAATGTGATGTCTGCAGACGAGCTGTTGTTAGCCGGAGTCTTATAAACAATAGCCAAAACATGGTCATTGGTTACACCACTCAAATCAACGGTACGGTGTACTTGACGCAAACCACCGCACATATTGCCCCATGAACAGTTAGCAGCATTCATAGCAATCCAACCCTCAGCCTCGCCGAAGCAGTTCAGACCAGTTGTAGTAGGCCAGTTAGCGTCTGTCAAATCAGTATTCCAGATTTCAAGCACGCAAGTTACTGTCTCAGGGATAATTTCACCTTCGTAAGAACCATTGATACGGAAATCGTCTTTGATTTTTGCAGATGGGATTTTTGCGAATGATGTAGCGTCCAATGCAAATACAAAATAGTCTGTTCCTTGTAACAAGGCTTGGAAGTTTTGTTGTGGACCAGCATTTCCAACATTGACAATACAGCGAGCTGTCTTAGTGCCAGCCTTAGCAGTGATAACTGCAGAACCTTCACCGAGTGCTTCTACAACACCTTCGTTTACCGAAGCAATAGCTGGTTTGTCGCTAGACCACTCTACCTTAGCAGCGCCTTCCGGAGCAACTGTAGCCACCAAAGTAGCGGTTTCTCCAACTGCCAATTGCAGTGTTTTTTGATTGAGAGAGATGCTTTCAACCTCTACTTCTTTGTCTTTACAAGCGTTGAAACCAACAAGTGTCAGCGCTGCAAGCGCAATAGCAAAAAATTTGTTTGCTTTCATAATAGTTTGTTTTGTTTGGTTAATAAAAAAGATTTGTTATTTAATCACAAACGATTAAGTTTGTATGTTTAATATCCAGGATTTTGACCCATCTCTGTCGGGTTGAGCTGACGCTCTTCTTGCGGAATCGGGAAAATCTCATGCTTGCCTGCCACAAATTCTTGAATGTGATGTTGTGCATCTGCTGTTTCCGTAGCTTTGTAAGCATCCATATGGGCTTTCAGTCCCGTTCCTGCTACACCTTTCCAGCGTACGAGATCAAACCAGCGGTGTCCCTCCATTGCCAATTCGCATCGACGCTCATGGCGGAGTGCTGCATCATCAGCTGTTGCTATGTCAGCCAATCCTACACGTTGACGAACCTTATTGATATAGGTTAACGCAGTTCCTGCATCACTCAGTCCAAGGCAAGCCTCAGCGTACATCAGCAGCACGTCAGCATAGCGAATTTGCTTGTTGTTAAGTGGACCGCGCGAAGCGTGCAGACTCCATTTGCCGTAACCTCCACCGATTTCTTTCGGGTCACGATACATACCGTATTTGTTGTTCAGCATGTTGTTACCCAAATATACTTCATCGGACTGTTCTTGATAAGTACTTACAATCGAAGTATCAGGAATCAAAATAGTTACCGTGCGGCGGATAGAGTCTTCCGCTTCAAACTCATCGTAGAGGTTCTGTGTCGGATGATCAAATCCCCAACCGCCACCAATCTCGGAGTTACGGCTACGCATCAGGATCTGGGTAAAACTACCTGCCGTAAATCCAAATCCCTCTCCGTAATCGCCCCATGCTACTTCGGCATATTGGATTTCGAAGACGGACTCGATGCCATTCTCGCCAGCCAGCGTGAAATTATCCTCATAATTCGGACAAAGGTCATATTCGCCGGAAGTGATAATCGAATCGCCCCAAGCCTTAGCATCGGCATAACAATCTGCAGCAGATTTGCTCAAACTATAGGTCTGCCAATAAGGCGAAGCCATATACAGATTAACCTTCATCAGCATAGCCTCTGCGGCTCCTTTGGTAGCGCGTCCCATGTCTACATCGTTATATTCGCTTTTCTCCCAGAGATTCTTTTGTGCGAAGTTGAGATCTGCGAGAATCTGCGTGAAGACTTGATTTACGGATGCACGCGGCATACCCCATTCATCGGAACTTCTCAATACATTCAAAGGCATCGGAACTCCGGCAAAGATACGTACCAAACGGAAATAGTAGTAGGCGCGGAGGAAATGTACTTCACCCAAAAGGCGATTCTTCATTTTTTCCGTGAAATTCTCATCAATGCCCACTTCTGTTTTTTCAATATACTCCAAGGCAAGATTACAACGTCCTATACCTTGGAATTGCGCACGGTAGAAATCGAGCAACAAGGTGTTTTGGTCCGTTGTACGCCAGTTTTCGATATCATACGCATCAGCCATATCGGTGGTAGAACCACCGCCCTTCAATGCATCATCACTAGCTATATCACCAAAAAACCACTCCGCGCAATAAGTATTGTTATACTCCCACATCAGCGGTGTGTAGCAACCCGTCACATTCTGAACTACTGCCTCAGTGGAATTATAGAACTCATCCAAAAGGGTAGTTCCCGGTTCCACCTCTGTTAGATAATCTTTGCAACCAAAGAAAGAAAGTGTAGAACACAATGTGCAAAGTACAAATATATATTTCATCTGTTTCATAATGATTCTCCTTTCTTATTAGAATGTTGCATTTAGACCAAAAGTAAACGTACGGCTTTGCGGATAGTTTCCATAGTCAACACCACTACCAACTTCAGGATCGTAACCTTGATATTTGGTAATCGTAAAGAGGTTGCTAGCCGTAGCATAGAAGCGCAAACGCGAGCAACGGAACCGCTGCGTGATATTCTGCGGCAGTGTATAACCAATCTGGAGGTTCTTGAGACGCAGATAACTACCATCCTCAATGAAACGAGTGGAGTTTTCTGTGTTGGTCGGAGAACCTAGAGGGTTTGGAATAGTTCCTTCGCGATTCTCTAATTCATAAAAATCAACACCGTTTACCAACATAGCAGAACGCACTGCGTCTGTATAACCTACCCATACATTGTCTTTCATATACGAAGCCAATGCATAGCTGCCACCATCGCCTTCCAAGTATTGGCGTTGTACATTGTAAATTTTGTTGCCTGCTACACCCTGGAAGAACAACTGGATATCTACTCCATAGAAATCGACTGCCAAATTGAGACCATAAGTCAATTTCGGGAATGGATTGCCAATGACCATCTTGTCATTCTCGTCCAATTTGCCATCACCATTCACATCCGTATAACGTGCATCACCAGCATGAACACCTATCGTAGTTTCTGTGTAGGAATAAAGCTGCTCCAATGCTTCTTCATCCGACTGATACACTCCTTCATACTGATATCCCCAGAACGAATTCAACGCAAGACCTTCGTCGGTCTTTGTACGATCGCCCCATAGCGGAGAACCACCATTCAGTTTGGTCAATTCATTATGCAGGAACGAGAAGTTAGCTCCAATATTATAATGTACCGGGCCAACGGTGTTGTCATGACTTAATGTGATTTCGACACCTTCATTGCGAATATTTCCTACGTTCCGAATTAAAGAATAACGGTTTCCAACATGAGCCGGTGCATTAACATAGAGCAACGCATCCTTAGTATCGCGACGGAAATAATCAATAGTACCCGCCAGTTTTCCATTCCAGAAACTAAAGTCAATACCGGCATCCCATTGTTGGTTGGTCTCCCACTTTCCTGATTCATCCACCAGTGTCAGCACAGCAGCACCACCGGTAGCTTGTCCTGCATTTTGATCTGGACCAAACGGATATCCATAGAACACATTCTCGGAAGATCCCATCGTATATTGGAATGCGCTGGAACCTACACCATCGTTACCCACCTGACCGAAACCTGCACGGAACTTAATGTTGTCCAGCCAATCCAATTCCAGATCACGCATAAACGGTTCCTCGCTCAAACGCCAAGCCACAGCCACTGATGGGAAATAGCCCCAAGGATTCTTGGTGAATTTGCTAGAAGCATCTGCACGGAAGTTAGCGGTAATCATGTAACGACTATCGTAGTTGTAGAATACACGGCCGAGGAACGACAGACGACGTACACGACTAACATTATCAGAGGCATAAGTTTGATCTTCCGTTACACGGCTCAAATACCAGTTATTAGGAGCATCATTTAAGATCTTGGCACCCGAACCACCTATTCCATAGTAGTTATATTCGGACCATGTCTGACCTACCATGACCGAGAAATTGTGTTTGCCAATCTCGCGAGCATAAGTGATAGTCGTTTCCTCCAAAAGTTGCAAACCACGATTGATGTTTGCACTTAGGAAGTTTTTATCAGAAGCGTTGTAACTTGTGTAAATGTTCGGATAACCGAAATTACGAGTACGAGATACTGAGTAATCAGCCGACATAGCCGACTTGATAGTTAAGCCTTGCACCGGAGTAATCTCGAAATAAACATCGCCAACAGCACGCTCGCTGCGAGTATTCGGCTCGCTATTGAATGCCATTTGGTAAGGATTGGTTACATTCTTAAAGTTAGAACCTGCAGAATAGTATCCTGAAATATCTTTGCCATTTTTGTTAACCGATCCTTCTGGATAGTAAACTGGATCCCACGGTGCCATTGCCAATGCAGCTGTAATCATAGATGCTCCTGCAGAAGAACTGTTGTTCATCGCATTGCGGCCATAAGAAGAAACGATAGAGAAATGTTCACCGATCTTCAACCAATCGCGCACCTTGTAATCAGTATTCAGACGAAGTGTAAAACGATTGTAGTTGCTACCTACAATGGTTCCTTCCTGACCGAAATAGGAAGCAGACAAAGCATAGTGTCCTTTTTCTCCTCCTCCATCGAAAGAAAGGTTGTAATTGTGCATAAATGCGTTGGCTTTAAAGACCTCGTCTTGCCAATCGGTCTCTTGATCCTCGTACGCAAAATTAATTGGATAATACTCTGATATCTTAGTGATATTAGCATTACCTAATTTATACATATTCAACCAAGGGCGGAAACCATATTTCTGATAGTAAGCAACTTCTGATGCACCATTACGCATCGCACCGATGCGGATTTCGGTATCAGCAAAATCTTTTGCACCAAGTACATCCATCTTCTTCCAACGATTTTGGAAGCCCCAATAAGCATCAAAGGAAATGTTTATCTTGCCTTCACCACCGGACTTGGTGGTAATTAGAATGACACCATTGGCACCACGGCTACCGTAGATAGCTGCTGCAGAAGCGTCCTTCAGAATTTCCATTGACTTGATGTCGGTAGGCGAGAGCCATTTGATATCACCTGTGATAACTCCATCCACTACATACAGCGGGTCATTCCCACCAAGTGCAGAACCGATACCACGAATACGAATCGTTGCACCTTCGCCAGGCTGACCGGAATTGCTGGTTACGGTAACACCTGCGGCGCGACCTTGTAGTGCTTGGTCCAAACCAGAAACAGGAGCTTTAACTAGCTGATCTGCACTAACCGAAGCCACAGATCCAGTCAAATCACTCTTCTTCATCGTACCATAACCAATGGCTACGACTTCTTGTAGTTGCACATTGTCCGGCTCGAGCGTGATGCGCATCGGACCGCTGCCGCTTACCTTAACTTCTTGTGTCTTGTATCCCATAAAGGATATCTGCAACACATCGCCTGCTTTCGCCTGAACAGAGAAATTACCATCGAAATCGGTAATCGTACCAACGGTGGTTCCCTTGACCATCACATTGGCGCCAATCACCGGATCCGGCTCATCTTGGGCCATCACCACACCCGTCACTGTCAGCGACTGAGCCATGGCGATGAGTGACATCCAGGCCAAAACGACTGTTAAATAGATTTTACTTCTCATGATATATACATTTATGAAATATATGAAATAGAAGGTATGTGCCGACCCAACGGCACATACCCAAAAGTATTAACGAACTTCTTGTCCTGCTGCATTGTAGCGAACGCCATTCTTAATGATAATCAGTTGGCCGTTCTCAACTACTTTCTGAACATTCTGTCCTGCATTAACATTGTCAATCGCGGTTACATCTTTGAAGAAGTAAACATTATCCAAGAAGAATGCACCCAGACTACCAAATGCTCTGAAACCGATTTGACCAAAGTTGGCAAATGTTTGAGAGGTGTAATCTAATACTATCTCATTCCATTGTCCTGCAGTCAGAGTCGGAGTGATCTGGTGGAAATTATCCTCTGGAGGAATAATCGGCCATATATCAATAGTTCCTGCTTGCAAAGGATAAATGCTGAGATGCAGTTTCTGGAAACCGGCTGCATCTAGCGGGTTAAATGCAAAACCGAAAGAACCTTCGTTGCTCAGATTGTCGTAGAAGAGAGCATTGTCTTCGCCCAATACAACTTGACGCAAAGCTGGCGAAGCCCACCACCATTGGCAATATTCGCTAACGGTTGTGGCCGGCTCATATACATTAGAATAAATCGACTTAACATTTTCTGCTGCAACTGTAGGAGCAGGAGCTGCTGCCGGAAGCGCCAGAGTAGTAGTCGAAACCTCGATCGGTGCGGCCGCATTGTTATTTCCGTCCTTAGCAACTACAGAGAATGTATAGGCTGTAGCCGGTTCTAGGTTTGGAACATTAATCGTACCTGCAACACCACTTTCACCACCAAGTGTGGCCACTTCTGCACCATTGAGCGATACGGAGAAATTAACTACACCCATATTATCTTCTGCAGAAACCGTAATTGTAGCCGAGAAGAATGTAGTCGATGTTAGAGTCGCTGTAAAATTAGTTGGAGCTTCCGAATCCTCCAGCGGAGTCGTACGGTAGAAGAATACATTGTCTACTGCAAAAGAATTGATTGTTCCATCGGCAAATTTGAATTGGAAGATACTCGACAGGTTCAATCCTGCAAAATCAGTAGCCAAATCCAAATCAAAACTATTCCATTGACCTGCGGCAAGAGTCAGTTTCTTGCTGTGAGAATCATCTGTAGCATTACCGCCACCGCCAAAGATTGGAAATACACTAACTTCACCAGCAGCATCTGCCCAAATATCCAAGTGAAGTTTCTCCATCGTCAAGCAGTTGAGTGTCGCGGCACACCCCCAACCGAGGTAATTGAAGTTAGCATATGACAGATAGTGATTCCCCTCTATTTCTTCTGTGGTCAATGTTGTGGTTTGGTTCCAATTTTCCAAATAACCCCAATTGACAGGGAGCGTATAGGAATCCGAATAAACGGCCAATACTTGGGCTGCCGGCCATGTCGGAACGGGAGCTGCTGTCGTCGGAGCAGCAAATGCCATTACATTTGCGCACATGAGCGCTACTAAAAATGTTAATTTTTTCATAACTAAAATGAATTAAAGTTAGTAATAGTAATTAATAATGAATTATATGTATTATAATCTAATTCCTAATACATTGTAGCGAACACCATTATGCTCGATGACCAATCTGCCATCTTCTATCTTCTTGCTTGCTGTTGGCTGCTCGGTTATTACAAGTATCGGCGTTGCAGGATTTTCACATTCGGTACCATAGGTATATTCGAACGCAATCGTCGGCCATGCATTGCCCTCCAGAGTGGTAGCGTATTCTACTACAGCATTGTAGGTAATCTTCTCACCCTTAGCCGGTGCATTGGCAGCATCCTTCAACGAGAGAGTAACCGTGTTGCCTGAGCATGCGTGATTAAAATAAGTGGATGCAGGCATTGTTCCTACATTAAAACTACCTATAGCCATACCGTTGCCACGGAAATGGAAATCAGCTGCCTCACCGCCATCAACTTCAGAAAGAGTAATAATGACTGCACCCTCTGCATTAGTGATCCATGTAATTTTTGCCTCACGGTTATCGCCCGGCAAAATAGCATAGTCGCAGTATTCCGAATTGCCCAAGACAACTTCTTCTGCCGTCAGTGCCCAATCTACCTCTTCCGAAGGATCGGACTCCAGTTTGCCGTTACCAAAAGCAACTACGGTCACTTTGTACGTGCCGCTGGCCAGAGGCTTGAAATTCAGTTTGTCACCCGATACTACTATTTGCTCATGCTTCACAGCACCATTCAGAGCTACAAAAGCCGTATATTGCTCTGCACCTGCTACTTCGGTGAAGGTAATCACGCTATCTCCACTAACAGCCACATTGGTCGGAGCAGGCCATTGGTCACAAACACCACCATAGGTATAAATGAAATCCGGGAAAGAATAGGCATCCTTGCCATTTACTTTCCAGGCCAATGCATGACCGGCACCAACGTGCTTAATCTGAGCACCTGCAGGCAGCTCAGCTATCTTAGTCAATGTATAGACATTTCCCGAATAAACCTGCGTCGCAGTGAAATAGTCGCTTGCAGGAGTTGTGGTCGCAAAATTATCGGTACTAACTACGAATGCTCCAATACCACCTTCAAAACCACCGTTACGGAAAGCACTCGAAGTGGCCCCCGGACCTTCGCCTATCGTGATAACTACATTACCGCTGGCATCGGTAATCCAACTCAGCGTAACATAAGCATCGCCGTCTTTGGTTTCGTCACCATAATAGCAACAATACTCGCTACTGCTGGCAGCGAAGGAAATCATAGTTGCACAAAGCAAAACAAAAAACAAGGAAAATTTTTTCATGATAATTAAATTTGTTTAGTTAATCAATCTATTATCTATTTTGTTTGGTCGTAACTTTACCGAGACAATCACGTGGTAATATCGTGGTAATATCGTGGTCAAATCGTGGTTTTGTCGTGAGTTGATTTGGGTTGTGATGTTTCGGAATGTTTCGCAATTCTGGTGCAAAGGTATATATATTTTTTAATATATACAAATGTTCTACAACACAATACAGCAAAAAAGTACGTGTTTACACCTATTAACTTACTGATTCTCAGATATACTAAAAAACAAAAAGGTACAAAAAAAGTACGGCAAAATTTGCACATATCAAATATTTGTTGTAATTTTGCACCGTCAAAATTTACACACCATGTCTAAACGCTTTCTCTTACCGCTTCTGTTTTTTGCGCAGAGTTTGGCAGCTACTAATGCCTCTACTTTGGACTCTCTACTCATCGTTCTGGAGGACGAAGTTTCGCATGCAGATGCCTATACAGCGCGCCATCAAAAGTACATCGATTCGCTTTGTACGCTACGGCCTATGACGCAAGAATTGCAATTGCGTATCGCCGAAGAATACCAGCATTTTCAGAGCGATTCTTCACTAGCTTGGTTCCTGAAATTGCAAGATGCAGAAGAACCCATACGCACCAAAGCATTTGTCGAAGTAGTGCAGCTGCTCGGATCCTCAGGCCACTACAATAGCGCCATTGCTATGTTGGACAAACCGAACGCCCCATCCATCCGTGGCGTAGACGGATACAAAATGGCATGGCTGCTCTATAGCGATGCGGCTGCAGATGCACATATTCCGATGTTTGTAGAGGACCTACGGGCAAAAACGCAACTGTATTACGACTCCATGATGATGGCGCTGGAGCAAGATACGGTCTATTCGCAAGAGAGTCGCTGCTGGTACAATCTCTATCGCGCCTCCGATCAGAACGATTGGGCGACTGCCCTTCGATATAGCGAGCAACTGCTGGCTATGACCACGCCCGAGGAGCATCTGTATGCCATCCTAGCCTATGGACATGCTATGATTTACGAGAATGCCGGCGATCAGACCAAACGTCGCGAGTGGCTCGTGCGATCGGCTATTACCGATGTGCGATGCGGCATCACCGACAATGGTTCTTCGTGGTTGGTAGCGCAGGATTGTTTGGATGCAGGAGATTTCGAACGGGCCTATCGATTGAGTGACTACTCGTTTACCAATGCCACCTTCTTTAATGCGCCTACACGATTCATCCAGATTTTCACCCCCGGCCACTTGATTGTTCGTCGTTATGAGCACCAGTTGCGCCAATCCTTTATCCGCCAAACCATTGCGTTGCTGCTCTTTGCTGTAGCGCTTGTGGCGATGATTTTTGCCGTAGTGTATGCCTACCGACAAAACAGACGCTTGCACTCGCTCAACCATAAGATACAGGCCATGAATGACGAACTGAGAAGCACCAATCGTCTGCTGAAGGATGCCAACCACGTGAAGGAGCAATATATCTACCGCTACATGGAGGTATATAGCGACTATATCCGCCGCCTGACCACTATGGCACGCAAGGCCGGAGAAAAAGACCCAACATCCTTTATGAATCATGAGATGGAGAATTTCTACCGTTCGTTCGACGATACGTTCCTTTCGCTGTACGGTACGTTTGTGCAAGATTTCAACGCGCTACTCAAACCGGAAGCGCGCCTGATTCCAAAACCGGGAGAAAGAATGACTATCGAGATGCGAATCTTTGCACTTATTCTACTGGGCATCGATAGTAGTGCCAAAATAGCTGACCTGCTATGCTATAGCCCCAATACGATTAGTAATTATCGTGTAAAAATCAAGAATAGCGCTCTGGGCGACAGAGATAATTTTGAGAACCAGGTACGAAACATCAGGACACTCTACTAGTTATCCTTTGCCTACACCGTCCTTATCTCTATCCTTCGTTTATCGTTCGTTTATCCTTTGTATAAACCAGGTGGATACATAACAAAACCGGCGGGCCGCAGCCCGTCGGTTATTCTTATTCTTTCATCTGCTCTATCAGAGCTCCGCCTGTGGAAGTGATAGTGAACTCTACGCGGCGGTTGCGTGCACGACCTTCTTCAGTCTCGTTCGTATCGATAGGCTCAGACTCGCCCTTACCTTCCGCTTCGATACGTTCAGGTGCGATACCGCGCTTGATGATCTCGTCACGAACGGCTTGCGCACGACCCTCTGACAATATCTGATTGTCTCTATCCGAACCTACATTATCGGTATGACCGGTGATGCGGATGGTCAGCGACGGATTATCACGGAGGAATTCGTACAGTTCATCCAGAGCCGGCTCAGACTGCGGCAGAATACGCGTCTTGTTGGTAGCAAAGAACAAATTGTGGAGTACCACTTTCTTACCCACCTTGATTGGCGTCAAAACCAGATTGAGCGAATCGCCTACATTGGTTATTCCTCTAGCCAGCGTCTCATAACCGGTCTGCTCGATAGCCAGTTTGTACGAACGCTTCTCATCCAGCAATATACGCGCCAGGCCTTCTTCTGTAGATGTCTGCAGTAGCGAAATACTGTCGCCCGATTGCGCATCACGCAGCATGATAGCCACAGACAACGGTTCGCCTGTATCGGCATTCGTCACACGCAAGCGCAACCACGGACGAGCTTGCAGCACCAGTTCTATAGGAATCGTCACGCCATCTTCTGTGATGGAAGCCGATTCGGACTGAGAATAGTAAGCGGCATTATATGCCGTAATCGTGTAATCGCCCTGTCGAGTACGATAACGCAGATGTCCGTTCTTGGCGTCACGAGTGACGGTGCGTTTCTTCTTCTGGTCGAATATATCCACCTTGGCCGTAAGCGGTTCGGACGTAGCAGCATCGGTAACGGATATCTCCAGATAGGATGGCTCTGCCTTCTGCGGCTTCGGCTGATTCAGCTGGAAGAGTACGGCAAATTTAGCACCGACCAACAACGAATGAGCACCCGTCTGAGAAGCAAAGAAATAACTGCTAGGCGTTATCTCACGCGGCGCCGATACCGTAACCAACGGATCGCCCGTAGGATAGGTGACGCACGATGTCACTCCGTAATCGGCAAACAAGCCTACGCGATAGAGTATCGGTTTCTTCTCCGGCTGCTTGCTATGAGATGCGCCCTTGCCTTTTCCTTTGCCCTTCGGTTTCTCGAAGAACGAATTGAGCACCACGCCTATCTCGGCAGAAACTTGGGCATCAATCATGCCCGACCATTTGGTCGAGAAGCGCTCGGTGGATGCGTACGCATCGTGTTGCGCCACATTGCCCAACTCGCCTATCAGCATGGGGTCGGTCAGCGTAGTGGTCACGTCCGTCTTAACACGTCCGCTGCGCAAAACAGGCAAACCGACACGCAATCCGGCCAGGAAATAATACCGCTCGGCAAACCATCCACCCAGTTGGACAGGAATTCGGAATTGGCCCATCATTTGCGTCTCTTGATACGACTGGAAATTGAAGTGCTCGGTCATCTGCAGACCCGATGGCAAGCCGATGGTATATGGTGTCTCCAGTGTGAACGGCGCTACACTGGCACGATCGTTGATGGAGGCAAACTCCAAACCTGTATGCAACAAGAAACGGCGATAATTCCATTCATAACCTATCTGCAGCTTGGCACCTGCCAAACCGGACGATTTGCCCAGATCAGATTTGTTGAGCAATGCCGAATAGCCAAGGCCCACTTCCGTAGTTAGGAAATGGCGGCTCTCGTTGGCTACACCGGCCAGTACCGGCGCAACGAACCATATTAGACACAAATATATTGTTAGTCTCTTTTTCATTGAGCGAGTATAAATACTTTTTTATGTTGTACTTTGTCTCCAGTCGAGATAGTTATCAGGTATAGGTCACCTATGCCCATCCGCATCAGCAGTTTGCGTTCTACCGTAGCCTCACCATCCACATCAATCAGGGCGGTGGCTACTTCGTCCACCAGCGTTGCCTCTATCGAACCTATATTATTATCATTTATATCCAAGAAGTCTTGCCATTCTCCCTCTAGCAACCTGTATCGCAATATTACGGTATACGTGTCTGCCGGTTGAGAGAGAGGGCCGGAGAATGCACCAGAGAGGGTCTCATTGGTTCCTATAGTGATAGAGCGCAGTTCGCTTTGCCCCTTAGAGAATCCATTCTTGTAGAAGAATACCTGAAGTTCTCCTTCAAATGGCGCACCAGTATTGCGAATCGAATAATAGAGATTCGCATTGTTGCGCGGCACACTGTCGTTGTTGTCAAAACGGATCGTATCGGTCAGTGCCAGATGCGACTCTGAGTCATACAGTTTGAATTGCAACTCAGCATAACCAGCCGGAGTGAAATCGTGCCAACTGTCATTGGCATTCGCACGCCAACAGAGTTTCATCTTGTACTGCGTTTCCAGCAAGAGGTTGGGATCAAATGCCTCCTGCAATGCCGAACTCAACGTCTGGCTGCGACGTAGCACAACCGAATCAACTATCTCGTATTGTCCTTTCGAAAAAGCGCCCTTGTAGATACGAGCCGATATATCGCCACGGAATGTGCCTCCGGTATTCTTTACTGAGAAAGACAACGGTGCTCCGGTCTTTGGAACAGAATCCAGATTAACTCCCTCAGCAAATGCGATAGGCGCTGTCAACGACAATTCAGGCTCCGCATCGTTGGCGTAGAAAGTTACCGTATTGCCGCTTATCTCGAGTGTCTTGTAGTAATCGTCTTCGGTACACATCATCCGCATCCATCCGTAGTTAGCATCCTTGTAGACGACGCATAGATGGTAGGTACCATTCGGTACGGTTGTTGTCGATGTCGGAATCGAAGCCGACAGATTGGCCGATGAGGTGCGATAATAACCCGCGCTGAGCGAATAGTTATCTTCTTGCTTCAGCACGCGCACCAGCGTGGTCTCATCTTCATCGTACAGAGCCACACCATAGCTGCCGGAGAAATTAGTCAGACCGTAGTTCTGGAGCTTGGCTATCGAGACCGTGAAAGATGTTCCGCGATTGAAGGACTGACTGCTTACCGAGAACGTGGTGGTTGCCATCTGCGGAATGGATTTTGGCGAACTGGTTTGTGTCGGTTGCAGACCGATGAAGAAACATGTGCCTTTGTTATAACCTTTGGTGGTTCCGCCTATTCCCTGCGATTTGCCGGGGTTCAGAGCCGTCAACAGATAATAACCGTCATTACTACCGCCCCATCCCCAATTGATATGAAAATAGCCACGATTGTCACATCCGTCGCAAACGAATGCGTGGCCACCTTCGTCATTGCTTCCGCTGACGATAACGGGCCTGCTGGCAGAGAGTTCTGATGCGATAATCGCATTCAGGCTATCCACAGGATACATCACTTTCTGAATCCTCTGGTAGTTGGCATCGTACCTGAAATAGTCATGCAGTGCTGCCGGCACTTTCTCCGTATATGCGCCGCTGGACTGGCCGTAGCCCATATTGATGGATACACCACAATGATACATCAGCGTAGCTACCGCATCCGCCTGGGCTTGCGTATAACCCGAACGGTAATTGTCCAGCATATTGGCCCAATCGTAGGTCGTATTGCCGAAATTAGCCGACAGAGTTCCCGATTTGCCAACAGGTTCGGTGCATATCCAGAGATACGAATGCGAACCGGTGCCTTGCTGCGGATGGCGGTGATAATACATCACTTGCGCCATGGCCGTAGCCACACAACCCGTCACGCATTTCGAACCCTCATCATTATAGGCCGGCGCTAAATCGTTATACGGCGCCGATTGATTCCATTTGCTTTGCATAAGCGGCTCTACCGAAGCAGTAGCCTGACGGGGATGATTAGCAATCGATTGGTTAGCAATCGACTCCAGTTCCTCATCATAACATGCCAGCCAGAAACGCATTGCCGGAGACATATTATTCGCATCAAACGTGCCATTGTCACTGTAGCCCAGCACATCAGGCAATCGATCGTCAGCCGATACTACGACATAACCGTTCCCTGCATTGATGGCATAATAGGCCGTGGACGCAGCTGCTATGTCCATCTTGGCAGACACTCGCTTAGCACCATTGGTTTGAGCGCGAGCTTGTACGAAACTGCCGGCTATGGCTTTGGCCTCTTGCGGCGTTCGCGGCGCGGCCCATAGGTTCGTGCCAATAATGACTCCTATTAATATGATAAATACTCTGCGCATAGTTGATGTTTTTGCTTTGGCAGATAGCCCGAACCCAATCGGGCTATCCGAAATACGTGATTACTTAATCACAATCTTATTGCTCATTGTGTCACCACTGAGCATCGTAGTGCGAATCATGTACATTCCGACAGGCAGATCGAGTTGTACTACTCCGCTCTGGTTCGTTAGTGTTTGTACTTTACGTCCCAGAGCATCGTAAACCTCTACGCGGTCTACGCCATCGGTGATGTTGATGAGGCCTGTTCCACGATCTACAATGGTGATCAGATAGCGATAGGCGATACATCCGTCACCCTGCGGAACAATCTGTTCGTATTGACCCAGAGCCGTTCCTTCCGGGATGGTATAGTATTCGTCTACTACATACGGAAGGATGGTCTGCGGAACTGTCAGCGGTTCCTGAGTGATCGTATCCTTCTTTTGTACGTTTAGGTACAAATCAATGATACTGTCGCATCCGTAAACCGTCTGGCCATACAAGTGGTACGGCTGTCCGTCCGGGTTAGATTCCGTCAGCGTCTGACCTCCGTAGGTGTAACTCTGACCTTCGCAGATGGTATCATATACCGTCACAACAGGCGAAGCAGTATGCGTAGTAATCGTCAGTGCAACGATACTATCGCAACCGTTGCCATCGTTCTTAGCAAAACGATAGTAGGTGCTATCCTGGCCTGCCAGCGGCAGATCCTCTTTCGCAATAGAGAAACCATTGCCTTCGTAATCCACACCCTGGCAAGCATTGTCTGTAAATGGATATGTATCCGAGCAGTTCATACGAACATTGTCAATCAAGATGAACGGTTGCTCTCCATACTTCTGCGTACTATTTACGTTCTCATCATAGAAGGCTATACGGATATTTTGACCGGCATATTTGTCAAGGGAAATGGATTTCGTCGTGTAAACCGAGTCAATTCCTGTAATCTCTGTTGCATCAGCTTTCTTCCAGCTTGCACCATTGTCGGTAGAAATAGCCACGAACGTACGATCTGGATTGACAGCTGCATTACCCACATTGTTGCAAACGCGAATATCAAAGCTTAGCGTAGCATCTCCCTCAATAGCAAACTGAGGACTTACGAACCACTTATAGCGATAAGTTGGTGAACCTCGACGATACGAGTGCAATTGTGCGTAACCACCCAATGCGTTAATCCAGTTCGAAACCCATACATCACCTACATATACACTACTTGTCGGTACGATTGGGAGGTCTTTACCCTTGAATACTTGATCAATACTATTCTTGGATACCATATTTTCCCAACATATCAGCATAGCACGCTTAAGATCGGTTGTGCTCATAGGCTGAGCCAAACTGCTAAAGTCTTCCGTCAGCGGCAGTGCATTTACTCCACATGTCGTTTGGAATTTAACAGCTGCTGACCATTCACTTGTATGGGTTGCATCGCAGATTGCACGAACCGAAATAGTGTATGTCGTACCTTGCTCCAGACCAGTAATGCGGTACGGATTGCTTGTTACATTCTCTATAATCGAATCATTGAGTTTGATCTCCCATAGATCCTCAACACCAGCAATCCAGTTAACCGTTACTCCGGTTTCCGTCGGATAAGTCAACTCTACCTGCTGCGGTTTCACACAGTCTGGCAGTTCCGTCAACTTGACATACTTGATTCCAATAGTATTGGCTGTAGCATTCTTGATAGCCAATACCTTGCCAGCGCCCTGATAGAGGTTCAGCATCTTGTTGAACACCTCCAATGTAGCCGTAGTATACGTACTACCTGCATTAGGCGTTTTGATAGCAGTTTGGAAGAACGCAACCTCTTGGAAAGTGGACACATCCCAAGTATTATCCATAATACCTAATGATATTGCACCATATTGCGAGGAAGTGTTGAAGATACCCATTTCTACTTCTACTTTCCGCAAATCTACATCTAATTCCGGAAGAATTGCCATACCGCTGGTAGCGTTCAACGTAAGTCGATTCCAAACCTCATAATTGGTTGAACTGGTTCCTATCTTTATCGTTCCTACGGAAGCACCGCTCAATATCCAGCACTCTGGAGTCTCCGTGAATGCCTCTATGTATGGCAGCGTCTCTAACATACATGGAGTTTCGAAATCAAACTCTACCCAATCAGTATAACCTTCCGGACAAATCGTACGCACATACAAACTATAATTTGTATTTGGTAGCAAATTAGATATCGCAACCTGCGGGCCTTCGGTTAACGTACCGCTTGTCACTTTATCTTCAGCATCGATAAGAGCAGGATCACCCAAGTTAGCATAACGTGAAACTACATACTCAAAGTCCTTGCATTTACCACCAAACCATTTGAGAGAAACTGCAGTGGCTGCACGATTGACATACTCAAAGTTCTTCGGCGTGGTGCAGAGATATTCTTCCACAATAACACTATCCACCGCAACAGGTTGTCCAGTGAGAGCTCCTACTGATGCGTTGTCCCAATAGATAGCCAAAGAGTAGATTCCGGATTCGCTGACATCCAGTGTCCTACTTACCCACTCCCAATCATCTTGTTGATATGTCTTGCCCATTAATGAATAGATATTCTTCGCAGGCACATCCGTTTCAGTACCACCGTTGCGAGTTGTCCCGTCAAGCATGGTCGCCGTTGCTGCCTTAAAGGTTGCGCCGGCGGGGAAGAGATGGGCTGTTGCATAATCACTATCCCAGTTGTCCTGATTGACATCCTTATTGCCTGGAACTTTAACTTTGAAGCTAAACCTGTATGTACCGGCTGCATCTATCTTAATGTTACGCGTAGCCCAAACATCTGAGGCTGCAGTATTGTAGGTGTGATAGGAATACGATACACTATCATCCGTTACAAACAATGCATTTTCACCTGTACCATTACATTTAGCAGCATCACCAACAATAAAGAAGTTTGGATAGAATGCGCCTTGCACAGTCTTCACATTATGTATTGCCCAAAGCCCATTATCTACATTATTCTCAAATCCTGTCTCATATGGGATAGATGTCGGTGTTTGGAATGTGGTGGCGGTCAACGGACCTACCCACTCATCTCCAGCTTCGCTGCTACGAACATATATGTCGTAACTTGTGTTGGAAGCCAATCCGGTAATAGTGTACTCTGTAGCATCTATAGTTTGGATCGTAGCATCTGCTATATCTCCACCTGCAATAACATAAGCTACTTGCCACTGATTGATTGTAGAGATTGGTTCCTCGAAGGAGAACTTTATACTAGTCTCAGTCAACATTTGCAGAGTTAAGTTCTCTACCGGCAGAATGACACTCAGATCTTTGGTAAATACAATATTGTCTATGTAAATAGACTTACCTTTAATTGCCGGAGTGAACCGCAAATACTTATAAGGTTGTACCGAAGTATAATAGTCACCCAACTTTATATACACCTTACTCCATGCATTCGGAAGATCGCTTATTTGTGTAATAACAATAGCGTTTGCATCCTCTGTATTGTCAGAAACGGCCTCTATCTTCAGAGCGCCTCCTGCAGAACCTGATTTGCAATCAAAGTAAACGAGTAACTCATTGAGGTTTGTTACATCCAATGCCGGCGTTACAATAGATGCCGTGGTGTATGTACCACTATTCGGATCGCTAGAAGTAGAACCGCCAGTAGACGATATCAGCAAACCTTGCGCACCAGTAGCTGCATATGTAGAGCCGCTCACATAAGCTTTTCCTTGTATTTTTCCGCTACCACCCGGTGCACTTATTTCCGGACCATTTAATGCCGTCCAGCAATCAGGTGCAACATTTGTTGCATATATCTCGAAATCATCTGAATAAGGCAACGGATTTACTTCCGGACAGTTAGTTTTGAACTGATAAACCGAACACCACTTGCTATTGCCATTTTCCCCACCACATTCCTTGCGAACATACGCATAGTAAATGGTGTTGCCTGTCAATCCTTCAAGAATAGCTACCGAGTCATTAACAACCGCCTCCGCAATAAACGTATCGCTATTGGGGTTTGCCGTAGCATTGTCAAAGATACGTACACGATGAGTTGCTGACCTATCATCTGATTTCCATATCAATTTGACAGAATCTATACCTAAGGAATCTGCTGTCAAATCCGTCGGTGCCGCACAAGTCTCGATAAAGTCTATCGTTACATCATCAATATAAACATAACCGGCATAATACGTTGTTTTTGTCGGATCTTTATAGTGAAGCGGATGTAGTGCAACATATGTACCAAATGCTCCATAATCGTCTCCCACATAGTTCTCAAAAGTATATGCTCTATCATAGAATGTGGTGTTACTTGCTCCTTGAACCGAGTCTAACTTCATAGAAACAAACGTATTCGGATCGTTCGGATTCGTCATCACACCTACTTCGTAATAATAGTAGTTTGTAGTTGATGTTCCACCCGGATTGACCTTCATACTCAGTTGTAAACGTTTTACACTATCTACACTCAATGCAGGAAACGCAAGATAATTATTGTGATCCTTCGTTACCTGACGTAGGTAGAGAGCCTTATTCCCCGTTGCACCACGTGTCGTAATATATGAATGATTTACATCTTGACCACTCAAAATCAAGCAGCGGAGATCTTTCCCCTGACCAGTCTCATATCCCTCGTCAAAGTTCTCGGAATAGGGGAATGACTGTTTCTTACATAGAGTACGGAATTTTGTAGGACTGCTCCAGTCTCCTACGCAGCTATTTGCAGCGTCAACTGGTTGGATATAAACGTAGTAGTAGGTATCATCATAGAGCTCGCTCAATGCTTGAGTTTGTGAAGTAACTTGACCATCGAATCCATCTGCAGTCTCAGCATCTGGATCACTCAATGGTCTACTACTTACCTTTATATTCCAAGCGGTCTCTGTCTTGATTGGACTCCAGGCGATGGTTGCTGAAGTAGAATCTATCTCGCTAACCTCTACACCCATCAAACGTCCACAGGTCGGAATTTCACTAATTAATACGTCATCAATTCGGATAGCTGACGTCTTGTTAAATTTGTTGTAATCCGAACGAATTGCTATACGTTTGCCTACTCCCGTGTAGCTTTGGAAGTTTATATATTGTTCTTCCCACTCTAGAGCATTTGTCACTCTGAATGAATATACAAGAGTAAAGGTATTATCGTCTTCCAGCACACCTATTTCTGTATATGATTGGTCAATAGCCGTTTGTTGCGCGCTTTCGTTAGCTGTTGTTCCTGCATCAGAACGTGCTATAAACGCCATTTGTAACGTATTAACTGGTTTGTTAAATGGTGGGAAAGCAAAAATGTTTGTTTTGGAAGATGATGTGGCTTGATTGTACAAATACAATCCTCCTCCCAAATTCTTTACATAAGTATACACCCCCACCGGAGTAGTAATATAGTAATACTCTGGTAATGATCGGTAGGACGAAGTAGAGATATAACTATCAAAGTTCTCCGCAAATGGCAACGACCATTCTCCAGTCTCAGTCCAGAACGAAACTGCGCTCCAATCACCGTTTCCATTATCTTGTACGGCGCGAACGTATGCATAATATTGCGTAGAGTGACTCAATCCAGTGGCCGTAGCTGGTATAGACGTTACTTGTTCCGACCATATCGGCGTTCCTGCTTCTGGATCTGCCTGTTCTGTAGCAAATACGCGAACATCCCACTTGGTCGCATTTCCATTCTCCGTCCAAGTAAAGGTTGCTGTCGTTTCTGTTTTAGCAGATACTACAAAGTCGGATACTTTCTGCGGAGCGGATGCTAAAGAAACCGATAAGTTGTCTAATTGGAAATAATTATACTTAGCTGTATCTGAATAGAACACTATATATTTTCCACTTCCCGCGTACGAAGACATGTCCACAGTAAACATTTCCGTTATCTTTGGAGCGGAGCAATATAATGTCTTTACCAAAGTCACTTTCGAGAATGCATCGGTCTTGTTAATATCACTAGGACTATTAACTACACCTACACGAATCATACCCTTGCTATAGTTAGCCGATACAGTTGTAGAATTGTATGATCCATAGAACATTATCTTTAAGTCTTTTACATCAGCGTTCAACAATTCGGGCATGATAGCATATGCTCCGGTACTGGTAGCGCCATTGGTGTGGTAGAAATATAAGTTCGGTTTCTCTACGCCTGCAGGAGCAGCCGTCATCGCTGTATTATATACATATGGGATGTTGGTTTGCGTACCGACTGCTGCCGTTATGTTGATATTACCTAATATCCAGTTCTTAGGACCGCGGGATGCGTTGTTTCCTTGTGGTTCGCTTTGGAAATCATTGTAGTATGGAACCTGAAGGCCCACCAATGTTGTTACGCTAGTGCTTTCCCACATATCACCACAAGCAGGGCTAACATAGAAATAATAGGTGGTTCCCATTGCTAAACCAGTAGCCGTATATTCTTTTGTACTTACGGTTTCATTAGCAATATCGCCATCTGCAGCACTAGGATCAATTTCTGTAGAAGAAACTTTTACTTTCCATGATGTTGCACTCGAACCATCTGTCCATGTCGCTTTGGCTGAATTAACGCTTAATGCCTCTGCGGCTAATCCGTTAATAGGATTGCAATCCGGAGCATAATCTATCTCAATATCATCGATATAGATTGTCGGTGTTGCAGTCGTAGGAGGAACAACAGAGAATACTATATAACGTCCATCTCCTGTGTAATTTTTTAGAAGTACGTTACATTTCTTCCATTCGTTTGCAGCAATCGAGATGGTGTTAACCACTGTGATATTATCTCCCAGTTGACCGCCCGTTGGCAAATCATTCGTCTGAGTCTTTGCTACACCGATGGCAACAGTTTGTGTGCCGTTGGTAGACAGGGCCCAGAATGAAACCATTAAATCTTTGATGATTACGCCTTCTGGCATAGCTGGCATGATAGCAATACCTACGTTAGCATTGACAGAACTGGTACCATCTGATTGACCCTTAATCTGCAATGACGCACCGACATAAGGCGTAGCCTCGTGGTTCTGTGTCGTCATTAGAAAAGGAACAAAGGAATTATAAGACGATGAATATACCTGGTCGAAGTATGTTCCACCTACATGCGCGTTTCTAACGTCCATTACCCAACCTTCCGGTACTGCTAAATAGGAGTCAGTATATAAATCCGGATTCATTCGATCAAAATGCTCGCTGTAAGGGAAAAGAACCGGCTTGGCCGTCTTAAATTCTACTGCGCTAGTCCACTCGCTACTGCCACAACCCGCCTGCAGGTATGCGAAATAAGTAGTATTAGGCTTCAAACCTGTCAGCGTATACGGATTGGAAGAGATGGCATCTGCAAACTCGCCCTTTGTAGCATCTGGATCTATTTCTTCTGGATCTGCCAGAGGTATAGTCGATACTACTAGATTCCACTCTGTCTCATTTCCCGATTTTGTCCAACTGATTTTAGCTGACTCCGGAGCTATCTCCGATATGGTTACAAACATTGGCTTCGGGCAAGCAGATTTTGCTTCTACGCGGATATTATCTATGAAGATACGATTCTCCTTATCTGCATTACCTGCGCGAAGTCCGATATACTTACCAGTACCGGCATAGCCAGCCAACGAGACAGTAATATTCTCCCATTTTCTTCCTGCCGGCAGATTGAGTGTTGCGACCTCTGTGAAATTCTCTGCGGTAGCATCAGTACTTACACCTATCGCGATGGTACGAGCATAACTATTGCCTGATTCTTGGGCAGCTGCTACAAAAGAAATCTGGCAATTCTTAATATTACCACTCAATTCCGGAAGGAAAAGATAGCTATTCGTTCCACTATTGTTAACAAACTTGAACGATTTTGTACTATTGTACGGATACTCGTTCGAAACAGCCGCTGCCGTCGAATTATTGATAATCGTAAAGCAGTTAGATAATTCACCTTCAAAATCTTCCACAAACGGAATACTGATAGCCGCACATGGAGTCGCGAATTCCAATTCTGCCCAAGGCGATACATCGCCATCGCCGCAGTCATATTGTACATATACCCAGTATTTCTTGTTCGCATCCAAACCGCTGAGTTCGTAGAACTCATCTGTCAGTGGCCAACCTTCTAGGTCTAATACATCAGCTTCAACTGACAAATCGGTCATTTTGGCTGAATTAACCTTTAGGTTATATCTCACGAATTTCGGGCTTGAGCATACATCCCACCATAGCGTTACCGAATTGGTCGTCAGGTCCTCGTAACGCAAATTAGTTGGTGCGTTAGTTGCCTCCGTTTTGTTCTCTATCGACAAACGATACACACGCGTCTCCGCGCCACCAAGATAAGCACCGGCTAAAGCAATTTGTACGTTGCTCAATCCGGCTGGAAGTGCGCCTTTCCAGCTTTCCTGCCCGTCTGTAACATTCTCAAATGCCTGTAGTACAGACCAAGCGTCTTGCTCCGTAGCGCGATACAAAATACGCAAGGTATTTATGTTGGCGCCATTAGCCACGTTGCTGTAAACAATCTTTACAGACGGCTGGTTGTCCAATTCGCTGAGATTAATTACTGGGGTGAACAATGTGTCCACACCGTTTTCTGTCAATACTGCAAATTTAGCATTGTTGTCATTGAATTTCCAGTAGTCGCCCGCTGTCCAACCGGATGGAAGCGAACCATCTGCGAAATTCTCATCTAGCACAGATTTTTGTGCCATTACTGCTGTCGTACCAACCATCAGGGCTGCTAGCAACAGAATGCATGTGTAAAATCGTTTCATGTGCGTTTGTTTTTTGTTGTTAATAATGTATAATTTTTTGTACCTTATGGGGTTCCGATTTTTTATCTAGAGTTGACGAGACAAACACGAGACAATATCGAGAGCACTCCGAGAGAATACTCCGTCTCAACGGCCACTCTCTGTCCGAATCAGATAACCTTGCGCATTGTATCTTCTTCCTTCAACTTCTATGTAGAGTCTTCCGTTCTCCAGCACTTTCTTGCTTGTCGATGTCGGACTTACCGGCGATACAGACGGAACAATATAACCACACGTCGGTATTGCACGTCCACCACCTACCAGAGTCAACAACACAGCATATTCTTCACCCGGCTGCAATTTATTGGCATTGTAGTAGTACGAACCGGTTGCGCCATCTATCGGCTTACCATCTCGCAGCCATTGGAAACTCTCAAATTCGTATCCGCCGTTATAGTTGGCATTTAGTATGCCCAGCACATCGTCCCAGCGCTGCTGAATCAGCGATGCCGAATAATGTACCATCACTTCGCCTTCTACGTTGCAACTGCCATTATCCTTACTGTCAAAACGGATGCTGAAACCATAGTAACCGGGCTTTATTCCGGCCGGCATTGCCACTATTATGGTATCACGCAAACCGTCTGCCAGTGAATCCGATTGTGGCAGCAAACCATTGCTAAATGCCAAGTCGTCAAAACGAAGGTCATAGTAATTAGCCAATCCTTTTTCGGTAGTGGCATAAATGGCAAAATCGGCATCTTCCTGACACGGATTTTCTACCGAAACTGCCACTTGCAACGGCACTACTACTTGCAAATTCAGTACTACTATACTGTCGCAACCGGCTTGACTCAAGAAAGTAGCACTGTACTGACCACTTGTGCTTAGTGTTTGGTCGCCTAGTTTGTAACTTTCTCCTTCCGGAATAATGGCATCTATTGTGTCGCGAATTGCATCTACAAAATGCAGATTAATCACATGGGTACTATCGCATCCGGCTCGGTTGAAATCTTCATCCGTTATGGTTGCATTGCTTACGTACGGACGACCGTTATGCATGAATATATCGCCTTCGCAACGCTCCACATCTTCTACTATCGAATCTTTTCCAACATGCGGTACATGTATGTAGAAATGTTGCGTACTATCGCATAGTCCTACTATAGCGCGCAAACTGAAATGATAATCTTTTTCTTCATCCGGCAATCGGAAAGATGGATTCCAAGGTATGGTATCGCCGGTCATGGCTTCTGGTACCAAACCATCAAAATCCCATATCACAGCTTCCGGACGATTCTCCGTCTCTTTTATCTCACCGGTTTCCCAGTTTCTGGTGCGGATATGACTCGTATTGCGGAACGTAATATAATTACCGCAATCGCGTTGCTCCAATGTGTAGGATGCCTCCGGTATCGGGAAACGAGGAATCGCATTGGCATATAGTGTGAATTTGCAGTTTGGATCGCTCTTGTAGGTCACATCTACGGCATAATCTCTATCGTCTTTGTAATCCACATTGTATATGCGATCTCTTCCCAGTGTCACACTCGGTTGACTCAGCAGATACCAACGATAATTAAATCCTTCCGGAGCGATGAACTGATTCGTCGGAGTATTTCCACATTGTATTCCTTCTATGTTGCCGGATATACAATTCAGGGTGAAATAGGCATAACCATAGTGAATTTCTGCGGTACAACCCATCGAAGTCAATATCACTTTGATATGCTTGCCATCATAATCGGCCAGGTTCAAACCGAGCGTAGTCCAATCGCGCCAACATACATCACGAGTGCCATCTCCGCCATCCGGCACACGATTCCAACCGTCACCACTGGTCTTAGACGATAAATCAACCGTCGTACAACTACTCAGGTCTTGTCCTGTCTCTGCATCTACTATATTGATAGTGAAACGCGGGCGTTGTTCTTCCTGGTGACCGGACGATTCTAGCACAAGAGCATACTTCAGCATCAATGCGCCGGCTTCTTTGCTGTCCACCACAAAATCATAAGTGATACGAGCCACACGAGCATATTTCTCCCAACTACCCACACGAACAGAAGCCAATTCTCCGTCTGGCACAGTTTTCAATGGCGGCACAGGGTTATCTTCCGAATCCACACTCCCTCTCGTACGAGCATCGTACTCATCCGGACTGTAGTGTATCGTATGACGACTCCACATCGATGTGAATCCGTAATCTATCTTATGTCCCACACGTAGCAAGGTGTCGTTGGCGTGCCAATCCGCAGCAGTCTCTTCCGAGAAGAAACAGTTCTTATCTGTCAGATTGAGATAGTTGAAACAACGGGCATCAAAAATAAATGCCACAGGAAAATCGTACCATACACTTGTATCGCCTTGGCAAATAACTTGTATCTGAATATCATATACACCAAACGGCAATACCGAAGTATAACCTTGGCCCTTCAAATCACGAACCTCTGTGGCTTCCGTATCTCCCATTCGATGCATACGCAGATTGAATGCCTCGCCGGATGATTGCCACGATAGGTGAGCTGTTTGGCCCATCGTAGAAACTTCCATATCGGTGGGTTTGCCACAATTATTACGAGCCAGCAAGATGTTATCCACACACGGACCGGGTTGAACCAGTTGCGCAGCACTGCTGTTTACAAACAAATAAACCAAACGATGAGGTGTACCATCCGACTGAATTCCTTCTACGGATGTATGCGTCCAAACCGAACCACCTTCCAATAGCGGTGTGCCGTTGAACTGAAGCATATTCTGTGCAATCCATGCAGTGGCATTGTAATCATCATTACTTTTACAAACCATACTGCCGAATTGACTTTCTGGTACCCAAGCTACCATCAGTGCTGCACGAGAAGAATCGCCACCACACATCCAGTCGAAAGACAAATCGTATCTACCGGCTTCCAAAGTCAACTCACGCCATGCAATCATCACGCGCGACTCAGTCTTCTTGTAACCTGCCGTGGTACCACCATCAGCGGATATATACAACGACTGTGCACCTAACGATGATACGCCATTGCCTATATGCCAAAGATTCACCCAAGTATATCCTTCGTTCTTCGGAGTATTCAGGTTCCAATTCGCATTCTCTGTTGCACTCTCAAAATCACACGAATAACTGTGTGCTAATTGCGCAAATGCATTAGCGAATGTACATGCGGTTAATATTAAAAATATTATTCGCTTCATATCGTTACGTTTTCTTTCTTATCGTATCCTTGCTCCTCGAGCATCATATTCGTGATGGTTGCATTGGATTATCAACTGACCATCACGCAACAATTTGCGAGGCAATTCTCTCGTTTCTGTCTCGTCCACTCCCAGTGTCTGATGACGCTCGTTGAACGAGAATGGGCAAACCCATACTTGCGTTCCATCTGCCAATGTCACGCGTACTGTATATTCTGTATCCGGATCCAATCCCGGTTCGTAGTACCACGACTGAGTAGCACCCTCTATCGCAACGCCGTTGGCGTACCATTGGTACGAAGTAAAGGTCAAACCGCCATTGTATGCTTCGCTCAAGAATGTCAATACATCATCAAAACGCGCCTCAATAATACTACTCGACAGACTGACTTCAAATTCCACAGAATCAACAAAATACGTATCGCACCACGGCATGTATGTATATACTATAGCCGTTTGCGGACCGGCCTGACGGTTGCCAATCTGAACAGATATTTCATCGTCATTGCCTCGCAGTTGGAATAGGGTGTCTATTTCGTCTACTTCTACACGCATTCTGTCCATAAACGGCCTTTCCGGACTAACCAGCAACAATGGCTGATCAGCGCACAAACGTGGATTAGCGACTTCGATTGTTGGGCGTGGAGCGACAGTCAACCACAGTGTCACCAAACTGTCGCAGCCGGTTTCCATACTGGTAACCATTGCCGTTTGCTTGCCGGTCGTGGTCAGTACTTTGCCGTTGAACGAATATCTGCCTCCCGGACAAATGGTATCATACACCTCCTCCATCTTTGGTTCATGCACTTTCAGGTGCATTATCACTGTACTATCGCAGCCGGTTATTACGCTAATCAAACTGTCCGCATAATCGCCCGTCTCTGTACGTTTGTTGTGCGTACCTATCGGGAAGATGATGGATTCACCTCTACAAACGGTATCGTATAGATGCGTATCCACCGGACCTATCGCCGGTATTTCTATCTCATACCATGCGGTATCGGCAAATAGTTGATTGTTGACGTATACTCCGGTTCTTACTCCGTAGTACACTGTTCCTCCATCATCCGGCATGGCTACGTAATTGCCATTTTCTTCATAACCAATTGCAGCCTCGGTTTGATCATCGTATATCAAGAAGCAACTCTCCAATTGCTTGTCATAACGATGCTCTACTTCTCCTGTTTGTTGGTTTACCAACAATACGTGACATTTGTTATACCAAATAAATCCATTTTGACAATTCCTTGGAGCCCATTTCCATGCTAACTCGGCTTTCGGATGGTGAGGCTTTGCACTGGCATCAAACCAGAATCCGCACTCAGGATTCGATGGATAGGTCGCATGGCATAAATAGGTATTGGTATCCGATTCTAGCACATAGAAAAATCTCTCTTGCGACAAGGTATCTGCTAGTTGCTCATCGTTTCTGTTAAACCAGGCATAATCAAATCCGTTCGGTGCCGTAAATTGTTGAGTTGTCGAACCTTCTCCCCATGGCAATCCATCCACATCGCTGCGCGAACAGTTGAGCATGAAATAGGCATAGCCGAAGTGTCCACCTTGATCACAATCGTACGAAGTAAGCGTGATCGTCAGCGTTTTACCAATGTAGTCCTCCATGCTAATACCTATCGTCTTCCAGTCTTGCCACATTACGGTTCGACTTCCGCTAGGACCAGTTGACCAATTGTTGGTGTGCCAAAGAGCTTGAATTTCCGGGTTCTGCCATTCACGCGGTGTAGGCGAGTGGAAATCAACCGAGGCGCATTTGGTATCAATTGATACACCCGATTCATCAAATACATCCAACGTGAAACGCGGTTGTTCAGTTTCCTGGTGGTCCGGATTCTCCAAAACGATAGCATATTTTATCAGCAGCACTGCCATCGAATTCGATTCAACCGTATAATGGAATGTCATCGATTCATACTCACTACCGGTGTTCCAGTTTCCTAATCTCACGGAACCAAATTCTCCGGTTGGAACGGTTCGGAGACAAGCTACGGTATCTCTTCCATTCATCACTACGGTACGCGGATCTACTTCGGTTAGATCAAAATGCGTGGTGTGGCGGCTTCGTACGTCGCCCGGACCGTAATCCACACGAGTGGTTCCCTTCACATCTTTGCCCGTTCTGTACTGCCACGATCCGTATTCGAAAGTAGCATTGTACATATTCAGTGCATCGAAGCAGTCCGTTTCGTAGAGATAAACGACAGGGAATACCGTATAAACCGTCTTATCCTCTCCATTGACTCCACAAATCCAGAACTCGTATGCACCGTACTCTACATTCTCCAGCGTAACACTGTTGCCATCCACAGGAACCGTGGTAAATTCGCTATCGGTTTTCTTGCGGTACATCACCTCGTATTCCTCAGCCGAACCATCCCAACTTACGGTGGAGGTATTTAACACAGTCGTCACATGAATATTGCTTGGATAATCATTGGGCGAAGCTTTTGCCAACTGGAAATTATCAATGGCTATCGAGGTAATGCTATCGCGAATCGTCGCATCATTATTCACCCAAATAAACAGCAGACGAGTGGTTGTCTTGTTGGCTTGTGCTACCGGGATCGTAATGCGCGCCTGGATATGACGCCATGCATCTCCATCTACCAGACTCTCATTATCGCCCATCAACTGAACGGCACTAGATACATACGTTGGTTCTGTGGCGTTTCCAAGGCAATTCAAACCACTGGTTGGACGATTGGCATAGATCACTTTGACATAACCACGAGTCTTATTGCCCGTTCCAATCCAATCGTATGCTACATCATAATCACCTGCCTCCAACGTGATGTCACGATAAGCCAGGAGCACATTGTTGGTTTGTGCATACGTATTGGTTGCTCCGCCATCTTGCGATACATATAGCGATTTCCGACCTGTATAAGCTATGGTAGAACCTATCACCCACGCATTATTCGTCGTGATGGTACTTATGTTTGGGTTCAGTACCCAATTAGCATTTTCCTCGTCGTTTTCAAAATCGCACAGATAAGGCAGATCGGCCATGGTAATAGCCGCGGCACTCAACTTACCAATGCCCATTGTAATGGTCATCAGTAGTGCAATCATACCTATCATATTTTTGCGATTCATTTTCATTCGCTCAAACACATACATGCTTCTTTAGCTTTTATCGGCAGCAAGATGGTTAACCTAGCTCCCACTTCCAGCGAATTATAAATTTTATTGTTAGGCGCAATACCATATTCTGCATAAGCACCCAGATAATAACGAGGAGAAACAGACCGCGTACGACTGTAGGATGCAGCACCCGACAAGCAATACCCTACTTCTGCACAAGCGCGAACATCCCAACTGAATGAGCACGTCGTGGGCGCGCACGCGTAAGGTTCATCCGTAACATAGCCATGATTGCTCATGCCCGAAAACGCATTCATATATCTGTCATAATCCGCAACCAAGGAATATTTTCCCTTTTCTTGACTCTTTCCCCACACATTCACATTCAGTTTGGCACCTACTAGAAAATAAACACTCTTCCATTCTCCTCCTACCATAATCGGTATATTCAGCCCCACATTTTGCCATGTGTTGTTTCTACCGGACCATGTATGGAGTCCCATATAATCATACCCTTCCTCATCCACAGCAGGTTGTTCTATATTTACTATGTCTGTTAGCTGATTGACTCGATAACGATAATCACATCCTAGACCTACATCTATCAGCAAGTGCTTATATGCATACCTATACCCAATACCTATTCCGGTTCCCACACCATTGCTTTTCTCTAGTCGCTCGACCTGACCGCTTCCAACTAACGCTTGCGCCTCGTCCACACTAGTTATCTCTGGTGTCTGACCGCCCATATCATGCACGTATCCTACACTAGCCGCCCCACGCAGATAATGCGTCCCGGCAGCCAATGCATACGAACCAAATGTACTGATGAATAGGGTTCCTAGAAGTATACAAAAGCGACGATATGTCACCTTATAAGACATAGTACCTTAACAGACAATACCTTATAATATACAAAAATCGGGCACAAAGGTACTAAAAACATTCGGGAACTCCAACAAAATGACGCAAAAAGTATATTTTTTGAGATTTTTGCCACCTTTACTTTGCATTATTTGGCATTTTGTGGCGTTTTTTGCCAATTCTCCGGCAATAAGACATTCTTCGTGCGCGCGCACACTTTTTATATTTAACAAATAGTAAATATAAATAAGTGGATGTAACGATTGGAGAGAAACCAACTGCACACATAAAAGAAGGACTCCTATCGCTTGATAGAAGCCCTTCATTATTGGATATAGAAACTTGTCTTATAGCGAAGCCTGATATGCCGCAGCGTCCATCAGTTTGTCGAGTTCTGATGCATCCTTGACACTTATACGGATGATCCAACCTTCACCATACGGATCGTTGTTCACCAATTCCGGCGCAGCATCTAGTGCTCCATTAATCTCGAGCACTTCTCCGCTCACTGGCATATTCAGATCGCTCACAGTCTTTACAGCCTCAATCGAACCGAATACATCGCCTTGAGCTACTATTTCGCCTAAAGTAGGAACATCAATAAAGACTATCTCACCTAACTCTGACTGAGCATAATCTGTGATTCCTACAAATGCTTCGTTACCCTCTACGCGAATCCATTCGTGCTCGCTGGTATAACGGATATTATCAGGAAAATTCATATTCTTAACTTAATTTAGAATATTAACGAACCGGAGTTCCAGGAATCTGGTCACCCAGCGTAGACATTGCGCAACGGAAACCAATCTTGGACGAACTCTTGTCTTGATCCATGTAACGACGTGTGGATGGGTTGAGCCAGTAGATACGATCAGCCCAAGAACCACCTTTGTAAACACGGCTCTTCTTGGTAATACGCGGAGCCAAGATGTCGGTTGGGTCAGTCTTGACAGATGCTAAGTTCTCGATACCTACTGTATCTAGCGGATAATCGGTCTCGAACAGACTAGCAAAGTCGCCATCCATTACATCACGCTTATCATCCTCTTTGCCCCAAGTAATCTTGATGCAACCTACAGAGTCAATCTCAAACTTACCGTTCTCATCCAATACCGGATGGCTGTAGATATTACCACGATAGGAGTTGTATTCGCTGGTCTCTTGGAAACTGGTCTCACGATATACATCCATTACCCACTCGTTAACGTTTCCTGCCATGTTGTACAGACCGAAATCATTCGGAGCAAATTCGTCAACAGGGTTGGTAATAACGCGACGATCGTTCAGTGCACCGCTGACACCCATCATATCACCACGACCACGAACAAAGTTCGCTTGCAATTGACCTGCATTGTGCTTCGAGAGATCACGTGGGTGATAACCCGACCAAGGATAAACCTTACCCTCGATGGTCAAACCATCCTCGCCTGCAACCGGAGCATAAGCAGCAAATTCCCACTCTGACTCTGTCGGCAGACGATAACCGGTAACGAAGATACCATCAGCGATATTGACTTTGCGCTCAACACCATAACTATCCAATTTCGGCTTACGGCCGTATTCCGGCAGATAGGTTTCATCCATCAGATATTTCTCGGTATTGAAGACAAACTTATCGCGAATCCACTCGTAGCTAGGACGATACATCGTAACAGTCTGCTCCGGATCCTCCGGGCTAACCTCTTCGTATGCATACATCTCATATCCGGTTTGTTGTTCCCACTCATCCTTATATGCCTCATCGTCAGTCGGTTGTAAGTCTCCGAACGGAGGAATTACGATAGCACCGGCATTAACCAAAGCCATCTCATTGACGCGGTCGGTACGCCATTGGCAGTAAGCCATAGCTTGCTCCCAAGTAACACCAACTACTGGGTAGAATGAGAATGCTGGGTGCTCAAAATAGTTCTCCTCATACGGATCGTTGTAGGCCATATCCTCACGCCATACTTTGTGGTCAGGACGAGCCTCATCCACCAATTCCGGAGCAACTGCACCGAACACGAAATCCAACCAATGAAGATACTCGTTCCAGTTGAGGTTAGTTACTTCATACTTGTCCATGTAGAATGAACTTACGGTTAGACTACGGGTCTCATTGTTACGAGGAGCGGTCAGGAACTCATCCTTCTCTCCCACCGTAAATGTACCACCTTGGATAGGAATCATTCCCACCGGATTGACATTTCCTACGCCTTCGTTAGCCTCAAAATTAGTCGTACGCTCATCGAAATAATTCCAACCTGTTGTGTTGCTGACACGTGTGTTCAATTCACGCTTGTTGCAAGATGCAGCGGTAATAACAACCGATACCAACAAAAGATACTTAAATACGTTTTTCATATTATTATTTTTGATGATTTTATTTTCGTTTTTTAGCCTATTGCGCGACGCATTTTTGTACGCGCATATATTTATCAGCCTGCAAAGATACAATTTTTTTCTCAAACACACCAAACTTTTTCAAAAAAAAAGTAAAAAAAAGTGCATTTTCTCACAAAAACACTAATTTTTCTACATTTTTGTTGTAACTTTGCAGCGTGAAGCGGCATATTATGGCCATATTGAACGTGACGCCGGATAGTTTCTATGCGGGTTCTCGTTTGGCGTCTCTCGACGATCTAACTACCGCTGCCAAGACTGCCTTAGCTAATGGTGCAACGATGCTGGATCTCGGTGGCTGTTCCACCCGTCCGAATAGTCAACCTGTTGATGCCGAAACCGAATGGAAACGAGTAGAACCGGCCCTGGCTGTTTTGCGTCAATCTTTCCCCGATGCTACACTGTCGCTAGATACTTTCCGGCCGGAAATCGCACAACGTGCTATCGAGCAATTTGGGCAGATTATCATCAATGATATCTCCGGTGGGTGCGAAGCCATGTTTTCTTTGGTGCGCGAGAAGCATGTTCCGTACGTGTGGACTCTTCGTGGCAATTATAGCCTGTTGGATTCGATCGAACGAATGGAAGGTATTGATCTTATACTCGATCCGGGCTTTGGATTTACCGGTGGAGTAGACCAGGATTACGAGTGCATGCGTCGTATGGATCAACTGCAGGCATACCAACTCCCCATATTAGTGGGGGTCAGTCGCAAATCAATGCTGTTCCGTCTGTTGGACCTCACGCCCGAAACCAGTCTGTCTGCCACGCAAGTATTGCATCTTTACGCCCTTCAGCACGGCGCAACCATCTTGCGCGTACACGATGTTGCTGAGGCTATGCAAACACTGACGCTTTATAATAAACTATATAGTAATATATAATTATACGTATCATATGAATATAATGGCATTCTCTTTCGGATTCAAAGATTTGATTGATATCCTGTTGGTGGCCACCATTCTCTACGAGACCTACCGCTTACTTCGTCGCACCGGAGCAACCAACCTCTTCTGGGGCATTTTGGCCTTTATCGTAGTATGGTTCTTGGTTAGTTTCGTTTTCCAGCTCGATTTGACTGGCGCGTTGTTCGATCGCATCATTTCTGTCGGTGCCATCGCCTTGATTGTCATTTTCCAAGAAGAGATACGTATGTTCTTCTATCGTCTGGGCTCACGTTTTTCCTCGTGGAAACTGTTCCGCAAAAGTGTGCCAACCGAACAGACTGCTTCGCGCCAACAGATTATGGAGATCACGCAGGCTTGTCGCCATATGGCTTCTACCAAGACCGGTGCACTAATCGTTTTGGCGGGTGAAGCCAGTCTAAAGGAATTCACCGATTCCGGTGAATGGCTCGATGCAGAAGTATCGGCTCGTCTGATTGAGAATATTTTCTTTAAGAACACCCCACTGCACGATGGAGCGCTTATCGTTCGCCATGGCCGCTTGAAAGCTGCAGGATGTATTCTGCCTGTCAGCAAGAATCAGGAAATTCCTGTTCATTACGGCTTGCGCCACCGCGCAGCATTAGGCTTATCAGAAAAAACGGACGCGACGTGTATCATCGTGTCCGAAGAGACTGGATTTATTTCCGTTGCTAAAGAGGGACAAATCCGTGAGGTGAAGGAGGATGAATTATTCCTCGTACTTCACACCGCCACCGCCTCCGCGGCGAGCTGAGCTGAGGTGACTGTCACGACAAAGTATACAAGTCCCCGGTTCCGGCAATTGGAAGAGAATCGTAAATTTCAAGCCAATCATAAAGTTGTTGACTGAACGAGCAAAGCCCTCGGTCGACATGATATCGTTCATCACCAGGTTATCCACCATCGTGCGTGTGTTGTAAACCGGTGCTGTCTCACCACTGTTGTATGCCGTAGGAGCTATCAGCGGTTCTGCCGTACCCGCCGTATGCAAGTCGAGCAATCCATAATCGATAAAGGCGGCCAAACGATAATCTATCTTGCTCTTAGGCACATCGTATCCCGTTCCATCGAATACCGGATTGAGACGACCGCCCACTTCGACACTCAAATCCATGTTGAAATTCAGATCGGTCTTCACGCCGCCACTCACTGGCAGGTCATTAAAGAACTGATACTCTGGCATATTAACAAAGGGATCCAACCCCACGTATTGACCGTACGTGGTCAGCATTGCTTCCGAATGAGTCTTTGTATAAAGATTGGCGCCGAGCTTGACACCCGCCAGCATATAGAATTTGCGATGCAGTACACCCACCATAACAGGCACACTCAAACCGACATTGCGATATTGGTCTTGACGGTCACGCAATTCGTAAACATAATCAAATGTCTCGCCATCCAAATCTGTTTGATTGGGAAGTGTGATATCTTGATTGCTAGCTTGCATGAAACTCGTCATTCCACCCCATGCGCCAACACCTATATCCAGCAGAAAACGTGTCTGACCATACGTAGGGCCGGCTTGCAATTCATACAAACCACCTATTCCACCCGCTACACCAAAACTGGTGCCATACTTTCCTTCTTGTAACAACAGCGACCACTCACCCAGATTAGCATACGCTCCTACCAGGTGGTTTACTTTCGCATTCAGAGGCATTGCCAAAAGCAATGCAAGCAGAAGAATTAAATATGATTGTTGTTTTTTCACGGAATATATTTGTATTTCTCAAAAATAATTACTACCTTTGCAGCCGATTTTCAAAATCGCTTTCCGCATGCGTCCATAAAACGTGGCAAAAGTACTACTTTTTTTGCATACTTGCAAATTTTTTTATCATTTTGCATAAAAAATCAACAAAATATGACATTTAATCGCACTTTAATCACCGCTGCACTGCCTTATGCCAATGGTCCTGTGCACATTGGACATCTCGCCGGCGTTTATGTTCCGGCTGATATTTATGCCCGTTATCTTCGCCTGAAAGGCAAAGAAGTGATGTTTGTTTGTGGTAGCGACGAACATGGTGTGCCGGTTACTATCCGCGCACGAAAAGAGGGCATTACCACCCAGCAAGTCGTCGATCGTTATCACGAACTGATCAAGCGTTCGTTTGCCGATTTCGGTATTTCGTTCGATATCTATTCGCGCACCACTTCCGATACGCATCATCAGTTTGCTGCCGACTATTTCCGCCGCATGTACGATGCCGAACAGTTCGTCGAGGAAACCAGCGAACAGTTCTATGACGAACAAACAGGCCATTTCCTGACCGACCGTAATATCCGCGGAGAATGTCCACGGTGTCATTCGTTGGGTGCATACGGCGACCAGTGCGAAAAATGTGGTGCTACCCTTTCGCCGGACGAACTCATCAATCCTTACAACGCCGAGACAGGCAATCCGCTGACTAAGAAAGCCACCAAACACTGGTATTTGCCTTTGGATCAGTACCAGGCATGGTTGGAAGATTGGATTCTCAATAACCACAAAGAGTGGCGACCCAATGTGTATGGCCAATGCAAATCATGGCTGGATGGCGGACTCAAACCTAGAGCCGTGACGCGTGACTTGGATTGGGGTATTCCGGTGCCGGTCAAGGGAGCTGAAGGCAAAGTGCTTTACGTTTGGTTCGATGCGCCTATTGGCTATATCAGCAATACCAAAGAACTCTGCGAAGCTCAGCCGGCTAAGTTCGGCAATTGGGAGAAATGGTGGAAGCAGGAAGACACGCGCATGATCCATTTCATCGGCAAGGACAATATTGTTTTCCATTGCATCGTCTTCCCCGCTATGCTCAAGGCGCAAGGATACAATCTGCCTGACAATGTGCCTAGTAACGAGTTCCTTAATCTGGAAAATGACAAAATCAGTACCTCGCGCAACTGGGCTGTTTGGTTGAACGAATATCTCGACGATTTCCCTGGCAAACAGGATGTTTTGCGCTATGTGCTTACCGCCAATGCTCCGGAAACCAAGGATAACGACTTCACTTGGGCCGATTTCCAGGCGCGCAATAACAACGAGCTCGTAGCTATCTACGGCAATTTTGTCAATCGTGCACTGGTGCTGACCAATAAGTATTTCGAGGGCAAAGTGCCTGTCGCCGGACCATTGACCGACTACGACAAAGCTACCATCGAGGAGTTCAAAAATGTGAAGGCTACGCTCGAAAGCCTGTTGAACGATTTCCGTTTCCGCGATGCGCAAAAAGAGGCTATGAATCTGGCACGTATTGGCAACAAATATTTGGCCGATACCGAACCTTGGAAACTGGCCAAAACCGATATCGAGCGTACGGCTACTGTTCTCAATCTGTCCTTGCAGATTGCGGCTAATCTGTCCATCGCTTTCGAGCCTTTCCTTCCATTCAGCTCAGAGAAACTGAAGGCTATGCTTCAACTCGATAGCACCATTGGTTGGGACGATTTGGGCCGTATTGATCTTTTGCCACAAGGCCATGCGCTCGGCGAAATCAGTCTGCTCTTCGAGAAGATTGAGGACGAGGCTATTCAGGCACAATTGGATCGTCTCGCACGCATCAAAGAGGAAAACGAAAAAGCCGCTCAGCAAGAAGCACTCAAAAACTGGCGGCCGGAACCAATCAAGGAGCCAAATAGTTTCGATGAATTCGAGAAGAATGACATCCGCGTGGGGACCGTTTTGGAATGCACTAACGTGAAGAAATCCGAGCGTCTGTTGCAATTCCGCATTGACGATGGTATGGGCGGAAGAACTATTCTCAGCGGTATCGCCCAGAGTTATCCCGATCCTTCTGTTTTGGTCGGCAAACAGGTGCTCTTTATCGCCAATTTCCCGCCGCGCAAGATGATGGGCATCGAGAGCCAGGGCATGATTCTCTCGGCCGTAGATGCGGATGGCAAACTGGTGGTAACTACCGTCAGCGCGCCTGTCAAGAACGGTTGCCAAGTGGGATAACTAATAGTTATCTACTGCAAATTTGACTTGCCTATCTCACGCTTTTTTGCAAAAAAATGCAGAAATATTTGCACATGTCAAAAAAAAGCAGTACTTTTGCACCCGCTTTTGAGGCGGGATAGCTCAGCTGGTTAGAGCGCATGATTCATAATCATGAGGTCCCCAGTTCAATCCTGGGTCCCGCTACCAAAAAAAGAGTTCTCATTTTCGAGGACTCTTTTTTGTTTATTTGCGATCATCAAAATGTACTCTCGTTAAGATTTTGTCCAATTTTTCCGCCACACGAGAAAAGACGAGACTTTAACCTGACAGGAACGAGACGATTACCTGACAAAAAAGTGTACGATTTTTAAGATCTTGGTTACAAATTGAACATACCAATGATACGACGAAGATAATTCGGATCTGCAAAATTGCGGGAACCTGTATCTTGCTGATTCAGCGTAGCGATTTTCTGCATATCTTCTTCAGACAACGTGAAATCGAAGATTTCAAAATTGCTCTCCATCCTGTCGCGATGTGTCGATTTGGGGATTGCTACTATCCCGCGTTGAGTCAGCCAACGAAGTGCTACTTGCGATGACGATTTGCCATATTGGGCACCTATGGCTTCCAAAACCGGACTCTTGAGCAAATCGTCAGAACCCTGTCCCAATGGCCCCCAAGCCATCATCTTGGTATCGTAGCGACTCATTTCTTCCCCTATCCCGTTTTGCTGACACAATACGCAACATTGTAGCTGGTTGACCATTGGTTTAATATCGACAAACGATGCAAAATCGTAGAATCGGCACGCCTGAAAATTACTAACACCTATTGCGCGCACTTTGCCCGAGCGATAAGCTTTTTCCATCGCCCGCCACGAACCAAACACATCGCCGTAAGCCTGATGAATCAGCAGCAAATCGATATAATCCGTTTGGAGTTTACGCAAACTCTCCTCTATGCTTTTGGCCGCTTTTTCTTCTCCGGAATTGGTAATCCACACTTTCGTCACAACGAAAATATCGCTGCGCGGAATACCCGATTTGGCAATAGCCGTACCTACTCCTTCTTCGTTTTGATAAGCTTGCGCGGTATCAATCAGCCTGTAACCTACTTCGAGCGCATCGCGTGTGCAACGCTCGGCTTCTTGTGGCGGAATCTGAAATAATCCGTAGCCCAATAGTGGCATCTCAACGCCATTGTTCAGTTGGATAGTTTGCATAGTTCTATTGTTGTCTGTTACAAAATATTCAGTACATCCGCCAAACGCGGAATAATATAAGTCGCCGTTTCTGCGGTCTCGCCCTGATGCAACCAAATTTGATCAATTCCCGCATTCTTGGCGCCTGCGATATCCGACAAATAACTGTCGCCGATCATGATGGCTTCGTCTGCTTTCACTCCATTGCGCTCCAGTGCAATACGGAAAATTTCCGGCAATGGTTTTCCGCTACCTATCTCATCGCTAATCAGCGTATGAGCAAAACAACCCTGCAACCCCGAGTGCTCAAATTTGTAGTATTGAACTTCTCTAAATCCATTGCTGATAATCGTCAGCGGATATTTCTCGGCCAGATAACGAACCACTCTGTCCGCATCAGGCAGAAGCGAAAAATATTTGTTTGTCAGTTGCAGAAATTCGCCGCCTATCTCTCGCGCCACTTCTTCTTTCGAACGACCATTGATGGTCGGTGCTTCATCCACCATTAGCGGGCGATAGAAACGCTCAAACTGCAGATATTCTTTGCTTATCTCATGATTCCCATACCTTCCCCACAACTGCAGATTATACGGATGATAGGCATCCAAATAATCCTCAAAAGAAGCATACAATTGGTCCAGATGATAGGTTCTATAGATATCCTTCAATGCCCGAGAGGCAGCATTGGCCCAATCGCCTATCGTATCATCCCAATCTAGAAATATAGCTTTGTACGGTTTCATCTCCTCCAAACCTATTATTCCAATTCCACTGCCGGCCAGCCGTAATCACGATAATAACGCACATCCATATTATGGCGACGAATATACTCGCTCAGTTGTTCTTGACGAACGGCTTCACGAACATCGGCGTTGGAATGCATGTTTTGATAAATGTCATAATGAGTGCCAAAAATCCGCTTGGCACTGGCTTCATTTCCTGCGCCATCCACCGTTTGCTCAAAAGCGGTAATAACGAACGAATCTGGTTGACAACTTACGGTCATGCAACCTGAGTGATTTCCTCCTGATACAGTCAGCAGTGTATCGCCCGACTGGTTGTACCAGAATATCCAGAAATCTCCATAAACTAGCATCTGAGTCGAATCTGTTTCGTCCTCTGCTACCATCATCAGTGTGGGGACACAAAGTTCTCCTTGTTGATAATGAATCCCTATTTCGCGTATCAGATAATCGCTAATGGCATCGCGCAGAGCTTGCTCTTTTCGGTTGTTCGCGATATACTGAATACAATCTGCTTTATGCTCATCAAAATCCGCCATCAACCATTGACCGCCGATTCGTTCCATATAGAGTTTATGCTCTTCTACATCTGTTGTTTCGTCAAACGAGCCATCCGGCCATTGTTGCCGAACCAAGATTGTTGCAACGGCATGAGTAGCATCGGTTTTCTCAACGCCCACCACCTCATAATCAGCTATAGTACCACCATTTCCGGTCACAAAATAATACAACCACTCATGATCCATCGCCTCGTGTGCAGGCAGATTAAACATCGTATCCAGAACCGCATAGAAATCTGGTGTCATATGGTCCTTTGAGCGTTCTAGCAACTCATGATCCGGAACATATGCGCACAATTCCATTGCGCGTTTTTTCAACTGTTGCTCGGTACTACTACAACCGGCTAACACCAGTGCCGTCAAAAGAAATGTTAAATAGCGTTTCATGTTTAGTATGATTTATGGTTATCCTACATTGAACTGACTACCACCGATAAACTCACGCAAAATGGAAGTACGCGGAATCAGTGTCGACTCCAAAGGTTCGAAGAAACTCAGATAATAGAGCAACTGTTCAGCTATGGGATATTCGGGAGCGTTGGCCGGAACTGTTTGCAGGGCGGTCTCAACACGTAGGCGAATCGTCGGCAATTCGTATGTCATCGATGTATCAAATTCTGCATTAGCTTCCGAGCGGAAAGGTTCAATCCATTTCTCTTCTCCTTCACGCACAGATGGCCAGGAAGCAATCGTATGCAAAGGTGATTTGCCACGCGTTCGCAAATCTCGACTTATACGACGCAACAAACGATGATTCCACGTAGGAATCCATCGTTCGCCATCCAGAGATAGCGGACTCATTGGTGCCGCATAAATCTTGTATTTACAATTGTCCTCAATATGTTCCGTCAGCAAAGGATTGAGTGCGTGAATACCTTCTATCACCATGATGCTATCTTCCTCCAGACGCAATGTCTCGCCGTTATATTCACGTTTCTCTTCTGCAAAATTGAAAGTGGGCAACGCAATCTCCTTACCGGCAATCAGGGCCTTCAGATCTGATTCCAATTGCGCCAAATCAATAGCATAAACACTCTCATAATCCTTATTTCCTTGTTCATCGCGTGGAGTAAGAGTGCCATCTACATACCAGTTGTCCAAAGACAGAGCCACCGGACTTTTTCCCAATGCAACCAAATGAAGACAAAGACGAAAACTGGTACTTGTTTTTCCGCTGGAAGAAGGACCCGCTAACAAAACCACTTTGTGTCTGGGCTCTGCGACGATAGCTTGTGCTATACGCGCCAATTGCGCTTCGTGGTATGCTTCGCCTTCTGCTATTAAATCCATAGCATGACCCGACTCTATCTTTTCGTTGATGTAGGAGATGAGGTGTTGTTGTTTGAGCTCCTCGGTAGGATAAGTATAGTCTATATACTGATTAATGGGTGTCATATGGTGTTTCTTATTGTTTATTGTGGATCCACATCCACGATGGTTTGAATATGACGATACTGATGATAGGAGGACAACCAGTCTACTGATTGTCTCAGCAAACGTTTAGCCTCTGCTATACGAGAGTTATTCTCAATACGTAAATTGATTTCACGATATACGTACGCTTGAACACGTTCCACCGATGGCACAACAACTTCGGATACGCGTGGCCCGAACAACTGACGAAGACGAGCTTGCAGAGCTTGCGCGGCTTCCTGAACATAATGTTCGTCGCGATGACGAAGTTGCACACGAATTATTCGATGGAATGGAGGATAATTAAATAGTTTGCGTTCGGCTATTTGCTGGTTGTAAAGCGCTTGATAATCATGAGTGCGAACCATTTGCAAGACCTCATTCTTCGGATCAAACGTCTGTATCAGCACTTTGCCTGTCTCGCCTTTTCTGCCCGCACGACCGGACACCTGTTCTAGCATTTGGAATGCACGTTCATAAGCACGAAAATCCGGTTGGTTAAATAGCGGATCTGCATTTAGCACTGCTACCAATTGAACATCATCAAAATGCAGTCCTTTAGTTACCATCTGAGTTCCAATCAAGATATCGCATTCGTGCCTCGAGAAAGCATTGATGATATCCTGATAGGCCGTTTTGCTGCGGGTAGTATCCAGATCCATGCGTAGCACACGTGCATCCGGAAAAAGTTTGCTGATCTCATCCTCTATCCGCTCTGTGCCAAAACCGCACATACGAAGTTCTCCTCCGCAAGTCGGACACACCGAAGGTATTGGTGTGCGATAACCACAATAATGGCATCGTAGTTCGCGTACCCGAAGATGAACGGTCAGCGGCACATCGCACTGAATGCATCGGGGCGACTTGCCGCAAGAAACGCATTGCAGTAAGGGCGCATAGCCACGACGATTTTGGAACAAAATAACCTGTTTCCCGTCCGCTAATGTGGCGCGTATAGCATCTACTAGCGGATCAGAAAAATGATCGTACATTTCTCGACGTGTATATTGTCGCTTCAGGTCAATCAGTTCTATCTGAGGCAATTGCAATCCCGCATAACGCTCAGTCAATGTAACCAATCCATACGTTCCCTTCTGCGCCAAAAAATAGGATTCCACAGATGGAGTGGCTGTGCCTAACAGTACATGTGCACCATGCGCCTTGGCTAGTACGATACTCGCTGCGCGCGCATGATAGCGCGGCGAAGGCTCAGCTTGCTTGTAACTACCCTCATGCTCTTCATCCACAATCACCAATCCCAGATTCGGAATAGGGAGGAAAACGGCACTTCGTGCTCCAATCACCACATGAGGTGTGGTGCGTGACGAGGCTAGATAGATTTCTACTCTTTCTGCGTTATTAAAACGACTGTGATAGACCAGCAAACGGTCACCGAAGATACGACGAAGACGTGTTGTCAGTTGCGTGGTTAAAGCTATCTCCGGTACCAGATACAGAACATTCTTCCCCTCTGCCAGTTCATCCAATATGAGTTGGATATAGATATCGGTCTTTCCGCTGGAAGTCACTCCATGAAGGAGTGTTATCTGCTTGCCTTCTGCATAAGTTTGCTTGATTTCATCGGCACATTTCTGCTGAACCGGTGTGAGCGAGTGGTGTGGTTCTACCACACCCGTGTAGGGCGCGATACGCGATACTCCCACCTCGGTCTGAATCAGGATTTGTTTTTCCAACAGCGCATGCAATACGGTTGATTGCTGACACGATTCTTGTAACAAGGCGCGCCGCTCAACACGCCCTGTAGGACCACACATCTTTACGGCCGTATCATATACCAACAATTGTTTGGGCGCACGCTTCAGCTGACTGCGAACTTCCTCCTTATTCTGATCCGCTGGACATGATATATAGAGAGTGGTTTGCTGATTGTAGCTATCTTCCAGTATTCCGCTTGGAATGGAAGCAGCCAGAACCTCACCGAGCGTACACATATAGTAGTCGCTCATCCATTGCCATAGTTGAAGTTGTTCCGATGGAATTAATGGAGTGGCACTAACTATCTCCTGAATCGGTTTAATACGATTTACCCACGAGGCATCTATGGGTTCAGTATGTTCACACAAGACGATGCCACGTAGTGATTTACGCAACAAAGGAACCGTTACTAGCGAACCCGGTAACGGTAAAGACAAATCATCCGAGACACTATAAGTATAGACATCTCGGATGGCTAAAGGCAATATGACATCAACGTACCTCAATATTCTCAGCCGCTAATGCTTTCTGATAACAAGCACGACAAAGCGGTTCATAGGATTCGGTCTCGCCCAATAGGACACGTTTGTCACTTTGAACCAAACGGTGGCTTACATAAGCCAAATCGCCGCAATGGACGCAAATAGCGTGAGTCTTGTACACATCTTCTGCAATCGCCATCAGTGCGGGCATTGGCCCGAAAGGCACACCTCGGAAATCCATATCCAGACCGGCCACTATGACACGTATGCCACGTTGCGCCAATTGCTGGCAGACATCTACGATACCCATATCAAAGAACTGCGCCTCATCAATTCCTACTACATCAATATCGTCAGCCAGTAGCAGAATATTCTGACTGGAATCAACCGGAGTAGATTGAATCACATTGCGGTCATGGCTAACCACATCTTCTTCGCTGTAACGTACATCAATAGCCGGTTTGAAAATCTCTACGCGCTGCTTGGCAAACTTAGCTCGCTTCATACGACGAATCAGCTCTTCGGTCTTGCCGCTGAACATAGAACCGCATACCACTTCGATGGACCCACGACGCATAATAGGGCCTTTGGTGTCTCGCTCTGAAAACATATTGTTAATCGTTGTTTAGTTTGATATCTTGTACATTGATTTGTAAGGTGGTACGTCCACGATAGCTATTCTCCTCGAGGAAATAACATACATCTACGCTCTTGCCATTCTGTAGATACTCGGCCTTATCTCCTTCGCCAAAAGCAATACCCTCAATAGCTACAACACAATCGGTCAGATCAACATGCAAATGACGCCCATCGCTAACGGCGCGTGTGTTGCGATTGTTGATCAGACCACGAGTTGCGAACAACGGTCGTTCGTTACCCGCACCGAAAGGCTCCATACACTGTAGAATACGATAGAGTTTCCATGTCAGATCGCTCAATTGTACTTCGGCCAATATATTGAGCGTTTGCACTTTCTGAGATGGGGTAATATGCTTAGCGACATATTCCTCAAACCTACGTTTGAATTCCGGAAGATTAGCTATAGGCATTCCCAATCCCGCTGCAAAACGATGGCCTCCGAAATTCGACAGCAAATCGCTACACGAATCAATAGCCGCATATATATCGAAATCGCTCACCGAACGTGCGCTACCGGTTATCGTATCATCTTCACCTTTGGTCAATACAATAGTAGGACGATAGTAATAATCCATCAGTCGACTGGCTGCAATTCCCACAACACCCTTATGCCAATCGGGAGAATAAACCACTGTAGTGAATTTCTGCTCATTCTCCGGATCCGCGTGAAGTTGTTCCAATGCTTCTTCGCAAGTACGCGTATCTTCGTCACGGCGAGAATGATTGTAGGTGTCTATATTCTCCGCATACTCTCGTGCTTCTTCCTCGTTGTCGGTAATGAGAAGTCGCACTGCTTCCGCACCACTCTTCATACGTCCGGAGGCATTAATACGCGGACCTATCTTAAATACCAAATCATTGATATTGACAGTCTTACCCTCTAATCCTGCCACACGCATAATAGCTTTCAGGCCAACCGATGGATTCGCATTGAGACGCTTGAGTCCGAAATAAGCCAATATACGGTTCTCGCCCGTTACCGGTACCACATCACTGGCTATAGACATCACCAACAGGGGTAACAAACGAAATACTTCTTCCTGGTCAATGCCACAGCGCTGGGCGTAAGCTTGTGCAAGTTTGAATCCGACACCGCAACCACTCAACTCCTTGTAAGGATATGGGCAATCTTTGCGTTTCATATTCAGCACAGCCACTGCCTTCGGAATCTCCTCGCCCGGTGTATGATGGTCGCAAACGATAAAATCAATACCGAGCGACTTAGCATACGCGATATTTTCTACCTCCTTGATACCACAGTCCAATGCAACAATCAGCGTGCATCCTTCTGCTTTGGCCGTATCAATTCCTTCTACCGAAATTCCATAACCTTCACGATGACGATCGGGAATATAGTAGATGAGATTGTCCGTTTGCGTACGAAGGAATGAATACATCAGTGCCACAGCAGTTGTACCATCCACATCGTAGTCACCGTATATCATTATGCGCTCATGCGCGCGAACAGCTTGCTCCAATCTATTCACAGCCGCGGTCATATCGCGCATCAAGAACGGATCGTGCAAACTCTCTAGCGTAGGACGAATATAGGCGCGCGCTTCTGCCGCCGAACGCAATCCGCGACTCACTAACACACGGCTCTCTATCGGCGTTATGTCCAGATCACGAGACAACTGGTCCACTATCTCCTGTTGTTCAGGCGTCAGTTCTTCTATTTTCCAAATAATATTCATCAGCATCTTGCCATAGAGGCAATACTTCTCTAAAATGTCTTAGTTTCTCGATCGAAAAATCTACTATGCGTGTTCCTTCTTCGTAATCATCGAATTGGGCTAAGTCACGCAACCATGTATCGTAAGCCGCAGAATGGCCATTGTAGTCCAGTTGCAGACCATCTGTTCCTACCATGTTCACGCCTACCACATAGCATTGGTTCTCGGCCGCACGAGCAGGAAGCAGTGCATCCCAATATTGGACACGGATAGTCGGCCAACAAGCCACCAATACCAAGATATCGTACATATTCTCCTTCTCTTGGCGCAGCCAAACAGGGAAACGCGCATCAAAGCAAACTGCTAGCTTAATCTTCGCTCCGCGATACTCCCATACATCACGCTTCTCTCCGGGACTGAAGAAATCTGCCTCGCCGCCATGTCGATACAGATGCCTTTTGTCCACATAGAGCGGTGTGTCGTTCGGCCGAAACATGAAGCCTCTGTTGCGCAAACGATCCTCGCGGCAGATGAATGATCCCATGATAGCGATATCATACGTGTCTGCCATATGCTGTAGCGCACAACACGTTGGTCCGCCCCATTCTTCTGCCAGGTCCGGTCTATCGGTACAAAAACCCGTGCTGAACATTTCCGGCACAACAGCTATATCTGCCTTCCCTCGCAAAGCAGCCAAACGCTCATCCAGCAAGCCGATATTGGCTTGCGGATTAGCCCAGACAATCGAATATTGCAGTAATGCTATTCGCAATTATTTCTTTCCTTTGGTCGGAGTACCTGCAATATTCTCACGCATGGCTGTGTCAGCCTGCATGTTCTGCATACGATAGTAGTCCATTATACCCAGGTTGCCATTGCGGAATGCATCGGCCATAGCTTGAGGAACAAGCGCCTCAGCCTCAATCACCTTTGCACGTGCCTCTTGGGCCTTAGCTTTCATCTCTTGCTCGCTAGCAATAGCCATCGAACGACGTTCCTCAGCTTTGGCTTGGGCAATATTCTTATCCGCCTCAGCCTGGTCCATCTGGAGTTGTGCACCGATATTCTTACCTACATCAATATCAGCGATATCGATACTCAGTATCTCGAAAGCCGTACCATCGTCTAAACCTTTGGAAAGCACCAATTTGCTGATGGAATCAGGATTCTCGAGCACCATCTTGTGACTTTCAGCACTACCGATCGAGCTAACGATACCTTCTCCGACACGCGCCAAGATAGTATCTTCGCCCGCGCCACCAACCAATTGGCGAATGTTGGCACGTACAGTCACACGCGCTTTGGCGATCAACTGAATACCATCTTTAGCCACAGCCGTTACCGGTGGGGTGTCAATGACTTTTGGGTTAACGCTCATCTGCACAGCCTCGAATACATCGCGTCCTGCCAAGTCGATAGCAGTAGCCATCTGGAACGGAAGTTCGATGCCTGCCTTGCTAGCCGAAACAAGCGCGTGTACCACACGCTCAATATGGCCACCGGCCAGATAGTGTGCTTCCAGACCATCACGCTTCACATCAACCAGACCGGCCTTGTGCGCCTCAATCATACAATTCACAATCTTGGTAGGAGGAACCTTACGGATACGCATCAAGAAAAGTTGGATCAACGAAATACGTACACCACTAACTACGGCATTGATCCATAGCATGAATGGTACGTAGTAAAAGAAAATACAGAGTAAGACAGCCAGTAGAGCTATCAGTACGATTGTTAATACATCCATATTATTTAGTGTTTTATGTTAAGTTCGTAACGATTATTTTGCAGCCTTTTTAGGAGCTGCCTTAACGGTCTTTGTTGATTTAGCAGCCTTGGCAGGTTTAGCCGGTTTGGCCTTCTTTTCCTCTTTGGCCAACTTATTGTCTGCCAACTCTACATGACTATCAATCTTGGTATCCAAGGCCATCTTGTCCAATGCATCGCTGCGCACAAATCCCCAGATAGCTAATCCGGATAGCACTATGCATGCAGCCAACGTAATATAACCGGCCGTAGAACTAATAGCAACATACGCTACCACTACAGCACCTATCAGGCAACCAAAGCCACTGATACCCGCAATACCAAATCCGGGCAGAAGGAACATCTCCGCTAATAATAACGCAACGCCCGCGAGCACTAATAATACAACCAAAAAAATATTCATGCAAATCCTTTCTGTAAAAAAATCAAAAAAAATTTTCCTAATTCGGCTGCAAAGATACAAAATATCTTTGATATACGCAAACAAAAAAAAATAATTTGCACAAATAAATTATTTATACTACTTTTGCAGCCGTTTTTTTCGACATACACCTTTATAAATAATATGAGCAAAAATCTGGTTATAGTTGAGTCTCCCACCAAGGCGAATAAAATAGGGGAATACTTGGGCAAGGATTATCGCGTATTGAGCAGTCAGGGCCACATACGCGATATAGAGCCGATAGGCAAAAACTCGATGGGAGTGGATTTTGAGCATGGCTACCAACCTCATTACGAAATAGAGGCTGCCAAGAAACCATTGGTAGAGCGTCTGCGCAGTGAGGTGAGCAAAGCAGATACTATATGGTTGGCTTCCGATGAAGACCGAGAGGGAGAAGCTATTGCGTGGCACTTGCACGAAGTCCTGGGTTTGGACAAGAAGGATACCAAACGAATCGTCTTTCACGAAGTAACCAAGCGCGCCATTGAGGAAGCGATACAACATCCACGCGATATTGATTATAATTTGGTAAATGCGCAACAGGCCCGCCGCGTATTAGACCGCATTGTTGGATTTGAACTGTCGCCTATCCTTTGGCGAAAAGTTACCACCGGTCTATCTGCAGGACGTGTGCAATCGGTTGCCGTACGACTGGTGGTAGAACGTGAACGCGAGATTGAGTCATTCCGTAGTAGTAGCAACTATCGCATTTCTGCCGATTTCACCGGAATAAATCCGGGTGATGCATCGGTGCTACACTGCGAACTAAATCACCGATTTGGGCGCCAGAAAGAGGCACGTGAGTTTCTCGAGAGTCTGACTCGCGCTTCGTTCAAAGTGCGCGATGTGCAACGTGTTCCTACCAAGCGTATGCCGGCACCTCCGTTCACCACATCTACACTGCAATCGGAGGCGGCGCGCAAACTGAAATTCTCTCTATCGAAAACGATGCGTGTTGCGCAATCTCTGTACGAGAGCGGACATATCACCTATATGCGTACCGACTCGGTCAACCTTTCTTCTCTAGCCCTATCGGCTTGCCACCAAGTAATCGTTGATACATACGGGGAACAATATGCTCGTACGCGCCAGTTCCAGACTAAGACCAAGGGAGCACAAGAAGCTCACGAGGCGATTCGTCCTACCTATATGAATAAACTCAGTGCGGGTCTTAACAAAGACGAGCAACGCCTATATGAACTAATCTGGAAACGTACTATTGCCAGTCAGATGGCCGAAGCGGAGAGCGAAAAAACGACCATTGAAGTAGCCATTTCCGGTAATCCGTATCTGTTTGTTGCTACTGGGGAGGTAATTTCCTTCGATGGATTCATGCGCGTCTATGTTCAGTCGAACGATGAAGGAGAGGAAGAAACACGCATCTTACCGGCTATGTCGGTTCGTGAGCAACTAAGATTGCAAGAAGCGCAAGCCACACAGACATACGCCAAACCTCCCTATCGATTTACAGAAGCTACACTCAAGAATCGCATGGAGGAATTAGGTATTGGTCGCCCATCTACATGGGCTCCGATTATCGATGTGATCCAACATGTCAAATACGTAGAACGCGGATCTGTAGCCGGTAGCAAACGCGAATCATCTATCCTTACTCTAAAAGGAGGTAAGATAACCGAGAAGATCAAAAGCGAAATCGTCGGCGGTGAAACGCAACGATTGATACCTACCGATTTAGGACGACTGACTAACGATTTTCTAGTAGAGTATTTCCCCTCTATTCTCAACTATGATTTTACTGCTCAAGAAGAAGAGAAGTTTGATTTAATAGCTGAAGGCAGAGCCAACTGGACTGAGACTGTAGATGATTTCTACAAGAAGTTCCAACCCTTACTTTCCTCGATTCCATCGGGCAAAGTAGCCGGTAGAGTATTAGGTGTTGACCCGGAAAGCGGAGAAACCGTTATCGCCAAAGTAAGTAAAGGCGGTTCGTGTGTGCAGATTGGTGACCCATCCACTGGAAAACCTCGTTTTGCCAGTTTGCAAAAGGGTCAGTCTATCTTCTCTATCACACTCGCCGACGCACTACAACTTTTCCACGAAGCCCAACCAAACCAGCTAGGTGAATACAACGGCCATCCTATTACCGTAGGCAATGGACGCTATGGATATTATGTGCATTATGGGAAAGTGTATGTCAGCATTCCGCGTACGATGGATCCGAACACTATCACATTGGAACAAGCTATCAAGTTGATAGAAGAGAAGAACGAAGCTGAGCAGCCCATTCGCCAATGGGGTGATATCCAGATACTGAAAGGTCGTTTTGGTTCGGCATATATCCATACGCCCAAAGCCAATTATCGTCTGCCGAAAGAGACAGATATAGCCTCATTAACCGAAGCCGATGTGCGACAGATAATGGCTAATAATCCTGCCGGTAATACGACAAAACGGACTTTCCGCAAAAAGGCCGCAACAAAATAAAAATGCGAAAAAAATATGCAAAAGTTTGCGTAATTGAAAAAAAAGCAGTACTTTTGCACCCGCTTTCGCGAAATAAGCGAAGCGAACGAGAAAATTTCGAAGAAATAATCGAGGTTTTCTCTGAAAACCGAGAAGTAGCGCAGTTGGTAGCGCACCACGTTCGGGACGTGGGGGTCGGGCGTTCGAGTCGCCTCTTCTCGACAAAAGGATGGTCGATGACCATCTTTTTTGTTAAGCGACTCTCCGCCCTCGGGGTTCTCCGCCACTACGTTCTGTCGATTATTGCCGTTGGCAATTCACGAGTCGCCTCTTCTCGACAAAAAGGGACACCCGATTGGATGTCCCTTTTTTGTTTTGCAATAATCTTCGCTGGATTTTAGCGCTTGTAATTTTCCCAGCGAGTATTACGCATATCCCCACTCTTCATGAACTCTTCATGCATAGCGAAAGCACAACTCAACTCGTGTTGCGTTTGGCCATGCTTAGCCAACTTCAAGTAGTCGCGCAGCATCTCTCTGTACTCAGGAGCCACACAATTGTTGATGATTTCCTCAGCGCGCTGACGCGGACTCTTGCCGCGCAAGTCAGCTACACCTTGTTCGGTTACAAGAACCTTAACAGAGTGCTCGGAATGATCGAGGTGTGTAACCATAGGCACGATAGAAGAGATAGCACCATTCTTCGCTGTTGAAGCTGTAGTGAAGATACTCAAATAAGCATTGCGTGCGAAATCACCCGACCCACCGATACCATTCATCATCTTTGTACCGCATACATGCGTCGAGTTGACGTTTCCGTAGATATCTGCCTCAAGTGCCGTGTTGATAGCGATGAGTCCCATTCGGCGAATCAACTCTGGATTATTGGAAGTCTCCTGCGGACGGAGTAGCAGTTTGTCGCGATAGAAATCGAGGTCAGCCAATACCTCTGCCATCTTGCTTTCTACGAGACGCAGGGAGCATCCCGAAGCGAACTTGCAATGTCCGGCTTTGATCAGATCCACTACAGAGTCCTGTACCACTTCGGAATACATCTCAAATGGCGGGATATGCGGGTTCTTACCAAGTTCGCCAAGTACGGCATTTGCCACATTTCCTACACCACTTTGGATAGGCAGGAAAGAAGCAGGAATGCGTCCTTCGCGTAACTCTTTCTCGAGGAAGAGAGCAACATTCTCACCTATTTTCGCAGTAACAGCATCCACTGGTGTGAAAGCAGGAATCTCGTTCGGACGATTCGTTTTCACCACTGCTGCTATCTTAGCGGGATCAACCTTGATATGATCGGAGCCGCAGCGGTCTGATGGTTTGTAGATAGGAATCTCCTTGCGGTAAGGCGGATCAAGCGGCTCATAGAGGTCATGCATGCCACGCATAGTAGCAGGGAACATTTCGTTCAACTCTATGATGATTTTATCCGCCATGCGGCAGATGGTAGGCATGATTCCCACACCTGCAGCCGGAACGATTGTGCCATCTTCACCTACATACGAAGCCTCGATAATAGCCCATTGGGGTTTGGGCAGAAAACCGTAACGCAGGTCTTGTGCCATGTGGCTCAAGTGCATGTCGAAATAATGTGTACCCTCGGCATTGATTTCCTCGCGCATCGATTTGTTCGACTGGTAAGGTGTACGGAACTCTACGGCATGTGCGCGCGCCAATGCGCCATCACAACTATCGCCCATCGAGGCGCCCGTCTCCAATCCTACACGAAAAGGCTTGCCCTCTGCATGCAAGCGCTCAGCGCGCTGTGCTAAGGCGAATGGAACCGCCTTGGGCACTCCGGTGGCAGTAAATCCACCCATGCCCAAAACGTCACCATGTTGAATCAACTCAGCAGCCTCTTCGGCTGTCATAAATGGTAAAGCCATTGTTGTCTGCAATTTGTGTCTTTCGACTTATTTATAATGCCTTTCCGTCGCTACCTAGCACGTTGATGATTTTGTGCTTGTAAAGTTGCTCCATCAAATCGCGAGCAGGACCGCAGTATTTACGTGGGTCGAACTCACCCGGTTTTTCAGCGAATACTTTGCGTACCGCAGCGGTGAACGCCAGACGGCTATCGGAATCGATATTGATTTTGCAAACAGCGCTCTTGGCAGCCTTGCGGAGTTGCTCCTCGGGAATACCAACTGCATCAGGCAGTTTACCACCATATTGGTTGATCATATCCACATACTCTTGCGGAACGCTGGACGAACCGTGAAGAACGATTGGGAAGCCAGGGAGTTGCTCCATGATAGCGTCGAGCACATCGAATGCCAATGGAGGAGGAACGAGTTTGCCTGTTTTCGGGTCACGAGTACATTGCTCCGGAGTAAACTTGTATGCTCCGTGGCTAGTACCGATAGAGATAGCCAAACTGTCGCAACCTGTGCGGGTAGCAAAGTCAACTACTTCTTCCGGTTTGGTATAGTGGCTAACTGCCGACGATACTTCGTCTTCTACACCGGCCAAAACGCCCAACTCAGCCTCAACAGTTACGTCGTACTGATGAGCATAGTCAACCACTTTCTTGGTAAGAGCGATATTCTCCTCGTAAGGCAGAGAAGAAGCATCGATCATGACGCTAGAGAAACCGAAGTCAACGCAGCTCTTGCAGAGTTCGAAGCTATCACCATGGTCGAGGTGCAGACAGATCTGCGGATGCTCCCAACCTAATTCCTTAGCATACTCAACAGCACCCTGTGCCATGTAGCGGAGGAGAGTTTGGTTTGCGTAGTTGCGCGCACCTTTAGAAACCTGGAGAATAACCGGGCTCTTGGTCTCAGCAGAAGCCTTGATAATAGCCTGGAGCTGCTCCATGTTGTTGAAATTGAAAGCAGGGATAGCATAGCCACCCTTGATTGCCTTTGCGAACATCTCACGAGTGTTCACCAGGCCTAGTTCTTTGTAAGATACCATAATTGTAAGATTTTTGATTTGTTATATATGATTTTGTAATTTGTTACTTTTTCTGTGCCGAAACAATGAAGTAGGTAATCAGTCCGACATACGCCACAATGCCCAGCAAAGCTGCACTGCCGCTTCCGGCCCACTGACTCAGATAGCAATCAGCACCGCAGAACTTAACGATAGCCGAAACAACGCCCATCAATGCACCTCCGGCGATGAATCCGGAAGCGATGAGTGTGCCTTTCTCCTGACGCGCTTGTGCCTTAGCCTCGGCTTCCTTGCCGTCTTTCTCGCGTTGGCGACTAACCAACCAGGAAATAGCTCCACCTACCAATAGCGGCGTATTCAGCATCAACGGAATAAACATACCCAATGCAAACGGTAGGACTGGCACTCCCAGTTGACTGAGGATTAATGCTAAAACGGCGCCGGCCAGATAGAGCATCCATGGCGCTCCTTGCCCCGACATCAACGGTTCGATAACCGCAGCCATGGCGTTAGCTTGAGGTGCCACGAGCGCATTATCGCCGGTGAAACCATAGGTTTTGTTCAGTATGATCATCACGCCGCCCACGGTAGCTGCAGAAACCAGTGTACCGAGGAATTTCCACGTCTCCTGTTTACGCGGCGTAGAACCAATCCAGTAACCGATTTTCAGATCGGTGATAAATCCTCCGGCCATACTCAAAGCCGTACAAACGACTCCGCCGATGACCATGGCTCCCACCATTCCGCTCGTGCCTTTCATGCCCACAGCCACGAAAACGACTGATGCAATGATGAGCGTCATGAGTGTCATACCCGAAACAGGATTGCTACCGACAATCGCGATCGCATTGGCAGCGACCGTTGTAAAGAGGAAAGCGATAACCGTCACTACGATGAAGGCCACTAGCGCTTGCCAGAAATTGTGCAGCACGCCTACCCAGAAGAAAACGAGTGTGCAGAGCAAGGCTGCGATAACAGCAATGATGAGCAATTTCATGCTCAGGTCACGATCGGTGCGGATGCTAGCTTGCGCCACTTCCTTGCCACGCCCGCCGAGTTCTTTTCCTGCCAAGCCGACAGCACTCTTGATCACTCCCCACGAGCGAACGATACCAATCAGTCCGGCCATCGCAATGGCACCGATACCGATATTGCGTCCGTAAGAGGTGAAGAGGACTTGTGGATCGGTTGCTTCCAATCCAGGCAGCGAACCCAGAACAGGCAGTAAAACCCACCAAACGAAGAATGAACCGGCACAGATGATAGCCGCATATTTCAGTCCGATGATGTACCCCAGACCAAGCACAGCAGCCGAAGTATTGATAGAGAAGACCAGTTTGAATTTGGTAGCAATCATCTCGCCCCAACCGGTCATTCGCGTGGAGAGCTGTTCGGTCCAAAGGCCAAACGTCGAAACAACAAAATCGTACAAGCCGCCTATGGCCGCAGCCCAGATAAGCGGTTTGGCTTGATTGGCCGATTCACCGCTAACGAGTACTTGCGTCGTAGCGGTTGCCTCCGGGAAAGGATATTCGCCGTGTTTCTCCTTGACAAAATAGCGGCGGAAAGGAATCAAGAACAATATTCCCAAACAGCCACCTAAAAGCGAAGAGAGGAAAATCTGCTCGAACGTAACCGTCATCTCCGGATATTTTGCCTGGAGGATGTACAACGCAGGCAACGTGAAGATAGCTCCCGCCACGATAACTCCAGAACTGGCTCCGATAGACTGAATCATCACATTCTCGCCTATCGCATTCTTGCGCTTGAGGATGGATGACAAACTCACGGCGATGATAGCAATTGGAATAGCCGCCTCGAACACCTGGCCGACTTTCAAACCAAGATAAGCCGCAGCGGCGGAGAAAATAACTGCCATCAGCACACCAATGCTGACGCTATAAGGGGTTACTTCCGGATACTCTTTGTCCGGACGCAGAATAGGTTCGTAATTCTCACCCGGTTTGAGTGGACGCGAGGCGTTGTCAGGTAGTTTATTCATAATTCGCTTCTTTTTTCGCCTGCAAAATTACTACAATTTTTTCGAACCTGCAAGATTTTTATTTGAAAATCTTCAATCTGCAATCTGCACTTTGCGTTCCCTCTTTTTCGGCTAAACTTTTCCTCTGAGTTGGTTGGCGTGATGTCCGCGAATCAGGACGTGGTGATTGGCTATCGGTGCGGAGAGTAGATAATGGCTGACGTCCGGTGTTGCCTGGATCCAGACTTGCGTACGACAGAGATTGGGTTCGAACTGGCAGCGCTCTAATACCACATTTTCGGCCAGGAGTCGAGTCATATCGCCGGAGAGCTTGACGAGCGTATAATCGCCAGTAGGCAAATCGCCGTGAATAGCCACGCCTATACCAGATTCGAAATGAGTGGTCAGTTCGTGCTTCTCAGTCATCCGTAGTGGCAACGTACAATGGGCGAAAAGAATCTTGCCGTCTGGTTGGATACGCGCGGGATTGACCTGGAAACAAAGTTCGCCGGTCAGTTTGCGGCAGAGCATCATCGTCAGCAATGTTGGGATATCGCCTTCGCAGGCAGCAGGAATACCTTCGTCATTCAATCGGCTAAGGGCCATACAACCAGTATTTTTGACTGTGGTTAACAAATCAAAACAACGGAGCGTAACTCCCTGAAGATCAAACTCCAGGACTAGTTCTTTCAATCGTTCGTAGATGCGATTGGCGCCATCCAGACCGCCATCCACTTCGCCGAGACTAGTCATTCGCTCGATAGGAATATCTACTAAACGGATATTCATCTTACGCAACACTTCCTCATAATCGACACCGGAGGCGATGAGCCAATCGGAAGGCATGCCCACTACGCCCAAGCGCAGAGGTTGGTCGCTGCGGAGTACTTGGTCGGAAGGAGCTGCGCTGAGTTTTTGCCACTCGTTGCCAGACGGAAGGAGTGTGTCATCGGCATTCTGCATCACTTTGCCGATTCCGTTGTGGAGACGGATGTAACTGAGAATCTCCAACGAGGCAGCCAGTGAATTGCTATGGCCGCTAACCATCAGATAGACAGGCTGATGAAGGTCAATCAGCCCTTCGTTGACTAATTGAACGAATCGACTCTCTGTTCCACCGGTCAGAACGGCAACCACCTGATGGTTCTGAAGAAACGATTCAGGCAATTGGAATGGTAATTCCAGTGCCTCAGTATGCAGGCTACTGGAAAGGATATGTAGCATCATGGTATTATTTGTGATTTGTAATTTGTAATTTGTGATTATTGTATTAGTTCGTATTGAATGCTATCAGGAACCACTCCATCTTCGTTGAGTTCGCAAAGTATGGCGATATTGACAGCGAAGAAGCCCATCTGCATGGTAACGACCATTTTGACGCCGTAGTTGCCTTGATCGGTTTTGCCGGTAAAGATAAGATTGAGGTACTGGATAGCCACCGGTCCCTGGAATCCGCTGACATTCATCTGGAACGTCATTGGTTCGTCCAACGCTACGTGCATCTCGCCGCCCGTTGGATAGATATCGCCCACGCTGACAAGCATTGGCACCGTATCAATCGTAACCGTATAACCGGGGACAGTATCTACCGTGCTGACCATCCGCATTTCGCCGGTTATGCTGTACTGATGGGTTGTGGGATCGGTCAGGAAATGGCCATTGTCGTCCAAACCGGCCACTAGTTCGCGAGACGTGTGCTCGGAGTAGATATACTCGCTGTTGGCATTCAGCATGCCGTTGGCAACCGTTACATCGAAGACCAGATTTCCAGCCGTGTTGCGGCCGATGTTGGTGATGGTTTGTGTACCGGAAAGCAAAGCTCCGTACACCTTGAATTGCTCGAACGTAGGAACGAAGACCGACCCCTCTTCCTCCAACGGACCTGTAGCGTGAATACGCATGATTCCGCTGTGCTCCAGGCCATCAACGCCAATAGCCGAGTCGCCATAGTTGACCGTCACGTCGATGGGCCATGTGCCGTCTTGCGGCGTATAGGAGAGCGAAGGAAAGTCAACGGACGGCTGAAGCAACATCGCGTTGGTTATTTCGATGAAATTGCCATTCCATGCCACGGGATTGTTCAGATAGGCTGTCATGGCATCTTCGGATGTCGGTTGCGGTTGCGGATCAGTGGTAACAACAGGATCTTGCGGTTCTTCCGGTTGATTTTTGTCCTTACAAGCCATCAGAAGGCCAACGATTGCACACAAAAGAAAGATTTTTTTCATAGGTATGAAGAATTTACAAATCCGCTGCAAAGGTACAACAATTTTTGCATCTATGCAAATTTTATGATTTTTTTTCAATATGTACTTCTCGATAAAATCAGTCGATTACGCAAAATGGATAAATTTTGGAAGTGCATTTTGAGTCAAAAAATTTGGAAATTCGAAAAAAAAGTGTTATCTTTGCAGAAAATTTAGAAGCAAAAAGTATGGCAGGACGACGTATAGCGATGTCAGCGGCCTTTGAATGGTATAAAGGCGAGCTGGATGGTGAATTTTATATACGGACTTTGGTGAAAGATAAATCCAAAGTAGTGGCAGTATGCCGTAAGCCGCGCTATACGCAAGAGCAGCGCAAGAAGATGGCAAAACGTCCTCAGATTCAGCGTTTTAACGAAGTGAATGCTGAGGCTCAGGCCATTTATCATGATCCTACGAAAAGGGCCGAATGGGAGAAGAAACACGCAGAATATCAGCGTGCTGCCCGTTTGGCGGGCGAATATACGTTTCCGCGGTTGTGGGATTTTATCCGCCATGAGTTAAATCAGGCGAAGAAGAAATAGTTTCCAGAGATCAGAATTTTTGTAGTTTAGTTCATATGAGCCTTGAATGAGGTTTATATGAGGTTCGTATGAGCTCTATAGTTTGTTAGGTAACTTGTAGGGAGATGATAAGTGGTTGGGAGGAGAGGGATGAAAGGTGAAAGGTTTAGGGTTAGAGGAGAAAGTTAAAAGTGGAGAGGCGGGAGAATAAAAAAAGGACCAAGCTGAGGATGTCAGGCTTGGTCCTTTTTTTCTATATGCACTAGTGTGATATCTTATCTCCTCCTTGCCGGTTAGAGTGTAAGTCTTATTGCGGTACAGAAAGGAAAAATTAGAATTTCTGTTCAACACGACGCAGGTTATTCTCATACGCCTCTATATCGGCTTTCATAGCATACGAATCCGGGAACATCTGTCGCATTTTGTTGATTTGTTCCCTGGTTAGACGTAACACTTCATAGACTGTGTCGCGTGCTTCTTTCTTGCGATCAATCTTTTCTTGTAGTGCTTTTTTCTCCGAGAAATTAAAGAATCCTGCCTCTTTAGTCGGTTTTCAGTTTAGCAGTCATGAGCGGATATAGTTCGTTGTCTATCTCCGTTTCTTTATGCCCCCATATAAGGAATAGTTGCTCTCGCAAAGGATCGTTTTCGTCATAAGTGGCAACCAGCGAATCGCGTACGGCCCAATAGCGATGCCGCATATCGGTCATCTCGGTGATATACGCCGCATAAGCTATCACATCGGCAGAGACAGTCCGATCAAAGGTAACAGGACGGTTGACTAATTCCTGATATTCGCTGCGTTCTTGCGCAATATAGACATCGATTTGCGCTATCATTGCATCGTAACGTTGCTGCTCGGCATGGCGTTCATGCCAGGCCATGTAGAACAGTGCAGCGGCTGCGACGAGCAGAAGAGAGGACAATATTACGGGCAACAGTCGCGCCATCCTTTTGCGGCGCCGGATAGCATGGCGCAGCGCAGTTATGTTGGCGAAGTTTCCTTTGGGAACGAGTGACGGGAAAAGGTGTCGCAAGGCCTCTATGTCTGCTGTCGGATTATTGGGCACAGGCGAAACCGTGGCATCTAAGGCAGACAAGCCAAAATCAATCAGTTTGACGTTCGCTCCATGGCGCGTGATGAGGATATTGCCTGCTTTGAGGTCGTGGTGAACGAGTTGCAGACCATGCAGATATTCCAATGCTTCCAATAGTTGCCCGAATGCCCGTTTCTGCGCAGCTTTTGAAGGTTTTGATTGCAACCACTCGCCAAACGTAATGCCGTCTATCCACTCCTGCACAATACACCGCCCTACTCCTTCTATCTCTTCAAGACTATAAGTCGCGGCGATATTGGGGTGAACGAGTTGGATGCCCAATTGGAATTCCTGTTCCTGCTGTAAGCGGTAATCTGTTAAATCAGCGCACTCCGTAGTTAACGCCTTGAGCACAAATCGCCGTCCGTACCGAGTCCCAACGTACACGAGTGTTCGCGTGCGCTTTTGAACTAAGGAAACGTCTCGCCATTCTGATGAAAAATCCTTTGGTACTATGAATGCAGAAGAGGACTCCATTTAAATCTTTTTTACAGTTAATAAACCGTTCTTTGCCCCTGCCACATAGGCGATCGGCGGTTCTACTCCTCGAACAAGGCGGTCGATGTATAGAGGTTTGTCTATGATGAAACATGCTGCTTCGAATCGGTCCCCCACTTTGAGTTTGGCGTTCTTCGCAGTCATGACAAGGAAATGTGCATCGCCTTCGTAGCGAAAGACACAACGTCTATTCGGCAACCAGGTTACTTCTATTTGATCGCCCACTTGCAGGTCGTCTATATTTAGTCCTTCTCCGGCAAACGCTTCGCTTTCCACATCTGTCCGCGTAGCAAGGTCGGCCAGATAAGCTTCCCAATCAGCATAGCCGAGAAATTGTGATAGAAGACATAGCGTAGTGCGGCGTGTAGTATCTGCGCCGTCAATGTAACCCCAGAGCCGTTTGAGCGTAGTCGGAGAGATATTCTCATGCAACCGTTCCCAGATGACGCCGACGAGAAACTCGAAGTCATAAGGGGTACGAATACGGCGTTTCACTTCACGCTCAATATCCATCCGCAGCGTTGTTATTTCGGGTGCGTATTTGTTCATATCGGGTGCAAAGGTACAATATTTTTTTGATATATGCAAGTCCTTTTTAATTCTTTTAATACAAACAAGGGGAGCGCAAACTCCCCTGTTCTGTTTTATGATTACATTTTATTTTGCACGCTGAAAGTACAAATAATTTGTAGTTATAGCTTTTGAGATGCATGAATAAGTGCATACAGAACAATTATCCATGCCAGCAACAAGAAGCCATTAATTAGCACATAGAGTGCCATAGAAAATGTTGTGACTGCGCAAAATATGGCGTTGCTTACAAGTAATAAGAAAGCAAAGACACCGGATGTTACTCTCAAATTCACCGTTGCACGTGGTTTTTCCGCGGAAAGAGCCAACATTGTGCCACCTGTCGCCAATAGACTGATGCCTCCAAAGATACTAACTAATAGTTGCATATCTTGACAACGACACCAACTATATAATCCGAACGCCACTAAAGCGCTGGCAATTATAGCTATGATACTTGGAAATAAATTCAGTTTCATAATTTCATCATTTTATACAGTTGGCGGTGTTGGTGGCATAGGAGGAGCCGCTGGCGCAAAAAGCGAAGCCAAATCCGGACGATTAGCAGCAGGTTCCCATGCAGCCATACCTTGACACCAAACAAGTGATTGTGCAGTCAATTGACCTGATTGTACCATTTGTTGCAATTGCTGCATGTTATATGGTCCGTATTGTTGACCATTAACTGCAAGCATATAACTCACAGTTCCGGGCATTGGAGGCGGAGCCATTTGCGGTGCTTTCTGTTGAGGTTGTTGAGCCTGCTGCATACCGCCCATCATTCCTGCCATTTGTTGCCCCATTCCGGCAGCCACACCCATCCCCATCATCATTCCAACAGGGTTCATTCCTCCACCATTTCCCATCTGCCCCATTTGGCCAAGGTTGTTTGCGGCAGCAGTGAGAACTTCTGCTTGCTTGTTGATGGCATGTGCTTGCAAATGTTGACTTTGTACGCCAAGGTGTGCGCTTTCCTCATATACATCGGTATCTATTTCAGCACGACGCAGTTGTTGGCGCTTGGTAGCAGCAGTGAATTCTGCATACTCAGGACTCTCTTTATCAATTTCAATTGCAGAGATATCCAGACGCTTAAGATTTACGCCAAAATCATCTGCCAATTGCGGAGCAAGACGAGCCTGCATCAAGTCGCTGATTTCAACTATCTTCCGCTCAATCTGCGAAACAGGAATATTGTTTTCTGCCGGGCAATTTGTGACAAATGTCTTGGCAAACTTCTTTACCATTCCGCTTATCTGGTCACGGAATTTATCCAAATCAAAATCGATCAAACGATTAAGTTTGATAAACTGTTGTACATCCGTCAGATTGAATGTCAGCGAACCACGCACAGCGACAGGCACCGCCAAATCAAGGAAACGCGGATCTACTACATCAAAATACGGTACAGCAAATTTAATTTGGTTATTTCCCTGCATATTGAAGAAGTATACTTCCGCCTGGAATGGTGACTCTCCCCCCCAGGCTAAACCAACTATACTCGCCAACACGGGGAAGTTCTCCGATTTGAGAGTGTCATCATACGGACCAGGGATAAAGTCCATCACTTGTTCACCGTCTTTCTTATAGACAAATACTGCCGTTTCGCCTGCTTTCACACGAAGTGAGCTGCCGTAACGGATAGCATTTTCTTTACTTGTAGAGTTAGCAACTTGTCCTGCCGGTCTCCACTTCCACACGAGGTAATTCTCCTCGTCACAGCGGATGACATCCATTAATCCGCCTTCTTTCTTGTTAAAAAACAGTCCCATGATATATCATTAGATTTTTACTTTTAAAAAACAATGTCTTTCTTCTCCTATTGGATAATCATCCCATAAAAAGGTGTATTCTTTGGCAAGTTCTACTTTTTTATAACTACTTTTTCCTTCTTTGACTTTTGCTTTGTCCCCAATATTAATGCAGGATATCGTATCTGAATTAGCATAGTTGTGATTAGTTGTATAGACAATTTCAAATCCTGTATCAATATATCCTATTTGTTGATAGTGTTCCAAGTTTTGAATATCTTCAAGTATTGCCAAACGATTGTCTGTCGTTGCTTCATCTTTACTTTTTGGCAAGTACTTTAATTCAATTCCAATATGATATTCGTCTTTTCTTGTTTTAAATCCTACATATATATCACATCTTGCGTGTCCATTAGGAGTTTTACTTGTCGCAGATGGAAGGTTTAATTTTTTCTCAAAACGAATAGTGAACTCATCATCGATAGCCCACTCATAGAGTAATCCTACCTCATTCATTATAACACCCAATTGAAGTTGCATTGAGGCCTCATTTTCAAAGTCGCCAATTGTACCATTAACAACTTTAGCTTGGAATATTTTATAGGAGAGGTTTACTATCTCAAGCAAACGCTCTTTTGCTGATTGTATATTCATCTATTAAACACATTGTTTAGTAGTCAGCAAAATGTATCCCCACACTAAGAACGATGATAAGTCCAATCAATACCGCAACATAAATGAGTGCGAATTTTACACCTGGCTTCAGCCCCACTTTGGGTTGTTTTCTGTGTATGCTTTTATACTGAGCCTCTGTTTCATTTAACCCATTAAGTAGTTCTATAAACAAATTATCATTAGGAAATAAATGTTTCACTTTATACAGAGCTTCTTTGTATTTTGTCATATATCCGGCAGCCAAATAATAGTTAGTAGTAGGGCTTAATAGGATAGACCTCGTCATGGAAATGAATTCAAACAAATCAGCTTTCGAATTCGGAATTGTAAAAGAGCGGACAATTTGAGCCATATACTGCTCTTTGTTTTTTGCCAATTGCCATCTTCTATTATTATCGTCAATAGTCCCCCCGTGAACAGCTGCAATATTATCCTCCCATTTTTCTTCTTCTTTTGCTAATTTTTCAGCTAATTTCTGAGAAGACAGAACAGCAGATACACCAGAGAACTCATATCCACATTCCGGGCAAGCACCAGCCAAAGCAGGAACCATTGCTCCACAAACAGGACATTTGCGGACATCGCCATATTTAGTGGACTTGGGAGCGGCAGCAGCTGCTTTTTCTTTCTCAGCCTTTTCCAACTCTACAAGGCGAGCATCAAGCACCATTTCAAACTCGTCAAGGTCGATTCCTTCTGCTTGAGCACGTTTGAACAAAACTTGTTTTTCCTTTTCGGTTAATACGCCGTCAGCCAGTGCTGCACTGATGAGGGCTTCAATTTTTTCATTGTACATGGTTATTGAAGTATTTATTTAATTATTAAACTTTCACAATAATGAATGCATATGGGGCAAAAATATCCCAGTTAAATGAGTAATCATGAGCTAATTCGATATCATTCCCGTATGATTTTTCTGTTTTGTATTGAAGAACTGTTCCTGCGTGATATTTCATTCCATCCCTAAAATTAAAATCTCCGGTATCAGCACTTAATGGTTCATCGTTAGAATAATAATGATTATGGTCAGTTCCTGCAATAAGATAGTTCACTTGGCTTTTCCTTTGGTCTTGATATTGTTCCAAGTTTTCTAAATCGGCAAAGAAATCATATCGGTTATTTGGCTGGCGTGCATTCTTTTTCTTGAAATATTTTAATTCAATAATAGCTGAGCAAACATCCTTCCCATCGGTAAGTTCCATATAGATATCAGCTCTGGCGTGTTTATTTTTACACTTATTAGTCGGTTTAGTGAGTATGAATGTATGTTCGAATTCGATTGAAAATTTATCCTCTTTACCAAATTCATAAAGTGCTCCTAAAATTTTCAGTACAATTCCTAGTTGCAATTGTAGAGATGCTTCATTATGAATAGTGATTCTTCCAGATATAATCTTTGAACAAACAATTGAGTATGCTTGCTCTATAATCTTTCGCATTCTATCTTCTATTTCCATTTTCAATGTTTTTTTGTAAGCAGGCAGAAAGCCACTCCTGCCTGCCTTATTGTTATTCGTAGCGAACAAGGATTATTCTATAAGCGCCACCTAATACGACGGCATATAGATTGTTCTCAAAATCCTCCACATAGATGCCGCCTTTTGTAAAATCTATGCCCTGCACAGCAGATTTCTCCAATTTACCACGGTTGCTCTCGTAGAAATTTTGGATTTCGTTCGTTACATCCTCTTCAAAGGCTTCCTGTTCAGAAGTGTATTCTTCCGCGTCGGAATAGTAACTTTCTTTCAGAGCCTTACCGCCGTCAAGTCCAAATCTATTGAAAGGAATATAATAGAAGGTCTTATAACTATCTGCATTATTGATGCATTTTCCAGAAACCTCTGTGCCATCAGTATAGATCAATTTGAAGGTCTTACTCGTTGGAAACGCCCAACAACCAGCTATAGGTGTTGCTTTTGACATTCGAACGGTTTGTAGTTTCTTGCAATCAAAGAAAGTGAACTCATTCAATTGTTGCAAAGATTCAGGTAAATCAAGATTTTCTATAGCAGTTCCTTTAAAAGCACCTCTACCTATTTGCTCTACTGAAGACGGAATATTAATCGAGGTGAGCTTCTTGCAATCACCAAAAACATCCTTACCTATGCAAATAAGACCTTCAGGAAGTTCAACTGATTGCAATTTCTTGCAGCCATTAAACGCATTGTCTCCGATGCTTTTTACGCCTTGCGGGCAAACTACTGATTGTACATCTGCATTACCTTTGAATGCGTCTGCAGGTATTTCCTTTATGCCTTCCGGAAATACGGCTACTCCATTTTTTACTTCAAATCCTTCCATGATTTTGTTGTATTTAAGGTTTATATATTTAGAAATCAATTGTCTCAAATTTTGGAATGTCCAGATTATACTTTACTTTCTTCAATAACGCCTCTATCAACCACAGAGTTACGCTATGACCTTCTATGCCGCATTCTTTGCAGAATCCATGAATAGTAGCAATTTGATACTTGTAAACTTGCTCATTAGTTAAGCAGAAATAGCAGCATGTAGCAATAATAGCATCGGCTAAATCAGTACTAACGCCATCTGTGATCTCATCCATCGAGAGCAACTCGCCGCTTTCCATAATCTCATTGTATGCATCAATAAGAGCCTGACTTTTAAAGCCGTGTGCTTCTGCGATGTCTATAAGTTGGTCCGCATCGAACAAATCCGGTTGAAATCCATCTTTCGGGCTAACACAGGTTCTTAGTGCCAATTGCATCAGACGTTGAGCAGGCGTAAGTTTTTTGGATTCTTCCTTCGACTCCGTGGGTGCAAAGTGTTTAAGGAATTCTTCCTCATCAATACCATTTTCAAGTCGTTGCTCAATAGCTTTAATCAGCTTAGCACCAGATTGCTGGGTGTTCCAACCTTCTTCGATTTTAAAGCCGATGAGCTCAGCAACTTCACGCAATGCAGCCATAGTGTTTTTCTGAGGCTCGTCATTTTTAAGAACACGGATACTTCCATTGTCTGCTTTGGTGATTTGATACTCACCATAATTGACTGATTGTTCCATAATGTTTCGATTTAATTGGTTAGTAATATTATTTACATATTTTAAAGTTTCGCTGCAAAATTAGTGTTTTTCTTTCATTCTCACAAAGTCCTTTTTAGTCCTTTTGTGTTTGCTACTTGTATATATTCGTGTTTTGTAGTACTTTTGCAGCGTTTTTCATTAACCGGCACACAAAAAGTGTGGACCTCTGTTACATTGGGTAATTCAGGCTTCGACTCCTATAGCATCCAATATACGCAGAAAGTCCACACTTATGTGTGAACACTCGCTATATTGCGGAATGCTATTACAATTTGTCGAAGATTGAATTACTCCTCAATAAAGCTAATGCTTTTTCTCTATATGTCACCGCTTTTTTTATGCTGCCGGTATCAGCAGTTAAGCAATTTTGCGGGGCAAAATTATAAAAAAAGTTTGATATATGCAAATTTATAAAGTAGATTTTACAACTTTTTTGTAAAAAATACAAAAAAAGCGGCTTTGGAAGTCGCTTTTTATACAGGAGGATTTATGTCAAAACGTTGTATTAAAATTCGTTACGAAGGAGGACGAAGCGGACTTTGCCGGTTAGGTCGGCATAGGCACGGAAAGTGTCATGCGCGATGTCCAACATAGGTCCGCTGGTGGTCGCGGCATAAGGTGCGCCAAAATAGCCAGTATTGCCACTTACGCCACGGTAATTCCAGATATTGACAACCGTTTTGCGTCCGATGAAATCGAAGCCTTCTATGCTATGCTGATAGCCATCGACGATACGTCCTCGCCAGAGATATTCGGTGTCGCTTACTCGGCATTGGTCACCGATATTGACAATCTCGAACTGCGTATTGATGCAATGGCGCGTCCACGTAGCCTCATCCATCACCAACGCATAGCCGTGATAGAAATCAAGCGCCTGGTGATACTCAGGTCCTTTGACATTGCCGTTGCGGTCGATAAAGACAAAGGTTTCGTTGACCTTCTGCACCAACGCATAGCCGCAGGAGAAATCGCCAGGCTGGATAGAAAAACGCGGGCCAATAACCATTTGTCCAGAGGTGTTGATGAATCCCCATTTCTCGGGCGCATCAGTATCGGAAGGCATTTGGACAGCCGCCAGTCCTTCGGAAAACTCATGTACGCGCTTATACTGAGCAGGGATAACTTTGCGGCCGGTGGCATCGATAAAGCCCCACAAGCGTGCGACATAGTCAAAATAAGGCGCCAGGCCATCGGACATAGGATAGGCGCTGACGTAGGTGGTGCCCCAGACATCGTCCGATGGGTCGCTACGCGGTTCGCTCACTAGCACATAAGGCGTATTGTACGCATCGCCCTCGGTCTGATATTGCTTGCCTGCATAGACTCCGGTCATGATCTCCTGGCCCTGAGGATTGATAAAGACCAGTTTTTGATCGTAGCGGTAATTATTAACAGGAATCTTCTTGACCGCCAGTGCATAACCATCGGGAGTGAAATTGGAACACTGCAAGATAGTACTTGGTAGACGAGTGATTTTGCCCTTTTTGTCAATAATGACAATGCCCGAAGCATTGCTTAGTTCGGTGACCAGATATCCGTTGCGGAAAGCCGGCCGGCGCTCCGGATAAAAAGAGGCGAGAGAAAGCGAGAGCGGAATAGCCCATTCGCCATCGGTATTGAGAAAACCGCATTTGCCCGTGACCACATCCTGGACACAGAGCATACCATCCTCAAAATCGTTGAGGAGGCGGTATTCATCGAGATAAATCTCTTTTGCCGCAGAGAAATCCAGGCGTAGTGTGTCCGGAACAAATTTCTGCGCATCTTCTACGGCCTGAGCTTGCGCTGGGAGATTAATTTGCAACTCGTCAACCGCATAAGCGGACACAGCTGCCATCGCAAGAAAGGCAGCGGAGATAAGGAGACACTTGGTATTCATAGTATCAGAAACCAGTGGTCGAAATATCAGATTTTGCCGCGAACGAGGAAATAGTAGATGGCAAAGCCTATCCAACTGAAAGCCAAAACGAGGATAGAAGCAAGAATCTTACCCAAAAGGCCACATTTGGCTGTTTTGAAAATGTCTACTACACACCATACGGCGCATACAATACCTAAAACGTAAATAATGGTTCCTAACATAGTAATAAGAGATTAAAGTTAATGAATCAGTTAGATTTTATTCTAAAAGAATAATATTTCTGTCCAAAATAGCTAATGATAACCGTAATAAGCGTGATGAGGATCTTGCTTGGCGTAGGATACCAACCCCAAATCTCGACGCAGAGTTTCAGACCAAAATAATTGATAGCCAGATTGACCGCCACAACACTGATATATCGCGCCAATTGACGCGCGCTATGCAAGTCGGACTGAGTGAAAGTGACGTATTTCTGCAACCAGAAACCGGTCAGAAGCGTAATAGGAAAAACAATACAAAGAGTAGCGATGTGGGGAGTTATGGCTTGCGCTATTTGTATATTGCAGATTGTAAATTGCAGATTAATCAGGTCGTGGCCTATAACAAAATTATAGATAAGGAAATAGAGAACCCAATCGAGAACCATATTGCCTCCGCCGCACGCAGCATAGCGGAAAACCTGCTCCGACACACATTTGCGGAACGGGGTATAGAAAAAATCGATGATTCTAGTTATTATTTGCGCCAATCGATTCATATAAGCTGATTTTTCGGTGCAAAATTACAATAAAAATTTGATATATGCAAAAAAAATGCCCGTAAATTTGCGTATGTCATTTTTTTGTAGTACTTTTGCGGCCGCAAAAGAGTTCTGCTCTTGATTAGTAACTAAATTAAAAACAATCTATGGACGATTATCACGCGGACAATGCAGCAAGTACATGCCAAGAAATTTCTGGGGCAGCACTTCTTGACGGACCTGAGCGTCGCCCAGAAGATTGCTGAAACCATCAATACGGGCCGAACCATCGAAATCGGTCCGGGTATGGGCGTTCTAACCCAATATCTCCTACAGAATCCGAATATTCAACTCACGGCCATTGAACTGGACCGCGAGTCGGTTGCTTATTTGAAAGAATGGTATCCGGAACTGCACCTAATAGAAGGTGATTTTCTGAAGATTAACCTAGATGAACTGATTCCGGAAGGCGAATTTAACGTGATAGGTAACTATCCGTATAATATATCCTCGCAAATCTTCTTTAAGGTTTTAGAATACAAAGACCGTATACCCGTTTGTTCGGGCATGATACAGAAAGAAGTGGCAGAGCGTATAGCCAGTAAGCCTGGCAAAAAAGCCTACGGCATACTGAGCGTACTGCTACAGGCCTACTATGATATAGAATATCTCTTTACAGTAGATGAAAATGTGTTTAATCCTCCGCCAAAAGTGAAATCGGCGGTCATCCGATTGACACGCAACCGACGAAGACGGTTGGAATGCGATGAACAGCTATTCAAAACAGTAGTGAAAACCGCATTCAACCAACGACGAAAACAGATGCGCAATTCTCTCCAACAGCTGGTAGGAAAAGGCAATCCGATCCTAGAAGAGAATATATTTACAAAGCGCCCTGAACAGCTGAGTGTAAACGAATTTGTTGAACTTACAAACATCATTGAAAGCCATGTCGGAAATCAAAATATTCTACAAAGATAAGGAGAAAATCAAAGTAGCACGTACCATCTCCGCCTTGAAAGAACTGGACAAGAAAGATATCATCTGGATTGACCTGTTGGATGTTTCGGACAAGACGGAGGATACGCTAGAAGGTTTTCTGAAAATAGAAATCCAGGAAGACGAAGAAATGGAGGAAATCGAGCTCTCGAGCCGTTATATTCAAACGGACGACTCGATTGTGGCCAACAGTAACTTCCTGAAATCGAATTTTGAGGTAGAACCGGTAAACTTCATCATCAAGAACTCAATACTGGTGTCTATTCGCGACGTTGAACTAGACAGTTTCAACGAGACTATCAAGAAGATGTTCGTCAATACGCGCAATTTTCCAAGCGGATATCATGTACTGGTAGCGCTGATGGAGACTCGTGTGGAGAAGGATGCCGATATGATAGAGGATACAACGGATATGATTACCGAACTATCGCAACAGATAACTGCTAACAACGACCACGTGGACGAAGATTTGCTTGTTCAAATCAAGGATTTGCAGGAAAAAGTGACCATCATCCGTCAAAATATTTTGGATAAGCAACGCGTTATCAGCAACCTGCTGAAATGCGATTTTTTCCCAGAAGAATTAGGTGCTCGATTGACGATGATTATCAAGGATATCAATTCTCTGTTCGACTATACCCGATTTGGTTTTGACCGTCTGGACTACCTGCAAGATACCTTCCTCGGTTTGGTAAACATCGAACAGAACAAGATCATTAAGATATTCACCGTGATCAATATCATCTTCCTGCCACCAACATTGATTGGTAGTTTGTACGGCATGAACTTCGACTTTATGCCCGAACTGCATTGGCGATTGGGTTATGCCTTTGCGCTTGGATTGATGGTATTTTCGGTTGTACTTATTCTGTTGATTTTCAGACTAAAGAAGTGGTTATAAACAAATTATTAACAACCGGATTGTTACTCAGTAGATAAGATGTTCCACATTGAACTTATCAAAATAATAAACAATCCGTCTAAAAAAAATGATAATTTTAATTCGCCACAAATCAATCAGTTAGGTCACTTATCTACAATTTCAACAGACTATAATATCCAATAGATTTTAAAAATTAATTAGATATTTTTTGATATGACTACCGATAAGGATGAATTGAAGCAGAAGATACTGAAATTAAAGAGCGAAAAGAATGCGGTTGTCTTCGCACACTATTACACTCGTCCTGAAATACAAGAAATAGCCGATTTTATCGGAGACAGTTTGGCTTTAGCTCAGCAAGCTACGCGCGTGCAAGCGAATATACTAGTAATGTGCGGCGTGCATTTTATGGGCGAAACTATGAAGATCCTATGTCCGGAGAAAAAAGTACTGGTTCCGGATATGGCTGCCGGTTGTTCGTTGGCAGACAGTTGTCGTGCTGAAGACTTGGCAGATTTTCGCAAGCAGCATCCGAATCATATAGTAGTAAGCTATGTGAATACTTCGGCTGATGTAAAAGCGCTGACTGATGTAGTAGTAACTTCGTCCAATGCCAAGAAGATAGTAGATCAACTGCCTAAAGATGCAAAGATCATCTTTGGTCCGGATTATAATCTAGGCAGTTATATCAATTCGGTAACCGGTCGCGAAATGCTCCTGTGGAATGGTGCATGCCATGTGCATAGCAGATTTTCGCTGGAAGCACTGATCCAACTGAAAAAAGAATATTCGGATGCGAAAGTACTGGCTCATCCGGAATGTAAGGCTACCATTTTGGCACAAAGCGATATAATTGGTTCAACCAAGGCATTGCTCGATTATGCTATTTCATCGCCTGAGAAGCGATTTATAGTGGCAACAGAGAGCGGAATTTTGCATGAGATGCAACGTGCGTGTCCTGATAAGGAATTTATTCCTGTTCCACCGGAAATAACCGAAGGCGTAGGATGTAGTTGTAACGAATGCGAATATATGCGGATGAATACGCTGGAAAAAGTGTATAACTGCCTTCTGAACGAAACTCCGGAAATGAAAGTGAAGAAGGAAATAGCTGAAAAAGCTATTACATCCATCCAACGCATGTTGGAGATGAGTTAAGAGAGTAATCTACATAAAATATACTATTATTAAGAAAAAAAATACGTTGCGTCATATTTCGCGACGTATTTTTGTATTTTATTTACGATTTATATTAATGATTTGTATACTTAACAGAGAAGCAGTACTTTTGCAATCAAAATAACAAAAAAGATTGGAAAAGTTATGAACATTCTATTCGTTGTAAACAGTTATTATAGTCAAGGAAACGGCCTTGATGAGTCCGCAAGAAGAACAGTAAAAGCTCTGCGTGAGGAAGGTCAAGAAGTGAGAGTATTGTCCGGAAAAAATTTTGAGAATCCAGACGGACCTCAACCGGATTATCCTATGGAGAAGTTCCATTTTCCACTTATGCAACCTATGCTTGATTCATTTGGCTACGCCTACGCCGATTGGCATGGTCCAATAATAGAAGAAGCTGTACAATGGGCAGATGTTGTACATCTGGAAGAGACCTTTTTTCTTCATCATGCAGTGATGAATTGTGCAAAAAAACTCGGTAAACCTATCACGGGAACGTATCATGTACATCCGGAAAATATAGTGTATAATTGTTTAGGTTTTGCAGGTGGTAATCTTATTTGTAAGATACTTTATCGCTACTGGTGTCGCGTCTTCTACGACAATTATAAATATCTCCAATGTCCTACTGATAATGTGCGTGATCGATTGATTCGTCATCGCGTTAAAGCAAAGTGTTTTACGCTCTCTAACGGAGTTATTCCCGATAAATGTATTCGTCCGACAACTCCTCCTAAAGATTACTTTGACGAAAATCGTCCACTCGACCTCATTTATATTGGTCGTACGGCTATAGAAAAAGACCAACCAACGCTCTATAAAGCGATTCGTATGAGCAAATACGCAAAGCGTATTAGACTACATATAGCCGGGCGCGGACCAAAACTGGAAGCATACACGCGTATGGCTAATAAACTTTATGAAGATGGTGTAGTCGGTTATAAACCTATCGTGGGATTCTATAATAGAGAAGAATTGCGCCAACTAGCTGCGAAAGCTGATCTAGCTGTTCATTGCGCCATAGTAGAAGTAGAAGGAATGAGTATAACAGAGGCGATGCAACAAGCAGTAGTACCCGTCATAGCTACCGCACGTTATTCAGGTACGGATACCTATGCTTTGGATAGTTGCAGTAAATTTCCGGCTAAAGATGCAAAAGCTTTGGCTCAACGAATCGACTACTGGTTTGACCATCCGCAAGAACGTTGGGAAATGGGATTCAAATATGCGCAATCGATGGAGCAATATAAGATTTCTGACTGTGCAAAAAAACTCATTGAAATGTTTCAAAAAGCCATCCTTGAGGCCAAAAATGAAAAGATATTTCCTAATATTACTATGCTTTCTACCATTAAGCGTACGATCGGAAGACTCTATCGACGTATTGCCTAAACTGATTCATACTCAGTGGTTTAGCCATTCGGAGAATATCAGCAGGCATGTAGATATTTATATTCCGAAAGGATGTGAGGAAGGTTGCCAAGTGTTATATCTGATTCATGGCATCAACGGATATGAAGGTGCATGGTCAGACAAGGGATTTGCACCGGATACGTTGGAATCGATGATGGCTACCGGGCGTTGCGGGCCAATCATTTTGGTGATGCCTGATTGCAATAAATGGCCGATCAAGGAACGTCCTGTCAAGCACGGAAATCTATGGAAATGCGTTGTCCATTATCCGCGTTTGAGTCATGAACATGAGATAGAACACGCCATCAGCGACCTAATAGATATGGTGGATACAACATACAATGTATCTACCTGTCTGATAGCGGGTTTGAGCGATGGCGGGCGTATTGCGGCTAATGTGGCTAATGTGCGACCGGATAGGGTAAGAACAGTGGCACTTTTTTCACCGGTTTTGCACGAGGATCAGTTGCCAAAAGATTCCACCCAGGCCTATTATGTCTACGTGGGAAAAGACGATATGTTCTATGCCAACGGCAAACGCTTTCACAAGCGTATGATGAAGAAAGGTTATCCGCACGAATGGATAGAGCAGCGCGGACATCACAACTGGCGTATGTGGCGCAAGTGTTTGGCTAATTTCCTAGAACGAGCACAACCGGCAAATGATCAGAATAACCATTCTGATAGCGATAACCAATGAAGCAGCGTTTGGGTTTTAGGTCCAGATATTTCTCATCCACTTCCTGGATATATTCGGCATCGTAGATTCTGACAGAACTCGTATTCAACAGATTATCAGTCGTATAGAATTGATCAAGGCAAGTCCATTGTCCTTGATATTTGTGCGTACCTTTGCCTTCTTTTGAGAAAGTAAGCATGCGGTTTTTCAGGCCTGCGAGATCATCTTTGGGCTGACTGTTCATATCACCCATAACGATGATGCGTGCGTTTGGTTGAACAGATAGGACAGAATCAATGGCGCGCTGCAATACCTGTTTGGCTGCTACGCGTTTCCATTCTGATTCGGCTGTTCCGCTGAGTTGAGATGGTAAGTGACACACCAAGAAATGAAGTGTGTCATGCTTCGTTGTTTGACCGCAAACATAGAGAATATCGCGCGTGGTCTGTTCGCCTAAATCGACCGGAAATACCTTTGTCTGAATAGTATCAAAACGTGCTTTACGATAGACTAGCGCTACATCAATTCCACGTTGGTCAGGACTGTCATAATGAACAAAATCGTATTCTCCGCGCCGCAAAGTATAGCATAGTCGTCGCAAACACGCAGCACTTTCCACTTCCTGTAAACCGATGATATCTACCCCATCCCATTCACCGATATTGGTCAGCACTTTGGCTATATTTTCCACCTTGCGGTAGTAGCGTGTGTACGACCAGCGATGTTCTCCGCCAGGCGTAAAACTGGTGTCCGGATTTAGGCTGTCGCGTTCGGGATAAAAGAGATTTTCTACATTGTAACTCACCACGCGTAGTGGTTCGGCAGAAACACAAAATATACTGAATAACAATCCAATAAGGACAGTCACCATATAATACCCTGTGTATGACCTGACAATCACGTATCCTACCCCACCCTATATATATACTATGTATATATATTCCGTGATTTTGAATTATTGCAACATAGCGATGGCTTTTTTCAAAGCCGCGATGAACGCATCTACATCCGAACGGTCGTTGTATAGACCAAACGAAACGCGTACGGTGCCGGGCACAGCCAGTTCATCGATCAGCGGTTCAGCGCAGTGATGCCCCGTACGTACAGCTATACCTTGGCGGTCAAGCAATGTACCTACATCGAATGGATGAACCAGTTTAGTGCCCGAATAGAAATTGAAACTGACAACACCTGTTTTTGGTTGCCCCGCGGCATAGATACGTATGCCTTCGATGGCTTGTAACTGTTGTTCGCAGTACTCAGTCAGTTCGCGTTCGTATTTCTCAATAGCCTCTAAACCAATCGATTGCATATAGTCAACAGCCACTGACAAAGCATAACTACCTACGAAATTAGGCGTTCCCGCTTCGAATTTATAGGGCAATTGATTGAATGTAGTTCCGCTCCAGCGTACATGATTGATCATCTCTCCTCCACCCTCGTGTGGCGGCAATTTCTCGAGCCATTCACGCTTGCCGTACAATACGCCAATGCCGGTCGGACCATACATCTTATGCCCGGAGAAAGCCAGAAAATCGCAATCCATCTGCTGTACGTCAATCGGCATATGTGGCACGCTTTGTGCGCCATCGATACAAACAGGAATATGCCGTTCGTGCGCCAAACGGATAATCTCTTCCACGGGATTAATGGTTCCTAACACATTGCTGACATGCGCAATCGAAACCAAGCGTGTACGATCGCTCAGAAGTGCCTTAAAAGCCTCTATATCGAGCGTTAAATCATCGCGTAGAGGAATATGCCGCAACACCGCTTTCTTGCGCTCACAGAGCATTTGCCATGGAACGATATTGGAGTGATGTTCCATCGCGCTGACGATAATCTCATCACCTTCATTTACCAACAATTCGCCCAGGCTGAATGCTAACGCATTCAAACTGTCGGTTGTACCTTTGGTAAAAATGATTTCGTCGCTGCTGGTGGCATGGATCAAATCCGCCATGCGTTGGCGCGCATCTTCGTGTTTCTGCGTAGCCACTTGGCTCAGATGATGAACGCCACGGTGAATATTGCTATTCCAGTGAGTGTAAGCTTCGCTGATAGCGTCCAAAACCGCTTGCGGTTTCTGGCTTGTAGCGGCATTGTCCAAATAGACCAACGGCCGCCCGTAAACCTTCTCATTCAGTATCGGAAAATCTTCTCTATTCATAGCTGTTTCTCATTTCTTGATAGTTCTTGTTCTTTCTCCCAATACACACCATCTGACAACAGGGATACGGCGTATCAGTTCCACTAACAGCGGCGACAACGCAAATACAGCAACCGTAAGCAGCACGTACATTGCAACCGGAGGAAGCGTTGTATAAACCTTCATACTATATCCCAAACCGGATATAAATATATAGTGAACGACATAGATACCAAAACTGTTACGACTCATATAATCCGCAAACTTGGATTTCCGCTCATCAAAACAGGCTGCGAACCATCCGATCATAGCAAGGCACATCAGCCATCCATAGACGCAGTTGAGCGGACTACTCAGATACGCCGGAGTAGTGTTATCTTCGCCGAAGGTGGTAACTAATAATACTATTCCGCTTGCTACGGCGCACACCATCAGTGCTACCCATCCTCTTCGCAAAGCCGCTATCCCATTTTCATGCGAGAAGACGAAGTATCCGCTCAAAAAGAAAATGAGGTAAAAGAACGGTTTGTAGCCGTTGTAAAGACCGTCCAAACTTTCGGGACGAGGGTGCATAATCAGCGTTCGGGTACCTAACCAATACACTACACCCAACAGGATAATTCCTGCCAAACCCATCTTCCCACAGAACCCGTAGAACCGATCTTGTGCATCCACCTTCCGAACGAGCAGCAAAACCAGACTGAACAACCATAGATCCTGTATAAACCATAACGGACCTGTTCCGCTCAGCGACCATGCCATATACTGGATGATACCCGGAGTATCGGCAAGCATGTCTATTCCATTCGTATAACTAAGTGTATGCGTGTTGAAATAACCTGCAATCCATTGAAAAACAAATAATCCGATGGTGGCGGGCACTAACAGCTTGCGGGTGCGGCTTTGAAACCACTCTTTCTCCGAATGTGCATCCAATGCGTACCGGGCACTGATGCCTGCCAGCAAGAACAAAAGAGGCATGAACCAAGGATAGAGCAGATACATCACAAAATCTTGGTACTGAGGACCTCCGAAACCACCTATTCCGCCTACTACCCCTTTGCCGTTGTAGTAGTAAATAACGTGGTAAAAGAGTACCAGCAGTACGGTCACCCAACGTAAATTATCGATCCAATGTTTTCTCATTTCCTTTACGGCTTGTAATAACTCTCTTCCAGTATCTTTTGTGCATCGCCTTCGGCCATCAGTTCTTGCAGGCTAACTGTCTGATTGTGTTCCATATAGCTCTCCGCAATACGCCATCCGAGCCAGATACCCAATCGTCCGGGTGCATCTTGCGAGATTTCCGAGGTAAACGGTGCATCGTTGAGATAGCCGGTCAGTATCAGGCTCTCGGTCTTGAACAGATCGCGTTTGTCCATTACCAGATGCCATATAGCGCGTTCGTGCTTGATGCACCATTGCCATTGTTCTTTGGTCCAACCCATCACTTCGTAAGCAGGCAGATTATCAAATATTTGCGCGGTCAGATACATGATTTTCCCGCGGTAGATCATCTGGTCCAGCAATCGATTTTTATCGCTCGTGTAGGGTAGGGTCCGGAAGAGATAGGCGCTGATGACATCCACTGGAATACACTCCTTGCGCATGGTTTGTTTTTGGTATTCATACACCACACGATTGTAATACTCATAGTCGCTACCCAGATACATATCAGCGCCAATTCCAATCAGTTCATCCGCAAAATAGATAGGAGCATTAAAACCGGAAATGAAGAGATACAGACTCGGTATTTCTGTGTCCGGATAGAGGTATTTGATGCGCGTAAATGCTTGACTGATAGCTGTTTGTATATCGCTCACATCAGCAAACATCTCTTTCTCTCTCGCATTGGTTTGCTCAAATCCGTAGAGCGTATCATGCAGGAACTGAGGCAGAGCTTCGGCTAGATAAGCTGTGTCTTCGGCCGAGATACCCAAGATATCTTCTACCCACAGAGGCATAAATACCGGATATTCGTCATACAGAACACGAATATCATGCATCACCGTAGCCGAATTGACATTCAGCAGCGAGTTGTCAAAACGCACAATTTCAACTGTTTGCGTTTCCATCTCACTGTCTTTTGGCCAATAGGTTCGACCTTGATGGCAACTCATCAAAGCGCATATACAAATGATTAAAAATAGGTACTTTTTCATCACTCAATCACTCCATCCTTAATCTCAATAATCCGGTCGCTGATTTGTGCTAATTCCTTATCGTGCGTCACCAGCAGAATTGTTTGACCATACTGCTTGCGAAGTTGCAATAACAAGTCGCTCAATTCCTTTTTGTTCTTCTCGTCTAAACTGCCGGTTGGCTCGTCGGCTAGGATAATATCCGGACTCATCATCAGTGCTCTTGCGGCAGCTACACGCTGTTTTTCGCCTCCGGACAAAGCGTTGGGCTTGTGATCCATGCGGTCAGCTAGTCCCAATTCTGTTAGTAGTTGCTTGGCACGAGCCTGATAATCAGTCGGTTTATGACCCGCAATCATAGCAGGAATGCATACATTCTCTAGGGCAGTAAACTCGGGTAACAATTGATGGAACTGGAAGATAAAACCAATATGTTTGTTGCGGAAAGCTGCCAACTGCGTATCATTGAGACTAAACACATCGGTTCCTTCAATCAACACTTGACCGCTGGTAGGACGATCCAGTGTTCCGATAATCTGGAGCAGAGTAGTTTTGCCCGCGCCGGATTTGCCGACGATGGCAACAATCTCGCCTTTCTTCACTTCGAGGTTAACACCTTTCAGTACTTGCAAATCGTCAAATGATTTGTATATATCCTTGACCTGTATCATAATTCTACTATTAATTTTCTGTCTCCGTTGGGTTGAGGTTCAATATGTATATAGACTGTATCTTCCGGCAGGATAGGGGAGATGATCTCCGGCCACTCGATGAAACAGTAGTTGCCCGAATAGAGATATTCTTCTGCTCCGAAATCGATCGCCTCGCGAATGTCCTTGAGTCGATAACAGTCGAAATGATATACTTCACCTTTGTATGGTTGTTCCACGTCATACACATTGACGATAGCAAAAGTCGGACTGTTGACCACATCCATCGTTCCCATCGACAGACACAGTTGTTTGATGAAAGTGGTTTTGCCTGCACCCATTTTTCCATCAAAAGCAAAAACACGATGTGGTTCTGCCAATTTGAGCATTTCGAGCGGCGAAACACACTGTTCCGACTCATTGAACATTAAAAGTTCATTTTTTTCGTCTTTTTTTATAGTGTAAGTATACATGTTTCTAACAAATATTTAATTCTCAGCGCGTTATTTTTGCCTGAATTTCTTCGTAAATAGCTGATCCTCTGGTGTTTCCGAGCAATTCTACCCATTCTTCCTTTTTTGCCATTCTAGCGCGTTTCACGGAACCAAAATGTTGGAGGATTTTTTGCTTAGTAATCGCTCCAACTCCCTGAATATCATCTAGTTGGCTATGAATTTGCGCCTTGCTACGTCTCTGTTTGTGGTATGCGATAGCAAATCGGTGTACCTCGTCCTGGATATTTGTCATCAACCGGAACACATCACTCGTCACGGGCATACCAATCTCTTGAGGAGGGAAACCCAACAAGAGAGTTTGAGTGCGGTGCTTGTCATTTTTTTTGAGTCCGGCTATCGGTATATGCAGATCTAACTGATCTTCTACTGCTTCGCGAATGGCATGCATCTGTCCGATACCTCCATCGGCAATAATCAGATCCGGCATCTCCTGTCCTTCCTCTTTCAGTCGAAGATAACGTCTCCTGACAACTTCGCGCATGCTGGCATAATCGTCTGCCCCTTCGACTGTCTTTATTTCAAATCGCTTGTAGTCGCTCTTGCATGGTCTGCCCATTCTATAAACGACACACCCGGCCACCGCGTTGGTTCCCTGAATATTCGAATTGTCAAAACAATCGATCCATCGTGGCAGAGTAGGTAGGCCCATCATTTGTTGCAGTTCACCCAATATACGTACCGCGCGTTGTTCGGGATTGAGTTTGTCCTCTTGTTTGATTCGGTCTAGTTTGTACTGCCGCACATTCTGCATAGCCAGATCCAGTAGTTTTTTTCTGTCTCCGTTTAGAGCAATGTGAACATGTAGCGACTCATCAAATATGTCCGGAATAAACGGAACAATCACGTCTTTGGTTTGGCTCTTCAGCTGTTCGCGCAACTCTATCATTCCCAGTGCCAGAAGTTCCTCTTTCTGTTCTTCCATCTTGCGCCTATACTCGATAGTCTGACCTTGCACAATGCTGCCATTATGCACATGAAGCATAGCTATATATACCCGCTCGTCTTGTTCGTCATAGCCAAACACATCCACATCTCGTGCTACAGTAGTAGTGATAATAGTCTTGCTGCGGAATTGTTCAAGCAAGTCTATCTTGTGCTTGATCATAGCGGCCTCCTCATATTTCATCTGCGAGGCCATCTTCTCCATTTCCTCCTGCAGCTGTTTCTCTATATCGTGCGCATCACCCTTGATGATTTGCCGTGCCTGGTCTATCCATTTCTGGTATGGTTCGCTTTCTGGTTTACCCTCGCATATACCGCAGCAATTTTTCAGGTGATACTTGAGGCACACACGTGTCTTCTTTTTTTCGATGGAATCGGCAGTAATTGGAATATTGCATGTGCGAATCGGATAGAGTTTGTGTATCAGTTCAACCACTAGATCGACAGTATTGCCAAAACTATATGGACCGTAGTATTCCCCAATCTTTTTGTTGATGGTTCTTGTCTTGAAGATGCGAGGATAGGGTTCGTTCGTTATGCATATGCGCGGGTACGACTTCCCATCCTTGAGCAGAATATTGTAGTGCGGTTGATATTGTTTGATCAGGTTGTTTTCCAGCAAGAAGGCATCTTGCTCATTGTCCACCACTACATACTTGATATCCGCTATATGTGCTACTAACTGACGTGTCTTGCTGGATTGATGGTCCTTATTGAAATAGCTATTGACACGTCGATGCAGGTTCTTAGCTTTGCCAACATAGATAATCTTTCCTTCTTGGTCAAAGTATTGGTACACACCCGGACTCTCGGGTATGCGTTTGAGCAATAAGGCAATATGATTATCCTTGGTAGGCATTAGTTAGTGACCTCTACCCTTTGACTACTCGTCTACCTCGATACCAAACAGACAGTCTACATTCTCTGCTTTGCCCTTTAGATAATTGCGACCATTCAGTCCTTCGAGCTCGATGATACAGTTGACATAGATCGTCTTTACATTCAACTTCTTCACCAGATTGATCGCTGCCTCCATCGAACCGCCTGTAGCTAAGATATCGTCATGGATAAGCACGATGTCGTTTGGACCGAGTGCATCTTTATGGATCTGAATAGTATCTTCACCATACTCTTTGGCATACGTCACAGACACGGTCTCTGCCGGCAATTTGTTCTGTTTGCGGATAGGTACAAATCCCGCACCGATCTCCATAGCAATAGCGGGCGCAAGAATAAAACCGCGAGACTCTATGCCCACCACTTTGGTAATCCCCTTGTCTTTGTACAACTTCACAATCTCATCCTTCATCCAACACAGACAATCGTGTCTAGCCAGTGCGGTAGTGATGTCCTTAAACTGTATGCCTTTGATTGGAAAATCAGGCACATTACGGATAGCATTTTTTACATCTTCTGCTGTCATAATACCTTATATTTTTTTGTTTTTGTTTCACGTGGAACAATCGATTTTAGTTTGCAAGCAAACTAATTATTTGATTTTTATCTGCCCATCAGAACTAATAAAACGCTGATATCATTGGGGCTTACGCCTGGAATTCGATTAGCTTCGCCGATGGTCTTTGGACGTATGCGACTGAGCTTCTGTCGGGCCTCGGTGCTTAGACTTTGTATCTCGTCGTAATTAAAATTGTCCGCAATACGTATCTGGTCGAGGCGTTGTAGTTTCTCTGCTTCCAGTTTTTCGCGTTTGATGTATCCTGCGTACTTGATCTGAATCTCGCAACTTTCTACGATTTCATCGGTTCTATTCTTGATTTGTCGGATGCGTTCTTGTAGGACAGGAAGTATATTGGCAAGGTCTGGTAATGTAACTTGCGGACGAAGAACCAAGTCGTGTAGTTTGCATCCCTCGTGCAGAGGACTGCTACCTATCTGTTCTAGCCATCCGTTAATATCCTTTGGATGAACACTAGTTTGTTTGATAAAGTCGATGAAATCGGCGCAATCTGTCTTCTTTTGCTGCCACAGTTGATGTCTATATTGATCGGCCAGTCCCATGGCAAAACTACGTTCGGTTAACCGTTCGTCGGCATTGTCCTGCCTCAACAGAATGCGATATTCGGCTCTGGAAGTAAACATTCGGTAGGGTTCATCCACTCCTTTATTAACCAGATCATCAATCAAAACGCCTATATAACTTTCGTCGCGACTCAGTGTGAACGGCGCGCCTCCATGCACATTTTGGTGCGCATTGACTCCGGCTACCAGACCTTGACCAGCTGCTTCCTCGTAGCCGGTTGTGCCATTGATTTGCCCGGCAAAAAACAAATTTTTAATTTGTTTTGTTTCGAGCGTATGATGCAGTTGAGTGGGATCGAAGAAGTCATATTCGATGGCATAACCGGGTCGATATAGAACTACATCTTCCAATCCTTTGACCGTCTTTAGTCCCGCCAATTGCACTTGCCATGGCAGACTGCTGGAGAAACCATTGACATAATACTCGTTACTATCTACACCCTCTGGCTCCAGGAAAAGTTGATGGGCTTCTTTGTCGGCAAACGTCACTATTTTGGTTTCGATACTGGGACAATAGCGCGGACCAATACTTTGTATTTGTCCGTTGAAAAGGGGCGAATCTGCCAGTCCCGCGCGTAGCGTATCGTGGGTATGCTGGTTGGTGTATGTGATCCAACACGGCATCTGCTTGAGTTCTCTATGAATGGTATCGAGATATGAGAATTGATGCCAACTGTTATCGCCATCTTGTCGTACCATTTCATCAAAATGAATCGACCTGGCATCTACACGTGCCGGTGTGCCGGTTTTCATTCTGTCTGCACGAAAACCGAGACTCACTAACTGCTCAGTTAGACCATGCGAGGCTGGTTCGGAAGTGCGGCCACCGGGTATCTGTGTCTTGCCGCAGTGCATGAGTCCGTTGAGAAAAGTGCCATTGGTTAGCACAACGGCCTCGGCCTGCATCTCGACTCCTAGCATGGTACGTACACCGCACACCTTATTATCTCTGATAATAAGATTCGTTACGATATCCTGCCATAGAAACAGGTTTTCTGTGTGTGAGAGCACGTGAATCCACTCCTCGATAAATCGCTTACGATCGCTTTGGCTACGCGGGCTCCACATAGCTGCTCCTTTGCTCTGGTTGAGCAGTCGAAATTGGATCGCACTACGATCGGTCACTATGCCCATCTGGCCACCCAGCGCATCAATCTCGCGCACAATCTGGCCTTTGGCAATGCCGCCAACAGCAGGGTTGCAACTCATCTGGGCAATCTTGTTCATGTCCATTGTGATGAGTAAGGTACGGCTGCCCATACGAGCGGCCGCACTGGCAGCCTCGCAACCAGCATGGCCGGCACCAACTACTATGACATCGTATTTGAAATCCATGTGTATGTTACTTATTTTTTGCTGCCTCCGATGACGCGCGTGCGATGGTGCCATTTCCATTGTCCACTATGACTACTGGCGTGGATGGTGCGCAGGCGTGGCACGAAAGCATTCTCCAGATGATTGCGATAGATGATCTCTTGTGTGGCCGGATCGACAATGAGTCCGATAATATCAAACCGTGGATTTTTCTCTAAGTTGCGTGATTTAATATATGCGTTGGCCGCCGCCGTCATACGACGTTTTTTGAGTTCATCTACATATTCTTCCGGCAGTTTGTTGCCAAAAGTGCTTGTGCGGGCTTTGACTTCTGCAAAGACAATCTCTTTTCTGCTCTCGGCAATTAAATCAACCTCTAGATGCCCCATACGCCAGTTGCGCTCAACGATACGAAAACCTTTCTTCTCCAGCATTTTTGCCGCTTCCGTCTCGCCAATGATTCCTATGGGATTGGTGACAAACATTATCTCAATTGCTCCATGCGTGCGGCATCGAGTCTCAGCAGAATAAACAACAACAGCGTGAATCCCCATAGGGAACTACCACCATAACTGAAGAAAGGTAACGGGATACCGATGACCGGTAACAGACCTAATACCATTCCCACATTGATAATGAGATGGAATAGGAATATACTGGCTACCGAGTAAGCATAGATACGGGTGAAAGCGTTACGCTGTCTTTCGGCTATGGCGATAAGCCGCAGGATGAAAAACAGATACAAAATCAATACGCCTATTGAGCCTAAGAATCCCCATTCTTCACCTACGGTACAGAAGATAAAATCAGTATCTTGCTCAGGCACAAATTGCAATTTGGTTTGCGTGCCTTTTAGATATCCCTTGCCAAAGAATCGTCCAGAACCGACAGCGATACGTGCCTGGTTGACATTGTATCCTGCACCGGCCGGATCTTCTTTCATTCCCAATAAGACCTCGATTCTGACACGCTGGTGCGGTTGGAGAATATGAGTGAAAGCGTAGTCACAGGCTTGAGTATATCCGATACATGCCCAACAGAAAATGGTTACCCAAATCAGTGCATAACGGCGGAACCAAGCTCCAATGCCAATGGCATAGATGCCAAGGATTCCTACTATGCCGGCAGAAAGCCAACCAAACGGAACTGGCCACCACAAACACAGCAACAGGCCTATGCCATATATCAGTGCTATACTACCGAGGATGATAGGAAGTTGCCAGCGAACTTTGTATTCAGTACAAATGAAATAAATCTCTACGACCATCAATATCACCATACAGCATAACATGCCTACACTGCCAGAACCGATGGGCAAAGGAGTAGCGCCAAAGCGGATACTGATAATAAACAATGCCACCGCAGCTACGCACGAGCTAAGCACGTAACCACTCATACCTTGTCGATAGAAGACCAGCAAGAAAGAGGCAAAAACTAGTGCCGAACCGGTTTCTTTCTGCAGAATCATTATAATTAGACAAGGGATACCGATGAGGACAAAAGGTACGATCAAATCGCGCCAACTTCGTAGTTTATACTCGTATTGTCCCATATATTTAGCGACAGCCAAGGCGACTACACATTTGGCGAATTCGGCCGGTTGCAAACTGACAGGCCCTAGAGAAATCCAACTGAGCGAGCCCTTGATATCATGCGCCAAGAATGGGGTAATCAGCAGCAACACTATCATCACTCCATAGGCTATGTAGGCCAGCACATCGTAGGTCTTGTAATCGATCAGCAGTAGCACTATACCTAACACAATCGAACCTAAGATCCAAACAAACTGTTTGCCGGCACGATTGGCGAAATCGAAGATGCTCGTTTGGTCAAAATTGTAGCTAGCTCCGTAAATGTTGAGCCATCCGAAAATAACCAGCATAAGGAACATGCCTATGGTTAGCCAGTCGACCTGATGGAGAATATTACTACTTCTTGACGCTCTCATTTAATACACTGGAAGCTATGCGTTTTTCTAAATCTTTGCGTTTAATCTCGCCAGTTAGATATTGCTCGATAATCAGGCTGGCAATAGGGCAAGCCCATGTAGCACCAAAGCCCGCGTTCTCTACGACAACGGCTACTGCTATTTGCGGATCGTCAACCGGAGCAAATCCGATGAAAATAGCGTGGTCACGGCCATGCGGGTTTTGTGCCGTACCGGTTTTTCCCGCGGTCTCAATTCCCTCTATCGGGAAGTGGCGTCCGGTTCCGTAGATCATCACGCGATGCATGCCATCTTTGACCACCTCGAAATGTTTCTTGTCTATACCCAAACGATGAATATGCGTTAGCATAGAGTCGTTTTTGTTCAGGTGCGGCGAGATGAAATATCCTTCGTTGGCAATAGTGGCCGCCTGGTTAGCCAATTGTAGCGGAGTAGCCAGAATCTCTCCTTGGCCGATACTCAATGAACGGATAGTCATTGCTTTCCAGAAATTCTTGCCATAATGTCTGTCAAAATAGCCCGAAGTAGGAATATTGCCGGAAACCTGATCGCTGATATCCGAATCGGTGAATTTCTGGCCCATACCAAACGACATCACCTCGTTGCGCCAAAGTTCATAACGCGGGTGAATATCACCTCCGCCTTTCTGCATCATATCGCGGAAAGCGCACCAGAAATACGGGTTGCAACTCTGTTCAATAGCTTTGTCCAACGCAACAGGAGAACCATGATGGTGAGTGCACTTGATAGGTGTACTTCCAGGGCCGGAACAGGGGTATAGCGTTTGCGGAGTGATAGCACCGTTTTGCAAGCAAACCAGTGCTTGGATGGTCTTGAATGTAGAGCCGGGAGGATAGGTAGCTTGTGTGGCGCGATTCATGAGCGGTTTGGTAGGATCGTTGAGCAGCATATTGTAGTTTCTGCTGCGTTCCTTACCCACCAGCACCTTAGGATTCCAGTTTGGATTGGATGCCAAAGCAAGCACTTCTCCGGTTTTAGGTTCGATGGCTACCACACTACCTATTTTGCCTTCCAACAATTCTTCAGCGAGAATCTGCAAATGGATATCAAGGGTAGTGTACAAATCGGTTCCGACAACGGCTGTTTTGTCTAATTCGCCGTCCTGATATTTTCCTTGGATTCGGCCACGCGAATCGCGCATGAGTACTTCAACACCTTTTTCTCCACGCAATTGTTTCTCATAGGTTCGTTCCAATCCATCACGGCCGGAATAATCGCCACGTGCATAGTACGGGTCGCGATCAATATCGTTTTGATTGACTTCACCTACACTGCCCAAGACATGTGAGGCGGCATCGTATGTGTAGTCTCGAAGGGTACGTTTCTGAATCTGGGTACCGGGAAAAAGAAAAAGCGATTCTTGCAGTCGTGCAATATCCTCTTTTTTGAGTTGGCCCATGAAGACTTGCGGCGTATTGCGTGAATATCCGCGGTTCTTTCGCTTGTCCTTAATCTCGCTGATGCGTGTATCAAAATCCTCTCGACTGATATGCAGGCATTGGCAGAAACCAGTAGTGTCCCAATCGTTGCCCATCTCGCGCATGGTCAGCGTGATTTCGTAGATAGGTTGATTGAAAACCAGTAGTTCGCCATTGCGATCGTAAATCAATCCACGAGCAGGGAAAATGGTCTGTTTGACCAGTGCATTGCTATCGGCTTCTTTCTCAGTGGTTTTGTCGATGATCTGAAGAAAAAACAATCGGATTATATACACTAACACAACACCAATGGCAATGCCACTGATAACATATCGGCGTCTATAAAATTGATCGTTAATCATTTAAATCTCAGCACATTATAACCTAATATAATGAGAATAGTAATCAGACTACTAACCAATGTGGCGAGCAGCACAAAGCCGATATGGTGCCAACTCCAAGCGCCTAATAAGAATATGAGAAAATGATGAACAACAACCAGAATACAAACATATTTCACCATTGCTTCCATGCCTAGCGACCGTATGCTGATTTGTTCGTTCAATCGGTCTTTGTCGTTCACTAAAACTCCCACCAAGTATGGGCGAGCAAACATGATCAAAACGCAAACGGAAATATGTACTCCCAACGAATTGCAGCAGACATCCATGATGAGTCCGGCTAATGCGCCAATCAGCATATCGATGTTATGCGGCAATGTGATAGGCAACATCAGTAAACAGAGCACGTAGACATACGGATGGCAAACGCCCCACAGTTGCAACTGGTCGAACAACAAAACCTGGAGCAACATGACCAGAATATATCTGCCTATTTGTCTAATCCAATCCATTCTCCAGTTCCTCCATCTCTGTTTGATGTGCGTTCTGAATCACTTCTACATATTTCAGTCGCTTGAAATTGGTGTAGAGTCGCACGATGATAGTGTAATAGGAATCGCCATCTCGCAAGATGCTATTTTCTACGATTCCAACGGGAATTCCTTCCGGAAAAACGGAACTCAATCCACTAGTAACGATTGTATCGCCGGGATTGACAACCATATGGGCAGCTACATCGGTGAGCAAGGCAAATCGATTGTCCTTGCCGTCCCATTGCAGCGTGCCAATATAGTCATTTTTCTTGAACCGACAACTCAGGTTGGTGTGCGTGTTGATGAGCGGTAGAACCACGCTATAGTTGCTACCCACGGTGCGGACAATACCTACTACACCATCTTCATTTCTCACGCCTTGGCCCAGACGAACATCATCATTCAATCCGCGATTGATAGTGAGATAATTGTGAATCTCATTGGTGGTCATCTGTACGACTTTAGCCGGCAAATAGGACACCTCGTTTTCGGGATATACCACCTCGCGCGACAGGATTGAATCTTCGGCCATGTTGGTGAGTTTAACCAACTGGTTTCGCAGTTCTGCATTCTCGGCCATCAGTTGCTCGTTCATGCTGCGCAGCATGAAATAATCCTGGACGGCCGTTACTTGCTCGTGTTGCCAGGCAATCACGCTATTGGCCGTACTTAAGACGCTGCTACGCGGATAAGCGCTATTGTAAGACATCAGCAAAAAGGCAGCTACTTCCAATAGTATAAAAACCAGGAAGTGGCTGTAACGTAGCAGTATTTTCAGCAGATTCTGCATACGTCAGTAGACTGATTAACGAATCAGGAATCCGAAATTGTTGACGTTTTTGAGCGCGATGCCCGTACCGCGAGCCACCGAGTGAAGTGGATCGTCAGCTACGTGGAACGGAATAGTGATCTTGTCGGTCAAACGTTTAGCCAAACCGTGGAGCAAAGCACCACCACCGGCCAGATAGATACCGCGCTTAACGATATCGGAATACAACTCAGGCGGCGTGGATTCCAGTGCCTGAAGAATAGCACCTTCGATCTTGCTCACACTCTTTTCCAAGCAGTGGGAAATCTCCTGATAGCTAACCGGAACAGACATAGGCAGTGCGGTTACCTTGTTAGGACCAACTACGATGAAATCTTCCGGAGCATCCTCCAATTCGGGCAGTGCGGAACCTACCTGAATCTTAATGCGCTCGGCTGTAGGTTCGTCAATACGCAGGTTGTGCATACGACCCATGTATTCGATGATATCCTGGTTGAAATCATCACCGGCAATCTTGATGGACTTGTTGCTAACGATACCACCGAGCGAGATAACAGCAATCTCGGTTGTACCACCACCGATATCGACGATCATACATCCCTCCGGACTCTCTACGTCCAGACCGATACCGATAGCTGCGGCCATAGGTTCGTAAATCATATAAATGTCGCGTCCTCCGGCATGCTCGGAACTATCGCGCACGGCACGAATCTCGACCTCGGTCGAACCAGAAGGAATACAAACCACCATACGAATAGATGGAGTGAAGAGGTGTGTCTGCTTCGGAATCATCTTGATCATACCGCGAATCATCATCTCGCAAGCATAGAAGTCGGCGATCACACCATCACGCAACGGGCGCACGGTACGAATCATATTTCCGCCCTTACCAATCATCTGTTGAGCCTTTCGGCCGACGGCAACCATCTTGTTGTCCGCCATCGAGATAGCCACTACTGACGGTTCGTCCACAACCACCTTGTCATCACACATGATGATGGTGTTGGCTGTTCCCAAGTCAATAGCGATCTCTTGAGTAAAAGAAAAAAGTCCCATAATTTATATTGTTTGTTGTATTGATTCTGCCACGAGTGATTAGTCCGAAAACGGGCGTATTTCGGAAATATCGCGCAAAGTTACAACTTTTTTTTTGAATACGCAAGCGCGCGCGTCCTTTTTGTGAAAAAAAGATACGTCCAGATTTGGCTGTATCATTCGCAGAAAATTCTAGAGAACGGTAAGTTCTTTCGATTTCATCGGAAATATTTGTGTTGGCTTTGCTCTTTTGGGTAGATGTGATTTTTTCGTTATTTTTTTGAGTGCTCTCGTGAAACCCTCGGTCGGCTTAGGCTCCCCGCCTGCCTTCCCTTTTCGAAGCCAAAAGTCAATTGGCTTCTCCACGGTAAAGTCTCGTTTATGTCTCGTCAATGAATGGAGTTATTACGTAGTAATAGAGGTTTCAAAAATTGCTGATGGAAAAAAATAGTGAAATTATTTGCATATATGCAAATTTTTTATTATCTTTGCGGCGTTTTTGAATTAAGCGTCAGTGGCTGGAACAAAAAAAAGCACCTACGACGTGCGTAAGTGCTCTGCGCTCCCTCTAGGACTTGAACCTAGGACCCCCTGATTAACAGTCAGATGCTCTAACCGACTGAGCTAAGGAAGCTCGCTTTTTGAGGTGAAAAAATCACTTGTTTTTCAAAAGCGGGTGCAAAAGTACTGCTTTTTTTTGATATACGCAAGTTTTTTTGCAAAAAAAATGTAACAAGGTATAGTTTTTTGAAAAAATAATCCGTTTTTGTGGCTAAAAATAACAAGAAATGAAGAAGGTATTAGGTTTAGGAAATGCATTGACAGACGTTTTGCTTCAGGTAAGTGAGGACGATTTGAGAGAACTAGGTTTTCCCAAAGGTAGTATGAACCTGATTTCAATGGAGCAGGCAGAGGAAATTCAGTTCAGATTTGCTTCGGTCAGAAAGCGTATGGTGGCTGGTGGTTCGGCATCGAATACCATCAACACAATAGCAGCGCTGGGTGGCAAAGCTGCCTTCATCGGTAAGATTGGTAACGATGAGGTGGGTGATTTCTACCGCGAGGATATGATTAAGAATGGCGTGAAACCTATTCTGTTACTGTCGAAAGAAGCGATGTCCGGTTGCTCGATTGTGCTGATTACGCCAGATGGAGAGCGTACATTTGCTACCTATCTAGGTGCTGCGGCTGAACTCTGCGCCGATGATATCCAGAAAGATGCATTCAACGGATACGATATTTTCCATATAGAAGGTTACCTGGTACAAAATCACGAACTGATAGAGAAATCTATTCGCCTAGCCAAAGAAGCAGGATGTATGATTTCGCTCGACCTGGCTTCGTACAACGTCATTAATGAGAATCATTCGTTCCTGAAAGGACTGGTTAAGCAATATGTGGATATCGTCTTTGCCAATGAGGACGAATCATTTGCCTATACCCATCTAAATCCGCAAGAGGCTGTTCAGACGATAGCGGAGCAATGCGATATAGCAGTAGTGAAAGTGGGTAAGAACGGATCGTATGTTCAGCAGGGTAGCACTCGTTATCACATAGGTGCCATCACTACCAGTTGTACCGATAGTACCGGAGCAGGCGATCTCTTTGCCGGAGGATTTTTGCATGCGCTGAGTGATGGATTCGATATTCGTCGTTGTGCGGAAATAGGCACGATAGCGGCAGGTCGCGTGGTGGAGATAGTAGGTACCAAACTGAGCGACGAAACATGGGAAGAGATACGTCGTATATGCGCGCTCTACCGCGGATTTATGCAGAAATACAATAACTAAAAGATACGGAGATGAGGAAAATTCTTTTGCCATTCTATGTGCTCTATCAGTATTTGATAGCACTGCCCATCTTTAGTGGACTGACGATTTTCACGGCAGTATTTACTATGTGTACGGTTCATTGGCGTAATGCGGAATTTGTTCATCGTGTGCAGCAGTTCTGGTCCAAGTCGGCGTTCTGGTTGATGTTTCTGCCGGTTTCTGTCGATGGCATCGAGAATATTCAGCCGGGCCAGAGTTATGTTTTCGTATCGAATCACCAATCGATGTTCGATGTGTGGCTCATCTACGGTTGGCTGCCGGTTATCTTCAAATGGCTGATGAAGGCTGAATTGCGCAAAGTGCCGTTTATCGGGAGCGGATGCAAGGCCGCAGGCCATATATTTGTAGAACGTCGCCATGCCAAAGCATCGGTAGAGAGTCTGCGCCAAATAGAGGAGCAACTGACAGGTGGCGTTAGTACGGTTATCTTCCCGGAAGGCACGCGTTCGGAAGACGGACAAGTAGGCCGATTCAAGCGTGGTGCATTCCAGATAGCACTGGATTTGGGACTACCGGTTATCCCGTTGTCTATCTCCGGTTGCTACGAAGTGATGCCTAAGGGACGCTATTTTGCCCGTATTCATCCGTCACATATGCACATTGGCAAACCCATCGACCTGAAGCAGTTTGCCGATCCGAATGATGCGATAGAGGCTGTGCGTACGGCCGTCATCGATGGAATCAAAGAAATTTAAATCTGTAGAAAATATATAAAAACTATGTATTCCGACCCGAAAGAGTGTCTCTACTGTCAAAACAACGAAACACTACACAACTTAATGATTGAGATTGCGCATCTGCGTGTTTCGCGTGCATTTTTGTTTAAAGAACAGACTTATCATGGTCGTTGTCTAGTGGCTTACGATCAGCACGTGAATGATCTGAACGAACTGAGCGACGAGCAACGCAACCTCTTTATGGCCGATGTGGCAGATGTGACACGTGCTATGCAGCGTCTGTTCAAACCGGAGAAAATCAACTACGGTGCTTATTCTGACAAACTGAGTCATCTCCATTTTCATCTGGCTCCTAAGTACGTGGATGGTCCGGACTACGGAGGTACATTCCAGATGAATCCGGGTAGGGTCTATCTCTCGGACGCAGAGTACGCAGAGATGGTTGAGGCAATGCGTCAGGAACTGAAGAAATAAGAAAAAGTGCTTTTTCGCGATATCATAGGGCAAGAAGCCGTCAAACAGCAGTTGCGGCTCTCTGTTAGAGAGGGAAGAATTCCGCATGCGCAATTGCTGGCAGGGCAGAGCGGTATAGGCAAATTGCAGCTGGCATTGGCATATGCCCAATATCTAAATTGTCCGCATCGAACGGATGATGATAGTTGCGGCCAGTGTCCTACGTGTTTGCAATATCAGAAGTTGCAGCATCCGGATTTGCATTTTGCTTTTCCGATTGTGAAAACCGATGAAGGCGATACGTGTGATGCCTTTATGGAGCCTTGGCGCGAGATGATCTTAGAGCAAGGTTATTTTGATATAGACGATTGGTACAAGGCTCTAGGGGTGGAGACAAAGCAGGGCATGATTTACGAGAAAGAGAGTGCGGAGATACTACGTAAACTCAGCCTCAAACCTTTTGGCGACGGCTACAAGGTGATGATCATCTGGCAGCCGGAGAAGATGAATGCCGCATGTGCCAACAAACTGCTCAAACTGCTGGAGGAACCGCCGGTGCAAACGGTTTTTCTGCTGGTTAGCGAGCATCCGGAACAATTGCTGCCAACTATCCAATCGCGTGTCCAGTTGATTCGTGTTTCCGGTCTGCCGAACAGTACGGTAGCTGAGGCTCTGCAGCAGCATAGCCAGCTCAGTGAGACGGAGGCTAGGGACATAGCCCGTATAGCCAATGGCAGTTATCTGCAGGCATTGAAGAAAGCGGATGAGAGTGAAGAAAATAAGCAAGAATTGCGCGATTTCATCGCACTTTTCCGCGATGCTTATACTGTAGGAGTACTGACTAATCCGCAGCAGAAATACGATTCGTTGCGACGCCTGCGGCAGTGGAGTGCGGATATGGCGGATGCTAAGGTAGGCCGCGAAAAGCAGAAACATTTTCTCCAGTACGCCCAGCAGCAAGTGCGCGAAAACTACATACGCAATCTGTCGCAACCGGAACTGAATTATCAGTTGGCTGACGAGCGCGATTTCTCTGTCAAGTTTGCGCCCTTTATCCACAATGGCAATGTGGAACAAATCATGAACCAACTGGAACTAGCGGAACGGCAAATAGAACAAAACGGCAATGCCAAAGTGATATTCTTTGACCTTTGCCTACAAATGATAGTATTGATAAAAACACCCAAAGTATGAAGAAATATACAGTAGGATCCGAACATCATGAGCTGAGTGCTGCGGCTACCAAGCGCAATTCTGCGCATATGCTGCCTGTGAGTGACTGGCTCAGCGACCTGCCGGAAAATACGCAACTGACTGACCTGATTGAGGTTCAGTTTAAAAATACGCGCAAAGGTTATTTCCACAATAGTCAGCACTTGCCTTTGGAGAAAGGGGTGACGGTTGTTGTGGAGGCCAATCCTGGTCAAGACTTGGGCGAAGTGGTATTGACCGGCAAACTGGTGGAACTGCAGATGAAGAAGAACAACATCGATTCGTCACGGTATGAAGTGCGCCAGATCATACGCATTGCCACCGATCAGGACATCGAACGTGCCAAGCAAGCGCATGCGCGCGAGCAAGAGACGATGATCAAAGCACGTCAACTGGCCAAATCGCTCGGTCTGGAGATGAAGATAGGCGACGTAGAGTATCAGGGCGATGGCACCAAGGCAATCTTCTACTACATAGCCGACGGGCGTGTTGATTTCCGCCAGCTGATCAAGGTATATGCCGAGACATTCCGCATCCGTGTGGAGATGAAGCAGATAGGTGCGCGTCAGGAGGCCGGCCGTATAGGCGGAACCGGTCCTTGTGGACGCGAACTATGCTGTAGCACATGGATGATGAATTTCTCGTCGGTGGGAACAGGTGCAGCGCGACTGCAGAACATCTCGCCTAATCCGCAGAAACTAGCAGGCATGTGCGCTAAACTCAAATGCTGTCTCAACTATGAGGTACCGGTATATGAAGATGCCTCTAAATCGCTCCCTCCGCGTCATGCCCAACTGGAGACCAAAGATGCTACGTATTATCTATTCTCTGCTGATCCGCTGGCAGGAATGGTTACTTATTCGTCTGATCAGCACATGGCAGCCAATCTGCAGACTATTACCGCGCAGCGGGCGAATGATATCATCGCCATGAACCGTCGTGGTGAGAAACCCGATACGCTGGAGGGCACGCGTGCTTCGGTGGCCGATATCGGTTATCAGAATGTGGTAGGACACGATGATGTAACTCGTTTTGATCGTAAGAAAAAGAATCATCACGGCGACCGCCGCGATAGGAGGGACAGACGATGAGAAAGTATGTTTTCTGCTTGCTGGCCGTAGCGGCAATGGGGCTGACATCCTGTTCGTTACGAGATCTCATATACAGCCAAGTATATCCGATTCCATCGGAACAATGGCATATGGATTCGGTTGTTCGTTTTGAGGTGCCGATAACGGATATCTCGGCTACCTATCGCACTATAGTCTATGTGCGTCATTCTGAGCGTTACCCTTACCAGAATATGTGGCTTTTTGTTGGTAACGAAACGCAGCGCGATACCATCGAGTTCTATCTGGCCGATGACCGCGGACGATGGTTGGGCGATCGACATAATGGCATCATCGAGATGCCCGTCTTGCTAGATGAGAATCGCTTGTTTTCCGGACCTGGCACTTATGTTTTTGAGATTCAGCACGGCATGCGTGACACGCTTCTCCGCGGAGTGACCGATATCGGTCTTGAAGTCATCAGAAATGGGGAAGAATAAACTCAAGAAATTCGCAGAAATGGAGACATTTAACAATGTCTTCCAGTGTGGTGCGTCAGAGATGAACAGCATCCAGAAGTCGCGTGCGGACCAGCAACATGAGATGGCCGGCCATTGGCGTGACAACTATTTTCATAACAATAATCCTATTGTGTTGGAGTTGGGCTGTGGCCGAGGCGAATATACGGTGGGCTTGGCACGAAAGTATCCGGACAAGAATTTCATAGGCATCGACATCAAGGGCGCGCGTATGTGGGCCGGCGCCAAAGAGGCGGAACTGGCAGGGCTGAAGAATGTGGCTTTTCTGCGCACCAACATCGAGATAGTCACGGCTTTTTTTGCTGCCGATGAGGTGGATGAGATCTGGATTACCTTTTGCGACCCGCAGATGAAGAAAGCCACCAAACGCTTGACTAGCACCTATTTTATGCAGCGCTATCAGCAGATTGTGCGTCCGGATGGGCTGATTCATTTGAAAACCGACAGCCCTTTTCTCTACACCTATACGTGCGAAATGCTGAGGCTGAACAATTATCCGGTGTTGGCAGATACGGATGACCTGTATGCGCAGCCATCTGATTCGTCGCGACTGGATGATGCGCGTGCGCTAAGGACACACTATGAGCAGCAATGGCTCGACCGCGGCATGAAGATCAAATATCTGGAGTGGACGCTTGCACCTAAGACAGAGTGGGAGGAACCTACTATAGAGATAGAAAAAGACAGTTATCGTTCGTACGGAAGAAACTATGTATCCTCAACAAATCATTGATGCGTTGCGCCATGTGCGTTATCCGGGAACAGGCAAGGACCTGATAGAGAGCGGGATGCTGGAAGATGACATCCGTATTTCGGGTTTTGAGGTATCGTTCTCTTTGATTTTTCAGAAGGACAATGACCCATTTCTGAAATCGGTTCTCAAGGCAGCAGAAGTCGCGCTACAGACCTATGTTGACCCCAATATTTCGGCCAATATCCATACTAAGTTCGTTCGTCAGAATCTGACGCCAGAAGCGCAGGCTAAGCCGTCGGCCCTACATGCCACGCATATCATCGCTATCCACAGCGGCAAGGGCGGAGTGGGAAAATCAACTGTAGCAGCCAATTTAGCCATAGCGTTGGCAAAGCAGGGCAAGCGTGTCGGACTGCTGGATGCGGATATCCACGGACCTTCTATGCCCAAAATGTTCCACACCGAAGATTGCCGTCCTGTTTCGGTTGAAGAAGATGGAAGGACGCTGATTGAGCCTATCGAGCAGTATGGAGTCAAGATGCTGTCTATCGGTTTCTTTGTTGATCCTGCTCAAGCAGTTATCTGGCGCGGAGGAATGGCCAGCAATGCGCTGAAGCAGCTGATTCAGGATGCCCATTGGGGCGATTTGGATTATTTCCTGATAGACCTGCCTCCGGGTACCAGCGATGTGCATCTGACGCTGGTTTCGGCTCTTCAGTTGACCGGAGCTATCGTTGTGACTACGCCTCAACCGGTGGCGCTAGTAGACGCGCGCAAAGGTGTAGATATGTTCCGTAACGAGAAGATCAATGTGCCTGTACTGGGTATCATTGAGAATATGGCGTGGTTCACGCCTGCCGAACTACCGGAGAACAGGTATTATATCTTCGGTCGTGACGGAGGCAAACGTCTGGCAGAGGAACTGGGTGTGCCATTGCTGGGCCAGATTCCGCTAGTGCAGTCGATCCGTGAGGGCGGCGACGAAGGAACTCCTATCGCATTACAAACAGGCCATCCGGCAGCAACAATCTTCGATTCCATCGCACAAAAACTCTGATCGACATGTCACGTACCACCGAATTGGGAACAGCGCCTGTGCATCAATTGCTCTTCAAGTATGCACTACCTGCCATCATTGCGATGACGGCCAGTTCGCTGTACAATATAGTGGATACCATCTATATCGGTCATGGTTGCGGGGCATTGGCTTTAGGTGCGCTGACGGTAGCTAAGCCATTTATGGATATCTGTGCGGCATTCGGTAGTTTGGTCGGAGTAGGCGCTTCGTCCATACTAGCCATCTATCTTGGTGAGCGTGATTACGATCGAGCGAACAAAGTGTTGGGGAATGTCATCGTGATGAATGTGATTCTCTCGACGCTGGTGATGATGGTCGGACTGATTTGGTTAGACCCTATCCTGATGGCTTTTGGCGCGAGTTCCGATACGATTCGCTATGCGCACGACTACATGGAGATTATTCTCTATGGTAATATCCTGACCCATATCTATTTCGGTCTGAATGCGATGTTGCGTTCGGCGGGTCATCCGCGTTTCTCCATGGCGGCAACGATAGTGGCCGTGACGGTGAATATTATCCTAGACCCTATCTTTATTTTTGCGCTCGATATGGGTGTCCGTGGCGCTGCTCTAGCTACGGTGATCAGCCAGGCGGTAGCAGTGGTTTGGCAGTTGACGAAATTCATGGACAAGAATGAGTTGGTTCGATTCCATCGGGGAATTTGGCGTTTGGATAGAGGTATCACACGGCGTGCGTTAGCTATCGGCATGTCGCCGTTCCTATACAATATCGCTCATTGCTTTGTAGTCATCATCATCAACAATCAGTTGAAGCGTTTTGGCGGCGATATGGCCATTGCATCGTACGGAGTGATCAATCGTCTGACGTTTGTCTTTGCTATGATCATCATGGGCCTGAACCAGGGAATGCAGCCCATAGCGGGCTATAACTACGGCGCCAAACTATACGACCGCACGTTGCGTTCGTTCTACCTGACCTGCATCTATGCTACAGCGGTAATGGCGGTGGTGTTTGTGCTAGGAGAATGTTTTCCGCGGCTGATGACGCAGATGTTCAGCCACGATGTACAGTTGATCAGTCAGACAGTTAGACCGATGCGTATCATCTGTTCCAGTATGCTGATTATCGGTTTCCAGATGGTGACCGGCAATCTGTTTACTTCTATCGGTAAGGCGGGAAAAGCGATCTTTTTGAGTTTGACGCGTCAGGTGCTGTATCTGATACCTCTGACGCTATTGCTGCCAATGGCTTTTGCTGACCCGTTGGATGGCGTGTGGTGGTCTATTCCCATCAGCGACACTATCTCCGCCGTTACGGCTGTTATCGTGCTTATAACTGCCCGGCTTCCACGAGGTTGATCACTCGTTCGGTGATGCGGTCTTTGTCGGCAGCATCGTATTCCTCTTTCAGATCGTTTTTGAATAGTTTGGCAACGAATTGCCAGAAATTGGCACTAGCTTTGCCCTTGTATTGCTTGATGAGTTCATAACTGGTTCGGTCGGTCTCTCGATCGAGCAGTTTCATCAGCATCATGCCTTGGCTGGCATACATATTACGAAAATCGTTCTCGTATTTCTTGAAGAGTTGGCGTTCGAATTTGTGCCACCATTTCTTCTGGCTCTTTTTGTCCGGCAGTTTGGCCAGTTCGGCATCGGCATAAGCCATGTCGGCAGTAATCATCTTAGCGTAAGGCAGACATTTCTTAACATCACGTACGGTGCGCCAGTAGAATTTCTCCTGTTTCTTGTTCTTGAATTTGAGCGGAGGGTAGCACCATACTTCATGCAGCCATGCCATGTAGAGGGTATCGCCGTTCTCTATACGGATCATGCATGAATCCATATATTGTTTAGCAGCGAACATCTGCATGCCCACTGCTAAACTTACTAATATGATCAGCAGTCGTTTCATCGTTTAGTACTCCTACTGACAAAAACCGTGCCGTTCGGTTGCGGCACCTTAATAGTTGAGCGCGAAAACTACGCGTCCGGCCGATGGTTTACCGGTGACCATACAGGTTCCCGGTTCGTCCTTATGGCCTGGTAGAGCGGCCAACGGAATACAACGGATAGTAGCCTTCGTTTCATCCTTGATGCGTTGTTCGGTCTCGGCTGTACCGTCCCAATGAGCCAGCAGGAATCCACCTTTCTTCAGTTCCTCTTTGAACTCGTCGTAGCTGTTCACTTCGCGCGTATTGGCAATGCGGAAATCCAGAGCTTTTTGCAGCAAGTTCTTTTGGATTTCTTCCAACAGATTCTTCACTATTTCCACGATTCCATCGACAGAAATGGTCTCCTTGGTCTGCGTATCGCGACGAGCTATCTCGATGGTGCCGTTCTCTAGGTCACGTCCGCCCATAGCCAAACGAACCGGAACGCCCTTCAGCTCATAGTCGGCGAACTTGTATCCCGGCGTGTACTTGTCGTCCGTATCCACTTTGACGCGGATGCCGAGCGCTTTCAATTGGTCGGCTATCGGGTTGAGTTTTTCGAGCAATGCAGCCAACTGGTCGGCCTGTTTGTAGATAGGCACAATGACTACCTGTATCGGTGCCAAGTGTGGCGGCAGAACTAGTCCGTTGTCGTCGGAGTGGGTCATGATGAGCGCACCCATCAGTCGTGTAGAAACGCCCCAACTGGTTGCCCATACGTATTCGTATTTGTTCTCCTTGGTCAGGAACTGTACATCGAAACTCTTGGCAAAATTCTGTCCGAGGAAGTGGCTCGTACCTGCTTGCAGCGCCTTACCGTCCTGCATCATGGCTTCGATGCAATAGGTGTTCAGTGCACCGGCGAAACGCTCGTTAGGCGATTTCACACCTTTCACTACAGGTATGGCCATCACGTTCTCCGCAAAGTCGGCATATACATCCAGCATTTGGCGTGCGTAGTCTTCGGCCTCCTCTTTAGTTGCGTGAGCCGTATGACCCTCTTGCCAAAGGAACTCTGCCGTACGCAGGAAAAGGCGCGTACGCATCTCCCAGCGCATAACGTTACACCATTGATTGCAGAGGATAGGCAGGTCGCGGTAACTATTGATCCAGTTTTTGTAGGTGGACCAAATGATGGTTTCCGATGTCGGACGAATGATCAGTTCTTCTTCCAGTCGTGCATCCGGGTCGACAACCACGCCACGGCCGTTCGGGTCGTTCATCAGGCGGTGATGGGTGACCACAGCACATTCTTTGGCGAATCCTTCTACGTGTTCGGCCTCACGGCTAAGGAACGATTTGGGAATCAGCAGGGGGAAATAGGCGTTTTTTACACCTTTCTCTTTGAATCGACGGTCCAGTTCGGCCTGGATGGTTTCCCAGATAGCGTAGCCGTAGGGTTTGATCACCATACAACCGCGCACAGCGCTTTGCTCAGCCAGGTCTGCCTTTACGACCAGCTCGTTGTACCATTTAGAGTAATCCTCGCTTCGAGGAGTCAATTTTTGATAATTAGCCATTTATAATCGTTTGTTTATATGCCTATTTTCGAAAAACGGGTGCAAAGGTACTACAATTTTTTGGAATGTACAAGATTTTAATTTTAAAATCTACAATTTGCAATCTGCGATATAAAATCTAAAGTACCTTTCGTCCTTATTCTTTTCTCTTGCGTATCTTGCCGGCGAAGACCAGTGCATTGGTGATAGCCAGCAGTACGGCGATGATGTCGTCAATCCATCCGATGACGGGTACAGGGTCGGGCGACAAGTCGGTTGGAACGACGATGTAGATCAGTGCCGCTAGAGCGCCGAGGATGATACTCAGCCTATATTTGGTTTTCTGTTGCATAGTGTTGTTTTCTTATTCCATGTACTCACCAATCAATCTGACGATCAGTTCGTTCAGTTGTTCCACTTTGTATTGGCCTATGGTCGGTTCTAGGTGTTCGCCGCCTATGCCGCTATCGTTGGTTATGAAGACGTATGTGGCGTCGGTAGCCATGGCGGTGAAGCGCAGGAAGAACTCGGTCGATTTGTCTACGCCGCTGGCGGCTACAGGTATGATGCGTATGCCGCGTTGGGCGTATCGAGGAATAGTGGTCGTCAGGCTCTGGATGACGGTCTCGTTATGATGTGGCGGCGCGTCCAGCAGCATAAAAGCCAGGCGGATACAGTTGTCTTCACTCCACGCCAGTTGCTGCAATCCTTTCTCCAGGGCTGTGTGAACGGCTTCCGGATAGTCACCTCCGCCGTCAGCGTTCTGATTGCCGATAAAGGCTGTGGTGGCAGCCAGGTCGCTGGTAAAATCGCTCACACGTGTCACGTATTCGTCACCCTCGTCACGGTAGAAAAGTGCTGCGGTACGTATGTCGGCCGAGCTGTTCTGTGTCGCTACGGTTTGGATGATGTTCCTTAGGTCAGCTTTCAGAAAATCTATCTCGTCCCACATCGATCCGGTGGCATCTACTATGAAGGCTATGTCTATCTGCTTGCCGGTCGTGACGGTCGTGGTGCACTCGTTCCATCTAACCGAATCGCCCCAATTGGTAATGCATACGGGCAGGTCGCGCTGGATGCTGTTCACTACCAATTGCAGCTGTGCGCTATCTACGCTCGACTGATGTTGTGTCAGGCCTATCCATAGGTTTGTCTCGCCGTGGTTGTCCGTACGCGATTCGTAGAGTACGGTGGGAGTTTCGCCTTCCTCTTGAGGCAATCGTACCAGTTGAACAGGCACGTCGCGCTGAGGTATGCCATCATCGTTGGTTACGCGGACGGCTACTCGATGTTCCGGATAGAGCGACCAGTAGCTGCAGTATTGGGCGCACTCTTCATTGGTGTTCATCAGGTTTGACCAGAAGTCCCAGTTGTCCAGGTCGCGCCACTCACCTGCCGTCACTTTGCCGGCCTCGGCCTGACCAGTACCGTTACCAGTGCTACCTCCGTAGTCGGCACCACCTTCGCCGCCTATGTAATCTCCCAGTTCACCTGCTTTCTTGTCAGCGCAGGCACACAGCATACTTGCTATGAGCAATAATAATCCGATTTTTTTCATATATATTCTTTTTAGGTTATCCTTTCTTAGGCATGCGGTTGGCTGTGCCGATGGCGCCGGTAGGGCATACGAGGCGGCAAAGATGGCAACCTACGCATTTCTGGCCGATGATACGCGGTTTGCGGTCGGCATCGAAGCTGATAGCCTGGTGTCCGCCATCTTGGCACGACACATAGCAACGGCCGCAACCGATACATTTCTCGCGGTCAATCTTAGGGAAGACCATCGTATCGCGATCCAGGTCATGCGGCAGAACGATGTTCTTCAGTTCCTCGCCTACCAATTTCTTCAGTTCGACAATACCGCGTTCTTGCATATAGTGCTGCAGTCCGAGAACGAGGTCGTCAATGATGCGATAGCCGTACTGCATAACAGCTGTGCAGACCTGCACATTGCGGCAACCCAATTGGATAAATTCCAGTGCGTCGCGCCATGTCTCAATGCCACCTATACCGCTGATGTCCATGTGCTTCTCTATGCCGGCTTTGTGTAGAATAGGATTGCCGGTCATCTCATAGATCATACGTAGTGCAATAGGTTTAACGGCTTTGCCCGAATAACCGCTGACGGTCTTTTTGCTGCTCACTTCCGCCTCGTGACTCATCGTGATAGATTTGATCGTATTGATGGCACTGATACCCGATGCACCGCCGTAGAAACAAGCCAGCGCAGGCGAGGTCATTGACATAATATTAGGTGTCATCTTCGGGATAACCGGTATACGCACTGCGTTGCGCACGTACGAGGTGTAGAAGAGTATGAGTTCCGGATTCTGGCCTATATCGCTACCCAGACCGGTCAGACGCATTTGCGGGCAAGAAAAATTCAGTTCCACCGCATCGCAGCCTGCCTCTTCGGCCATCTTGGCCAGTTCGATCCATTCCTCTTCGGTCTGCCCCATGATGGAAGCAACGACCACCTTGGTCGGATAATTCTGTTTCAACCGATGCAGAATATCGAAATCAACTGTATGCGGGTTCTCGCTCAGTTGCTCCATGTTGCGGAAACCGACAAAGGGTGTTCCCTCTTTGCGCATGGCGTCGAAGCGCGGCGATACCTCCCGTATATCTTGTTTGCAGATTGTCTTGTAGAAGACACCTGCCCAGCCGGCCTCAAAAGCACGGGCTACCATCTCATAGTTGGTGCAAATAGCTGAACTGGCCAGGAAGAACGGATTCTCGCAGACTATATCGCAGAAATTGATTTCCAGCGAAGGAAGCGAATCGGTCTTGACAGGTGATGGTTCGGCGCATATTTGCGATTTGAGTTCTGCTATACGGATAGGTCGGTCGTAATGGATACAGGCCTGTTCGGCTGCGGCTATCTCCCGGTCGTTGAGTTGCGACAGCAGTTGACGGGCAGTCCAGAGGTTCTCGAAACGCAACGCACGAAGGGCACGTGCCGTTTTCTCACCGCAAGGGGCTTGCTCGCACAATAGGCAGCGAGCGGCTTCTTCGTTCAGATGGATCATAAGGGTATAGATTTTTTGGTGAATAATAGATTTATCTCAGTGGATAGGTCTGTCGGAGTTGTTCGAACTGCTCCGGATGAGCTTTGAGCGTAGCGGTGATATCTGCCAACCAGTGGTGATGTGTGATTGGTAAATGGTGACTGGTGATAGGTGATTGCAGGCGGATGGGCTTTAGACCATAGCGTTGGGCGATGGCATCCAAGCACATCTGCGAGGCATTGAGTTTTCCCTGCAGCGAGTATCCGGCTATATGCATTGATGCCAACCGGGCCTGTGCCAATACATCGGTGTTGAAGTTCGGTTCGTTTTCCCATGTGTCGAGCACAAACGGCCTTCCACTACGCAATAGTGCCTGTTCATCTACCACACCGCCGCGAGCGGCATTGATGATGAGTGTATCGGGTTTGGTGCGGCAGAGAAACGCTTCGTCGCAGAGATGATAAGTAGTCGCATCAAGTGGAGTGTGGAAAGTGACAATATCACACTGCTTGGCTATCTCCTCTAGCGAGACACCTATATTTTTAGGCGGGTCGTTGAGCAGAACACGCAGTCCGCGGCGCTCGGCCATCTTAGCTACCAGCGAACCGACATGGCCGACACCTATGATACCAATGGTTATTTGTGATTTCTGTCGATCTGCTTGCGCCGTATGGGTATTTGTGATTTTGGATTCGTCCAACACCTCTTCTATATAATCGCACACAGCTTGTGCATTGCAACCCGGACAAGCTGTCCATGCTATGTTGTTCTGTTCGCAATAGGTCGTATCGATATGGTCAAAACCGATAGTGGCTGTGCAGACAAGTCGAACGGATGTGCCGGCCAAAAGCGATTGGTTCACCGTGGTCCGTGTGCGGACAACCAGCACATCGGCGTCACGCAGAGTGTAAGCACTAATCTGCTCCGATTCCATCGGACAAATCTGCACATCGGGCCACTCAGCACGGACGGCTTCGACCAGAAAAGGAATATGTCGGTCGCAAACGATTTTCACTTAATATTTGATATTATCAATCAGTCGTACGGGTCCGCAATAGACGGTCACGCAACCGATAGCGTGATGGAATGTATCGGTAGGGAGAAGTGTGGTCTGGTCTACTATCTCGTAGTACTCTACTTCCAGTCCGTCGATGGCGTTGATGGTGTCGATAACGCGTTGCTGCACTTTGGCTACGCTAGCCCCAGACTCTTTAGCCCACTCGAGTGAAGCAAACAGGGTGCGCGAGATGCCCAGTGCGGTCTTTTTCTCTTCGGCAGAGAGTCGTTCGTTGCGACTGGAAAGAGCCAGACCCGATTCCTCGCGTACGATAGGGCAATCGATGATCTGCAGACGACCGAAGGTACCGGCCAGGCTGCTGCGCTCCACCATATGATGGATGATAGCCAATTGCTGGAAATCCTTTTCGCCGAAGTAGGCACGGTCGGGTTGCACGAGATAGAAAAGTCGGCTGACGACTTGTACCACTCCGTTGAAATGGCCCGGGCGCATTTTGCCTTCCATCACCTGATCGAGTCCGTTGAAATCGAAGGCAAACGTGCTGTTCATCTCCTCGGCCGAGTACATCTCCTCGGGCGTAGGAGCAAACACGTAGTGCGCACCTATGCTGCTGAGCAACTCCGCATCGCGTTCGATATTGCGGGGATACTTAGCCAGATCTTCTTTGTTGTTGAATTGGGTGGGGTTGACGAAGACGGAAACGAAACAGATGTCGTTCTCCGCTACGGCACGGCGGACAAGCGAAGCGTGTCCCTGGTGCAACGCACCCATTGTCGGCACCAAACCGATAGTCTTTTTTGCCTCTTTGCATGCTGCCACGGCCTGCTGCAAGGCTTGTTTGGTTGTGATAATCTGCATATGATAGTTATTGTTGGTCAATTTTGCGACGCAAAATTACAGTAAAAATTTGACATATGCAAATAAAATCAGAGATTTTTTAACCTTTAACCTCTCGCCTCTCACCGTTTAGCGGTTAGAGGAGGCGAAAAAAAGCACCCAAAAAGGGTGCTCTGTTTCAAAAAAGGACCAAGCTGATATCAACTCACTACTGTTTCTTACTACTGCGCATAGGTAAGCACAGCAGAAGCAGCATCAGGGCCGGGGCGAACCAGCGAACCCAGGTCTTGAGGGCTGCGGAATGGAAGCCCAATATGCCATGACCACATAGCAGCGAGATACCGGAAACGGCTTCCAGCAAGATAGGCGCGGCCAGAAGGATCATCGTCAGAATCAGCAGTGCTTGATACCAACGCGACGAGGCCTCTTCGGTCGGTTGGCGGCGCAGCATAAAGAGCCATACGATAGCAGCTACGAGCACGGACAGACGCCAGTAGATAGAAGGAAAGAGATATCCCGCCCCGGCCAAACGATAGGTATAGAGCGGCGACACCAACAGTGTTACGAGCAAGGCAGCCAACAGGCAGATAGTGAAGATCCGGAAGGCCTTAGATGCAGCACTCGTGGGGCGGAACCGGAGCAAACCGATACCGGCCACGATGAGACTAAGCGGCAAGATATCGATGATGAGGCGCTCGCAAATGTCATTCCACAATTCGTAGTGATAAGACGCCGCCCCCGATACATGGATAATATAGTGCGTAAGGATATACAGCGTGTACGCGATTACGCCGATGGCGGCAATGAGGGTAGTTGTTTTGAAGAAACGGTTGTTCTTAGCCATAGGGGCACGATTAACTTCGTTGTTCATAATGGTAATTATTTTATAAAGATTATTCCATTCCGCAAACTATTGCGATTGACAGAGATGCAGCGAATGCTAATAGCCAGGACACAAGAGATACCCATGCACAGACAGAAACAGTGCGACTATGTTCTATACCGGCAACCTTAAAGAGATTGTACACCATGATAAAATAGAACACCGAGATGATGAGCGGTATCACAAAACCGTAGGTGTACATGTTCGCCAGTTTATAACCATCCGAGACCGGGCCTCCAAAGATTTCAAAAAAATCTTCTCCCACTTGCCAGATATATTCTATCCACTCTATGATTTTCATATTAGGTCCCCCATATATAAATTCCGAGCAACCAACATATTAACGCTGTCACGATGATCAATGTCGCCGAGTTTAGAATTGTCAAAACGATGATAGCGGTATTGGAATTATTCGCTATGCCTTTGGCGCTTCGGCGACGACGTACAATGGTGTATATAGCGCCAATTAGAGCAAAGAGAATCGCTAAAAACGGGAGCAACTCCCATGCGATAAAATCATCTACCTTCCAAGGAATATTCTGAACCTGTTTGGTTTGTTGGAATAGCAGAATCAGCGCTTTGGTGCCATTGTCATATATCCGGATTAACCATTCTTCCATAGCGGTAGAGTGCTGATCTTAAGTTAGGCTATGCTTCGCCTTCGGATTTATAGCGGACCGAGCGCAAGGGATGCGAATCGTAGTGAAGCGTATCGTCATCGGAATCGGACTGAGTTTCAGTGGGTGCGGAAGACGAATCGGCGGACGAATCATTCGTTTTGGTATGCGCTTCGTCGGAATCAGAATCGAGGTCCTGGTCTTTCCGAAGGGAATCCAGCGCCTGACGGATTTCGTTGACATCGCCCCAGGTGGCATTCAAGATAGATACGAACCAATCGTAAGGAGGATTGATGAGTTCGATCTGAAGCGAAAAGAGGAGGATATTTTTCTCTTTGTCGAAATCGCATGTCAGTTTGAAATAGCGGTTAGCATCATTGAAATCGTAGCACAATTTCAGGACCCGCAAATACAATTCCGGCGAATAGTCGATACTTTCGAAAAAAGGATAATGGACCATCATCTCGCAGTCGTGCACGCCGATACGGAACGAACCTCCCTGATAGCGCATCTCGAACCCCATCCAGGGATTGTTTTCTTCGGTCTCGATCGGTTCCAGCTTGCAACCGTGTTCCTTAGCAAAACGTTGCAGGAGTGCGGCTCCGGACGGCTCCAACAGAGGCGCCTCAGCAGACGGAGAATCTGCGTCTTCGGAGTTCTCGGACCGGGCTTCTTGGCGGTCTGCTTGCTGACGAAGCAGCTCGTTCTCCTTGGTCAGTTGATCCAGTTTGTATTTATAGACGATGCAAAAGACGAACAGCACCGCAATGGCAACGATAAGCATAATAACAAAAGTAGGTGACATAGCATTAGTGGTTTTTGAGTTGATATTTTAGTTCATACATTCCAGATGGAATCGGATTTGTTGTTTGCAAGCAGGACAGAAAGTAAGCATACCTTCTCTGCCACACAATTGTCGCCACGTCCATGACGGAGTAGAAACAAATACTTCGATTAGACGTGTACCGCAATCAGGGCACACCTCGGTTAATCTCCTTCGTCTTTCAGTTTCACAGCCGCACTGTGCTACTGTCTCCCAATCCCATGCAAGTTTTGAAAAATCTGTCGAATCCGGAGAGCCATTACTAAAAGACTCAACGTGAAGATTTTTCCAATCTTCCAGGCTTATATCCTCGCGACTAACTTTTATCTTCATCAGTTCGTTGTAGAAATACTCTCCTTCATAATCAACGACATCAATACTCGCTTGGACAAAGCCTTCCAGACTACGCTCTCTAAGATATGTTTCAATCTTGTCTTCCATATCAAAGCGGAAGCACTCATCATTTTGGTCATAATGAAAAACCTTCCCCCATATGTGATATCTGTCTAATTCGGTGTTATATGACACGCGTACGTCCAGATAAAATAAAAGGTCATTAAAGACATAGTAGTATTCTCCATACAGAGAAGTTTTGTTTTTGATACAAACACGAAAGGTATTAAGAGCAATCGTTTCAGTGTAGGAAGATGGATATGGAATCGGCAAGTCCGAAGTCTGGTAATTCTGGAGATTTTTCATAGTAAATAATAGATGAATCGTTACAAACTAACCGACTTCGAATATTCTGCAAAGAAGTCATGTCGCATAATAATCGACAGTTGCTCTAACAGAGCTGTGTGAATAGACTGTGCTCGCAGAATGCGATAGCAGTTTGTACGTTGAATACCAAGCTGGTCTGCCAGCCAAGCCACAGATTGATTCTGGCGGGATAACTCGGCTCGCACAAGCGAACCTACATGAATAGAATAAGGTTTCATAGTTAAAAAGGTTTATTAGGGTTTAGTTTAGCACTTTGGCTAAAGCGGAGGCAAAGGTACTACAAAAAAATAACATATACAAATTTCTGTATCATTTTTTCGTATTTTGATACAAATTTCAGATTTTCAATCCCTGCTCTTTGTAACGAGCAACGGCTTCGGAGAGTGACTGTTCGGTCCAGAGTGTTCGGTCGTAGGGATAGACAAAACGGACACGGCAGTTATCCCCGTTGTAGCAATCGTCAAAACACTTGCGCGATTCGTTCCACAGCACAGGAAGAAGCATGCGAAGCTGAACCGGCGTGCAAGCTTTAGCATCGGCAACGGCGAGTGCCGGATAGACAAATTCATCGACGATGAAAGTATGATCTACCTTCTCGTAACAGAGCACATATATCCGATGCCGATTGTCGCGTGACACAAGGACATACCAGCAGCCATCGAAGCCGTACTGAACATCCACATTGTCGAAATGGTTATCGCGCGCCCACAGACAATACTGACCGTAAAGGATATAGGTCATGATATTGATTTTCTCCGCGGTAGGAAGCATAGGGTGCGATTTGCGATTGCGGCCATAGAGCTGCTCGTTGATTTGCTTGTAAGTAAGGCTGTCGAAGCCGAAGATATACTCAACATGCGGTGCAGAGACAAAGCGCAACTCGACCAGGTCTCCCTGATCGGGTGTCTTCGTCTCCTTATAAAGGAGAGTCTGCGGATCTATGACATGATGTTCGAACATAAAAATTTATATTACTCCTCGGCGTTTGAGTTCATAATAACAGTCCTTGGTTGCTGTGATGTCGGCAAGAGCATCGTGAGCATCGTCGAAGGAGCGACCAAAAAGAATCTGATATAACTCTGGTAGAGATGGCCACTTGTAGTTAGCGTGGCCGTAGGGATTTGGAAGGGCACAAAAGTTTGTAGATACAAGTTTAGTGCAGACACTTGGTTTGTTCATCAATGCCGTGTAGTTCATATCCATGCGATACAACTCTGCCCCAACTATATGTTGATCGAAATCAATGTTATGTCCGACTACTTGTGAAGCAAAAGATAAATCAAATGCAAATTCTTCTAACACTTCTTTCAATGGTTTTCCTTCGCGTAAGGCCCTTTCTGTTGTAATGCCATGAGTAGCTACAGAATCAGCAGGGATTGAGAATCCATCCGGTTTGATAATGACAGATTTCTGCTTAACTACCTTATCATTTTTATCCGCTATGATCCATGCTAATTGCACTAACCGTGGCCAAATATCTGTTTTCGTAGGAGAGGCGTCATACATTCCCTTTGGAGGTAATCCAGTTGTTTCCGTGTCGAAGAATAGTGTAGAACCTTGCAGCATTTCTTGCATTTGTTGCTCTTGCAAACGGCGTTGCGATTCTTCCTCTCGCGCTTTAATCAACCTACAACGTTCTTGCTCTTCTTTTATCCTTTGTGCATCTTCTCGCGCTTGTTTCTCTCTAATTCGCTGCGCTCTTTCTGCTTGCTCACGCATTTGACGTTCGGCAGCTTCTTTGCCTCTTTTTTCTTTCACAATTTCTACCCATTTATCGTCTAATACCTCCCTTATGTGCGGGCCTCCACTATAAGCATGGTTGGTTGCTTCTAATACAAGGTCATCCGGCACATTTAAACTTACATCCCCGATTAGACATTGGCAGGCCCGAAACATCGCGTAACCATTTTCATCCGTCTTAACATCCCAAATCCCTCTATTCCTATCCACGGCTTGATAATCAGGAATGTACCCTCTTATTGCTTTAAATTCGGAAATAAATGGAAGATCTATTTTAAAGAAGCCATCTTTTGTTACGGAATAAGGGATCTTATCTAACACGCCTCCATAGAACTTCAATTGATTTGCCAAGACACGAATTCTCCCGTCTTTGTTTACTCCGGTTTTAATACCTTCAGGTATGCCGTCTCCTACAAATCCACTTATTACCATTGAGAACCATCCTATGGGCCACGCATAACATTTTACCCCACCATCCCACCTGTCAATTAACTCAAGTTTCCCATTTTTCTCATGAAGGGGAAAATATAAGACCATTCTCCATGTGCATAACTGGCGAGTATATGCCGCCTTGCAACAAAAATGTCTCATTGGAATAAAAAGATATTTTTCCCCTTCTTCAAACCCCATATGATAATATCGACTTACAGAAAACAATGATTCCTCTTGCATGTGTAATGTGTTGTTTACTAAAGGAATATTATCGATTGTCGTTCCTAAATTCAAGATCCACGGGGATGGCATTTGTCGCACACTCATGATTGGAAACTATTTATTAGTTCTACAAAATTTATATTATTCAGTTCTGTAATATTGAGTTTCAGATTAATGTTAGGGACTACAAATTTGGGGAGTATATTCAACATCAGATAATGTAGAGAATGCTCTTTGACAGGCCTGCACACAAGATGATAGTGATTGTCATCATAATTAATCTTCTTTAGACTACATGCGTAAATAATTAAATTCGTTTCTGTTGATATACAAATTTTCAAGATCAGTTAATAATTTTTCATGAACCTCATCTCCCTCTTTTGCTACTTGTTGTACTTCTTTAGGAGCAAAATCATCTTTTATCGCAGTACTGATAAACTTTCGTTCTTCCATCGAAGGGAACTCTCCTATATATTCTAATGCAACCAAATCAGCAATACACATTTTAAATAAGTCCATGCGAGCACATTCTTGATCCATTTCTACCGTCCAAGATTGATAGTTCATTGATCTCACCACTAGAGGGATAAATGCAGCGCCGATAGCAAAAATCATGTCTTTCCTTAGTATTAGGGCTTCTTTATTATCTTCATAATATTCCATATGCTTTGAGAAACAATAATATGCCATATATGCAATATTTCTCTTTAGAAGTTTAAGCGCTTCTTTGTTTTCTTCAGGAAGATTAATAAGATTAAACATCTGATAAAGGGCTATACCAACAGCCTCATACGCCCTGACGTCTTTAAGCGATTGAGGGTTCTCGATTATTTCTTGGTGTATAGCCTCCATCGTTGATAGTATTGCAGACTCATCGTGTTGCGCGACAAATCTTGAGAAATTCATGCTCAACTTTGAAATCTTGGTTTTGTCTTCTAAAAAGAAGAGAGCCGGCTTGCTTTTGGTTGGATTTGGGTACATATGGCAAAATATTATACGATAAATATTTCAGATAAATAATCATAATCATTAGCACCTGGCCTTGCATAATGAATAGCAAACTCACGCCCAACATATCCTTCTATTATGAGTTCTGCATAGGCACAATGCTGTGAAGAAATTGAATAATCGAAAATATTAAAATAATACCTATAGAGATTTCCTCGTCTTTCGAAGTTATAAAAATCTATCGGATAAACAGAAAATCTAGCTGTATATCTGTGGCGAACTATAAAGGGTGCGATAATCGGAGACTTCCTGCATAAATCTTTGATAACATCCTTAGTCTCAATATCGATATGGCTTATAGTAGAGAGATATTGACGAAGCGTTTCCAGTTGACCTTTATTATATGCAAAAATTTGTTTTTCTAATTCTTTTTGGGGGATAGTTAAACCTCTTTCTGCAATGTAGCCAACGAAACACATGTCATATGTGGGGAAATTCAATTCATCAGACTTGTGACATTGAATGACCCTAAGGTACAATCTGCTCAAAATGGCCTTTATACCTGGATGATCTGTATTGGTGGCATGCTTTAGGGGGCCCACATATGTAGCAGGTAATCTCTTTTCATAAAGAATTGACCAATCAATACTATACGCTTTTTTCACTTCTCCATCGTACAAATACTGAACAAGTTCTGTTCTACACACATGTAGTATTTGGCCTATTTGTAATCTATGATTCTTGGGACCATTCGAAGAAAATTTATTGAATAGTGGTTCTTCATTTATTTCAACTTCCTCTTCGACAAATTCTAAAGAGCGGCTTCGTGTATAATAGCAAACTAATGTATCATATTTACTATCCTCGTTACGCTTTTCACGACGAATGAGTTTGTAGAATCCTGCTCGAGGTACAGTGTCTCCTAAATCAGTGGAAAAATGTATTTCTTCTTCTGGAGCATCAGAAGAGAAACCAGCTGATGGAATCCAATACCGCATGTAATCATGAGCAGATTTACCGCTCATGCACCATGCGTTAATTCTTTTTAGATTGTAGCCGTTATTTTTGTAATATGTATATTCTTGAGGAGATAATTCTATGCCAATTTGTGGATAAGAGATTGCATTTATCATGCTCTCTGATGGATAAGATTCTTTCTCGATGTCCCATTGCTCACAACAATCTCTCCACTTAAGTTCCATTTCCTCATCTGATATATTTCTATGTGGGAACTTATATTCGTCTTCAGTCAATTCAAATGTGTATAGATTAGCAATATAATAATCCTCGGGTAATGGAAGTTCTTCTTGCCAACAATTTGATAAGTCAAAATATACATCTATATAATCTGTTTCCCAATCACAATCTGTTACTTCTATCCCCCAAAGTTTCCCATTGTAATGTATCTCATGATAGATCTCACGCAGTCTATTTCCGTAAATAGCCACATTAACTATATTATCATGCTTTTCGTTTAGATAGCAAACGAACTCGTTACGACTAGTACTATGATCTGCATTGGTATAGTTAACAGCTATGGTATAACGAGGCCTAAAGCCGAAATCCCCCCAATACCCACCACTATAGACTTTGACATAATAGTCCCGGCATTCCGGAGTCCGACGCATATAAGCAACAATCCTATTTATTCTATCAACGAGATCTATCATGCTTAGAATACTTTTTCCTTATCTATGTTCTACTACAATTTTGTGTGATGTTGTATAGGTGTCATATTACTTTGTTGTTCTATTCATGGCTTGTCTATAGATGAACTCAACGCCATATTTGTCAAAGTATGCCATAAATATTAGTCTTTTTAATTTATATATCATCTACGAGAGATATACGGGACAGATCCGGGAGGATAGATAGTTAAGAATTTAACAACCATTCGTTGTATAAATCTTCATCTCCCACAAATGTTCCGGGGAGCATCAGTATATGCAGAAGACAAATCTATCATTTTACTTAAAAACTAATCTTTCAACATTATCTATAATATTCCAGAAAGCTTGCGGCAGACGAGCACGCATCTCTGATATAATCCATTCGGGAATAGCCTCGTAGTAGGCGTGAGCAATGCCACCAGTTATACATGCCAATGTATCGCTATCGCCACCGAGAGAAACGGCTAGGCGAATTGCGGACTCGAAATCGTGACTATCGAAGAATGCGATAAGAGCCGGTGGCACTGTACCCTGACACGAAGCTTCCCATCTGTAGTCAGGACGAATCTCGTCACATGTATGTCGTAAGTCATACTTGAACAAATCTTCGATACAATCGCGGATATATTCTTTTTTCTCCCTTTTATGTGCCAAATATATAGCGACAGCGACTGCCTGTGCGCCTTTGATTCCTTCCGGATGATTGTGAGTGATTTCGGCAGAGCGTTTTCCTAAATCAAGAGCTTGGTCTATTGTATATGCAACCCAGCCGCAAGCTGAAGCGCGCATAGCAGAGCCGTTGCCCCATGAATTATAGGGATGGCGAACGAGAGACTTTTGGTAAGACATTCCTTCCTCCTCATAGTTGGCAAGTAATTGTGGAGCGAAAAGCCATCGGGAGAAAGCACCACCATAACCACCCATTGGGCAAGGATATTGCTTTGCCCACGAAACCAATTTCTCTTCCAGCGCGCTCTGCGACCGGTCAGTATTTGCAAGCCAGTCCCCCACAGCGATAGTCATAATACTATCATCTGTGTAATTACTTTCCAGGGAAAACAGTGGAAAATCTGTTTGCTTAATATTATCAAACTCGAAAACCGAGCCGACAGTGTCACCAATGATGGCGCCCAAACATGGATAATATCTAAATGTCTGAACCATGATATTTTTCAAAATACACTCATTCCTTCCATTTTGCCAGAAGATTCAGGTGCGAGAGAGGTTAATTATGTAAGATTAATTTATATTCCAATAGGCATCCGGTTTGTGTGCAAAATGCTGTTTCAATTTTTCGTACAATTCATCCGATAAAAGATATTTAGGTTCAGACTCCACGAAATATCCATTTCTCTCACACCAATCTGTAAGAGTGGACATTCCAATATTCAATTCCCTACAAGCTTTTACTAGTTTAACAGCCATAAATTGGTTTTGACATATGCAAATTTCTGTAGTATCCTGACAATTTCTAATACGTTCCAGGAATAGCAAGAAACTCACTACTCCCGGCTGATAAGATTGAAGCAACGCGTGCCCATCTTTTTCTTCTTTTCTTCGACAATGGCTTTATATTTGTCTTCATTAAAGGTATACAACTTTCCTGAGATGCCAGGATGAGAAGACACTTGCTCTTTCTTGCCAGAAATCTCATCTAAGATATCCAACTTTTTTATTTGGTTAATAAAGTTGCCACGGTGAGAATCAACAAATTCCGCGTATTCCTTAGGATCGGATGAATTACTATACACGGCATAGTACAAATCAAACAATTGGCGATATGTAAAGGCCTTGTCTAACAAGCGGAATGCCGCCGAGTCAAATTGAAAGTCAGATCTTAATTTCTTCAATGCAGCAGCAATGATTTCGTGATGGTCAAATGCCAATTCCGGAAGATCATTAATTGGGAACCAATCTGCCTTTTGTGCATCATCTGCCCCTTGTACAGGATACTTGCGCGTGAGATTATAATACGCAACTGTAATTACTCTACCACGCTCGTCACGAGTAGCCTTCGAAAAAACGCCCACTAATTTCAAATCAAGGTTTTTAGCAATCTCCGATGGGAGTTGTGTCTCTTCCTCTAGTTCGCGATGACCACATTCTTCGATGGTAAAGTCAATACGCGGCTCGTCCTTTGTGGGAAATACGCGCAAAAAACCACCGGGGATAGCCCACTTACCGGCTTCTGTATCTGACGTTTCACTCCGCTGAATAAGGAGGACATTTAAATGATGTCCCTCTACACTGAATATGACCGTATCAGCAGTTAAAGAAGCGCGTGCGTATTTGTATCTAAACGGACCGTTTTCGTCTTCGTAATAGTCGTGTGTAGTGATAAATTCTGCCATAGTTTCAATATTTTCGACAAAAGTACAACATTTTTTTCATACTTGCAAATTTATTCTGTATATTTTTTATACATTTATTGCTTTTTTACAAATTTTTATTGCAAAAGTATACCACAATGCCCTTTAAAGGTTTAAGTTTAATGGCAAAAACTTCTGCTGAAAGGGCATTGTGGATATATTTTATTTAATCATTCATAAGCCAATTTGGAGAGCAAGGAACGAAACTCTCCAAAGGAATTTTCTGTCAATCGTGCTACGTATTGTGCTGTCCATTTTTCTTGGTCAAGTTGGTGATTATTCCAATCAGCAATAATTTCGGCAACTCGTTCTTTGTCTACAATAGGAACCAACTGCCTTTTGGCATGCATACTTTTTCGGAAGGCAATGAATGCGGGGATATAATGCTGGTGGCGACGGATTACTCGCTGATATAATCCTAACGAGGGATCACCAATCGCATCGTTCGTACACGCAATCAAGAAAAACCACTTGCTATCCAGTTGACTACCATATTGCCCAACAATGGCACAATTAATCGCATCGGCCTCTGCATAACGACCGGAACGGTAAAGGGCACGGGCACGGATGTATTGCGCGTTGGCCGTATCACCAGCACTAACCATCCGTCCAACATGACTCCATTCCTCTTCCGTTAGACAACTATCGTCAACCAGCAAAGACAGTAACGCGTCTGTCACTCTCTGAGCATACTCTATCTCGTTGTGGGAAACGAAATCCATCATCTGCTTATAATACGCATGTACAGCCCCATCATAATCCTCTATGCGTAGATATGGATATACGGATTCTCCTATCTTAATCTGGTGCGAAATAGCCGATTCGTCATTGAATGACATTGCTAATTGATTTGCCTGTCTTTTGGGCTGAATATAGTTTGCCTTGATAGGAGATGTCAGATATAAGCCATCCAACGAACGCACACGACTAAGCGCCACGTACAATTGACCGGCCATAAAGACACCTCGGCTGAGATCTAGCACCATTTTGTCAAAGGTCATTCCTTGGCTCTTGTGAATAGTTATCGCCCATGCTAGACGTAATGGGAGTTGGGCGTATAAACCAACTATCTCTTTCTCCAGTTTCTTATTCACCTTGTCGTACACATATTTGGGTTGCTCCCATTGCACTGCACTAACTTCATGTTCTTCTGTACCAATCTTTACAGTAACACTTTTCTCTTCCAATTTCGTGATGGTTGCAAGTGTACCATTTACCCACCGATGCGCTGGATCGTTGCGGCAAAGCATTACCTGTGCGCCCACCTTGAGCATGAGTTGCTGAGGTACCGGCATTTCGCACGCTTTAAAATCGCCTTCAAGCACACCCTCGTACGTGAATGCCTCTGACTCAAGGGCATCCAAGTGGCGTTGGTTAATCTCATTGGCTGTCTCATTAAGTGAAGCGAGAGTAATAACCAACTCGTCTTTTGCCGGTCGTTTTCTAACGCGCTCATTAAGTGTATTAATATCTTGCCAATTCACTTGCCCGTTGCGGATGTGCGTTAGTATACTTAAGAAATGTGCATCTTCTTGACGATATACTTTCTGAAACTCAACCGATATTAGTTCCGAACGCTGAAACACCTTTGCATTAAAGAAGTATGGAGTTTCGTTTGTGCCATAAATGTCTCGCAAAACGTCCATTTCCGTGCTGTTGCGTTTAACGACCGGATCCAACTGGAAGATGTCGCCAGAGAACACAATCTGCTTGCCACCGAACGGAAGATTATTATGCATAATCTCTCGCAAAATGTCGTCAATGGCATCCACTATGTCGCAGCGCACCATGGAGGCTTCGTCCACGATGATTGTATCCACTTTACGAAGCATTTTTTGTTTCGTTTCGTTGATATTGTACGATGTTTGAGGGGTTAAGATCTCCAATGGCATGCCAAAGAATGAGTGAATGGTTTCTCCACCAGCCACAATAGCTGCTACTCCTGTTGGAGCAACGACAACAAAGTTCTTATCCACTGTCTCGCGTACTTTGCGGAGAAAAGTGGTCTTGCCAGTACCGGCACGTCCTGTCAGGAAGAAACTTGTATTCGTATTTGCGATAAGTTTGTACGCAATTTTCTGCGGCTCGTTCTGCGGGTCGTAAGGCAGATTCTGTATTTGAATATCTGTTTCCATCGTAATTGAGTTATGCTTGATTTAATGCTTTTTGCAGGATAGGTACAATAGCGTGCAATTTCTGTAATTTATCGTCATCAAGCAGACTTTGATAACTATTGTCCACAATGGCATTCACCTCTGTTTCTATAACCTCTTCAGTGATAGCTGTACCTATCATGGCTGCTTGTGAACGAGCGTAGTTGCGAAGTGCTTGTTTACTACGCTCGCGAACGAAACCTACATCATAGAACTGACGATCATATTTCTCTTGGACAATGAGTTTGCGCTCTTCTCCGTCGAACATGTAGATATCCATGCCATCCAAATATGTGAAGCTATGGAACATACCTATGTGTTCTACGATGACGATACGGTTACTGATACGTATACCATTATAATAGCGATTACCATTGGAGCTTTCATGCTCGTCTGTAATGAACATCTTCAAACTTTCGTTCCATACCGGAGTATTAGTACGTTGGGTTCCGTAGGTCGGCAGGATACTGTCGAAGAAGCCGTTACTTATGGATGTTACTTTTGCCATGACTCGTCCTCCTTAATTGATAGATATAACATTATTCCGCATAGCATCAGCAACCATTTCGTGTGCAAATTCGCGCAATTGGTTGTCTCCGACAGTTGCTCCGATTAAGCCGCTTTGAGATTTCAAATAGTCAAACAAAATCTCCTCACTCTCCCGAGATGCGCTGTAGTCCGAATAGCTATAGCAGTTATACAGACGGCTTCCGATCAGTTTCTTACCGGAACCATCGAAGCAATACAACCTCAAGCCATTCATGAAGAGGTAGTAGTACCCTTGTCCGAGATCGACATTGATAACCAAACGGTCGCTCAAACGGATACCCTGATAATAGATATTACCCGCCGCACTGGTGTAAGACGTTGTGCATAACATGTTACGATCAGCGTCATAATGAACTTTGCTTCCTGATAGGGCTGGTAGGGCGTGCTCCACTACCCTAACCAAATTCTGATTGTTTAACATAACGTTATATATTTAAAATTTGTATATTCATTTTAATACATTAATATGCGTATGCGACTGCGGGCGTGAGATTACGACCTCTTCTCATCAATATACTATTGGCAATAACGCGTCGTTCAAGATCCTCCTTGCGTCTCGGAATCTGAGCGTAATGCGTAATATGCCACCCATCGCAACAACAACATTTATAAGCGCGACATGGAACGTAGCTCTGGTTCTCATAACTACCACTATTGTAAGCGATAAAACGATCCGCTTCTACCTTTGTTTTAAAAAGCATCTTGGTGCGACCAATCGCATTGCAGAAAAATCGATTGCGCGTAGGACGTGCACTGTGTTCCGGAGCCTCATACTCTCTTCTCTTTTTTTTGATCCGAATGAATAACGGATACTCCATGTCAATTTGTGCTTTCATAAATCTATTGTTTTAAAATTTCGGTGCAAATATAATACATATTTTTTATACTTGCAAATTTTTCTGTATATTTTTTATACAAATAATGCATTTTTTTGATTTTTTATTTTGCTGTTTTTTGTGTTATTTATCTATGATAAATAAGGGAATTAATGAAAATTTTGAACGCAAGTATGTTTTTTATACAATTATAGAGATTTTGGCAGAATTTTCCAATAAATCACAGGATAAAAAATGCAATATAAAGGAACGCGCGTGCTCATGCACGCGCGTGGAAGAAAACCATATGTGTGAGTCTTCAAATGGAAAGACTCACACTTCTTTTATTTATCCCAGTATACTAATTCAGATATCTAATTTCTAAGTTGCGATCCATTCTAAAGAGGGAAACACGCCTTAGTTGATCGCCAATTCTTTCAAGTTCAAAACGATAATCCGGATCAATGCCTTGATATATGAGAACATTGCCATTCTCTGCCACCCGCGCAGCGGGTTTAGGCGTTAGTGTAGGATCTACACTAAACACCATCCGAGAAAAGTCCGGACTAAACTCCATTTTTACAATGCGAGACACAGCGGCTTGAGAAACTTCGATGCCATGCTCAAAACGCTTGTGATGCGTTGATTGAAATACAGTAAGTTCTTCCATAATACATGAATTTAATTAAATAATTCGATTAGTCGCTCTGGATTTGACATCGTAAAGGACAACTTTGCGATATCTCCATTTTCCGTATAAATGCTGCCAACAACAGGTTCAATGGGTAAAAAATCATGTTGCTCACGGGTATGCCCTACTAAAGAAGACAACATCTCTGTTACCGGGATATGCGCATTTGTGACGCAAGGATTATTAATCATTAACAGCCTATCGTGTAAGGTAATGCATGCATCAAAACTACAACTCATTAATTTATCAGTTAAGTTATTATACCCGATAATGCAACCTATCCTTCCACCCTCTAATGGAGATAAACGAACTACAATTGTTGACATACCGGAATCTATCATTTGACCATTTTGATATTCCTCATAACGAGTAGCCCCAAAAGTCATGATTGCCGGGAGTATAAATGTTTGAAATGGTTTGTATGAATCCATATGTTAAATTGTTTAAAACGAGTCAGGATTGTCTATATTGAGAATATATTCAATAGGAATATGATTCTTAATCATCACTTCCGCTGTTTTCTTTTCGTGTATTACGCTATCCATGGAAGCATAATCAATATTTATAATCTCAAGATTTACAGCCTTTAGATCTTCAATACCGCCTCCGTGATGGTGCTCCTGAGTCGCTGCATTAACATCAGAAAACAAGGTATCTTTACTAAAAGCGACATCTTTACGAATTTTTAATACCACAAAATCCCGATTATTATTTATTTTTAAGCGTCTTCCCATCGGGTGTCTAGGAATAAAACTTAACCGCACATAGTCATCCAAGCCAAATTCACGGTCAACACGTTGCAATTCTTCGTCCCCACCCGAATATGTAGCAATCTGATTATTCTTTAGATAGCGGCAAGAGAATAATCCGCCATATTGTTTGATTGAATCAATATTCTTTCTATCTGTAAAATGGTATAAGTAATCTATTTTATGCCCTTCAAAGAATCGCCTATATTCCGACGCTGCATCTTTTAGCGTCGCAATATCTATCTTACGCTGCTCCTCTTCGGTAAATATTTTAGACCATGTGTTAGGAGAATTGTTAGTAGATGGATGAATTGAATGATAGCGTACTTCGGCGAAGAACAACGATAGTGTCATCGTATGATCAGATTGAACCACTTGGAGAAATCGCATAAGATCCGCCACGTCACGTTCTTCTATATGAAGATTACCTATCCAATATAGATTATACACATTACTTTCAAATTGTCTAAAGAGTATTTCTGCCAAATAGTACTTTCCTTCACTATATTCATTAGTGCAACGCAAATATGATATGTAATATTCTATATACTCGTCTCTGATCTCTTCTTTTGTAATTTCTTGGCGATTCTCATCAATTAGATCAGCAAGAGCCCACTTATAATGCCATGTCTCTTTGGTATTGGTACTTAGACACACACTACGTTTGAGCAACAGATACCGAACCTTGAACAGGGAAAATCCAAAGAGTTCCTTAAAATCTTCTTTATCAACTATTGACAACAAATCAGATAATTGCGCCAACGCGTCTACACATCCGTAGATAGCCTCTTTATTGTGCAAAAATGGATTAGGAAAGCTAAATGCAGCATTTAGAGCTTCTTGGAGATATGAAAGACCTTTTGCTTTTAATTTCTCATTCTTTAGCAAATCTCTCGCTATCTGAGAACAAACATAAGGGTGTTCACACACGGCAAAGAAATCGACAATTTCCTCATGTTGAACTAACCGACGGTTATATTCTTCTATGTCATAACCATCTTTTAGCGCTTTTCTTAAATCGACCGTTCGAAATTTATCCAGATTCTCTTCTGTCGTTGGATAATTTTTTCGAATATTATCCATACGAGTTCTTATTAGAGGAGTAAGGCAGCCTTTATCATAACAATCTAACTCAAATCCACGCCACAGAGTTTCCATGTCCTTTATTTTAGGATGACTTTCAATATAGGAACATAATCCGGGAGTAGAACAGATGTAGGCACTAATATTGGATGTTGGTTGCGAGAATTTATCACCCAAAAATACAAAAGAATGTTCTTGAGCACCATTGGGCATATGTTTATGCATGTAGATTTTTACAAGTTCTTCTTGAAAGAATGCTTTCATTTTATCATATGTATAATCCTCATCGTTTGCAAAAACCTTACCAGTCATTCTACCCATAGCCGTTTTGGGATCGACCCCTGACTGACAATAAGCAATCCAATAAAGAACACACTTGTCTACAAGGAAATGGAAAATGTATGAAAACTCTATTTCTTCAAGAATAGAATCGTTTGTTTCTGCAGGTGTAGCAAGACCATCCCAATATGCATATGAAATACCACCAATTAATGTAGAGCGGCGAAAATCTAGCCACTCACTTAGATTGGGATTAACGACTTGTTGCACTTTCTCTTGGTAAATGGATTCCATTTCTAAAAAAGCCGTCAAGGTACTAAAGGAAGGCAATTCTCGAGATTCAAAATCCTTCCATATCAAATCCATAGCATAGACTCTCCGCATCATATTTTCAGCAATTATATGCGGATATTTCTGCTCCCCATGAAGCCATTTCCACCCTTCTAAGTTTTGTTTTGCCTCACATAAATCGTGTGATAAATCAAACGTATCCATTAATTCTCGGACAATATTTTTCTCGCAGCAACCACGAATTCTTCGATAATAAAAATATTCTACACTACTCTATCCATACTAAAAGGCTCAGAAGGCACAACCGCAATGGTTATGCCTTCTGATTTTGTCAATGCGTTTGCCAAAACGCGATAGCCTCACCAGCACTCATTGTAGGAAAACCTGCAAGCAGCGATATGAGCGTCCATAATTCTACTTCCTTATTATGAATTTCACCATCCGCTGCCATTACACTCGCCAAATAACCACATGCGTATTTTTTCTGTTCCGAGTTCATAGCTGACAATACAGCGAGCACTTCTGCTCCCTCCATTGCATCTGCTGCGGCCTCCATTGCAACAGACTGAAGGGTATCAATATTAACACCGAAACTCTTCAGATCAGCAATCATAACCTTTTTCTCATCTTCTGTCATCCTACCATCTGCCAATGCCATTAATTTTGCAGCTTTCAATAGTGCTGCCATTTCTTTTCCTGAAAATTGCATAGTATTATTTTTGTTAAGTTAAGCCTACTCTTTAAAGGATTTTCGGCATTCTCCATTCAATCTTTTTTATTAGTATAATTTGCGGTAATTGCTTGAGAGGCATAACGAACGGAAATAATCGGGCAAAAAACACTACTCATTTCATAATTGTACGCGCGTTATCACATATCTTCTAATATACTTTCTATAATCTTTGCAAAGAAGTTCATCTTTGCCAATTGCGTGTCAGGTGGAATGGACGCAAACTCGTAGTCCGCTTTAGCCTTTTCAAACGCAGGGCGGAGAGCTGGCGAAATAATCTCAGGGTGTTGCCTTTCAACCTTAGAAATCCACGTGGCGGCAAAGAACTTGAATTGGCGAAGAACATATGGAGCACCACCTTCAAAGTCCTCATTAGTGAAAATCTCTGCTTCAGGACCAGCCATCGGTCCCATCATGGAGACTTTCATCTTAACCTTACGCAGAACGTCGTTGAACTTAGGATACAGATGTCTTTCTCCTGCGTGAATAAGAAGGAACAAATCAAGAGAACCTGCAAAAATATCTTGCATGGTTTTAGCGTCGTTATTAAGGTAGGTTGCAATGCAGTAAAAACCATCCTCTGCCCATACTTCCCTGATGTCAGAATCATGCATCCAGTCATAGTTAAGCATGTTGATAAAGCACTCACACAATCTATCCTTCTGCTCAAAGTTAATAATCTTTGCACCACCTCCGGCGCGATTAAACTCTTGATAGAGCTCAAACAATGACTGCTGCAGCGACGGAATGTCATTGCGTTCGAACAAAGCGATACATGTGTCAACTTTAGATTTGATGGGGTCACCATCAACAAAAAAATCCATGAAGCCCATAAGTCAAATATTTATATTGTTAATATTACAAATTTTTATTCACCACTAAGGTCTTGAGTCAAAAGGTGTTTATACACTTTTAAGAGACCCTCAGTAATCTTGTGACCTCCCGGAAAAGCGTCAAAAAGAGATTCACTACTCAACGACTTCACCAAGTCTTGAAGCATTTCCTTCGCTTTTACTTCATACATCATGTACTCAAACATAGAATCTCCTTCTTCCCAAAAATCGGAGTGCCACCCATAGTGGTACACCTGCCATGCTTGCCGTAAGGGATTCTTAAAAAGTTCCATACTTTGTTGGAACTGGAACACCTGCATAGCATCCATGCCCGCTTCCGGATGTGCATCGGCAAACTTCTGACAAGATTCCTGAATGGCAGTGATACCATTAATCAACTCCTTAATCAATGCCGCAGAGGGTTTGTCCGTATCATTAACCTTTTTCGGGCTGTTGAGCAAAACGAACAACTCGTCAGAGTTCTCTATCAATGCCTCAAAAAGAGCTTTGACATGGGCTTCCTCGTCTGGTTTACGCACAGGCACGCGGTGTTGATTCCATTTATCCCGTGTAATGGTTTCGAGAACGGCATAGTTTTTCTCAACGAACTCAAGTGCATTCCTCAACCCTACTGACATGTGTTCCATAAACCAATTATAAAAATCCAAATACTCCCTGTGTTCATCGTCAGCAAGATAATATTCTATCGGATAATAGTCAAAAACATGACTTGAGATTGTAGCCAAGATCCATTTTGCTTGCAAAAGTTCCTTTCCGGCTTTCTCCTGTTCCGGAAGGTCATTGTTGTCATAACAAAGTGTGTAAGAAGCCCAGCCAAGACTACTTGTGGCTTTTTTCATGCTTTCCTTTGAGAAAAGAGGATTAGATGTCAGTGCCATAATATATAAAACTAAAATTCGTCAGGATTATCAATGTTAACAATGTACTCAATAGGTACACATTCTTTGACCATTATCTCTGCGTCATGCTGCTTCTTAAGCATGACGAGTTTTGCAAAGACGCACCTCATAAGGACACTTCTGTAGTTTGTAAAAACAACTACCTAATTTGTCTTTGATAAGTTTCTGTAAAGTACATCCTCCAAAATCTTAGGAACAAGACCTCAAAAGAATATATATTATAGGCCAAACAATGCATATATATATAAACTGCTAAATACCAACCGATACTTTGCTCATCGCACAAGTCATCCCCATCAGATTTAACACAATGAATGGCGCGCGGGAGAATTCTACTTTCACTTTCTTCTTGTGTCTCACTTTGCGCCATTTGCTGTGCACAACCTTGCATCCATCTGCAATAATCGGTACTATTAGAAACTCGTCTCACTACGGAACCCATACCACTCCAGCAGTATATGCTAGCATCATTGCGCAATGATTCATATGCATCGCCTATAGTTGAACCACTTAAAAAGTCTCCTTGTTTACATTTTACATTTGTAAGCAAGTACTGATTTAATTCTGATGTTGTCATAGTTATTTTCTATTATATAAAAAACTTACAATTAATCCAATGAGTCGATTATTTTCCATGTTTCATCCCAACTTATATCGGGACAGGAGCAATATGTCGACACCGTATTTAACCATTGTTGTTTCTCCTTTTTAATATTTCCATCTGCTACCATAATATTGGCAAGAATAGCTAACACGGCTTTTTTCTTTTCGAGCGGCATAGGTTTAACTGTATCGATCACATCCTGAAATATCATATCCGGATGTCTTTCCGATACAGGATTGTATCCCACCTTGAAAAGTAAACTATGAGCCGTGGCTCTTTCTACAACAGAACCACTGCCGTAATGAAGCATTGTCTCAACTACATATGCTACTGCATATTGTTCATTTTTAGTAAAAATCATCACTTTAGAATTTTGGGTTAGTAATACACAATCCATCCATTAACCTCATTAGATCGACCAAGATGTTTATATGGAATACCATTGAACATTTTCAACATCTGCATTGTGTTGATTAACGACGGATGGCACTGAGAAATGTCTGCTGCTATAACATTTTTATTTTTATCCAAATATGTCTGCACTCCATCAAAACCTATCCTCGAGTCGTCAACAGCGAAGTACACTTTATAGTATATATCATTGTAATCTAAATAATTCGAGTCGAATTTGGTTGTCAAATAGCGCTTATGATTTACGTCATCTATCTCGCTAATGCGACAAGGAGTAGGATTGTCTGGGGAATCCCAAAGACATCTTACTCCTACGTGCGCCAGGTTACAATTAAACACCAATGTTTCAATAAAATGTTTTAAGGTTGTCATATGCTATTAGATTGGGTTAACATTAAGCCACTCTGTATTGGATTTTCGGCATTCTCCATTAAAGAACGTTCGCAAAAGTACAAATAAATTTTTGTTTACACAAATTTATTGTGTGTTTTTCGTAAAATTTGCTGATTTTGACACAAAAAAGCACCCCGAAGGGTGCTCTTTTCTACTGCTCCTGCGCCAGTACAGCGCGAATAAAATTGCCGAACTGCGCAATGGGTTTGGCATTATTCAGTTGCGCACGCCAGCGGTGATATAGTTCCGCATAGCGCGGATGCGCACGGTCTCTTAGAATAGCAGCAGCCTGCAAGCAGGCTGCGCGCCAACGCTCTTTCTGTGCCTCTTCCGCTGCAGTCAGTGGTGCATGACTATAGTTGCGCTTGTTCTGCAGGTAGAACTCATTAGGTCCTTTACTTATCTCCATGCCCGTTAGCGGGTCGCGGAAATGTTTTACGCGAGAGACCGACAGTCTCTTCGAACTTTTCTTTTTGCTTATTGCTCCGACTAAGCAATTGATGCCGTCGGAAGTATCCATGTGTGCCATAGTTATGTTGTGTTTAGTGTTTGTAAAATTTTGCATTGCACTTTCTGCATTTTCTGCACTTTCTCGTTCAAAGTGCAAATAGTGCAAATAGTGCAGTGCGTTTTTTCATCCATTACGTTTTAATCTATAGGGGTCCCCGGGGATTTCTAATCCTTGGGGAGAGCGGAGGCCCCGGAGACTTTAATGCCGCCAGGCGGCAGTCCTC